>JAIETR010000035.1 GCA_019745075.1 Qipengyuania sp.
TCGGCGGGGCGCTCGCCGTCGAGCCCCTGGGTGGCGGCGGCGAGCGGATGCACCCAGAGATCGGGCTTGCCGCTCTTGGCGATGAAATTGATCCGGCTGGGCAGATCGAGCGCGGGACACTGGTCGGGCATCAGCGCCGCGCGCGTGATCCCGCCGAAGTGGAACGCCGGCTTGTCGATCGCGAACACGCCGTAGTCGATCAGCCCGGGGGCGATCAGTCGGCCCCTCGCCTGGACAACCTCGTCGCCATCCTCGGGCGCGACATCGCCCAGCGCTGCGATCCGCCCCTCGACCAGACGCATCGCGCCCTCGCGGACCTCGCCGGGCAGCACCAGCCGGCCGCCGGCGATGACGATCGGCCGCGACTGTTTCACCAAACTCTCCGTTCGTGTCGAGCGGTTGCGAAGCACTGCCGTAGGCAGAACTCGAGACACGTCTCGCCCCTGCCTCTCGACTTCGCTCGAGGCGAACGGGGGTGGGGCAGGAAACTGTTCACGCCCAGCCCTCCACACCCCTTCGCGTGCGGGTCAGCACGTCGAGGCAGGCCATGCGGATCGCCACCCCCATCTCGACCTGGCGGGTGATGATCGAGCGGTCGAGCATGTCGGCGACCTCGCTGTCGATCTCGACCCCGCGGTTCATCGGGCCGGGGTGCATCGCCAGCGCGTGCGGAGCGGCCCCGGCCAGCCGCTTCTTCGTGAGGCCGTAGAGGTGGCGGTATTCGCGCGCCGAGGGGATGAATTGCCCGCTCATCCGCTCCTGCTGGAGCCGCAGCATCATCACCACATCCGCCCCGGCCAGCGCGGCGTCGAAGTCGTGGAACGCCTGCGCCCCCATCGCCTCCACGCCGGCGGGCATCAGCGCGGGCGGGGCGCACAGCCGCACGCTCGCCCCCAGCGCCTGGAGGCAAAGCAGGTTGGAGCGCGCGACCCGGCTGTGCAGCACATCGCCGCAGATGGTCACGGTCAGCCCGGTGAAATCCTCGCAGCCGAGCTTGGTCTGCAGCGCCAGCGCATCGAGCAGCGCCTGCGTCGGGTGCTCGTGGCTGCCGTCGCCGGCATTGAGCACCGGGCAATCGACCTTGCCGGCGATCAGCTGGGTCGCCCCGCTCGAGCCGTGGCGGATCACGATCGCGTCGGGCCGCATGGCATTGAGCGTGATCGCGGTGTCGATCAGCGTCTCGCCCTTCCTCACGCTCGATTGCGCGGCCTGCATGTTGACCACGTCCGCGCCCAGCCGCTTGCCCGCGATCTCGAAGCTGAGCAGCGTTCGGGTAGAGTTCTCGAAGAAGGCGTTGATGACGGTGAGGCCCGCGAGCAAATCCGCGTGTTTGCTCGCCTGGCGATTCCACTCGACCCATTGTCGCGCCTCGGCGAGCAGGAACAGGATCTCGTGCCGCTCGAGCCGCCCGATCCCGAGCAGATCGCGGTGCGGGAAGGCCAGCCGTCCCGCCGGGAAGCGGGCAGAAGCCGGAGTGTCGGGCCGCGCTGTCATTAAAGCGAAGCCCCTACGGCGCGGGTGCCCCTCTGGCAATGGCAAGCGTGCGGGCGCGGCGACGAGCCCTTTTTTGGTTCACACGAAGACACGAAGATGGCGGAGCTATGCGGCGTAAGCCGCTCTGCACTAGCACAGGGAGCATGGAAGCGGTGGGCCTGCGGCGCGAACCGCCATCTTCGTGTCTTTGTGTGAACCCGAATCGGCGCTCCGGTCCCGGCATCGCGCCACCATCGAATCATGCCCAAGCCGCTCAGAAATAGGATTCGCCCACCGGCAATTCTGTTTTCCTACACGCGGCCGAACCGCTAGGGTCGGAACAAATCGAGACGAGGACTACGAAGAATGCGGTTTGCGGGACGGGTGTGGCGCTTGCTGGTGGGCATCAAGGACGGGCTGGTGCTCGTCTTCATGCTGGTGTTCTTCGGCGCGCTGTTCGCGCTGCTGACCGCGCGGCCGAGCCCGGCCGAGGTGCGCGGCGGCGCGCTGGTGCTGGCGCTGGACGGCTATGTCGTGGAAGAGCGGCAGCCGGTCGATCCCATCGCCGCCCTGCTGACCGGCGAGACTCCGGTGGGCGAATACCAGGCGCGCGACCTGGTGCGCGCGCTCGACGCCGCGGCCACCGACGGCAGGATCAAGGCGGTGGTGCTCGACCTCGACCGCTTCCTGGGCGGCGGGCAGGTCCATCTCGAAGCCGTCGGCGCCGCGCTCGACCGGGTGCGCGCGGCGAAGAAGCCGGTGCTCGCCTACGCCACCGCATACGCCAACGACGGGCTGCTCCTCGCCGCGCACGCCAGCGAGATCTGGCTCGACCCGCTCGGGGGCGCCGTGGTCGCCGGCCCGGGCGGCACCCGGCTCTACTACAAGGCGCTGCTCGACCGGCTGAAGGTCGATGCCCATGTCTACCGCGTCGGCACCTACAAGAGCGCGGTCGAGCCGTTCTTCCGCGATTCCATGTCGGAAGAATCGCGCGAGAACTACCAGGCGCTCTACGGCGCGCTGTGGAGCGAATGGCAGGCCGATGTCGCCAAGGCGCGGCCCAGGGCCAACATCGCGCTCGCGGCCAACGATCCGGTCGGCTGGATGCGCGCCGGCGGCGGCGATCTGGCGCAGGCCGCGCTGCGCTCGGGCCTCGTCGACAAGCTCGGCAACCGCACCGATTTCGAGGCGCGGATGGTCGCGCTGGTCGGCAAGGACGCGTGGAGCGAGAAGCTCAACGGCTACACCATGACCGAGCTCGCCCCCTGGCTCGAGCACCTCGGCCGGCCCGAGGGCGGGCCGGCGATCGGGGTGGTCACCGTGGCGGGCGAGATCGTCGATGGCGACGCCGGCCCCGGCACCGCGGGCGGCCAGCGTATCGCCGACCTCCTCGACGAGGCGCTCGGGAACGAGGATCTGAAGGCGCTGGTGGTGCGGGTCGATTCGCCGGGCGGATCGGTGCTGGCGAGCGAGGAGATTCGCCGCGCGATCCTGCGCCACAAGGCGCGCAAGATCCCGGTCGTTGTCTCGATGGCCAATCTGGCGGCGAGCGGCGGCTACTGGATCGCCACGGCGGGCGACCGCATCTTCGCCGAGCCCGACACCGTCACCGGTTCGATCGGCATCTTCGCGGTGGTCCCCACCTTCGAGCGCGCCGCCGCCGGCATCGGCGTCACCGCCGACGGCATCCGCACCACGCCGTTGGCCGGTCAGCCCGATCTCATCGGCGGCTTCACGCCCGAGGTCGACCAGCTGATCCAGGCGCAGATCGAGGACGGCTACCGCGATTTCCTCGCGCGGGTGGCGCAATCGCGCAAGATGAGCCCCGCGGCGGTCGATCGCATCGCTCAGGGCCGCGTGTGGGACGGCGGCGCGGCGCGCCAGATCGGCCTCGTCGATCAGTACGGCGGGCTCGACGACGCGCTCGCCTGGGCGGCCGCCAAGGCGGGCGTGGCCGAGGGCAAGTGGCACCCGGTTTATCTCGGCGCCGAGGAGAATACCTACGACACCATCCTGCGGCGCTGGCTGATCGACGATGGCTCGGCGGAAAGACGAGGCGAAGGCGCGCGCGACGTGACCGGGCTTATGGCGGCGCGCCAGGCCGCGCTCGGCGAGCGGCTGGTGCGCGATCTCGAGCGGCTGCTCGGCGGCGGCGGCATGCAGGCCTATTGCCTCGAATGCCCGGCAACCCCGCGCGCGGCGCCGGCGGGCGCCAAGGCGGGAGGCCTAGGCTGGCTGGCGACGCTGGCGGCGCTGATCGCCAGACTGGGCTGATCCTCCGCTTGCCAAGCCCCCGGAGGCCGGATAAAGGCGCGCCCCTGCCCCGCCGGCCCCTCGACCAGAGCGCGCCGGCCACCACGGGCGGGCGCGTAGCTCAGCGGTAGAGCACACCCTTCACACGGGTGGGGTCACAGGTTCAATCCCTGTCGCGCCCACCAGTTTCGACAGGACAAGGCCGTCCGGGGACGGTTTTGTCCAATCGAAGCTGGTGCCGCTTACAGGACTCGAACCTGTGACCCCATCATTACGAATGATGTGCTCTACCAACTGAGCTAAAGCGGCCTCTCCATTGTGTCCCGGCAAGCGTGCTCGGTCCGGGGCGAGAGTGGAGGCCCGAGCCGGAATCGAACCGGCGTGCAAGGATTTGCAGTCCTCTGCGTAACCACTCCGCCATCGGGCCGAGCCCCGGAAACCGGGGAAGCGGCCCCCTAGCCAATGCGAGAGGCGCGCGCAATCGGCTTGTTGCCCGCGCGGCGGAGCGCGGTATGGGCGCCGGCATGACCATCGCCTCGCTCATCGATCCGATCCCCGCCACGCCCGGCCCCGTCAGGCTGGAGAACGCCGAGGCGTGGCTCCAGGGGCGCACGCTCTATGGCGGGGCCTCGGCGCTGATCGCCTATACCGCGGCCGTGCGCGCGCATCCGGGGCTGGCGCCGCTGCGCGCCGCGCAGATCGCCTTTTCGGGGCCGGTGGGGGAGAGCTTCGAGACCCGCGTGGCGGTGCTGCGCGCGGGCCGCAACGTCACCCAGCTCCGCTGCGAGCTGGTGGCCGAGGGCGAGGTGGGGCTCGCGGCGACCTTCGTCTTCGGCGCGGCGCGCGAGGCCAATGCCGTCCATCCCGCACCCCGCTGCGAGCCCTGGCCCGGTGTGCCGGAGGACTGCGAGCCGCTGTCCAATCCCGAAGCGCTGCATTTCATCGGCAATTTCGAGCTGCGCCGCGCGCAGGACGAGACCGGGCCGGGCTTCCCGCTGGTACGGCGCTGGCTGCGGCTCAAGAACGAACAGGAGCTCGACCCCATCTCGCGGCTGGTGCTGATCGGCGACACGCTGCCGCCCGCCGCGATGCGCGCGATGAAGCGCCGCGGCCCGTTGAGTTCGGTCAACTGGAGCTTCAACATCCTCGATCCCGAGGCCGAGACCCGGGACGGCTGGTGGCTCGCCGAAACCGCCAGCGACCACGCCGACCTCGGCTATTCGAGCGAGCGGCTGCGGCTGTGGAACGTGGATGGCAGGTTGGCGATGGTGGGGATGCAGGCGGCGGCGATTTTCGGGTAGCACGAGAACGGTGTCTCGACTTCGCTCGACACGAACGGACCATGTTCCTTTTCAACCTCCGTTCGTATCGAGCGGAGGTCCGCCAGGACCGAAGTCGAGATACTTGGCTCAGACGTCCGAAAAAACCGCCGCTCGTTTCTGCATCCCGGCCATGACCGCCTCGACCTGGTTGGGCTTGCGGATCACGCCGTCCTGCGCGCGGCTTTCGGCGAGCAGGATCGAGTCGGTGTCTTCGTTGTCCATGACATCGAACAGCCGCTTGGCGGCGCGCACGGCTTCGGGATTGCGGGCCGCGATCTCGGCGGCGATCGCCTGCGCGCGGGCCAGCGGATCGCTCTCTACGAAAGTGGCGAGGCCAAGCCCCAGGGCCTCGGTCCCGGAAAACTCGCGGTTCGAATAGACCAGTTCGCGCAAGCGATCGCCCCGCACCAGAGTGCGCCACAGCGCATAGCCGCCCATGTCGGGCACCAGGCCCCAGCGCATCTCCATGATCGCCAGCCGCGCCGCGGGATGCACCACGCGGATGTCGGCACCGCTGGCGATCTGGAGGCCGCCACCGAAGCACACCCCGTGGACTGCGGCGACCACCGGCACCGGGCACTTGCGCCAGGTCATCGCGGCTTCCTGCACGCGGTTGGCGTTGCCGTGGGTGCGTTCGGCGAGGTTGCGGGTGGGATCGGAGCCGCCTGCGGCGAAACTGCCCAGATCGAGTCCGGCGCAGAAGGCGCGTCCCTCGCCCGCAAGCACCACCGCGCGCAAGCCCGGCATGGTCCGCAGCGCCTCGCCGGCCGCGATCAGCGCGTCGAACATCGCGGGATCGAGCGCATTCATCTTGTCGGGACGGTTGAGCCGCACCTGCGCGACGCCGTCGTCGCCCAGGGTCAGGGTCACGCGCTCATCGGCCATCGAATTGCTCCGCTCGGGTCAGCATCCGCGAGTGTGGGGATCGGCGCGGAGGCTGTCCAGCCTGTTTCCCTGTTCGCGCAGGCCAGCCGGTAGCCGCCGCGCGGGTCGGTCACCACCAGCCATGCGGCCCTGGCCACGGCCAGCTTGGCGCGCAGGCGCGAGATGTGCACCTCCAGCGAGTTGGTGGCCGGCATGTGTTCCAACCGCCAGACATCGGTGAGCAGCCGCTCGCGCGGTACCCGCTCGCCGGGCGCATCGGCCAGCCGCCACAGCAGCGCGAACTCGCGCGGGTGCAGCGCCAGCCAGCGACCGTCCGCGCCGCCGCTTTCGAAAAGAGCGTCGCGGTGCAGGAGGTCGAGCACGATCGGGCCGATCCGGCGCTTGCGGGGCAGGGCGCCCGCGCCGAGCGCCAACCGCGACATGCGCACCGACAACTCGCCGAGCGCCACCTGCATCGGCAGTGCTTCGCCGAGCCCGGCCGCGAGCATCGCGGTGCGCTCCTCGCCGCAGGCCACCCCCACCGCGATCGTCAGCGCCGCATGCGGCAGGCGCCGCCAGTCGGACGGGCGCGACCTCTCCCGCCCGTCGAAAACGCACGGGTGAGCGGGCCCCCCGTCTCTCGCCGCCAGCTCCCAGCCCAGCAGGCGCAAATCCCAGCGGGCGGGAATCTCCGCCGCCTCCGAAAGCCATCCAAATCGCGCTGTCACTCGCCGCCCCCGATTCGCCGATCTCCCGCGGCGGCGACTATGCGGCGGGAGCGTGCGCGCGATAAGGGTGCGCATGCTCGGTTTCGGCGGGATCGGGCGGCGGGGCCCGACTCTATCCCGCCTCGCGTCCGGCGCCGGTATTGAGCCCCATCTGCTGGAACCAGCGCCGGACATTGCGCGCCGCCTGGCGCAGGCGCTGCTCGTTCTCTACCAGCGCGATGCGCACGAAGCCCTCGCCGTCCTCGCCATAGCCGACGCCGGGCGCCACCGCGACATCGGCGTGCTCGAGCATCTGCTTGGAGAATTCGAGGCTGCCCATGTGGGCGAGCGCGGGCGGCAGCGGCGCCCAGGCGAACATGCTGGCGCGCGGCGGCGGGATGTCCCAGCCGGCGCGGCCGAACACCTCGACCAGCACGTCGCGCCGCTTGTGGTAGAGCCGGCGATTCTTCTCGACGATGTCCTGCGGGCCGTTGAGCGCCGCGCAGGCGGCGGCCTGGACCGGGGTGAAAGCTCCATAGTCGAGGTAGCTCTTCACCCGCGTCATCGCCGCGATGAGCCGCGGATTGCCGACCGCGAAGCCGATCCGCCAGCCGGCCATCGAGAAGGTCTTGGAGAGCGAGGTGAACTCGATCGCGACGTCCTTCGCGCCCTCGACCTGGAGGATCGAGACGGTCGGATTTCCGTCGTAATAGAGCTCCGAATAGGCGAGGTCCGAGATCACCCAGACCTGGTTCTCGCGCGCCCAGCCGACCAGCCGCTCGTAGAAGGCGAGATCGACGGTCTCCGCGGTGGGATTGCTGGGGTAATTGACCACCAGGATGCTCGGGCGCGGCACGGTGAAGGCCATCGCGCGCTCGAGGCTGCGGAAATAGTTCTCGTCGGGCGTGGTCGGCACGCTGCGGATGGTGGCGCCGGCGATGATGAAGCCGAAGGTGTGGATCGGGTAGCTGGGGTTGGGCGCCAGCACCACGTCGCCCGGCGCGGTGATCGCCGTGGCGAGGCTGGCGAGCCCCTCCTTGGAGCCCATGGTGACCACCACCTCGCGCTCGGGATCGACCGCGACCCCGAAGCGGCGGGCATAGTAGTTGGCTTGCGCGCGCCTCAGCCCCGGGATGCCGCGCGACTGCGAATAGCCGTGCGCGTCGGGCTTGGCGGCGACCTCGCACAGCTTGTCGATGACATGCCGCGGCGGGGGGAGGTCGGGGTTGCCCATGCCCAGATCGACGATGTCGCGCCCGGCCTGCCGCGCGGCATGGCGCAGGGTGTTGACCTCGGCGATGACATAGGGCGGCAGGCGCTTGATGCGGTAGAAGTCGTCCGACATGGTCAGGCCGCTGTGGCGGAAGAAGCCGGAGCGCGCAACGGATGCATGGGCCGGGCGTTTCGGCTAGAGCGCGCAGAATCGCCCATAGGAGCCGTGCCCATGACCGGTGACGACCACACTCCCGACCCCTTCACCAATATGTACGAGGGCCCGGCGAAGATGGTGCAGGCGTTTTTCGCGCCCTGGCGGAGCGTGGGTCAGCAGATGAGCACAGCAGTGCCCAGCGCGCGCGCAATGGCGCCGGCCGACATGCAGCACTGGGTCGAGGTCGGCAGCAAGCTCCAGGGGCTGTGGTTCGAGTTCATGGCCGAGCAGGCCACGAAACCTCAGAACGCGATGGCCTATCTCGATCCCGCCCGCTGGGTGGCGCTGGCGCAGGGCTGGGCCAGGCAGATGCCCTTCGCGGATCCGGACAGGCAGAAGGCGCTGTGGGAGGAAGGGCTCGCCGTGTGGCAGGGCGTGCTCGGCAGCTTCGGGATCGGGCCCGATGCGGGACAAGCCGAACTCCCGCGTCAGGACCGCCGCTTCGCCGACGAGCGCTGGCGCTCGCATCCCGCCTTCGCGCTCATCCACCAGACCTATCTGTTCCTCGCCGAGCGCGTCGCCGAGATGGTCGATCAGATCGAGGGGCTGCCCAGGGACCAGCGCGAGAAGCTGCGCTTCGCCACCAAGGCGATCACCGATGCGGCGAGCCCGGCCAATATCCCCTTCCTCAACCCGGTGGTCCTCGAACGCACGCTCGAAACCCGCGGCGAGAACCTGGTCAAGGGCATGGAGCATCTGCTGGCCGACATGCGCAAGGGCCAGCTCACCCACACTGACGGCTCGAGCTTCGTGCTGGGCGAAACCATTGCCGCGACGCCCGGCAAAGTGGTGTTCGAGACCGAGCTGTTCCAGCTCATCCAGTACTCGCCCACCACGGAGACGGTGCTGGAGGCGCCGCTGGTGATCTTCCCGCCGTGGATCAACCGCTTCTACATTCTCGACCTCAACCCCAGGAAGAGCTTCGTGCGCTGGGCGGTGGCGCAGGGGATCACCGTGTTCATGGTCAGCTGGAAATCGGCCGACGCGAGCATGAAGGATGTGATCTGGGACGATTACGTGCGCGCGCAGATGTCCGCGATCGACCATATCCGCGAGCGACTGGAGGTGAAGGCGGTCCACGCCATCGGCTATTGCGTCGCCGGCACCACGCTCGCGGCCACGCTCGCGCTGCTGACGCGGCGCGGGGAAGCGGACAAGGTCAGGAGCGCGACCTTCTTCACCGCGCAGGTCGACTTCGAGGCCGCGGGCGACCTGCTCCATTTCGTCGACGACCAGCAGCTCGCCACCATCGAGGCGATCAGCCCCGAGGGCTACCTCGACGGGCGCTATATGGCCGCCACCTTCAACCTGCTGCGCGGCACCGATCTGATCTGGAACTATGTGATCAACAACTACATGCTGGGCGAGGATTATCCGGCCTTCGACCTGCTGTATTGGAACGGCGACACCACCAATCTGCCCAGCAAGTGGCACCTCGCCTATCTGCGCGATCTCTATCGCGACAACCGCTTGGTGCAGAAGGACGCGCTGAGCGTGGATGGGACGCCGCTCGATCTCTCGCTGGTGCAGACGCCGACCTATGTTCAGGCCGGGCGCGAGGACCATATCGCCCCGGCGCGGAGCGTGTTTAAGCTGACGCACCACTTCAAGGGCCCGCTCGAATTCGTGCTCGCGGGTTCGGGGCATATTGCCGGTGTGGTCAACCCGCCCGAAGCGCAGAAGTACCAGTACTGGACCAATGACGCGAAGGTGCTCAGCTTCGAGGAGTTCGTCGCGGGCGCGACCGAACACAAGGGCAGCTGGTGGCCCCACTGGGTCGAATGGTTGAAGGCGCAGGATGCCCAGTCCGTGCCCGCGAAGGGCAAGCGCGATCCCGGCGGCAAGGGCGACAAAGTGATCGAAAACGCCCCCGGACGCTATGTAAAGGCCGCGTAACGCGCGATTTTTCGCGTAAATTGTGCAATGCACAAAAAATGCTTGAACCTCTGTTGCGATGCACTATATTGTGCAGCGCAACAACGACGAGGTTCGTCCCATGGCCGAGAGCCCGAGCAAGATCGACGCCGCTGCCGAAAAGGCTTTCGCCGAGGCAGCCGAGAAGAAGACCAGCGAAGCTGTGGCCAAGCCGGCTTCGCCTGCGTCGGTTGCTGCTGCGCCCGTCGCCGCGCCTGTGGCGAAGGCCGAGGCCGCGGCGAAGCCCGTCGTGGCTCCGAAAGTGAAGCCGGTCGCCATGAAGGCGGCCCCGAAGAAGGCGGCCCGGAAGGTCGCGGCCAGGAAGGCCGTTGCCAGGCCTGCCGCCAAGAAGCCCGCGGTCCGCAAGGCTCCGGCTCGCAAGCCGGTCGCCGCGCCCGCGAAAACCGTCAAGCCCACCACCATTTCGCAATTGAAGGACAAGATCATGGCCACCACCAAGACCACCGATTTCGCCAAGACCGCCCAGGACGCCGTCGCGGACCTCCAGGCCCGCGCCAAGGCCGCCTATGAAAAGGGCACCGAGATGACCGCCGACGTCACCGCCTTCCACAAGGGCAACTTCGACGCCGTCGTCGAATCGGGCAAGATCCTCGCCGCCGGCATGCAGGACCTCGGCCGCACCGTGGTCGAGGACGCCAAGTCGGCTGCCGAGACCGCGACCGCCGACGTCAAGGCGATCGCCGCCGTCAAGTCGCCTACCGAGCTGTTCCAGCTCCAGGGCGAGATCGCGCGCCGCAACCTCGACACGCTGGTCGCCCGCACCTCGAAGAACGCGGAAGTGATGATGAAGCTCGCGAACGAGATGTTCGCGCCGCTTTCGAGCCGCGCCAGCGTCGCCATGGAGCGCCTGACCAAGGCCGCCTGAACGATCCGAAGCTAAGCCGCCCCGGGCTCTCTCTCCCCCCTTGAATGCCCGGAGCGACATGTGCGGGCCGGACTGCGATCGCGCGGTCCGGCCCGTTTCCTTTTCTCCGGCACGGTCGCGCCTTGCGCCGGGCCGCCGCGTTACGATATTGACGCCCCGATGGCTTCCAACACCCCCGCATATCCACTTGTCCGCGCCGCGGCGCACGATCCCGCCGATACCGACGGCGATCCACGCGTCGGCGTCGCGACCAAGACGCGCGCCAGGCCCAAGAAGCCGAGCCAGTACAAGGTGCTGCTCTTGAATGACGACTACACGCCGATGGAGTTCGTGGTGATCGTCCTCAAGCGCTTCTTCCGCATGGACATGGAGGAGGCGACGCGGGTCATGCTCCACGTCCACCAGCGCGGCGTGGGCGTCTGCGGCATCTTCCCATACGAGGTCGCCGAGACCAAGGTGAACCAGGTGATGGATTTCGCCAAGGCGAACCAGCACCCGCTCCAGTGCACGCTGGAGAAGGCGTGAGCGGCTATTCGGCGGCTTCCGCCTCCGCCTCCATCGCTGGGTAGTCGATGTAGCCCTCGGGGCCCGGCAGGTACCAGCTCTGGGGGACATTGACGTTGGCGGCCCATTCGCTTCCACCGCGGATGCGCTGGGCGAGGTCCGGGTTGGAGATGTAGGGGCGGCCGAAGCTGACCGCGTCGCAGCGCCCGTCGGCGATGGCCTGTTCGGCTTCGAGCGCGGTGAAGTCGGAATTGAGGATCAGCGCGCCCGAATAGATCGCGCGGATCAGCGGGCTTTGCCTGGGCACGTCGGTCTTGCCGAAGGTCCCCTCCGGCCCCGGCTCGCGCAGTTCGAGGAAGGCGAGGCCGAGGTCCTGCACGACCTTGGCCGCCGCGCCGAAAAGGGCGGCCGGGTTGCTGTCGTCGCACCCCTGCGTCTCGCCATTGGGGCTGAGCCGCAGCCCGACCCGGTCCGCGCCCCATACGCCGATCAGCGCCTCGAGCACCTCGCGCAGGAAGCGGGTGCGGTTCTCGGCGCTGCCGCCGTAGCGGTCGGTGCGAAGGTTGGTGCTGTCGCGCAGGAATTGATCGACGAGGTAGCCGTTCGCGCCGTGGAGCTGCACCCCGTCGAAGCCGGCCCTTTTGGCATTTTCGGCGGCATGGGCGTAATCGGCCACGACGCGCGCGATCTCGTCGGTTTGGAGCGCGCGGGCCGGGTGGTAGTCCTTCCGCCCTTCGAAAGTGTGCGCATGGCCGGGCGCGGTGGTGGCGCTGGCCGAAACCGGCGCTTCTCCGCCCAGGAAATCCGGGTGCACCAGCCGGCCCATGTGCCACAGCTGGAGCACGATCGCGCCGCCCTCGTCGTGGACCGCCCTGGTGACCGGCTTCCACCCCTCGACCTGCTCCTCGCTCCAGATGCCGGGCGCTGCCGGCCAACCGAGGCCCTCGACGCTGATCCCGGTCGCCTCGGTGACGATCAGCCCCGCGCCCGCGCGCTGGCGGTAGTAGGTTTCCATCATACCGTTGGGCACCGAGCCTGGCTGGGTCGAACGGCCGCGGGTGAGCGGCGCCATGATCACGCGGTTGTGCGCTTCGATCGCCCCCAGTTGCAGAGGGTGGAATAGGGTTTCGTGCATCGGTCAAACAATCCTTGGGGCTGGTTTCGTTTCGCAACCCAGCTAGGGGCGGGCGATGGCTACGGCAACGCAAGAGCGCGCGGAGAAAATCTATCCGGGGGGCGCCTGGCCCTTCGCCGCATTGTTGCTCGGCAACGCCGCGCTGGCGCTGGGCCCGTGGCTGGTGCGGCTGGCCGACACGGGGCCGGTGGCGGCGGGATTCTGGCGCATGGCGCTGCCGCTCCCGCTGTTCCTGTGGCTGGCGTGGCGCGAGTTGCGGGGGCGCCAGGGCGTTGCTGCGCCGACCTCGCGCACGGCGTGTATATTGCTCGCCGCGGGGGTGTTCTTCGCGCTCGACCTCGCCAGCTGGCACCTCGGGATCGAGCTGACCAAACTCGGCAACGCGACGCTGTTCGGCAATTCGGGCAGCCTGATCCTGATGGGGTGGGGCCTGTTCGCGCTGCGCCGCGCGCCGAGCCGGGCGGAAGTCCTGGCGCTCGCCGCCGCGCTGACGGGCGGGGCGATCCTGCTCGGCCGCAGTCTGGAGGTCAGCACCAGCACGCTGGTCGGCGACCTGCTGTGCGTACTCGCGGGCGCCTTCTATGTGCTCTACCTGCTGCCCGCGCAGGCCGCGCGCGCGACGATGGGGCAATGGACCGTGCTCGCCCTGGTCTGCGCCAGCGCCGCGCCGGTGCTGCTGCTGTTGGCGGTGGTGCTGGGCGAGCCGGTGTGGCCGGGCACGGCGGGCTGGACCCCGGTGCTCGGCCTCGCGCTGTCGAGCCAGATCGTCGGCCAGGGGCTGCTGGTCTATTCGCTCAGGCACTTCTCGCCACTGGTGGTCGGCATGGCGCTGCTGACCCAGCCCGCGATCGCGGCGCTCAGCGGGTGGCTCGCGTTCGACGAGTGGCTCGCCTGGCCCGACATCGCCGGCATGGCGCTGGTCGCGGGCGCGCTCGTGATCGCGCGCGCGGGCGCGGCGGACGACTAGCGCTACTCCAAATCAAATCCCCACCTCCCGTTCGTGTCGAGCGAAGTCGAGACACGATAGCGCCGGCCGGGTGTCTCGACTTCGCTCGACACGAACGGACTTAAGTGTTTGCAATCACTCAGGACAGATCGCTTGTTGCCATCAGTCGCGCACCCCCAGGTCCCCCTTGCCGATGGTGCCGCTGGCCATCTCGAGCATGCGGTCGAGGCTGCGCTTGGCTTGGAGGCGCAGTCCTTCCTCGATCTCGATCCGCGGGCTCAGGTCGCGCAGCGCGGTGTAGAGCTTTTCGAGCGTGTTGAGCGCCATGTAAGGGCAGATGTTGCAGTTGCAGTTGCCGTCCGCCCCCGGCGCGCCGATGAAATTCTTCTCGGGGATCGCGAGCTGCATCTGGTGCATGATGTGCGGCTCGGTGGCGACGATCAGCGTGTCGCCCTCGAAGGTCTTGGCGAACTGGAGGATGCCGCTGGTCGAGCCGACATAATCGGCATGGTCGACGATCGCGGGCGGGCATTCCGGATGCGCGGCGACCGGGGCGCCGGGGTGCCGGGCCTTGAGCTTGAGCAATTCGGTTTCGCTGAAGGCCTCGTGGACGATGCACACCCCCGGCCACAGCAGCATTTCGCGCCCGAACTTGCGGCTGAGATAGCCCCCCAGGTGCCGGTCGGGCCCGAAGATGATCTTCTGTTCCGGCGGAATCTGGCCGATGATCGTCTCGGCGCTCGAGCTGGTGACGATCACATCGCTCAATGCCTTCACCTCGGTCGAGCAGTTGATGTAGGTCAGCGCGATGTGATCGGGATGCGCCTCGCGGAAGGCCCTGAACTTGTCCGGCGGACAGGAATCTTCCAGCGAGCAGCCGGCATCCAGGTCGGGCAGCACCACGATCTTTTCGGGGCTCAGGATCTTGGCGGTGTCGGCCATGAATTTGACGCCGCAGAAGGCGATGACGTCGGCATCGGTCTCGGCCGCCTTGCGGCTCAGTTCGAGCGAATCGCCCACGAAGTCGGCGATGTCCTGGATCTGCGGCTTCTGGTAGTAATGCGCCAGGATCACCGCATTGCGTTCGCGGCGCAGGCGGTCGATTTCCGACAGCAGGTCGGTGCCGGTGGGAAGCTTGGTGGCAATGCTCGTCATGTGTTCCGTTATCCGCTCTCGCGCGGCGCTTATACGAGGAACGGGTGTTCTGGCGAGCGGGTTCCGCCCGAATCGCCGATCAGGCGAGCGCGAGCCGGGCGCCGCGCGGCGCGCGAATCTGCCGGCGCAGCACGAGCACGAGCACCGCTTGAGCCAGCGTCATCGCCGCGAGCGCGTATAGCCCCGAGGTGAAGCTGCCGGTTGCGTCCTTCGCCGCGCCCCACGCGAACGGCGTGACGAACGCGCCGATCTGGGCCATCGTGTTTATTGCCGCCGCGCCCACCGCCAGCTCGCGCACGTGCAGCACCTCGGCCCAGCCCGACGATAGCAGCATGGGAATGGTGAAGCACGCCGCCGCGAACACCAGATAGGCGGCGATCACGATCCCCGGCGATGGCGCGAGCGCGATCGCCAGCAACGCCGCCGCCATCGCGGCCGCCATCCAGAATGAGTTGATCCAGCGATCGCCGTGCCGGTCGGCCCAATTGCCCATGAACACGATCATGCCCGCGCCAACCAGACCGCCGGCCGCGATCAGGTAGCCCGCACCGGTCGCTTCCAGGCCCGCCGCGGCGACGAGGATCATGGGGGCTGACAGGATGAATGTCGTGATCGCGCCGATGACCAGAACCCCGATAGCGCCGAGCATCAGCACCCGCGGGTTGCGGAATGCGGCGAGGATGTCGTGGCTGACGGGCTCGCCGATCCGCGCCTGCTCTCGCGCCAGCTCGGCTTCTATCCACTGCTTCTCGTCCGCGGTCAGCCACGCGACGCCGCCGGGCTTTTCGGGCAGCATCGTCAGCACCAGCAGGCCGACGAACACGCTGGGCAGGCCCTGGACCAGGAACAGCCATTGCCAACCTTCGAGACCGCCCCTGCCATCGAGCCCGAGCAGCCAGCCGGACGCGGCGCCCATCACCACCGCCGCCAGCGGGCTCGCTATAAAGAACCGGCTCACCGCCCGGCCGCGGTGGCAGACGGGAAACCAGCTCGCGAAATAATAGATAACGCCCGGGTAGAACCCCGCCTCGGCCACGCCGAGCAGGAACCGCAGGACGTAGAAATGCATCGGCGTCTGCACGAACATCATCGCCGCCGACAGCAGCCCCCAGGTGATCATGATCCGCGCGATCCATTGCCTCGCGCCGAACCGGACCAGCAGCAGGTTCGAAGGGATTTCGAACAAGGCATAGCCGAGGAAGAAGAGCCCGCCGCCAAGGCCGTAGACCGTCGCGCTGAAGCCCAGATCGAGATTCATCTGCGTCGCCGCGAAGCTGACGTTCACCCGGTCCATGTAGGCGCACAGATAGGCCAGCGCGATCAGCGGGACGATCCGCCACAGCGCCTTGTTCATCGCCGAGCGCGCGACACGATTGTGCTCGACCGCGGCCTCGCCCATTTTGCTTCCCCCCGGATGCCCGAGCCGGGGGGTATGGTAAACGCCGGCAATGTCAAGCGCGACGCGTCAGCTTCCCAGGGCTTCGCCATCGAAGCGCACTGTCACCTTGGCGCCCTCGTAGCCCGCCACCTGCAGGGGGATGGCGAGGTTCTGACGGATCGCATCCTTCGCCGCCTGACGGGCCAGCGCCATGACCTCGGGGTTCCTCGCGAATTCGCCGGCCTTGCGCTCGGCCTGGAGCGAGTTGTTCCGGGCCAGCGCCTGTGCTGCCCCGCCGGTCACGAAATTGCCCTCGGTAAAGGTTCGCGCCTCCGCCTCGTCGAGATTGGGGCGCGAGATGCGCAAGCCCGGCAGCGTCACCCCGAGCGTCTGGGTGCCCTCGTCCCATCGAAAGCGGTCGCGGTCCATCCCGCTGAGGTCGAGCCGGTATTCGACCATCGCCGGGATGATCGCGGCCTGACGGCTCTTCAACAGGTCGAGGCCGAGCACCCCCTGGCGGTTGGTGCTTTCGGCCACCACCTCGAAGCGGCTCGAGAAGACGGTGAGCGAGTTCTGCTTCTGGAATGCGAGCATGGCGCTGCCCACGGGATCGGCGGTGGGATTGTAGAAGAACGCCCGCCAGGTCAGCCAGCCGGTGGCGGCGAGCAGCAGGATCACGATCAGCCAGGGCACCGCCTGGATGCGCGCAAGCGGGGTTTCGCGCCGGACGGGAATGGTCCCCACCTCAGTGCGGACTTTATCGTTCAGTTCCTCTGCCATATCGCTTCCGAACGGGCGACCAGCCCGCGGCGTTCCAGATCGATCAGGTGGGCGAGCACCGAAAGGCCCGCCGCCTTGACCAGCCGCGGGTCCAGGCCCTTGTACATCTGTCGAACAAGCGCCTCGACGCCACTCGCTTCCTCGCCCAGCAGTCGCATGATCTGGTTCTCGCGCTGCTTGCGATGTCCGATCATGCCGCGGACGAGCTGGCGCGGCTTCTCCACCGCCGGGCCGTGCGCGGGATAATAGACGCGGTCCTGGCGCGCGTGGAGGATTTCGAGGCTCTTCATATAGGCGCCCATGTCGCCGTCGGGCGGGACCACCACGCTGGTCGACCAGCCCATCACATGGTCGCCGGTGAACAACGCGCCGGTCTCCTCGAGCGCGAAGCAAAGGTGGTTCGAGACGTGGCCGGGCGTCGCCACCGCGCGCAGCGTCCAGCCCGGGCCGGTCATCGCCTCGCCGTCCTCCATCGCGCGGTCGGCCTCGTAATCGGGATCGAAGCCCAAGTCGGCGCGCGGTCCGGCATCGTCGAAGGCGATCGGCGCGCAGCCGACGATGGGGGCCCCGGTGCGCCTGGCGAGCGGACGCGCGGCGGGCGAATGGTCGCGGTGGGTGTGGGTGCACAGGATCGCGCAGACATGCTCGCCGCCGATCGCCGCCTCGAGCGCGTCGAGATGGGCGGGATCGTCCGGCCCGGGATCGATCACCGCGCAGCCGTCTCCCAGGCCGACGATATAGGTCTGCGTGCCGGTGTAGGTGAAGGGCGAGGGGTTGGGCGCGAGCACGCGGCGTACCAGCGGCTCGAGCTGCTCGGCCGCGCCGGTGGGCCAGGGTTTCGGCGGAGGCGAAGCCATTCGCGCGATATGGGGGCGGGGGAGGGCGAAGTCGAGCGCTCCGCCCGGTTGCGATGGCGGCCCCTTGTGATTCACACAAAGACACAAAGATGTGCCGCCGGAGGCTATCGTGGCTCGGTGAGCCGCAACCTTCCAGGCTGTGGCGATCTGCCTGCGGCGCGGCCTGCCCTCTTCGTGTCTTTGTGTGAAAAAAACTGCGTGAACGATTGCCCTTCGCCCGCCATCTCGACTTCGCGCCCAGGGCTGGGCACAAGCGCCGGCATGGGCGAGAACATCCTTGTCATCGATGCGGGCACGACCTCCACCCGTGCGATGGTCTTCGGCGCGGACGGCGCCTTGCTCCGGGTGGCAAGGGCGGAGCTGACACAGCACTATTCGCGGCCCGGCTGGGTCGAGCACGATGCCGCCGAGATTTGGGCGCGCACGCTCGCCTGCGCGCGCGAGGCGGTGGGCGAGGATGAAGCCGCGATCGCCGCGATCGGGATCGCCAACCAGCGCGAGACCGTGGTCGCCTGGGACAGGGCCAGCGGCGAGCCCCTCGCCCGCGCCATCGTGTGGCAGGACCGCCGCACCGCCGAGCTTTGCGCCGAGCTGAAGGCGGCGGGCCATGAGCCGGCGGTGCAGGCCGCGACCGGGCTCCTGCTCGATCCCTATTTCTCCGCCACCAAGATGCGCTGGCTGCTCGACAACGACGGGCAGGTGCGCGCCGCGGCGGAAAGCCGCCGGCTGGCTTTCGGCACCGTCGAGAGCTGGCTCGCGTTCAAGCTCACCGGCGGGGCGCATATCTCGGACGCCTCGAATGCCAGCCGAACATTGCTGTTGCGGCTCGATGGGGCGCAGTTCGATGCCGGGCTGTGCGAGCTGTTCGGCGTGCCGATCTCCGCGCTTCCCAAGGTCGTCGATACCCACGGCATGCTCGGGGAAACCGACCCGCAGTGGTTCGGGCGCGCGATTCCGATCTGCGGGCTGATCGGCGATCAGCAGTCCGCGACCGTGGGGCAGGGATGCCTGGCGCCGGGCGAGACCAAGGCCACATTCGGCACCGGCGCATTCGTGCTCACCACCCTGGGCGAGGCGTTGCCCCGGTCCGCCAATCGCTTGCTCGGCACCGTGCTGACGCAGGCGGGGGGCGGGCGCAGCTACGCGCTCGAAGGCTCGGTCTTCGTCGCCGGGAGCCTGGTGCAGTGGCTCCGCGACAGCCTCGGCGTGATCTCCAGCTCCGCCGAGACCGAGGCGCTGGCGCGCTCGATCCCCGACAGCGGCGGAGTGACGATCGTGCCGGCGCTTTCGGGACTCGGGGCGCCGCACTGGCGGCCGGAGGCGCGCGGAGTCATCTCCGGGCTCAGCTTTGCCAGCGGCAGGGCGCAGCTCGCGCGCGCCGCGCTCGAAGCGATGGCGCAGCAGATGCACGACCTCGCCGCGGCTTTCGCCGCCGATGGCGCGCCGTGGCGGGCGCTGCGGATCGATGGTGGGATGAGCGCCAACGACTGGATGGCGCAGGATCTCGCCGACGTCCTCGACCTGCCCGTCGAACGGCCCGATTTCGTCGAAACCACCGCACTGGGCGCGGCGCTGTGCGCGGCGGTGGGCGCGGGGCTTTACCCCTCGCTGAACGCTGCGGCGGCGGCGATGCGCGGCGCGGCGCGGGGCTTTGCCCCGGCGATGGATCGCGCCGTGCGCGAAGAGCGGATGGCGCGCTGGCGGCGCGCGCTCGCAGGGGCCTGACTGCGACGACCGTGTCCCATACAGAGCCTGGAGCTCGGGGCGAATGGATTGCCGCCCGCCCCCCGACCGCGCCGCGAACTTGACTCGCCGGCAACGCGGGCCCAGCCTCGCCTCGTGCCGGGGCTGCTGGCGCCAGGGGTGTTTTTTGGGGGGACAAACGATGCGGGAGCACGAGATCGATCACACAATTGCGGTCGACCGTGGCCTGCTGTCCCGTCGGCAACTCGCGCAGTCGGCTCTCGCTTCGGCGGGGTTGTTCGTCGTCGGGCCGGCGCTGGCGCAAGAGCGGCAGCCGGCGCTCGGCACGACCGCGGAATCGCCGCTGGGGCCGTTCTACCCGCTGCATCCGCTGGCCGAAAACGATGCCGATCTGACCCGACTGGCCGGCCACGCCAACCGGGCGCGCGGCACGGTGATCGAGCTGACGGGGCGGGTGCGCGATACCCGGGGCAATCCGATCGCGGGCGCGCAAATGGATCTGTGGCAGGCCAACGCGGCCGGCCGCTACATGCACGAGCTCGATCCGGCGACTGCGCCGCTCGATCCGGACTTCCAGGGCTACGCGCGTCTCACGACCGGGCCGGACGGCGCCTATCGGATCGTCACCGTCAAGCCCGCCGGATACGACAGCCCGATCGGCCATCGCCCGCCGCACCTCCACTTCGATCTGCGCGGCCGAGCCCACCGTTCGATCGCCCAGATGTATTTCCCCGAGGATGCGGAAGGGAACGCGCGCGACACCTTGTATCGCGCCCTGGGCGAGGAGGCGGCCACCTCGGTGGCGATGCGCGATGTTTCCGATCCGGCCAGATATCGCTGGGATGTGGTGCTGCTCGGCTGAGCGTCGGCGCGGATCGGCATTGACCGATGGAGAATGGCAAATCGCGATCCGGCGGAATCGCCCGATCGCACAAGGCGCCAAGGGGATTCAGCCGCCGCCGAACGCGCTCGCCAACCGGCCCTGAAGGGCGCGCGCCTGGCCCTCGGCTTCGTCGCGCTGAAGCCACCAGTCGAGCCGTCCGGCGCGCGCGTAGAGGCGCTCGCTCTCGCGGATCAGCGCGCGGGTGCCGAGCTCGAGCTGGGCCATCTGCACCGGATCGGACGCGCGGTCCTGCGCCAGAGCGCCGCAGCGCTTGACCTGCGCCTCGGACAATTCTCCCGCGAAGAAGGCGCGCTGATTGAGCAGCCAGGCGAGCAGGTTCATCAGCCGGGTGGTGGTGCGCAAGCCCTCGATCGAGAGCGCGATGCGCGTGGTGTCGGCTTCGCTCTCGCCGGGCTCGCGGCCGCGCAGGTCGAACGCCGCGCGCGCCTCGTCGGCGAGCAGCAGCGTCTCTTCGTAGAGTTCTTCGACCACCTGGCGGCGAATGCGATGCGTGCTCATGGTCGGCGGCCTAAATCAGTGGCGGTGCGACCGCCAGCGCAGCCTTCCGCCCGTCTCAATCGAGGACAGCGTGCGATCGCCTTATTAGCGATAATTTCCTAAGCAATGATGTCGGGCAGCAGATTGTCTTCGAGGATCGCGATCTGGTCGCGGATAGCCAGCTTGCGTTTCTTCAGCCGCGCGATCTGGAGCTGGTCGCCGGGCCCGTGCCTGTGGCCCGCCGCGGTCAGCGCGGCGATGGCCGCGTCGAGGTCGCGGTGTTCGATCCTCAGCAGTTCCAACCGCTTCTTGAGTTCCTGCTCGTTCACGCGCGTATCCGGTTCCGAAAACTGACGCCTGGACGACGAATCCATTCGTCGCGTTTTTCAAGCGGCGCGCTGCTTATCGAAGCGTGGGGGGTTCGCAAAGGGGTAAGCTTGTGGTTCTATCGTTGGCCCGCGGCGCGCCCGCTCTGGGCGAGTCGCCGGCACCCGAGGACCTCGACCTTCGCGCAAGGAGACACACCCATGCTCACATCCCCTGGAACTGGCCACGTCGATGCGCTTCAGACCAAACATGCCGGGCTCGACGCCCGCCTGCGGGCCGAACTGGCCCGCCCCGCGCCCGACGCTGCGATGGTTCAGGACATCAAGAAGCAGAAGCTGCGCATCAAGGAGGAGATTTCGCGGCTCTGACCGCCGGTCCGGGCCGATCGGGGCGCCTTTCCACCTACGCGCCCATCGGATCGGGCGCCCTTTTTCCCTGACGCTGGCCTGCTATAGCGGCTGGCGATGACCGCCGCCTCCAGCGCCCGCCTGATCCTCACCCGCCTGCACGAGGTGATGGCCTCGCGCGCGCAACCCCAGCGCAAGCTCGATCAGGTGGTCGAGATCATCGGCGAGAGCCTCGATAGCGAGGTCTGCTCGATCTATCTGCTGCGCGAGGGCGCGCTCGAACTGTTCGCGACGCGTGGGCTCAATCCCGACGCGGTCCACGTCACCCGGCTGGCGGTGGGCGAGGGGCTGGTCGGCACCATCGCCGCCAATGTCGAAATGCTCAACCTGGCGGAGGCCGCCTCGCATCCCGACTTCGCCTATCGCCCGGAAACCGGCGAGGACCGGTTCCACTCCTTCGCCGGCGTGCCGATCATTCACCGCGCCCGCGCGATCGGGGCGCTGGTCGTGCAGCACGCCGATCCGCGCCGCTACGAGGATATCGAGATCGAGGCGCTGCAGACCACCGCCATGGTGCTGAGCGAACTGATCGCACACGCGGGGCTGGTCGATGACGAGCATGCGCTCGAGAACGACGGCGGGCCGCGCATCCTGCCCGGGCTGACGCTGGTCAAGGGGCTAGCGAGCGGCTTTGCGGTGTTCCACCAGCCGCGCATCACCATCGATCAGGTCGTGGCCGACGACATCGAGGCCGAACGCCAGCGCGTCTATCGGGCCTTCGACAAGATGCGCGAGCAGATCGAGCATATGGCGAGCCAGGCCGAATTCGGCGTCGGCGGCGAGCACGACGAGGTGCTCGAGACCTACAAGATGTTCGCCTATGACGAGGGCTGGGGGCGGCGCATCAACGAGGCGATCGACAACGGCCTGACCGCCGAGGCGGCGATCGAGCGAGTCCAGCAGCGCACGCGGATGCGGATGCGGCAGATCGACGATCCGCTGCTCGCCGACCGGATGCACGATCTGGAGGATCTGTCGAACCGGCTGCTTCGGATCGTCTCGGGCCAGCTCGGCACCGCGGCCACCCAGGGCCTGCGTCGCGACACGATCCTGATCGCCCGCAATCTCGGACCCGCGGAGCTGCTCGAATACGACCGCCGGCGCCTCAAGGGCGTGGTGCTGCAGGAAGGCTCGCTGACCGCCCACGTGGTGATCGTCGCGCGCGCCATGGGCGTGCCCGTGCTCGGCCGCTGCGAGGGCATCATGCGCCAGGTTTCCGATGGCGACGAGCTGCTGCTCGACGCCGACAAGGGCGTGGTGACGCTGCGGCCCAGTCAGGCCATGGCCGAGGTGTTCGACACCCGCTTCGCCAAGAGCCGCGAGCGCCAGGCTGCCTATGCCGAGATGCGCGACCTCGAGCCCGTCACTCGCTGCGGTACGCGCATCCAGGTGATGATCAACGCCGGCCTGCGCGACGACATTTCGATGCTGGCGATGACCGGGGCGGACGGGGTCGGGCTGTTCCGCACCGAGTTTCAGTTCCTCGTTTCCGCCACCCTGCCGCAACGCGAGCGCCAGACCCGACTCTACCGCGACGTGCTCGAGGCCGCCGGAGACAAGCCGGTGACCTTCCGCACCGTCGATATCGGCGGCGACAAGGCGGTGCCTTATCTGACCAGCGAGGCGCTCGAGCGCGAGGAGAACCCGGCGATGGGCTGGCGCGCCTTGCGGCTGGCGCTGGACCGGGGGGGGTTGCTCAAGGCGCAGGCGCGCTCGCTGCTCGAGGCGAGCGCGGGGCGCAGTCTCAACGTCATGTTCCCGATGGTCAGCGAGCCGTGGGAATTCGACGCCGCCAAGGCGGTGTTCGAGGACCAGCTCGCCTACCTCAGGACGCGCCGCAAGCAGCTGCCCGAGGCGATCCGCTATGGCGCCATGCTGGAGGTGCCCGCGCTTGCCGAAGTGCTCGAACAGCTCGAGGGGCGGCTGTCGTTCCTCTCGGTCGGCACCAATGATCTGACCCAGTTCCTGTTTGCCGCGGATCGCGCCAATCCCAAGCTTGCCGAGCGCTACGACTGGCTGAGCCCGGCGATCCTGCGGTTCCTCGACCGGATCGCCAAGGGGCTGGCGGGCACTCAGATCGACCTCGGCGTCTGCGGCGAGATGGGCGGGCGGCGGCTCGAGGCGCTGGCCCTGCTCGGCATCGGCTATCGCCGCCTCTCGATCACCCCGGCCGCGGTCGGGCCGATCAAGGAACTGGTCCGCAAGGTCGATCTCGGCGAGTTGTCGGCAGCGATGGCGGAATGGCTGCGGCGCCCCCCGCCGAGCATGCGCGTGGCGCTGGGCGAATGGGCCGAGGCTCGCGGGATCGATAGCGAATAGATGGCGTTCGTCGCGCAAGCGGCGCATTTGAACGCCGCTATCCGCTGTTTGCCGTACCCGCTTGGTTGACACCGCCCGCAATTGCGCCCTTTCCCTCTGGCCGAAGGACTGGGCCGAACCGGGGATCGCATGGAAGAGAGTTTGGAGCCCGAAGCGCCCGAGGCGCACGGCCGGCGCGCCGGGGCCATGCTGGCCGAAGCCCGCGCCAGGGCAAAGCTCGACCTGGCCGAGGTTGCAGCCCGCACCCGCATCCCGCAGCGCCACCTCGCCGCGATCGAGGCCGGGGACTATGCCAGGCTGCCCAGCCGCACCTATGCGGTCGGGTTCAGCCGCACCTATGCCCGCCTGCTCGGGCTCGACGAGCGCGCGATCGCCGAACAGGTGCGGCTCGATCTGGAGGCCGGCGATCCGCAAGGGCTTCCGCTGCGCCCCGACCGCTTCGAGCCGGGCGATCCGGCACGAGTGCCCTCGCGGCGGCTGACGTGGTTCTCGCTGCTGGCGGTGTTGGTCCTGCTTGCGGGCGCCTTCGCCTTCTATCGGACCTACTTCTCGCCAGGGCTCGGCCCGGCGCCGCTCACCCCGCCGACACAGGCTGCGCAGCAGCGCGTCATCACCTCGGGGCCCGGCTCCGCCCGTCCCGCGGCCGCGCCGGCGGGACCGGTGGTCTTCACCAGTCTCGTCGACGGCACGTGGGTCAAGTTCTACGACGCCACGGGCAAACGCCTGTTCGAGGGCCAGATGGCCAGGGGGCAGAGCTTCACCGTCCCGGCCGAGGCGCAAGGTCCCCAGCTGTGGACCGGGCGCCCCAACGCGCTCGCGATCACCGTGGCCGGGCGCGCTGTCCCGATGCTGGGGAACAGCGAAGTGGTGATGAGGGACGTGCCCGTGGATGCCGCCGCGCTGCTCGCCCGGCCCGCGCCGCCGGCCGCCACTTCCCCCGCCGCTCCCGCGACGTAGGAAAACCCGCCTTCATCCTCTCGACAGGCTGAGCGCGCTAGGTCACTCGAATGGCAAACCACGATCGGAGCCGACCCTTGCATTTGATTGGACGAGGAGCGCGCAATTTCGGTTTCGCGGCTGCCGCTCTGGGCCTCGTGCTGGCGGCCTCGCCGGCGGCCGCGCAAAGCGATGCGGAGGCGCGGCTCAGGAAGATCGAGGCGGAGGTGCGCGCCTTGCAACGCCAGGTCTTTCCGGGCGGCGCGGGCCGAACCTTCGAGCCCGAGATCACCAGCGCGGCGCCAGCGCCGCAAACCGTCGGCGCGCCGAGCACCACGGCGGTCACCGACATTCTCGCGCGGCTGGACGCGCTCGAAGGCCAGCTCCGCCAGCTAACGGCGGGGAACGAGGAAAACGCCAACACGCTGCGCCTGTTGCAGGACCGGGTGCAACTGCTCGAGGCCGCGCGCGCGCCGGCGATCGCGCCGGCTCCCGCCTCGACGCTGCCCGCGCCGACTACGGCTCGCAGCGCACCCTCTCCACCCGCCTCCACGGCGGCCACCGGCCCCACCGCCGAGCGGCTCTCCGCCGTGCAGGCGATCGTCAAGCCCGACACGGGCGATGCCGGGGCCGATGCCTATGCCTATGGCTTCCGCCTCTGGGACGCTAAGTTCTATCCCGAGGCGGCGCAGGCGTTGACGATGTTCGTCGAAAAGCACCCCAACCACGCGCAGATCAGCTATGGCCGCAATCTGCTCGGCCGCGCCTATCTCGACGACGGCAAGCCGCGCGAGGCGGCGCCGTGGTTCCTGCGGAACTACCAGACCGACAAGACGGGCGCGCGCGCCGGCGACAGCCTGCTCTATCTCGCCGAATCGATGATCGCGCTGGGCGACACCAAGCGCGCCTGCATCGCGCTGGCGGAGTTCTCCGAAACCTACCCCGCGCTCGCCACCGGCCGGCTCAAAAGCCAGTACGACGCGGCGCGCGGCCGGGCCAAGTGCAGCTGAGAGACGTGCAATTGATACGGCAGTCCCGCCCGATCTGACCGCGCGCTTCGCCGCCGATCTTGCCCGGCTCTGGCCCGAGGGCGGGAACGAAGGAGTGCGGCTCGGCGTGGCGGTGTCCGGCGGACCCGACAGCCTGGCGCTCTTGCTGCTGGCCCAGGCTGGCCTGGCTGGCCAAGTCGAAGCCGCGACCGTCGATCACGGGTTAAGGGCGGAGAGCCCCGGCGAAGCGGCTATGGTCGCAGAGATTTGCCGACGCCTCGGCGTGTCGCATGAGACGCTGACCGTCACGGTGCCCGAGGGCAATGTGCAGGATCGCGCGCGAAGCGTCCGTTACGCGGCGCTCGCAGGGTGGTGCGCCCGACGCGGCCTCGCCGCGCTCGCCACCGGGCACCAGCTCGACGACCAGGCCGAGACGCTGGTGATGCGGCTCAACCGGGGCAGCGGACTGGCGGGGCTCGCGGGCGTGCGGGCGCGGGGGAGCGTGCCGGAGAGCCGGATTGTGCTCTTGCGGCCTCTGCTCGGCTGGCGGCGCGCGGAACTGGAAGCGATTGTGGCTGGCGCCGAGATCGACCCCGCGCGCGACCCCTCGAACGACGACCCGAGTTTCGATCGCGTGGCGGTCCGCAAGGCGCTGGCCGCCGCGGATTGGCTCGATCCGGAAGCCCTGGCCCGCAGCGCCGCCCATCTCGGCGAGGCCGAAAGCTACCTCGATGCCAGCATCGAAGCAGCATGGAACGAGCGGGTCAGCCGCGATGAAGCCGGCTTGCGCTTCGCGCCCGGACCCTCGGACTTCGAGGCCGGCGAACTTGCGCGCCGGATCATCGTGGCGCTCGGCGGGGAGGCCCGCCGCGGCGATGTGGCGGCGCTGGTGGCGCGGCTTCGGCGCGGGGAGAACGCATCGCTCGGCGGAGTGTTGGCGCGGCCTATGGGAGAAACATGGCTATTCACCGCCGAACCCCCACGCAATCTCAAAGCTACGTCGGCCCGGACCTGATCCGGGCCAGTGCTTTTCTTCCTGCGGTGCGCCAGAAGGAAGCACCACCCCGGATCAAGTCCGGGGTGACGATGGATGAGGGTCTAGCGCAATGCCGCCGCCTCGCGCGCCAGAGTCTCGACCGCCGC
>JAIETR010000023.1 GCA_019745075.1 Qipengyuania sp.
TCGACGATGTCTCCGCCGATCAGGACATAGCGGCCGGCGATCTGTTCGCGCAGCATGGCGCGCACCTCCGCATCCGCGAACAGGCCGTCGTCGAGGAATGTATCGATCTGGAGCTTGGGGACGACCCCCTCGCCGTCGAACTTGTCGAGGCGATAGCGGATCGCGCCGGTGTAGCCGGGCAATGTCCTGGCCTCCTCGCCGCCGGCGGAGAGCATCGCGCGGCCCAAGACCGGCGGCAGGCCCGGCTCGATCGAGGGAAACTTGCGGGTGACGCCATAAACGTCGTCGAGCCGCACGCTGCCGGGATGGGCCTTGCTACCCTTCAGTTGCGCGATGAAACCATCCAGAAACTCCTGCTGTTCGTATTCGATCTCGCCGGCGTTGGTGGCGGTGTTGGCATAGCCGACCGCCACCGGCGTCTTCATGGCGCGCAGCGTCGCGATCAGCGCGGCATCTTCGGCCTGCGGCTGGTCGAACAGGATATCGATGCCGATCGCGCGGGGGCCCAGCGCGTCGAGGTTACGCAACGCCTGCACGAGCAGCCCGCGGTCGAGCGGCGAGCGCTTCTGGGCGCGGCGCAGCGTCTGATCGTCGAACACGACCATCACCACGCGCGGATCGGGCGCCGCCGCCGCCTGACTGGCCTGGACGTAGAACCGCGCATCGTAAAGCGCGCGCTCGGCGCTGGCGGTGATCGGTAGCGCCCAGCTGAAATAGCCGATAATTAGCGAGGCGACCGTAAGCAGCGCGGTAATGACGAGCCGGCGCGTGCCCGCCTCGCGCACGTTGCGCCAGCCACGGCGCAGCAGGCTGTCGGGCTTTTGCTCTCGGGCCTGCTCGTCCACCGCAACCCCCCTTGCCCCTTCTTACGGCAGGACGCGGGGGCTGCAAGGGCGCGCGCTAGCTCCCGCCCTGCTCGCTCAGCTGCGGCTTGCCGGGCGGCGCGCCGCTGCCTTCGTATGCCAGGATCGGCTTGCGCGCGGCGAGTGTTTCGTCGAGCCGGCGCCTCGGAGCATGGTGCGGCGCGGTCTTGAGCGTTTCATCGCCATTTCGCGCGCGTTCGGCGACTGTTCGCAGCGCGGCGATGAATTGGTCGAGCCCCTGCTTGCTCTCGGTTTCGGTCGGCTCGACCAGCATCGCGCCGTGGACGACGAGCGGAAAGTACATCGTCATCGGGTGAAAACCCTCGTCGATCAGCGCCTTGGCGAGGTCGAGGGTCGAAAACCCCTCGGCGAAGCCCTTGTCGCTGAACAGCGCCTCATGCATGCACGGCCCGCTCGCCCCGAAGGGCGCGTCGAGCACATCGTCGAGGCTGCGCAGGATGTAGTTGGCGTTGAGAACGGCGTCTTCCGCCACCTGCCGGAGTCCATCGGCGCCGTGGCTGAGGATGTAGGTCAGCGCGCGGGTGAACATGCCCATCTGCCCGTGGAACGCGCTCATCCGCCCGAAGCTCGCGAGCTTGCCGCCGAAGTGCTCGTTGGAGAACGCCTCGGCGCTTTCCTCCTCGATCAGATGGACCACGCCGTCCTTGGTGCGGGCGGTATAGGGCAGCGGCCCGTAGGGGCTCAGCGCCTCCGACAGCACCACCGGCCCCGAGCCCGGTCCGCCGCCGCCGTGCGGCGTGGAGAAGGTCTTGTGAAGGTTGATGTGCATCGCGTCGATGCCGAGGTCGCCGGGGCGGACCTTGCCGACGATGGCGTTGAAGTTCGCCCCGTCGCAATAGACGAAACCGCCGGCGGCGTGGACCGCGTCGGAAATCGCCTTCATGTCGCGCTCGAACAGCCCGCAGGTGTTGGGGTTGGTGATCATCACCGCGGCGACATCGGGACCGAGGCGCGCCTCGAGCGCCTCGAGATCGACGCGCCCCTCGGCGGTGGCGGGAATATCCTCGACCCGGTAGCCCGCGAAGGCGGCGGTGGCGGGGTTGGTGCCATGCGCGCTCTCGGGCACCAGGATCACCTCGCGCGCATCGCCGCGCGCCTCCAGCGCGGCGCGGATGCACAGGATGCCGCACAGCTCGCCATGCGCGCCCGCCTTCGGGGTCATCGCCACGCCGTGCATTCCGGTGAGGTCGATCAGCCAGAAGGCCAGCTCGTTGATGACTTCGAGCGCGCCGCGCACCGTATCGACCGGCTGGAGCGGGTGAACGTCGGCGAAGCCCGGCATCCGCGCGACTTTCTCGTTGAGACGCGGATTGTGCTTCATCGTGCAGCTCCCGAGCGGGAAGAGCCCCAAGTCGATGGCGTAGTTCTGACGGCTGAGGCGGGTGTAGTGTCGCACCGCTTCGGGCTCGGACAGGCCCGGGAGGCCGAACTCCGCGTCGCGTGCAAAGCCGCCAAGGCGGTTCGCAAGCCCCTCCCCTTCAGGGGAGGGGTTGGGGTGGGGAATGTCCCCAATCTCGCTACAGGCCCCACCCCCGTCCCCTCCCCTGAAGGGCAGGGGTGAGAAATCGACACCGGTGGTCTCGGTGCTGCCAATCTCGAAGATCAGCGGCTCCTCGAGCATCAACGCGCGGTTGCCCGTCGAGGTTAAGGTCTCGCCCGCACCGCCGGAGACGAGCGTGCCGGGCTTCCAGCCGGATGCGTTGGGCGCGCTCATGCCAGCACCTCCTCGAGCGCCGAGGCAAGGGTTTCGATGTCGTTCTCGCTGGTCGTCTCCGTCACCGCGACGACCAGCCCTTCGTGAAGCGCGCCGTGCGCGGGGTAGAGCCGACCAAGCGAGACGCCTGCCAGCACCTTCTTGTCGGTCAGCGTGCGCACCGCCTCGCGCGCGTCCTGGCCCAGCAGGACGGTGAATTCGTTGAAGAAGATATCGTTGAGCACTCGCACCCCCGGCACCTCCGCCAGCCGGTCGGCGGCGAGGCAGGCGAGACGGTGGTTCTCGGCCGCGAGCCGCCGCAGGCCCTTCTCGCCGAGCAGCGTGAGGTGAACGCTGAATGCGAGCGCGCAAAGGCCCGAATTGGTACAGATGTTGCTCGTCGCCTTCTCCCGGCGGATGTGCTGCTCGCGGGTCGAGAGCGTCAGCACGAAGCCGCGCTTGCCATCGGCATCGACGGTCTCGCCGCACAGCCGGCCGGGCATCTGGCGGACATGCCTGGGATCGCGCACGGCGAATAGTCCGAGGTAGGGCCCGCCGAATTGCAAGCCCACACCGAGCGCCTGCCCCTCGCCGACCACGATGTCCGCGCCCAGCTCGCCGGGGCTCTCGATGGCGCCGAGAGCCACCGGCTCGGTGTTGACCGCGATCAGCAGCGCACCCTTGGCGTGCGCGGCCTCGGCGATCTCGGCGAGATCGGGAATTCGGCCGAGGATGTCAGGGTATTGCACCACCACGCAGCTCGTCTGGTGGTCGATGCGCGCGACAAGCGCGGCGTTGTCGGGCGTGCCGCTGAGCGTCGGCAGCGCGTCGGCAATCTCATCGCCCATGAACTTCGCCATCGTCTTGGAGGTCTCGACATAGTGCGGGTGCAGCCCACCCGAGACCACCGCGCGCTTGCGGCGCGTGATCCGCCCCGCCATCGCGATCGCTTCCCAGCAGGCGGTCGAGCCGTCGTACATCGAGGCATTGGCGACCGCACAACCATAGAGCCGAGCGACCTGGCTCTGGAACTCGAACAGCATCTGCAGCGTGCCCTGCGCGATCTCGGGCTGGTAGGGGGTGTAGGCGGTCAGGAACTCGCCGCGCTGGATGATGTGATCGACGCTCGCCGGGATGTGGTGGCGATAGGCCCCCGCCCCGCAGAAGAACGCGGCGTCGGCGGCGGAGAGGTTCTTCTTCGAAAGCGCACGCATGTGCCGCTCGACCGCCATCTCGCTCTGGTGCAGCGGCAGGCCCGCGATGGGGCCGGTGAGCCGCGCCTCCGCGGGGACGTCGGCGAACAGCGCGTCGATATCGGCCGCGCCGATCGTGGCGAGCATTGCCGAACGGTCATCGGGAGTCAGGGGCAGGTAGCGCATGAAGGAATAATTTCCTCAATCCGTTCGCATCGAGCGAAGTCGAGATGCAGCGCGCAGTGTCTCGACTTCGCTCGACACGAACGGCGTTGTCACAAAGAATCGCAGAAGCTCTTGTAGGCGGCCGCGTCCATCAGCCCGTCGAGCTCGGACTTGTTCGCGATGGTCAGCTTGAAGAACCAGCCCTGGTCCTCGGGCGAGCTGTTCACCAGCGCCGGATCGTCCTCCAGCGCGCCATTAGCCTCGGTCACCTCGCCGGTAATAGGCGCATAGACGTCGCTCGCCGCCTTGACGCTCTCGACCACCGCGGCGTCCTTGCCCCTGGCGACCTCGCTGCCGACCCGCGGCAGTTCCACAAAGACGATGTCGCCCAGCTGGCCCTGCGCATAATCGGTGATGCCGACCGTGGCGGTGTCGCCCTCGACGTCGATCCATTCGTGCTCGTCGGTGAAATAACGGGGCATCATCTGTCTCCGCGAAAATAGTTATGGGGTACGAAAGGCATCGGCGCGACCGCCGCCGACAGGCGCTTGCCGCGCACATCGACGACAAGCGGGGTACCTTCGGCGGAATGCGCCGAATCCACGATGGCCATGGCGATGGGGTGACCGAGCGTCGGCGAGAAGCCGCCGCTGGTGACCCGGCCGACCTTGGCATCGCCGGCATAGACCTCGGCGCCCTCGCGCGCGGGCAGGCGGCCTTCGAGCGTGAGGCCGACGCTCTTGCGCGCGGTGCCCTCGGCCAGCTCGCGCTGGATGCGGTCGGCGCCGGCGAAGCCCCCCTCGCCGCGGCGGCGCTTGTTGATGCCGAAGGTCAGCCCGGCCTCGATCGGCGAAATCTCGCGCGAAAGGTCGTGACCATAGAGCGGCAGCCCAGCCTCGAGCCGCAGCGAATCGCGCGCGCCGAGGCCGATGGGCTGCACTTCGGGCTGCGCGCAGAGCGCTTCGGCCAGCGTCTCGACACGCGCGGCCGGGACAGAAATCTCATAGCCGTCCTCGCCCGTGTAGCCCGAGCGGCTGACGCGCAGCGGCACGCCGTTCCAGCTGAACGGTCCGGCCTGCATGAAAACCATTTCCTCCACGCGGGGCCAGCCATCGTTCACCGGGTCAAGCCCGAGCCGCGCGAGCGCCCGGGCCGCCTCCGGCCCCTGCAGCGCGAGCAGCGCGTCGTCCTCGAGGTGGGTCAGCGTGATCTCGTCGGGCAGATGCTCGCGCAGATGGGCGATATCGTCCCACTTGGTCGCGCCGTTCACCACGAGGTAGAAGCGATGCGCCGCGTTGGTCACCATCAGGTCGTCGAGCACGCCGCCGCTCTCGTCGAGCAGCAGCGAATAGCGTTGGCGGCCCGGCTTGAGCGTCGACAGGTCGATCGGCAGCACCGCTTCGAGCGCTGCTTCGGCGGCCTCTCCGGACACCTCGAGCTGGCCCATGTGGCTGACGTCGAACAGTCCGGCGTGCGCGCGCGTCCAGAGATGCTCGGCGACGATGCCCTCATACTGGACCGGCATCCAGTAGCCGGCGAACTCCACCATGCGGGCGCCCTTGCCGCGATGCCAGCCATCGAGCGGCAGGGTCGCGGTTTCGGCTTCGAACTCGCTGTCGTTGTCGTCGCTCAACACAATTTCCCGGCAGATGGGCGCACTCCGGGATGGAGCCGCGAACCCATGCCCCCTCTGTCGGGAAACCTGAGAGCTTGGCGCGGGAAATCCCCGCGCTTACCCCTTCGGTGGCCGCCCTTCGCTTGAGCGCGGGCCAGCGCTTTCCAGAGTGTCCACCGGGCGAGCGGTCCCGTGTGCCTGAGAGTTTCCGGGGCGGTTGCTCCTTCGGCGCCGCCGGGATTGCGCCCGGCGATCTCTCCCGCTCGTCCGCCCGCGGAATCGCTCCCGCGGAAGACGGGTCCGCCCTGCGGCAGCGACCGGGCGCGGTCAATGGCCTTCGCGCGCTCCTGCCGACAATATGCGCCCTGACCGGCGAGCGACGCCGCCCCGCATCGAAATCCGCCCGCGGCCCGGGATCCTGGCCGCGCGATCGCGCCAGCGCTCGCTCAACGCCACTCCGGAACCGCCAGCCATCGCCGCGTGTTTGGAGTGATGCGCATGACGCGCCGGGGGTCCTTCCAGACATGATGCCGCGCCGCCGGACCAGGAAAGCCGCCACGAACGGGCTACAGCTGCGACGCGTGCTGGTCGTCGAGGACGATCCGATCCTCGGTATGGCGACCGAGGATACGCTGCGCGAGGGCGGGGTCGAGCATGTCGATATCTGCCCGACGACCGATGGAGCGCTCGAGGTGCTGAAGGCCGAACTGCCCGACGCCATCGTTCTCGACGTTCATCTGTCCGATCGCAACGATGGCTGGGCGATCGCCGAGCTGGTCGAATCGCTCGGGGAGAACAGTCCACGCATCGTGTTCTCGACCGGCGCGCCGCAGGACATTCCCCCCCATATCGCCGAACTCGGCAGCGTATTGACCAAGCCCTATGCGCCCGAGGCCCTGTTGGCGGCCCTGCGTGAGCCGGGGCGGCGCGGCCTGCTGTCGCGGTTGCGGGACGCGATCGGCTGAGATCGCGCTGGCGCAAGGCGCCATGTGCTGCCCTCCCCGCCATTCACGACGAGAGCCCGGCGGGAGCAGAAAAAAGGCCTCCGTTCCTGCGAACGGAGGCCTTTCGGGATCGTATCACCAGCCGCTTGGACGGGAGGGGGGGTCTCGGCGGTGACAGTGGGACAATGGCCGGACCGGGATGTGGTTCCCGATAGCAGCGAAAAAAATCGAGAAGATTCCGCCTGCGTTTCGCACACGCGTACCCGCCCTTCGTTTCGTCGCGCCAGGCAAATGGGCCGGCGCCGTTGGAAATCGGAGCCGGAGACGGCGCCTGGCGATGCAAGTGCCGCGCGCGCTCGAATCGCCAGTGTCGAATCGCCAATAGAAGCCTTGTCAAATCGCTTCGGGTCGGCTTGGGCGGGGCACGGAACTATCCCCGCAAGCCCGCGTTGAGGCTCGCATTATCGGAGGGGCCTTCATGTCGCTGGGTGAACAGATTGCGAAAAACCTGCCCTACCTGCGCCGCTATGCGCGCGCGCTGACGGGATCGCAGGCCACCGGGGACGCGTTCGTGCGCGCCACGCTCGAAGCCGCGCTGGCCGACGCCGATCTCAAATCCTCGCTCGAAGGGGGCCGGGTGCCTCTCTACAAGGCCTTCAACAAGGTGTGGTCGAGCGCCTATCTCGAGGTTCCCGAGAGCGAGGGCGGCAGCCGCTCCCACGAGGACGCCGCGACCGGGCGCCTGCGCGCCATCACCCCGCTCAACCGCCAGGCGCTGTTGCTGACCACGCTCGAAGATTTCTCGATGGAGGAGGCGGGCGAGATCATGGGCCTGGGCGCCGGCGAGGTCGAGGCGCTGGTGCAGGAAGCAGTCGAGGAAATCGACCGCGAGACCGCCACCAGCGTGCTCATCATCGAGGATGAACCGCTCATCTCGATGCAGCTGGAGGATCTCGTCACCGCGCTCGGGCACGAAATCTGCGGCACCGCCGCCACGCGTTCGCAGGCGCAGCAGGTGGTCGCCGAGCGCACCCCCGGCCTGGTCCTGGCCGATATCCAGCTCGCCGACGGCTCTTCGGGCCTCGACGCGGTCGACGACATCCTGGCGATCGGTTCGGTGCCGGTGATCTTCATCACCGCCTATCCCGAGCGGCTGCTGACCGGCGATCGCCCCGAACCGACCTATCTGGTCACCAAACCGTTCCAGGAACAGACCGTGCGCGCGGCCATCAGCCAGGCGCTGTTCTTCGGCTCCAGCCGCCCGGTCGGCTGACCCTTCCGGGGGGGCGGAGGCTCGCCCGCCTCCGCCTCTCTTTCGCGCTCAGTGTCCCGTGACTCCGCGGGGCCTGGCGCGCATCGCGAAATCGACCGGTTGACGCACCGGCACCATCAGAGTGCAGCGCACGCCTTCGGGCGCGAATACGAGATCGACGGGGTTGCGCAATTCATGGGCCACGATCTTCTCGATCAGGTCCGTCCCGAACCCGCGCGGGCGCTCGGCCGGCACCGGCGGCCCGCCGCGTTCGATCCATTCGATCCGCGCCAGGTTTTCTCCCGCCAGCGACCAGCGGATCGATACCTGACCTCCGGGCACGCTCAACGCCCCGTATTTGGAGGCGTTGGTGGCCAGCTCGTGAAGCGCCAGCCCGAGCGACAGCGCATCGTTGGGGGCCAGCTCGACCGGCGGGCCCTCCGCCTGCAATACGCCGTCTTCGCTACGGGTATAGGGCGCCAGCTCGGCGGCGACCACAGCGGCGATCGGGGTGGTGCCCCAATCCGACTGGGTGAGCAGGTCGTGGGTCGCCGACAGCGCGCGGATGCGGCCGTCGAGCCCGTCGGCGAACTCGTCGAGAGTCTTGGCGCGGCGCCGCGTGAGCGTGACGATCGACAGCACATTCGCGAGCGTGTTCTTGACCCGGTGGTTGAGCTCGCGGGTCAGCGAGTTGCGGATCGAGTTCTGCTCCGCGAACCAGGCCAATGCGCGCTGGTCCTCGATCAGCTGTTTGGTCAGCAGGCGCGAGACCAGCATCAGCAGGCTGGCAACCGCCAGCCCGAACATCAGCACGACCATCGAGATCGGCGAGAGCGAAGCTGTTTGCAGCGAGGTCACTTCGAGGACCATCGGCCGGTGCGCCAGCAGCAGATGCTGCCGCACGGTCTTGCCCTCGGCCTCGCCGGTGCCGGCGATGGTGCCCAGCAATGTCGCCGGCCCCGGCTCGCCATCGAACAGCGACAGCCGCATCCCGCGCAGGTCGGCGAGTTCTTCCGCGGCTCCCATGAATTCGGCGGCATTATAGGGGCTGTAGATGAACCCGCGCAGGCGCTGCCCGCTGCCGCGCTCCTCGAAGACGGGCATGTAGATGAGGAAGCCTGCCTGCCCGGTCTCGCTGTCCTGGACCAGGACCACCTTTCCGCTGGCGGTCGGGCTGACGCTGCGCTCGGCATCCCGCATCGCCGCGCGGCGTACCGGATTCGAGAGCATGTCGTAGCCCAGCGCGCTACGATTGCGCCGGGTTTCGGGTTCCAGGTAGGTGACCGGCACCGTCACCTGCCGCGGCAGTTCCGCAAGCGAGGGCCGCAAGGCGATCGTCTGCCCGCTCGATGCCGAAAGGCGGGTCAGGAAGGCTGGGGCGTCCTCGCTCGGCACCACCGCCGCCCAGCCGATCCCGTCGGCGCCGCGATAGTCGGTGTCGTGACGCAATTGGGAAACGAAACGCCTGAATTGCGCCTCGTTCACCTCCGGCTGAATCGCGAACAGCGCCGCGCCCGCGCGCAGATAAGAGGCGTTGACCGTGGCCCGGCGCTCCAGGGCGGACGCCGCCGACAGCGCGACGCGGGCCATTCGCGCATTCTCGCGCTCCGCCTCGCCGCGCTCGATCGCCACCACGCTGACGATCGTGATCGCCAGGACCAGCAGGAAGATGACCAGCGGTGCGACGCGCCGATGTCCAACCAGCAGACGATGCGTCAGGGACCGGCCGGGTGCGCCTTCGGTTGTCAGAACTGATCCCCGTATACTAAGCGAACGCCCCTGCCACCGTCAGCGGATGCAGACGAATCCGAGCCGGTCCCTTGCGGGAACAGAATTGCCGCATCTTCGTTCCCGGTTTCTTGATGGGATCAAAAATCGTGGGTCGCGCTTGCCCGGCGCGGACGAGGGGGCTAGCCAGCCAGCATGACGCAAACGAATAGGGAAGGCCGGTCCACCCAGCCGAAGCCCGGTCACAAACGCGGCGCGGAATCCAAGCCCGGCGCGAAGGCAAACGGCGAGCTGCCCGGTTGGACCAATGGTCTGCGCCAGCTGTACGACCAGGTCGTGGACGAGGACTTGCCCGACAGCTTCCGCGATCTGCTTTCCCGACTCGACGACCAGCGCTGATGACGCAAGGCGAACGGACGGCCTCCGAGAGGGCCGATTTCAAGCGCGATCTCGCGGCGGTGGTGCCCCACCTGCGCGCCTTCGCGCGCGGGCTGTGCGGGCGCGCCGACATGGCCGACGATCTGGTCCAGGAAGCGCTGCTCAAGGCCTGGGCGGCGCAGGACCGGTTCGAGCCGGGCACCAGCATGCGCGCATGGACCTTCGTGATTCTGCGCAACGCCTATCTCACCGACATGCGCCGCAACCGCTTTCGCGGCGAATACGACGAGAACGTCGCCGAGCGCATCCTGACCGCCCCCGCGGGACAGGAAGAGCCGATCCACCTCGCCGACCTGCACCGGGCGCTGCTCACTCTCCCGCCCGAACGGCGCGAGGCGCTCCTCCTGGTGGGCGCGGGCGGCTTTTCCTACGAGGAAGCGGCGAGCATCTGCGGCTGCGCGGTCGGAACCATCAAGAGCCGGGTCGGACGGGCACGCGCCGCGCTCAACACCATGCTTGCCGATGGATCGGTGCCCAAGCGCTCGATCGACGACGAGACCGCGCACCGAGCCATTCTCGAGGAACTCGAAGAGGTCGCGGCAGGCAATGGCGTCGCGGCCCGCGGTTAGCTAGACGGGGGCATGGACCAGGCGCCCCTTCCCCAGAGCGACCCGAGCGCGGCACGACCGCGGGTCCGTCGCCTCAGCTTCGCGCAGGAGGAGCTTCGGCTGATTTCGGCCTTGGTGGTGCTGATCGGCATCGGCCTGTTCCTGGCGCTGCCGTTCGTGCTTTCGATCGGTTCCGTGGTGTTCCTGCCGATCGCGGCCGCGCTGGTGCTTACCGTGATCCTTTCCCCGCTCGCGGATTCGCTGGCGCGGCTGGGCCTTCCCAACACCCTGGCCTCGGTCATCGCGCTGCTGATCCTGCTGGGGGGCGTGGTGCTGGCGCTGGCCTTGATCTTCCAGCCGGCGCTGACGCTGGTCGAGCAGATCCCGACCCTGATCGACACGGTCGGCAAGCGCTTCACCGAGTTGCGCGAGCAGTTTCAGTGGATCGCGCGGATCAACGAGCGCATTGCCGCCCTGGGGGATTCGGCGGGCACGCGCGAAGTGGTGTTGGCCGAACCGAGCCTGCTGACCACGATCGCTTTCGCCACCCCGAGCGTGCTCGTCGAGTTCGTCCTGACCCTGCTGATGACCTTCTTCATGATCGAGGCCCGCGTACGGCTGCGGCAAAGGCTGCTGTTCGGCCGCGCCTCTTTCGGCACCAGCATCAAGGCCGCGCGCGCGCTGCGCGAGGTTCAGGACCGGGTCGCGAACTACATTCTGACGGTGGCGATGATCAATGCCGGTGTCGGCCTCGTCGCGGCGCTCGGCGCCTGGGCGCTCGGCCTGCCCGCGCCGATCATGTGGGGCGGCCTGGCGATGATCATGAACTTCGTGCCCTATATCGGCCCGCTGCTGATGGTCGGGCTGACCGCGCTGTTCGGGATCGGCACCAGCGACACGCTGCCGATGGGGCTGCTGCCGGCCGCCGCCTATCTGGCGCTCCACACCATCGAAGCCAATGTCGTGACCCCGGCCATACTTGGGGCCCGCTTCACCATGAACCCGGTGATGATCCTGATCGCGCTCAGCTATTTCACCTGGATCTGGGGGGTTCTCGGGGCGCTGTTGTCGGTGCCCATCCTGCTGATCCTGACCGCGCTGTTCGACCATCTCGGCCGGCCCAATCTGGTCGGATTCCTATTCGGGGAACCGCTGTTCGCGAGCGAGGCGGAGGAGACCGGCGGCGAAGCGCCGCCACCCGCGGCGTGAAGCACGGCCCGCCGCGCCCACCGCGGGACGGGCCGCAAGAAAGCCGAGCGAAGGTTCAGCCCGGATAGACCCAGGCGGTTCCGCGCGCGAGGTTCTCGGAGGCGAAGGACCAGTTCAGCTTGTCCTTCGTCACCGCCTCGAGATATTTCGGCCGCGCGTTCCGGTGATCGAGGTAATAGGCGTGCTCCCACACGTCGATCGTCAGCAGCGGGTTGAAGCCCTGGTCGGCGAGCGTGTCGCCGTCGTGGGTTTCCTCGATCGAGAGCTTGCCGCCCTTCTCCGCCAGCCACACCCAGCCGCTGGCGAAATGCCCCGCGCCGCGCTCCTGCAACTGCTTCTTGAGCTCGTCGGTCGAACCGAAGGCATCCGCGATCATGGCCGAAAGCTCTTCGGAGGGCGAGGTTTCCGCGCCCGCGAGCGAATGCCAATAGAAGCCGTGGTTCCAGCTTTGGGCCGCGTTGTTGAACAGGCCCTGGTTGCTGCCGCGCGCTGCCTTGATGACGTCCTCGAGCGGCTTGCCATCGAGCTCCGTGCCGGCGATCGCGGCATTGGTCTTGTCGATGTAGGTCTTGTGGTGCTTGCCGTGATGGAAGCTCAGCGTCTCGGCGGAAACCGCCGGTTCGAGCGCCGTGTCCTCGTAGGGCAGGTCGATGAGCTTGAACGCCATGATGGTCTCCCGATTTGGCCGAAACTGCCCGTCCCCTACAGCAATGCGCGGGCCAGGCTAGGGTTGCAATTCCTCCGCGTTTTCCTCGACGCCGCGATCGACCGCGGTGGTGACCGCGACGTCCATTGTCACATTGGCGAGCGTGCGCATCAGATCGGGCATCATTTCGACCGCCACGAGCAGCGCCAGTGGCTCGATCGGCACGCCCATCGCCAGCGCGATGGGGCCGACCGAGATCACGAAGCTGATCGTGCCGGGCAGGCTGACCGAGCCGATCGCGATCACCAAAGCCACCGCCACCCCGGCCGCGAGCGCCGCCGGGCCGAGCTCGACGCCGGCGAGATGCGCGACATAGACCGCCACCGCCAGGTTCATCGCCGGGCTGGTGGCGCGGAAGATCGCCACCGCCAGGGGCAGCACGAACTCGGCGGTCTGCTCGCGCAGTCCGAGCCGCTGCGCGCTGTCGAGCATGGCGGGCAGGCTGGCGAGCGAGCTTTGCGTCGAGAGCGCCACGGTCTGCGCGGGGATCATCGCGCGGGCGAAGCGCAGCGGCGCGATCCCGCCCGCCAGCCAAGCCAGCAGATAGCCGGCGAGGAACACCAGTGTGCCCGCCGCGACCACGATCAGAATGTAGTGGCCGAGCGTCGCGAAGGCTGCCCCGCCACTGGCCGCGCCGACACCGAGCGCCAGCGCGAACACGCCCACCGGCGCCGCCCACAGCACCCAGCCGATGATCAGCAGCATGGCATTGGCAAGCGCGCGGAAGAACCCGACCAGCGTTTCGCGCTGACCGGCGGGCAGCCGCGACGCCGCCAGCGCGAAGGCGGCGAGGAACAGCGTGAGCGGGAGCATCGCCGTCTCCGCCGCCGCGGCGACGATATTGGGCGCGACCAGCGATTCGATGAAGGCGCCCAGCCCCGGCACCTCCTGCCCCTGGCCGCCCGCCGACAGCACGCCGGCGGCCGCCTCGGGCGCCGGGAACAGCGACAGCAGGAAGGGGGTGAGGAGCACGCTGCTCACCCCCGAGAACAGCAGGACCGCGAACACCCAGCCCAGCATCCGCCGCGCCGCGGCGCCCGCGCGCGCCGCCTGCGCCATCTGGGAAATGCCCACCACCAGCAGGCCGGCGACCAATGGCACGATGGTCACCTGGAGCGCGCGCAGCCATAGCGCGCCCACCGGCGCCGACACCGTCAGCACCGGGTCGAGCAGGGGGCTGCGCGCCAGCAGGAGGCCCGCGATCAATCCGCCGATCAACCCCGCCAGCGTCCACCAGGTCGGGATCCGCACGGTGACCAGTTGCCGCTCGCCGCGCGTTCCGACCGGATCCTTGGGCTTTGTGTCCATCCGGGCGACATAACGGCTTTGGCCGGCCGCGCCAGAGCACAATGTCGTGACAGGACGCGCGCGCCGCGCCATGAGCGCTGGCGACTGCAAAGGGCTATCACGAGCATATGAGCCGCAAATATTTCGGCACCGACGGCATCCGCGGCCGGACCAACGCCGACAAGCTGACCGCCGAACTTGCCATGCGGGTGGGCCAGGCGGCGGGCGCGCATTTCCTGCGCGGCGACCATCGCCACCGCGTGGTGATCGGCAAGGACACGCGCCTTTCCGGCTATATGATGGAAAGCGCGCTGGTGGCGGGCTTCACCAGCGTGGGCATGGACGTGGTGATGACCGGGCCGCTGCCCACCCCCGCCATCGCCATGCTCGCGCGCGAGCTGCGCGCCGATCTGGGCGTGATGATCAGCGCCAGCCACAATCCCTACGAGGACAATGGCATCAAGCTGTTCGGCCCCGATGGCTACAAGCTGTCGGATGCCGACGAAATGGTGATCGAGACGCTGATGGAGCAGGGCGTTCCGCTGGTCGATGCGACCGAGGTCGGGCGCGCGCGGCGGATCGACGATGCTCCCGGCCGTTACATCCACGCCGCCAAGCAGTCGATCCCCGCCGATGTGCGCTTCGACGCCCTCAAGGTGGTGCTCGATTGCGCCAATGGCGCCGCCTATCAGGTCGCCCCCGCGGCGATCTGGGAGCTGGGGGCCAAGCTGGTCACCATCGGCAACGCGCCCAATGGCACCAACATCAACGCCGGCGTCGGCTCGACTTCGCTCGACGCGGTCAAGGCCAAGGTGGTCGAGACCGGCGCACACGTCGGGCTCGCGCTCGACGGCGATGCCGACCGGCTGATCGTGGTCGACGAGCGCGGCGATACCGTCGACGGCGACCAGCTGATGGCGCTGATCGCCACCGAGTTGCAGGCCGCGGGCCAACTCCGCGGCGGCGGCGTGGTGGCGACCGTGATGTCGAACCTCGGGCTCGAGCGCTATCTCGCCGGAATCGGTCTTGCGCTCGAGCGCACCAAGGTCGGCGATCGCTATGTGCTCGAGCGCATGCGCGAGGGCGGCTTCAATCTCGGCGGCGAGCAGTCGGGCCACATGATCCTCGCCGATCACGCGACCACCGGCGACGGGTTGGTCGCCGCGCTGCAAATTCTCGCGGCGCTGGTGCGTTCGGGCAAGCAGGCGAGCGAGCTGCTGCATCTGTTCGACACCGTTCCGCAGCTGCTCAGGAATGTGCGCTACGGCGGCGGCGCGCCGCTCGAGGCCGCCGGGGTCAAGGCCGCCATCGCCAGCGCCGAGGTCGAACTCAACGGTTCGGGCCGCCTGGTCATCCGCCCCTCCGGCACCGAGCCCGTGATCCGCGTCATGGCGGAGGGCGACGACGCCGCGCAGGTCGAGCGCGTGGTCGAGAGCATCTGCGAAGCGGTCCGGGCGGCGGCCTGATGCTCGAAATGCGGCCCGATTGCGGCGGCTAGCTGATGGACCGCCCGACGCGGAGCAAGGCGCTCCAGGTGAGGTATCCCGCCAGCACCGAGCGGAAATTCGTTTCGTGACCTCCGTTCGTATCGAGCGCAGTCGAGATACGAGGGCGCGGCGCAGGCGTGTCTCGACTTCGCTCGACACGAACGGGTAGGGTTTGGAGTGCGCGAAACACCCCCTCCCCGCATCCTTTCGATCGCCGGCTCGGACAGCTCGGGCGGGGCGGGCATCCAGGCCGACGTCAAGACCATCGCCATGCTCGGCGGCTATGCGATGACCGCGATCACCGCGGTCACCGCGCAGAACACGCGGGGGGTGCAGGGCGTGGAAACCTTCGCCCCAGATTTCGTTCTGGCACAGGTCGAAAGCTGCCTCGGCGATATCGGCGCCGATGCGGTGAAGATCGGGATGCTGGGTTCCGCGCCGATTGCGCTGGCGCTGGCCCAGCGCCTCGGCAGCTTTGCCGGCGCGATCGTCTTCGATCCGGTCATGGTCGCGACCAGCGGGGCGGAGCTTGCCGATGCCGCCACGATCTACGGTTTCGCCGCGCTGATGGACATCGCCAGTCTGGTCACCCCCAATCTGCCCGAGCTCGGCGTACTGACCGGCATGCCGCTCGGCAGCGTGGACGAAATCGGCGAAGCGGCGGCGGCGCTGGCCCAGCGACATGACACTTCGGTGCTGGCCAAGGGCGGGCACGGCGGCGGCGCACGCGTGGTGGACATTCTCGTCGCGCCGGGCGGCGAGGCGATGGTGTTCGACGACGCGCGTCTGCCCGGCGGGCACACCCACGGCACCGGCTGCACGCTGTCGAGCGCGATCGCCACGCTGCTCGGCCACGGCCAGCCGCTGCCCCACGCGGTCAGGCTGGCGCGGCGGTTCGTCCGCGCGGCGATCGAGAAGGCCCCCGGCTTCGGCGGCGGCAATGGACCGCTGGGCCACCAGGCGGTGCGGTCGCTCTCCTAGCGGTCGAGTTCGTAAAACGCGGCGATGTGGCCCCAAGCCTCCTCGGCGGTTTCGCACCAGGTGATGAGCTCGATGTCGGCGGGGCCGATCACGCCCTCCTCGACCAGCGCGTTCCAATCGACCACGCGCGTCCAGAACTCCTTGCCGAACAGCAGGATCGGGATCGGTTTCAGCTTGCCGGTCTGCACCAGCGTCAGCAGCTCGAAGAACTCGTCGAAGGTGCCGAAGCCGCCGGGGAACACCGCCACCGCCTTGGCGCGCAGCAGGAAGTGCATCTTCCTGAGCGCGAAATAGTGGAACTGGAAACTCAGGTAGGGGGTCACATAGGGATTGGGCGCCTGCTCGTGCGGCAGCACGATGTTGAGCCCGATCGATTCCGCGCCGGCATCGCTCGCGCCCTTGTTCGCCGCCTCCATGATCGACGGCCCGCCGCCCGAGCAGATCACGAACTGGCGCTGGCCACGCTCGATGATGCCCTTCTCGCTGACCATCCGCGCCAGCTTGTAGGCCTCGTCGTAGTACTTCGCCTTGGCCGCCAGCCGCTCCACTATGGTGCGCTCGGGCTCGGGCAGCTCCTTCGCGCCCGCGAGCGCGGTCTTGACCGCCTCGGGCGGCGGAATGCGCGCCGAGCCGTACATAACCAGCGTCGAACCGACACCGGCTTCCTCGAGCAGCATCTCGGGCTTCAGCAGCTCGAGCTGAAATCGCACCGGCCGCAGCTCGGGCCGGAGCAGGAACTCGGTGTCGCTGAAGGCCAGCTTATAGGCGGGATGCCGCGTCTGGGGAGTGGATGGGGCCTTGGTCTCGGCGAACTCCGCCTCTTCTTCGGCGGGGTAGAACTTGCGGTCGGTGAGACCGCCCTCTTCGTTTTCAATCATGATTTGGGGCGCGATAGGGGCGCGGCAAGCGAACGACAAGTCGGAAACCAAGCTGCCTTCCGTGCGCTATGACTCGCCGAAGGGAGTCTGCGACAATGGCGGCACGCGCATATTGGCAGGGGCAGATCCGGCTCGCGCTGGTTTCGATTCCGGTCGAGGTCTATCCGGCGACCAAGAGCGGGGCGGCGATCAGCTTCCGCCAGATCCACGAGCCGAGCGGCAAGCGCATCGCTTACGAGAAGGTCGTGCCCGGCATCGGTCCGGTCGATCATGACGAGATCGCCAAGGGCTTCGAGATCAGCCGCGGCAACTATGTGCTGCTGGAGGACGACGAGATCGAGGCGGTCAAGATCGAGAGCAGGCGCACGCTCGAGCTGGTCCAGTTCGTCGGCGCCGACGAGATCGACCCGCTCTATTTCGAGAAGCCCTATTACGTCGCCCCGCAGGACGATCTCGCGGAAGAAGCGTTCATCGTGCTGCGCGAAGCGCTGCGGAAATCGAGGAAGATCGGCCTGGGCCAGATGTCGGTGCGCGGCTCGGAAAAGCTGGTCGCGATCAAGCCCTGCGGCAAGGGCTTGCTGCTCGAGACGCTGCGCTATGCCGACGAGGTCAGGAAGGGGCAGGCGTTCTTCTCCGAGATCGGCGGCGCCAAGCCCGAGCCCGAGCTGCTCGATCTCGCCACCACGCTGATCGACAAGCGCAGCGCGCCCTTCGACGCCAGCGAGTTCAAGAACCGCTATATCGATGCGCTGCGCGCGCTGATCGACAAGAAGGCCAAGTCCAAGAGCGGCAAGAAAATCCTCGAGGACGTGGGCGACCCGGCGCAGGGCGGCAGGGGCTCCAACGTCATCGACCTGATGGCCGCGCTCAAGAAATCGGTCGGCGAAGGCGCGCCGGCCAAGTCCTCGGCCAAGAAGGCGGCTTCGCCGGCCAAGCGAAAACGCGCCTGATGGAGCTGAACGATCCGATCATAGTCCAGTGGATCGACGCCCAGCTGCTCTCGCGCCTCGGCGTGGCGGCAGTGCTGGGCCTTCTGCTCGGGCTCGACCGCGAGCTTCGCGGGCTGGCCGCGGGGATGCGGACGCATGGTCTGATCTGCTTTTCCGCGGCGCTGATGACGGTCTCGATGATCGCGCTTTACAACGAGCTGGGCGGGGATTCCGGCGCCAGCCGCATGGACCCGTTGCGCGTGTTCGAGGCCACCGGCGCCTTCATCGGCATCATCGGCGCGGGGCTGATCGTGTTCAGCAAGGGTTCGGTCAAGAACCTCACCACCGCCGCGCATCTGTGGCTCGCCGCGGTGATCGGCATCGCATCCGGCGCAGGGCAATGGCCACTGGTCCTGATCGGGTCGATCATCTCGCTCGTGATGCTCACGCTGCTCCGCTACGTCGAGCGCAAATACTTCCCCGATGACGACGTGACACGATGAGCCGCCCCGATCCGCTTGCCGCCTACAACGCCAAGCGCGACTTCAAGAAAACCGCCGAACCGGCCGGCAAGCGCGCGAGCAGCGAAGGCGGCAACCGCTTCATCGTCCAGAAGCACGACGCGACGCGGCTGCATTGGGACTTCCGCATCGAGGCCGACGGCGTGCTCAAAAGCTGGGCGGTGACCAAGGGGCCGAGCCCGGACCCGGAGATCAAGCGGCTGGCGGTGCGGACCGAGGACCACCCGCTGACCTACGCCGAGTTCGAAGGAACCATTCCCAAGGGCGAATACGGCGGCGGCACGGTGATGCTGTGGGACCACGGAACCTGGGCACCGGTCGAGGGCAAGAGCTGGAAGGACATCGACGCCGAATTGAACGGGGGCCATCTCCATCTGACGCTCGATGGCGAGCGGATGAAAGGCGAATGGATTCTCGTCCGGCTCAAGCCCCGGCCGGGCGAGAAGCGCGAGAACTGGCTGCTGCGCAAGATCGCGGACGAGTTTTCCGAAGCCGGCGACGCGCTGGTGGAACGCGGGCTCACCAGTGTTCTCACCGGACGCTCGATGGCGGAGATCGCGTCCGACCAGGCCGGGGCCTTCTCGCTCGCGGGCAAGAGCGACGGTGCTTTCCTCGCGCAGATGGAGAAAGCCTCGGCGCATAACGCCCGCAGGGGCCGAACCAGGAAACGCAATGCGCCGCTGCCCGGGTTTCGCGCACCCCAGCTCGCCACGCTGGTCGACAGCGTGCCGGCGGGCAATCGCTGGATGCACGAGATCAAGTTCGACGGCTATCGCGCGCTGATCGCGGCGAAGGGCAAGCAGGTGCGCGTCTATACGCGCGGCGGCAAGGACTGGAGCGACAAGTTCGCCCCGCTGGTGGGCGCGGTGGCCGCGCTCGACCTGCCAAGCTGCCTGATCGACGGCGAAATCGTCGCCAGCGACGCGAAGGGCAATCCCGACTTCTCGACGCTCCAGAACGTGCTCAAGCGGGGGCACGGGTCGCAGAGGAAGAGCGACAACCTTCACTTCCACGCCTTCGACCTGCTCGAGCTCGCCGGGGAGGACCTGACCGCGCTGCCAAACATCGAGCGCAAGGAACGGCTGGAGGCGCTGCTGGGCGACGCCCCGCCGCCGCTCCATGTCGCCGACCACATCATCGGCGCGGGCGAGGCGCTCTATCGCGCGATGTGCGCGGCGGGCCAGGAAGGCATCATCTCCAAGACCATCGACGGGGACTATTCCGGCAGGCGCGCCAAGAGCTGGGTCAAGGTCAAATGCACCCGCCGGCAGGAGTTCGTGATCGTCGGCTGGAAGAAGTCGAGTGCCAGGGGGCGCCCCTTCTCAAGCCTGCTGCTCGCCCAGCATGAAGGAAAGAAGCTGATCTACAAGGGCAATGTCGGGACCGGCTTCGATACCGACACGCTGGCCGGGCTGGCGGCGAAGATGAAGCGGCTCGAAACCGCCGCGCCGCCGGTCGAGATCGACCGCGCCGGGGCGCGCGGCGTCACCTGGCTCGAGCCCGAGCTGGTGGCCGAGATCGCCTTCGCCGAGTTCACCGCCGATGGCAATGTGCGCCACGGCAGCTTCCTGGGGCTCCGCGCCGACAAACCGGCCGCCGAAGTCAAGCCCGAACGACCCGAACAGGCGCCGAACGAGGAGCAAGTGGTCGCGATCAGCAGCCGCGAGCGGGTGATCTTTCCCGAAAGCGGGCAGACCAAGGGGCAGCTGGCGGATTACTACGAGGCGATCGCCGCGCTGATGCTGCCTTTCGGCGCGCGGCGTCCGATCAGCCTGGTGCGCTGCCCGCAGGGGCGGGGCAAGAAGTGTTTCTTCCAGAAGCACGACAGCGGCAGCTTCGGGGCGAATGTCCACCACGTCCCGATCCGCGAGAAGGATGGGGGCAACGAGGACTATCTCTACGTCGAGGACGCAGCCGGCCTGCTGCAATGCGTGCAGATGGGGACGATCGAGTTTCATGGCTGGGGCTCGCGCAGCACGGATGTGGAAGCGCCGGACCGCATGATCTTCGACCTCGACCCGGACGAGGGGCTCGACTTCGGCGACGTCAAATCCGCCGCCGAGCATATCCGCGACCGGCTGTCGGACCTCGGGCTGGTCAGCTTCGCCATGCTCTCGGGCGGCAAGGGCGTGCATGTGGTGGCGCCGCTCGATCCCGGCCACTCGTGGGAGGTGCACAAGGATTTCGCCAGGCGGTTCGCCGAGGCGCTGAGCCTTGCCGAGCCCGAGCGCTTCATCGCCACCATGAGCAAGGCGAAGCGCAAGGAGAAGATCTTCATCGACTGGCTGCGCAACCAGCGCGGCAGCACCGCCGTCCTCCCCTATTCGGCGCGCGCCCGCGAAGGCGCGCCGGTGGCGGCGCCGATCGCCTGGGGCGAGCTCAGGGAGATGGCGAACGCCCACCCCTTCTCGATCGGCGACGCCAAGCGGCTGCGCGACCGCGCGCGTTCCAAATCGCTCGCGGGATGGGGGTTCGCGCAACAGAAGCTTCCCGAGATCTGAAGCGCTTGGACAGCCGGCTCGATGGGCTTATGACCCGGGTCCATGATCGACCAGGCCGCCGAGACCGTCCGCTTTCCCGACACTGGCCGTTTCCTGATGGGCCGTCTGCGCGACGCGATGACGGAGGACGAGAAAATCCAGTTCGAAAGCATGATCGAGCGCACCGAATGGATCGAGCGTCCGACACGGCTCATCGCCAGCGGTTCGGTGTGCCGCTACTCGACCATGCTGATCGAGGGGTTCATGCTCCGGACCCTGGACGGCGACGGCAAGCGCCACGCGGTCAGCTTCCATGTGCCCGGCGATTTCGTCGATTTGCACTGCTACGCGCTCAAACGGCTCGATCACAACATCGACACCGTGGGGCGGGTCAAGGTCGGCTATGTCCCCCATGCGGCGCTCGACGAGGTGATGCGCGACCAGCCGCATCTGGCGCGGCTGTTCTGGTTCTCGACGCTGCTCGACGCCGCCATGCACCGCGAATGGATCATGGCGCTCGAGCGGCTGACCACCCCGCGGCGGATCGCGCATATTTTCGCCGAGGTATGGCGAAGGCTGGGGATGGTCGGCCTGCAGGAAGCGACCGGCTTCGCGACCCCGCTGACCCAGAGCGATCTGTCGGAAATGTGCGGTGCAAGCGCGATCCACACCAACCGCGCCATCCGCGATCTGCGCGCCAGCGGCATCGCCGATTTCGATCGCGGGCGCGTGACCGTTCCGGATCGGGCGGCGCTCGAGCACTACGCGGGTTTCACTCCCGATTATCTCTACGGCCCCTGGGCGCTGGCCTACGACCGGCAGCCCGGAGACCCGATCTGAACGGTGTGCAAATCATTCAGAAAAAAGAAGAAGAGCTAACTTCCAGCAATAGACCGACAGGGGACCCCTGCCTAAGCCCTCGGCAATGGACGCGGCGCAGGTATTTTCGACATTTCCGCTCACCGGCGATTTTCTCGCCGGGCGGCTGCGCGATCAATTCGCCGTGGAGGAACTCCATATCCTCGAGGGCATGATGGCCGGGCCGCGCTGCCTGGCGGATGGCGAACGGCTGATCGCGCGCGGCCAGACCGCGGTCCAGGCGACCATCCTGATCGACGGCTTCATGATCGACCGCATCATCAGGGACGGGAAGCGCTTCATCGTCGGTTTGCATGTCCCGGGCGATTTCGTCGATCTGCACGGCTTCGCGCTCAAGCACCTCGATCACGACATCGTGGCGGCCGGGCCGGTGCGAATCGCGCAGGTCGGCCGCGACCGGTTGCGCGAGGTGACGCAGGCGCGGCCGGCGATGGCGCGTGCGCTGTGGTTCGCCACTCTGCTCGACGCCGCGATCAACCGCCAGTGGATCCGCAATCTGGAGGCGCTCGATGCCCCGCAGCGCATCGCGCACCTCTATGCCGAGCTTCACCACCGGCTCACGCTGATCGGGCACAACGCCACGCGCACCCTCCGTACCCCCTTCACCCAGACCGATTTGGCCGATATGTGCGGGGTGAGCGCGATCCATGCCAACCGCGCGGTCGCGCGCCTGCGCGAACTGGGCCTGGGCGAAATCCGCCGCGGCGACCTCTACATTGCCGACTGGGCCGCGCTCGAGCGCTATGCGGGCTTCGATCCGGCCTATCTCTATGGGGCCGCTGCGCCGTCCCGCTAAGGAACAGCCCCTAGAGCGCGCTTCAACCCCCACCCACAGGCTGGCACTAGTCTATCGCGATGCGAGCGTGCCGATCCGGAATGCGACAGGCGGGACATCTGGTTTTGGGTGTGCTTGCGGCGCTGGCGGCCGGGCCGGTCGCCGCTTCGAGCGCTACCGCGAGCCTGGCGGTGAGCGCGCGGGTGGAGCAGTCCTGCAATCTCGACGTCCGGCCCCTGCGCTTCGAGGCGCTTCGCAGCGGCGACGCCCGAGCCGAGGCCGACAGCACGCTGGCGGTGGCCTGCACACCCGAGACCGCCTTTGTGGTCAGCATGGACGATGGGCAGCACCGGGCCGGGGGCGAGCGGCGCATGGCCAGCGCGGACGGCGGCTTCCTTGCCTATGAGCTTTACAGCGATGCCGCGCGCACCCGCCGCTGGGGCGCGAGCCTGACGGAATCGGTCGGCGGGCGGATCGTCGACGGGGGCGCGGTGACCTTGCCGGTCTATGGCCGCATCGACGCCGGGACGGCCGGCGCGGGCGCCTATTCGGACATGGTGACCGTCACCGTCAGCTTCTGAAAGGCCGCTGGATGCCCCGCGAGGATTCGAACCTCGATTGACGGAGTCAGAGTCCGTAGTCTTACCTTTAGACGACGGGGCATCGGCGCGGATGCGCGCGCCTGCCGCGGCCAGCTGAGGGCGTGGGGCGGCTCGGCGAGGCGGCGACTTAGGCGTGCCGTCGCGCTCGGTCAAGGGCGCCGCTGGCGCTTCCCGGCCAGACGCGTCGCGCCGCCCCTTGCCCACCAAGGCCATCCGCTTTAGCATCGCCGCCAAGTCCCCGCGTCTTCAGCTTCGGCGCGGGAGGAGAAGAAAGACATGGCCATGGCGGAAGCATCTCCGCCGGACTTCGATCCCGTCCCCACGAGGGGACGGGGCGGGACATCCGGCAAAGTCGCCGATTTCCGCTACAAGCCGCCGGCACCGCCTGTCGAAGACCGCCGCCCGGCGGAGCGCGGCGAGCCGGCGCCGATCCCCTTCCCGGCATCCCCCGAGACCGGCTCGCAAGCGCCCAAGCGACGGCAGGCGTTCGCCGCGCTCGACCTCGGCACCAACAACTGCCGTCTGCTCATCGCGCGTCCATCCGGCGAGCACTTCACCGTTATCGACGCCTTCAGCCGCGTGGTGCGGCTGGGCGAGGGGCTGGCCGCGACGGGCCGGCTGTCGGAGGCGGCGATGGACCGCGCGCTCGGCGCGCTCCACATCTGCGCCGACAAGCTCAAGCGCCGCAACGTCCACCTCGCCCGCTCGGTGGCTACCGAGGCCTGCCGCCGCGCCGACAACGGCGCCGACTTCATCGCCCGCGTGCGCGAGGAAACCGGCATCGCGCTCGATATCATCTCGGCGCAGGAGGAGGCGCGCCTCGCGGTTCTGGGCTGCCATATCCTGCTCGAGGACGGCGAGGGACCGGCGGTGGTGTTCGACATCGGCGGCGGTTCGACCGAGCTGGTGCTGATCGAGCCCGGCGGGCCGGTGCCGCGCATCCTCGACTGGCTCAGCGTGCCCTGGGGCGTCGTCTCGCTGACCGACGGCGCGCCCCCGCCCGACGGCACCCACGAGGGCCGCGTGCATCGCTATGCCAGGATGCGCCAGCTCGTCGCGGACGCCTTCGCGCCCTTCGCGGACCGGGTCGCGCCGGTGGCCCGGGCGGAACCGCGCGTGCGGTTGCTCGGGACCAGCGGCACGGTGACGACGCTCGCCAGCGTCCACCTCGAACTGCCGCATTACGACCGGCAGGCGGTCGATGGGCTGATCATGCCTTCGGTCTCGATGCGCGAGGTCTGCGCGAGACTCTCGACCATGAGCGCGCAGGAGCGCAGCGACTTGCCCTGTATCGGCGACGATCGCGCCAGCCTGGTCGTGGCGGGCTGCGCGATCCTCGAGGCGATCCTCGACATCTGGCCGGCCGAGACGCTGGGCGTGGCCGACCGCGGCATCCGCGAGGGGATCCTGCGCAGCCTGATCGCCGCCGACGCCCGCGCCGAGGAAAGCCGCGCCGACCTGATGCGGCGCCGGGGCCTCTGATGCCGCGCGGTGTCAAGGACACCGGCAAGCGCGTAAAGACCGCGCGCGGGCGCACCGCGTCCTCGGTGCGATGGCTCGAACGCCAGCTCAACGATCCTTATGTCAAGCAGGCCAAGGCCGAGGGCTATCGCAGCCGCGCCGCCTACAAGCTGCTCGAGCTCGACGAGAAATACGCCCTGCTCAAGGGCGTCGCCCGCGTGGTCGATCTGGGCATCGCGCCCGGCGGCTGGAGCCAGGTGGTGCGCAAGAAGGCGCCTCGCGCGGCGATCGTGGGGATCGATCTCCTGCCGGTCGAACCGATCGAGGGCGTGACGATCTTCGGGATGGATTTCATGGCCGAAGAGGCGCCGGGCGTGCTCGAAGCGGCGCTGGGCGGCAAGGCCGACCTCGTCATGAGCGACATGGCCGCCAACACCGTCGGCCACAAGCAGACCGACCATTTGCGCACGATGGGGCTGGTCGAGGCCGGCGCCTGGTTCGCGATCGACAATCTCGCGCCCGGCGGAGCTTACCTGGCCAAGGTGCTCGCCGGCGGCACCGACACCGAGCTGCTGGCGCTGCTCAAGCGCCATTTCCGCAGCATCAAGCACGCCAAGCCGCCGGCCAGCCGCAAGGGCTCGTCCGAATGGTACGTCGTCGCGCAGGGCTTCAAGGGGCGCGGGGACGAGGTCGGTTAGGCACCCGTCATTCGACCGTTCGTGTCGAGCGAAGTCGAGACACGTGCGCTTGGTGTCTCGACTTCGCTCGACACGAACGGCTGTGAGATTATTTGACCGCCGAAGCGATCAGGTGGTCGGGGCCGGGTTCCTGGTCGCGCCCTGGGTGGAGGCGGCCGGAGTCTCCGCCGCGGTGGCCCCGGCGGCCGCCGCCCCGCCTGGGGTCTCGCCTTCCTTGCTCACTGCCGGCGCTTCGTCCTCGGCGGGCGCCGCCGCCGCGTCGGGCGCCTTGGGGGCGGGAAACTCGGGCCCGCCGCCGTTGGCCTTGAGAAAGGCCATGATATTGGCGCGGTCCTCGGGCTTGGACAGGCCGGCGAAGCTCATCTTGGTCCCGGCCGCGAAGGCCTTGGGGCTCTTCAGCCAGGCGTCCATATTGGCGTAATCCCAGTTGCCGCCCTTGCCGGCCAGGTCCGCGCTGTAAGCGAAGCCGGCGGCGTGCTTGCCGATCGGCTTGCCCAATACGCCGTTGAGGTTGGGGCCGATGCCGTTGGCGCCGCCCGCATTGACGGTGTGGCAGGCGGTGCACTTGGCGAACAGCTTCTCGCCCGCGGCAGGGTCCGCCGCGGCGAGCACGGTGCCGAGGTCGTAGGCCGGCGCGCCGCCTTCCACCTCTTGCGCGCCCTCGATGAAATAGCCCATCTTTTCCGTGTGCTCGGGACTGTCGGCGCGGAAATAGAGCCCGCTCGCGATCGAGGAGCCGAGCGCGATGATCCCGGCGAACAGAACCCAGCCGGCGGCGGTGTTGAAGCGATCGTCCATGCGTGAAGTGTCCGCGCGAATGTCAGGTGGTGAGTTGGGCGCCGCCTTAGTGGGGCGCTTGGCCCGGCGCAATAGTGCTTGGGGGCGCTTGCGGCCCCGCTCTCCTGCCGATAGCAGCGCGCGGCGATGCGCAAGTTTCCCCAGCCCGCCCTCGCCCTGGTCGATGCGATGCGCGCCGCCGCCGCGGCCGCGCCGCTGCGCGCGATCGCCTTCGGGGGCGCGCCGGGCTCCAATTCGCACCAGGCGACGATGGCCTATGCGCCGCAGGCGCTGCCGCTGCCCTGCTATGGCTTCGAGGACGCGCTCGACGCGGTGCATGGCGGCGCGGCGGGGGCGGCGATGATCCCGATCGACAATTCGCAGGCCGGCCGCGTCTCGGACATCCACTTCCTGCTGCCCGAGAGCGGGCTGCACATCGTCGCCGAGCAGTTCATGCCGATCACCCATGCGCTGATGGGGCTCGGGGCGGGACCGTTCGAGGGGGCATGGAGCCATCCGCACGCGCTCGCCCAATCGCGCCATTTCCTCGGCC
>JAIETR010000065.1 GCA_019745075.1 Qipengyuania sp.
CGCGCCTATCTGCTCGCCCCGGTGGTGCGCGGGCGCAAGGGCGAATACCGGCGCGAGCTGGCCGAGTGGCAGAAGGCCGGCTTCACGCGCGTGCGGATCGACGGCGAGCTCTACGCCATCGAGGAAGCGCCCGCGCTCGACAAGAAGCTGAAGCACGACATCGAGGTGGTGGTGGACCGCATCGCGGTGAAACCAGGGCTGGAGACGCGGCTCGCCGACAGTTTCGAGCAGGCGCTCAAGCTCGCCGAGGGACTGGCCTATGTGGACCTGGCGGATGGGACGGTGGCCGATCTAGCCCCCTCCGGCGCTCGCTCCGCTCGCGCCACCTCCCCCAGAGGGGGAGACTCTGCGTTGCTCGAATCTCCCCCACTGGGGGAGGTGGCAGCGCCCTTCGACGCCGCCTGCGGCGTCGCTCAGGATAAACTGGGCGCTGACGGAGGGGGCGAGGCAGGCGGCAAGATGAAGGGCGCGGGCCTGCCGCCCAACCGCATCGTGTTCTCCGAAAAATTCGCCTGCCCAGTCAGCGGCTTCACGCTCGAGGACATCGAACCCCGGCTGTTCAGCTTCAACGCCCCCCAGGGCGCCTGCGCCACCTGCGACGGGATCGGCGAGAAGCTGCTGTTCGATCCGCAGCTGGTGGTGCCGAACGAGGCGCTCAGCCTCAGGAAGGGCGCGGTGGTGCCCTGGGCCAAGTCCAACCCCCCGAGCCCCTATTACATGCAGGTGCTGGCGTCGCTCGCGACGGAATACGGCTTCAGCCTCGACACCCCGTGGGAAGAGCTGGGGGAGGAGGCGCAATACACTATCCTCCACGGCACCCGCGGCAAGCGCGTGCCGCTGACCTTCAAGGACGGGCGCAAGGAATACACCGTCCACAAGCCGTTCGAGGGGGTGATCGGCAACTTGGGCCGCCGGATGCTCCAGACCGAGAGCGCGTGGATGCGCGAGGAGCTGGGCAAGTACCAGACCGCGCAGCCCTGCGAGGCGTGCCACGGCAAGCGCCTCAACGAGAAGGCGCTGAGCGTGAAAGTGGCGATGACCGACATCGCCGAGCCCACCGCGATGGCCGTCAACGCGGCGAAGGAGTGGTTCCTCGCGCTGCCCGGGCAGCTCACCGACACGCAGAACCAGATCGCGCGCGCGATCCTCAAGGAGATCAACGAGCGGCTGGGCTTCCTCGACAACGTCGGGCTCGACTACCTCAACCTCGACCGGACCAGCGGCACGTTGTCGGGCGGCGAGAGCCAGCGCATCCGCCTCGCCAGCCAGATCGGTTCCGGGCTTTCGGGCGTGCTCTACGTGCTCGACGAGCCCTCGATCGGCCTCCACCAGCGCGACAACGACCGGCTCCTGGAGACGCTCAAGCGGTTGCGCGATCTCGGCAACACGGTGATCGTGGTCGAGCACGACGAGGACGCGATCCGCGCGGCCGACCATGTCGTCGATCTCGGCCCCGGCGCCGGCGTCCACGGCGGCGAGGTGGTGGCGCAGGGCACGCTCGAGCAGGTGCTGAAGTCGAAGGCGAGCCTCACCGCCGCCTACCTCACCGGCGCGCGCGCAATCCCCATTCCCGCCAAGCGCCGCAAGGGCAACGGCCACAAGCTGACCGTCCACGGCGCGCGCGCAAACAACCTCAGGGGCGTCACCGCATCGATTCCGCTCGGCACCTTCACCTGCGTGACCGGGGTTTCGGGCAGCGGCAAGTCGAGCTTCACCATCGACACGCTCTATGCCGCCGCGGCGCGGACCCTGAACGGCGCGCGCATCGTCGCCGGGCCGCACGACAAGGTGACCGGCCTCGAATATTGCGACAAGGTGATCGAGATCGACCAGTCGCCGATCGGGCGCACCCCGCGCTCCAACCCCGCGACCTACACCGGCGCCTTCACCCAGATCCGCGACTGGTTCGCCGGCCTGCCCGAAAGCCAGGCGCGCGGCTACAAGCCCGGCCGCTTCAGCTTCAACGTCAAGGGCGGGCGGTGCGAGGCGTGCCACGGCGACGGGCTGATCAAGATCGAGATGCACTTCCTTCCCGACGTCTACGTCACCTGCGAGGAATGCCACGGCCGCCGCTACAACCGCGAGACGCTCGAGGTGAAGTTCAAGGGCCACTCCATCGCCGACGTGCTCGACATGACGATCGAGGACGCGGAGGGCTTCTTCAAGGCCGTGCCCCCCATCCGCGACAAGATGCACATGCTCAACGAGGTGGGGCTGGGCTACGTGCATGTAGGCCAGCAGGCGACCACCCTGAGCGGCGGCGAGGCGCAGCGGGTGAAGCTCGCCAAGGAGCTCAGCCGCCGCAGCACCGGCCAGACGCTGTACATCCTCGACGAGCCCACCACCGGCCTGCATTTCGAGGATGTGCGCAAACTCCTCGAAGTGCTCCAGCGGCTGGTGGACCAGGGGAACAGCGTGGTGGTGATCGAGCACAACCTCGACGTGATCAAGACCGCCGACTGGGTGCTCGACCTCGGCCCCGAGGGCGGGGTGCGCGGCGGCGAGGTCGTGGCCGAGGGTGTCCCGGAAAAGGTCGCTCTCAATGGGAGGAGCTTTACCGGCCACTATCTACGACCTCTGCTGAACAGGGCGACCCGGGACAAGCCTGTCCTGAGCGAAGCCGATGCGTAGCAGCGGCGTAGTCGAAGGGCCGGAGATGGTGGCGGCGGAACCGCGCAGCTACACCGGCGGCTATCTCAAGCCGATGCTCTCCCGCGCCTCGGGCTTGACCCGCGAATTATTTGTAGCTACATAAATCAATGGCGATCGTCTTCGATCCCGGCAAGCGCGAGGCGACGCTGGCTAAGCGCGGTCTCGATTTCGCGGATGCGGGGCGGGTGTTCGACGGTTCCCAATATGAGTTTGAGGATCGCCGGAAGGACTATGGCGAGGAGCGGATGATCACCATCGGCCTCCTCGCCGAACGAATGGTGGTGGTGGTCTGGACTTGGCGCGAAGAGGACCGGCACATCATTTCTATGCGAAAGGCGAATGACCGTGAGCAGCGAAGATATCGACACCGAATGGACTGACCCGGACGACGCGCCGGAACTCGACGACGAGTGGTTCGACAAAGCGACGTTCAAGATCGGCGACAAAATCATCCGCCGCGGCCGCCCCGCGGGCTCGGCCAAACGCCTCGTCTCGCTGCGGATCGATCAATCGGTGCTCGACCGCTTCCGCGCCGATGGCCCTGGCTGGCAGTCGCGCATCAACGAGGCTCTGCGCAAGGCCGCGGGGCTATAGGAGGCGGCCGGCCTCTCCGCTCTCTTGCTCGCTGCCCTGCACCGCGTCGATTTCGCCGAGCGCGACGGGCTTTCCCGGGTTCGCGGCGGTTGACGCCCGCCGGCCGTGGCGCGTCCGCGCGCCCCTCCTCCGCATCGCTCAGATGTAATGCAGCGCCATCGCCTTGGTGACGGCGTTGACGCGGTCGTGGACGCGCAGCTTGCCGTAGATGCGCTGGATATGCGTCGTCACCGTGGGCAGGGCCAGGCCGAGGATGGTGGCGATGTCGGCTCCCGATTTGCCCTGGCAGAGCCACCTGAGGATCTCGCGCTCTCGCGGCGACAAGCTCCCCGGCGGATCATGAACTTGAAACGATGCCATGCGGCTGTGGACCTGCTGCGCCACCGCGGCGGCCAGTGGCTGGTCCATCTCACGGACGAGACTGGGATGGGCGGGGCGAGCCAGGGCGAGAATTCCTGGCCTGCCCGTGGGGCCATAACTCGGAATGATGAGCGAATCGGTGAGGTCGAAGCGCCGCAACGACTCGACGAATCCCTTCTCGGCGGCGCTCAGCCGGGGGATCTGCCGGACCAGGTTCTCCAACACCTCGGGATGGCCCAGCCGGAACGCCAGGCCGGGGAGGGGACTGATCCGGTACAACTCCTGTTCGCGATATCGCGCGATGAAATCGGCCGGGATCCCGCGATCGAGCACCGTTACAGGCCCTGCCGGGCCCGATGGTGCAATGTAACAGATCCCGCCGAAGCCCTGGCCCAGAAAATAATCGCTCGTCAGGTCGAAGAGACCGCTGGATGATTGGCAATTCTTAATTTCTGCAAATATCTTCTGCGCCATCCGTTCCTATCGCTTTCTCCCCTTCTTCGGAACGCCGCCCACGTTGTTTCGCATACCTATGCGTGTTGTTAACCAACATATACTTGGATTCGAACGTATATCATACAATTACATGACTGTCATTTTACTTAGGAAAGGTCCAGATGTTTTGTGATGGAGCGAATGTTCCATGGCATTTCCGGAGTCGACAATGGATTGGAAGACAACGATCATCTTCGATCTGGACGATGACAGACGAGCCGCGATCTATCGCGAGCTGGCGCCTTCCGGTTCGGCGATTCCGGTGGCCAGCCTGGCCGATCTCGGCTCGTCCTGGCCGGCTTCGGCATGGTTCTTCGTTTACGACGACGAGGCGCTCCTGGCCGAACTGCAGCGCGAATTCGCGAAGCAGGGCGTGTTCCTTCCGATCGTCGTCTATAGCGAGGCGCTGGAACCCAGCCGGGTGGTGGCGGCGATTTATGGCGGCGCGGTGAATTACGTCCAGTGGCCTTGCGACGCGGCGACCGTCGCCGCCTCGATCGGCAGCGTCGCCGAGCTGGCGCGCAGGCGCTGCGAGCATGCGGCGGCGCGGCTGGCGGCGCGCGACCGGCTGTCGGCGCTCTCGCCGCGCGAGCTCGACGTGGCGCGCTGCGTCGGCGCGGGGATGACCAGCAAGGAAATCGGCCGCGAGCTCGGCATCAGCCATCGCACGGTCGAAATCCACCGCGCCAACGCGCTCGCCAAGATGGGCGCCCGCAATACCGCCGAGGCCTCGCGCCTGTTCGCCGACGCGGACGGCGCGGCGATGCCGATCGTGCGGGCGGTCGCCTGACGCCGGCGCGGTAGTCCCCGCGCCTAGTCGAGGAGCGCCAGCTCGACCCGGCCGTGGCCGCGCGCGATCAGGCCGAGGCGCTGGGCGGCGGCGTGGCTGACGTCGATCATGCGGCCCCTGGTGAAGGGCCCGCGGTCGTTGATGCGGACCACCACGCTGCGGCCGTTGGCGGGGTTGGTGACGCGGACCTTGCTGCCGAAGGGCAGGGTGCGGTGCGCGGCGGTCAGCGCGCCCATGTCGAAGCGTTCGCCGCTGGCGGTACGGCGGCCGTGGAAGTGGTTGGCGTAATAGGAGGCGACGCCGCCGCCGAGCGATTTGCCGGCCCCGGCCCCGGTCTGGGCCAAGTCGGGCGAGGCGGCCGAATGGGTGTGATCGATCGTGGCGAGATCCACCGCGCCCTCGGCTGGCGCCGGCGCGGCGGGGAGCTCGCGGAACCCCTCGAACGAGCCTTCGAACCCGCCTCCAGCCGGTGGGGCGGGAACGGTCTCGGTGGGGTGCGCGGCGCTCAGCGGCGCCACCAGAGCGAGCGCCAGCAGGATGCGGCGCAACGTCGAAAATGTCATCGAACGGTCCTCCCGTGCGGTGACAGCGTCTTACACCCGGCGCTCGGGCGAGTCCTCGACAGGTCCCCCGCTCACCCCGCCGACGGCTCGCCTCGCCCCGCTTTCCCGATCCGGGACGGTTGTGTAAGCGGAACAAAGGAAGAAAGAATGACGTTCACGCGCTGGCCGCTGCCTCCTGAGGATGTATATGATCGGTGCCTTGTTATTTCATGTGGTGCGGCGGTAGGTGGCTGGGACGACGCGGCTCCGGGTGGTGATTTCCGGTTGTTCCGGCGGCGGCAAGTCGAGCTTGCTGGCCGAGCTGGCGAATCGCGGCCATGCGGTCGTGGCGGAGCCGGGGCGCCGTATCGTCGCCGAGGAGCGCGCATCTGGGGGGTCGGCTCTGCCGTGGATCGACCCGGCGGCTTTCGCGGAACGAGCGATAAGAGTGGCCATCGCCGACTTGGGCGCGGCCTCGCGCGCGCCCGGGTTCGTGTTTTTCGACCGTGGGCTAATCGACGCGGTGGCGGCGCTCGAACACGCGACAGGGCGACCAAGCCTTCATCGCGCGGCCGGTTGTCGCTATTTCCCGACGGTGTTCTTCGCGCCCCCCTGGCCCGAAATCTTCGTCAGGGACGAGGATCGCAGACACGGCTGGGACGAAGCAGTGGAGGAATGCCGGCGGCTGGAACGCGCATTCGTCGCGCTCGGCTACACCGTCAGGGCCCTGCCAAAGATTGGAGTAGGCGCGAGCGGGCCGATTACGTCCTGGCGGCCTTGCGCCACGGCCAGGAAGACAATTTCAGACCGAATGTTGCGGGGTGAGTATTCTGGGGGCGACGCGGCTTCGAGATGCTCGCCCACCAAAAGCAAATGGGGCCGGCATCGCTGCCGACCCCACTCTCACCGATGCGTGGCCACTTCCGAAGAAGCGAACTTGGCATCCGATGTTTCGCCATCCTTCTGCACCGAAGCGCAGAGCTCAGGGTCTGTCACCGGCGCTCGCACCGGCATCCGGATCCACCCTCCGGCGGGTTCTTCGAGGGCGATCGGGGCCGAAGCCGTCTCTTCCCTCGCGTACCCCACCCTCAACAGGCGGCTCCGCGGTCGGATGCCACGAACCGGTCCCTCGAGCGGTTGCGCCTCGTCTGGCCCGAAGACCTTTCGAAACGCCCCCATCGGGCGCCGGCCGGGCGGTCCGGCCCGTGACGAAATACCATCGCACTTCCTTCACCGTGTCCCCAGCGTCAGGCCGAAGCCATCGGCGCGAGGTCACTCCAGATGTGCGCGGACAGATCCCGCCACGTCATTCCGGTTTGAATTTCTTCCGTTTTATCAGGCGGTTAGACCATCCAGCTCGAAAGAGTTTCGCTCCGTTCCGATAGGGTTGAAACTGCCCCCGCCGACCCGATTCGACAAGCTGGCAAGGCCGCGCTTTTCCACTTTCCCCCGATTTCGCTGTGGACTGCGGTGGATAAGTCATCGTTTCGTCGCAGAATCGTCATGCGACACAATATTACGCAGGCTGTCGCGGTTTCAGCGGTCGCGTTTCGCGAGCAGGCGCAGCCGCAGGGCATTGAGCTTGATGAAGCCCTCGGCGTCCTTCTGGTCGTAGGCGCCGGCGTCGTCCTCGAAGGTGACATGCGCCTCGGAATAAAGCGAGTTGGGCGACTTGCGCCCGACTACGCTCGCCTGGCCCTTGTAGAGCTTGAGCCGCACGGTCCCCGCGACCTTCTCCTGGCTGAGGTCGCAAGCGGCCTGGATCATCGCCCGTTCGGGGCTGAACCAGAGGCCGTTGTACACCAGTTCGGCGTAGCGCGGCATCAGCTCGTCCTTGAGGTGCGCGGCGCCGCGGTCGAGCGTGATCTGCTCGATCCCGCGGTGAGCGCGGGCGTAGATCTCGCCGCCGGGGGTCTCGTACATGCCGCGGCTCTTCATGCCGACGAAGCGGTTCTCGACGAGGTCGAGCCGGCCGATCCCGTGCCTGCGGCCGAGATCGTTGAGCGCGGTGAGCAGCTCGGCCGGGCTCAGCGCCTTGCCGTTCAGCGCCACGCCGTCGCCGCGCTCGAAGTCGATGGTGATGTACTCGGCCTCGTCGGGCGCGTCCTCGGGATCGACCGTGCGCGAATAGACGTAGCCGGGCGTCTCTTCCCACGGGTCCTCGAGCACCTTGCCCTCGGAGGAGGTGTGCAACAGATTCGCGTCGGTCGAGAACGGGCTCTCGCCGCGCTTGTCCCTGGGCACGGCGATCTGGTGCGCCTCGGCCCAGGCGATCAGCGCGGTGCGGCTGGTGAGGCTCCATTCGCGCCACGGCGCGATCACGCGGATGTCGGGGTCGAGCGCATAGGCCGAAAGCTCGAACCGCACCTGGTCGTTGCCCTTGCCGGTGGCGCCGTGGGCGATGGCGTCCGCCCCGGTCTCGTGCGCGATCTCGACCAGCCGCTTGGAGATGAGGGGGCGCGCGATGCTGGTGCCGAGCAGATAGTCGCCTTCGTAACGGGCGTTCATCCGCATCATCGGGAACACGAAGTCGCGCACGAACTCCTCGCGCAGATCCTCGATGAAGATGTGCTGATCGGGAATGCCCATCGCCCGCGCCTTGTCGCGCGCCGGGCCGAGCTCCTCGCCCTGGCCGAGATCGGCGGTGAAGGTGACCACCTCCAGCCCGCGTTCCGTCTCCAGCCACTTGGCGATCACCGAGGTGTCGAGCCCGCCCGAATAGGCGAGCACGACGCGCTTGATCGGGGCGGCTGGGCGTTCGGCCATCGCAGTTAGTCCTTCGTCGAAACAGGAAGCGGCGCGCGCCTATCAGGGTGGACTGGACCGGGCAATCGGCTAGTGGCGGCGCAGGTCAGAGAGAGGAGTTTCGCCATGGTTCGCATCCCCCCCGCGCTGGGTTTCGCATCGCTCGTCGCGCTCGCCGCCACCGCCACGCCGCTTCGGGCGGACGAAGGCATGTGGACCTTCGACAATTTTCCCACCGCCAAGGTGCGCGCCGCATACGGCTGGGCGCCCGACAAGGCGTGGCTCGACCGGGTGCAGGCGGCGTCGGTGCGCCTCACCGGCGGTTGCTCGGCCAGCTTCGTGTCGGGGCAGGGACTGATCCTCACCAACCAGCACTGCGTGGCGAGCTGCCTGGCCGATCTCTCGACCGCCGACAACGACGTGCTGGAGAAGGGCTTCATCGGCGACCGGCGCGAGGCGGAGCGCAAATGTCCCGGTCAACAGGCCGAGGTCGTGACCAGCATCGTCGACGTCACCGGCGAGGTCAAAGCTGCCTTCGCGGGGCTCTCCGGCGAAGGCCTGACCAAGGCGCGCGACGCCAGGATCGCCGAGCTGGAAAAGGCCGGCTGCACCGATACCGCCACCACCCGCTGCCAGGTCGTGACCCTGTTCGGCGGCGGCCAGTACAAGCTCTACACCTACCGCAAATATTCCGACGTGCGCATGGTCTGGGCGCCCGAGGCCCGCGCCTCGACCTTCGGCGGCGACCCCGACAACTTCAATTTCCCGCGCTACGCGATGGATGCGGGATTCCTGCGCGCTTACGAGAACGGCAAGCCGGTGGCGACGCCGCGGCACCTGAAGTGGGATCCACGCGCGCCCAAGGAAGGCGAGATCGCCTTCGTGGTGGGCAATCCGGGCTCGACCAGCCGGTTGTGGACCGACAGCCAGATCGCCTTCGAACGCGAGGTCGCGCTGCCGATCACCGTGGCGACGACCAGCGAACTGCGCGGCCGGCTGATCCGCGCGATGGACGAGAGCCCCGAGAAGACGCGCGAGGGGATCGACACGCTCAACGGGATCGAGAACAGCCTCAAGGTCTATATCGGGCGCACCAGGGCGCTCAACGATCCCGCTTTCACCAAGACGCTCGCCGACGCGCAGGCCGATCTCAAGGCCAGGAGCGCGGGCAATGCCGCGATCGGCGATCCGTGGAGCGATGTGGCCAGGGCAGTCGATTTCAATCGCACCATCTATCTCGCGCGCCGCTTCACCCAGCCTTCGGGCGATCTCTACGGCTATGCCGCCTCGCTCGTGCTCGCGGCGATCGAACGCGAGAAGCCCAACGGGGAGCGCTTGCCCGGCTACACCGACAGCTCGCTGCCGTTGCTGGAAAAGCGCATCCTCGACGAGCGCCCGATCTATCCCTGGCTCGACGAGCTGTTGATGGGCTGGTCGCTGAGCAAGTCGCGCGAATATCTGGGCGTCGACGATCCCGATTCGCAGCTTCTGTTGGGCAAGGAAAGCCCCGAGGCGCTGGCCGAACGGCTGGTGGGCGGCACCAGGCTGGCCGATCCGGCGGTGCGCAAGCAACTTTGGGAAGGCGGGCTCGCCGCCATCCGCGCCTCGCGGGATCCGATGATCCAGTATGCCCTCAAGCTCGAGCCGCGCCAACGCGCGCTCAAGCAGGCGTTCGATGCGCGATATGCCGCGCCCCTGGCGCTCGCCGGGGCCAGGCTCGCCGATGCGCGCTTCGCCGCCTATGGCGACAGCCTCTATCCCGACGCGACCTTCACGCTGCGGATCAGCTATGGCAAGGTCCAGGGCTGGGAGGAGCGCGGCCGCCAGGTGCCGTTCCAGACCACGCTTGGCGGGACTTTCGAGCGCGCCACGGGCGCCGAGCCCTTCGACCTGCCCTCCGCCTTCGCCGCCAACGAGGCCAGGATCGACAAGACCGTGACCTATGATTTCGTCACCACCAACGATATCATCGGCGGCAATTCGGGCAGCCCGGTGATCGACCGCAACGGCGCGGTGATCGGCGCGGCCTTCGACGGCAACATCCACTCGCTGGGCGGCAATTATGGCTACGACGGCACGCTCAACCGCACCGTGGCGGTCAGCACCGCGGCGGTGCAGGAAGCGCTCGAGACGATCTACCCCGCGCCCGCGCTGGTGAAGGAGCTGGGGGCGAAATAGGCGAGCGTTTTGCCAGCATCCTCCGATAGGCTCAGGATGAGCGGAGGTAGGGTTTGAAAACCAGGTCCGCTCGTGCTGAGCCTGTCGAAGCACGCCGCGCTGGGCTGGGAATTTATTCCGCCGCCTCGCGCAAAGCCGGGTCGAGGTGCCAGGCCGGGACCGGTTCGGCGGCGCGCAGGCGGGCGGATTCCTGTTCGATCCACTCGCGCGTCATCGGGATGGCGGCGCGGTCCTTCACATAGAGGATCTGCCAGTTGACCATATCGCCGTGGCGGAAGCTCTGCTCGGCGCCGGCGAGGTAGAACAGCCACATGCGGTAGAACTGCTCGTCGTAGAGCGCGACGATCTCGTCGCGGTGGAGCACGGTGCGGCGGTACCATTCCGCCAGCGTGTAGCTGTAGTGGAAGCGCATCGCCTCCACGTCCATCACCTGCCAGCCCGCCTTTTCGGCCGGGGCGACCAGCTCCGACAGCGCGGGGATGTAGCCGCCGGGAAAGATGTATTTGCGCGTCCAGGCGTCGGTGTGGCCCGGCTGGTCGGCGCGCCCGCAGCAGTGGTCCAGCATGACCCCGTCGCGCGCCAGCAGCCGGTGGGTGTGCCGGTAGAACTGCGGGTAGTGCACCGTGCCGACATGCTCGAGCATGCCCACCGAGCTGATGCGGTCGAAGCTGCCCTCGACCTCGCGGTAGTCCATCAGATGGAACTTGACGCGGTCGGCAAGCCCCTCCGCCGCCGCGCGCTCCTTGCAGAAGGCGATCTGGTCGGGGGCGAGCGCCACTCCGGTGACTTGCACATCGTAGTGCCTGGCCAGGAACAGCGCGAAGCCGCCCCAGCCGCAGCCGATGTCGAGGATGCGCATCCCCGGCTGGATGTACAGCTTGGCCGCGAGATGCGCCTTCTTGTCGCGCTGCGCCTGCTCGAGGCTGGCGTTCTCGTCGCGATAGTAGGCCATGGTGTATTGGCGGTCCTCGTCGAGGAACAGCTCGTAGAGGCGGCGGGTGAGGTTGTAGGTGTGCTCGGCGTTCCTGCGCGCCTTGCCGCGCGGGTTGAAGCCGTCGGCGGCGGCCAGCAGCCTTTCGCGCAGCTTCCGGACCGGGCCCTGCGCCTGCATCGAGCGGTTGTCGTGAGCGTTGGCGTTCAGCGAGAACAGCAGCACGAGGTCGCGGATGTCGTGCGGCGGCTCGACCACCAGCCAGCCCCACATGAAGGCCTCGCCCGCGCCGACCTGCGGATGGCGCGCGATATGGCCCGCGGCCTTGGGATGCGTCAGGCGGATGCGGAGCGGATCGCCGGCGGGCTCGCCATAACGATAGGTCTTCCCGTCATGGTCGGTGACGAGCATCGCCCCCCGGGTGATGACCTTGCCGAGCAGTTTGTCGAGCAGCCACATCGCTTGGGTGTTCTCCATTGAACCTTGGCCGGAGATTGTGACAAGCTTCGCTCGGGAGTCAACGCGGGTGGGGAGTTTGTCGATGGCTGGGCCGGTGACGAAAGTTACCGCCGCCGATCCGGCCGATTTCATCGCCGCGGTCGAGCCGGCTTCCAGGCGCCAGGACGCGAAACTGCTCGACGCGATGTTCCAGCGCGTAACGGGCGAGCCGCCGCGGATGTGGAGGCCGAGCATCATCGGCTACGGCAGCTATCGCTATCGCTACGCCAGCGGCTACGAGGGGCGCGCGCCGCGCGTCGGTTTCGACCCACGCAAGGCCAGGCACTCACCGGCGCGGCGCCCACGCCCGGAATAACAACGTCGTGGACCGCCTTCATCGCGCGGTGTTTGGGTCGAATGCGTGGCGGGGCAAGCATCGGGCTCGCCGACAGTATTCCACCCCGCGGGAGCTGGACGGGAACATCGCCGTGGTGCACGCATTTCACACTTAGTCCTGCCGCTCCCGCCTTCCAATCATTGAGCGGTGCCTCGTGAGAAGTGGAGCACGCCCATGAACAAGCTGATGTTGATTCCTCTCGCCGCGGTTGCGATCACCGCTGGCTGTGCAACCGGCGGTTACGGGACCGGGTATGCCGGCAACGACTACGGATATTTCGACCAGACCCATCACAATCGGTATGGGATGTACGACTACAACAATCCCGATCCGCGCTATGGCGGGTACTATGCCGACAACTACTATCGCAACGATCGCCGCTATCGCGAACGGGTTCTGGCGCACGACGATCGCGTATATCGCGGGCGTAACGGGCGCTACTACTGCCGCCGCTCGGACGGTTCGACAGGCCTCCTGATCGGCGGCGGCGCGGTCCTCGGCGGGGTTGCCGGCAATCTGATCGCACCGGGCGAGTCCCGGACCCTGGGGACAATACTCGGCGCGGTCGGGGGCGCGGCGGTCGGTGCGACGGTGGCGAACCGCAACAATAGTTCGGTGCGATGCCGCTAGACCGGTAGTGCCCGTTCGACCGCGATAAGACGGGCCGGCCCTCGCAGGCCGGCCCTTCGCGCGTGGCCCACAATCCCCCTTTTATCCACCCGCACCAATCGCCATTGCGGTTTGCGATGAGCCGCACCGAAGCCGGAACCCCGCCCAACCCGCGCGGCCAGGACCGCTTCAACGAGGAGCGTGCGACCTACACTGTCGCCAGCGCGCAGCCGAACCTCGAGGCGGGGGTGGCGGCGATCAGGGAGACGGCGCGGACGCTGAAGCCCAAGCCGGGCGTCTACCGCATGCTCGATGCCCGTGGCGACGTGCTCTATGTCGGCAAGGCGCGCAGCCTGAAGGCGCGGGTGGCGAACTACACCCAGATCAAGGGCTTGTCGGGCCGGCTTGTCCGGATGATCAGCCAGACGCGCGGGATGGAGATCGTCACCACCAACTCCGAAGCCGAGGCGCTGCTGCTCGAGGCGCAGCTGATCAAGCGCTTTAGACCGCCGTTCAATGTGCTTCTCCGCGACGATAAGAGCTTCCCGTTCATTCTTCTGCGCGCCGATCATGCTTTTCCGCGCATCCAGAAGCATCGCGGGGCGCGCAAGGCCAAGGGCAATTACTACGGCCCCTTCGCCAGCGCCGGCAGCGTCAACACCACGATCAACGCGCTCCAGAAGCTGTTCCTGCTCAGGAGCTGCACCGACAGTTTCTTCAGCCGCCGCGACCGGCCGTGCCTGCTCTACCAGATCAAGCGCTGCTCGGCACCCTGTGTCGGCAGGATCGACGAGGCAGGCTATGACGAACTGGTGGCCGAGGCGAAGGATTTTCTCTCGGGCAAGTCGGGCGCCGTCCAGACCAAGATCGAGACGCAGATGGCGCAGGCCGCCAAGGACCTCGATTTCGAGACCGCCGCGATCCTGCGCGACCGGCTGCGCGCGGCGACCTTCATCCAGGGGAGCCAGGCCATCAACGCCAGCGGGGTGGGCGACGCGGATATCTTCGCGCTTGCCGCCAAGGGCGGGCAGATGGCGGTGCAGGCGTTCTTCATCCGGGGCGGGCAGAACTGGGGCCACCGCGCGATCTTCCCCAGCCACACCGCCGAGCTCCCGGAGGAGGAGGTGCTGTCGAACGTCCTGCTCCAGTTCTACGAGGAGGTGCCGCCGCCGCGCACCATCCTGGTCGATCGCGAGCTGCCCGAGCAGGCGCTGGTCGAGCAGGCGCTGTGCACCGCCGCCGGGCACCGGGTCGAAATCTGCACGCCCCAGCGTGGCGCGCGGCGGCGGCTGATGCAGCAGGCCCAGCGCAATGCGGTCGAGGCGCTCGAGCGCCGGCTCGCCGAAAGCGGCACCAAGGCGCGCACCTTGCAGGAGCTCGCCGAATTCCTCGAACTGCCCGAGGTGCCGCGACGGATCGAAATCTACGACAACAGCCATATCCAGGGCGACAAGGCGCTCGGCGCGATGGTGGTTGCCAGCCCCGAGGGCTTCGAGAAGGGCCAGTACCGCAAGTTCAATATCAAGACCGCCCAGACCAACGACGATGTCGCGATGATGCGCGAGGTGATGGGCCGCCGCTTCGCGCGCGCGATGCAGGAAGACCCCGACCGCGAACGCGAGGGCATATGGCCCGATCTGGTGCTCATCGACGGCGGCAAGGGGCAGATGAGCGCGGCGCGCGACACGCTCGAGGAGCTCGGCATCGAGCACGTCCCGCTGATCGCCATCGCCAAAGGCCCGCATCACGGGCGCGAGGGGCGCGAGGTGTTCCACTTCCCCGATGGCCGCGAGAAGACGCTGCCGGTCAATTCACCAGTGCTGTTCCAGCTCCAGCGCTGGCGCGACGAGGTTCACCGCTACGCCATCGGCGCGCACCGGGCCAAGCGCAGCCGAGCGATCGCCGCCAGCCCGCTCGACGAAATCCCCAACATCGGGCCAGCGAGAAAGCGCGCGCTGCTGCTCCACTTTGGGACCGCGGGGCGAGTGCGCGCCGCGAGCCTCGACGACCTCCAGCGCGCGCCCGGCGTCAGCGCGCGGGTCGCGCAGCAGGTCTACGATTTCTACCACGCGGGGGGTTAGCGCCAGGTATCTCGACTACGGACTACGTCCTCCGCTCGATAGGAACGGGGAAGCAGAAGGATTAGCCAGCCCCGTTCGTGTCGAGCGAAGTCGAGACACGAAGCGCAACGTTCCGGGTCGCGCATTAAGGCCGCTTCTTGGAGCCCGGCTTACCTTTACCCGCGAACTTTCGTGGCCCACCCGGATTGCCCGGCCTGGGCGGGCGCGGCTGTACTCGCTCGGGCCGATGCTCGCGGCGATTACTGCGCGCGGCCTCGCGCGGGCCGTCGGGGGCGGGCTCGATCAGGATGAAGTCCTGCTCGTCCTCGGTGCCGGCGGTGCGCCGCAACGCGTTCGCGAAGCGGTCGGCGATGGCGCGGGGGACCTGGAAATGGGTCTCCGTCTGGCCGACCTTTATCGCGCCGATCTCGTTGCGGGTGATGTGCCCGCGGCGGCACAGCAGCGGCAGGATCCAGCGTGGCTCGGCGTTCTGGCGGCGGCCGACGGCGATGCGGAACCAGACGGTGTCCTCGAAACCCGGACGATGCCGGTCCGCGCGCGCCGTTTCGCGGCCCTCGGGCGTCTGCGACAGCAGTTCCTCGGGTTGCGGCATGGCGGACCGGTGGCCGCGCACGAGAGCGGCGGCGATGTCTTCGGCGCTCAGCCGCTCCATGAGCGTTGCGGCGAGCTCGCGATCCTCGTCGTCGAACTCGACCGGCGCCAGCATCCTCTCCAGCAGACGCTCGCGGTCCTTGACCCGGATCTGGTCGGGACTGGGGGCCTCCAGCCATTCGGCCTCGATGCGTGCGCCGCGCAGCATGCCTTCGACCCGCTTGCGGCGGTTGTAGGGCACGATCAGCGCCGCGATGCCCTTCCTGCCCGCGCGCCCGGTGCGGCCCGAGCGGTGCTGGAGCGTCTCGGCGTCGCGGGGAATCTCGACGTGGACGACGAGGCTGAGCGTCGGTAGGTCGATGCCCCGCGCGGCGACGTCGGTGGCGACGCAGACGCGCGCGCGCCGGTCGCGCAGCGCCTGGAGCGCCTGGTTGCGCTCGGATTGCGAATGCTCGCCCGACAGCGCGACCACCGCGAAGCCGCGCTCCTGCAGCGTCGCATGAAGGTGGCGGACATTGTCGCGCGTGGCGCAGAACAGGATCGCCGCTTCGGCCTCGTGGAAGCGCAGCAGATTGACCACCGCGTTCTCGATCTCGGACGACGAGACGACGATGGCCTGGTAGGCGATGTCGCCGTGGCCGCGGTCCTGGCCGGCCAGCGCGAGGCGCAACGCGTCCTTCTGGTAGCGCTCGGCCAGGGCCACGATCGGGCGCGGCATGGTCGCCGAAAACATGAGCGTGCGGCGCGTGGCGGGCGTGGCGTCGAGGATTTCCTCGAGATCGTCGCGGAAGCCCATGTCGAGCATCTCGTCGGCCTCGTCGAGCACCACGCCGACGAGGCCCGAGAGGTCGAGCGCGCCGCGTTCGAGATGGTCGCGCAGGCGGCCCGGAGTGCCGACCACGATGGCCGGGCCGCCACGCAGGTTGCGGCGCTCCTTGCTGGCGTCCATCCCGCCCACGCAGGTCGCGATCCGCAGCCCGACGCGGGCGTAGAGCCATTGCAGCTCGCGGCTCACTTGCAGCGCCAGCTCGCGCGTCGGCGCCACGATCAGCGCCAGCGGCCGTTCGACCAGCGGGACATTGCCGGTTTCGGCCAGCAGCGCCTCGGCGAGCGCCAATCCGAAGGCGACGGTCTTGCCCGAGCCGGTTTGCGCCGAGACGATGAGATCGCGCCCCTCGGACTCGGGCGCGATGACAGCGGCCTGGACCGGGGTGAGGGCCGTATAGCCGCGTTCGGCGAGCGGATCGGCGAGGACGGGCGGCAGGCTTTCGAAAGACATAGGGGTCACAGACTTTGGCGACAGGGGGCCGCGAGGATGCACTTGGGGGCGAGGTCGGTCGGGCGCGGCGCCGAAGCGCGGCGGGAGGGCGACGCAGGCCCCATAGCGGCATTGACGCGGTTTGGCTTCCCTAAACTTCCGGCGTCGATTTCCGGGCCCGTCGCCGTATCATGCCTTCCTGCGCGACGCTGGCGACGAGCTGGCCCTGGCGGGTGAACACCTGCCCCCGGTTGAAGCCGCGCCCGGCGGCGGTCCACGGGCTGTCGGTGGCGTAGAGCAGCCATTCGTCCGCGCGCGCCTCGCGGTGGAACCACACCGCATGGTCGAGGCTGGCGCCAGTGAGCTCGCCCCGGAACCAGCTGAGGCCGTGCGGCAGCGCGGCGGTGCCGAGCAGCGTGTAGTCGCTGGCATAAGCGATGACGGCGCGGTGGAGCGCGTAATCGTCGGGCAGGGGGCCGGCGGTTCGGAACCAGCTCTGCGCGCATGGCGGGCTGGGGTCGCGGTTCATCCAGTGCAGCGTGCCGACCGTGCGCATCTCGATCGGGCGTGGGCGGAGGAACAGCGCGCGCTGCGCCTCGGTCATGCGATCGCCCATTCTTTCGACCAGATCGCGGCGGTGTTCGAAATCGGGCTGAAGATCCTCGGGCGGCGGGACGTCGGGCATTCCCGATTCCTGGTGCTCGAGCCCTTCCTCGGCGCGCTGGAAGCTGGCGGTGAGGGTGAGGATCGGCGCCCCCTCCTGCCGCGCCACGACGCGGCGATTGGCGAAGCTGCGGCCGTCGAGATCGCGCGCGACCTCGTAGCGGGTGTCCAGCCCCTCGGTCCCGCCGCGCAGGAAATAGGCGTGGAGCGAGTGCGCGGCCATGCCCTCGGGCGCACTGGCCTGCGCGGCGCCGAGCGCCTGGGCGATCACCTGCCCGCCGAATACGCGGCCCACGCCCCCGGGCTGCGGCGCGCCGGTGAAGCAGTCCTCGCCATCGGGCGAAACGGTCAGCAGCCGGACGAAACCGGCGATGATGTCCGATGGATCGGGCCCGTCGCTCATTCGGGGTAGCCTCCAACCCAACAGCCGTTCGTGTCGAGCGAAGTCGAGACACGCTGGCGAAGCGCCAGGGTATCTCGACTACAGACTTCGTCCTCCGCTCGATACGAACGGAAGAAGCAAGGGAAATTCAGATCAGCCCGCGCCGTGCGCCAGCGCCGCGAGCAGCAGCAGCGCGACGATGTTGGTGATCTTGATCATCGGGTTCACCGCCGGGCCGGCGGTGTCCTTGTAGGGATCGCCCACCGTGTCGCCGGTCACCGCGGCCTTGTGGGCTTCGGAGCCCTTGCCCCCGTGGTTGCCGTCCTCGATGTATTTCTTGGCGTTGTCCCAGGCGCCGCCGCCCGCGGTCATGCTGAGCGCGACGAACAGCCCGCCGACGATCACCCCGAGGAGCAGCGCGCCCAGGGCCGCGAAGCCGTTCTGCTGGCCCGCGATCGCGGTGATCGTGAAATAGACCACGATCGGCGCCAGCACCGGCAGCAGCGAGGGAATGATCATCTCCTTGATCGCCGCCTTGGTGACCAGGTCCACGGTGCGGGCGTAGTTGGGCCGCGATGTGCCCGCCATGATGCCCGCGTCGTTCTTGAACTGGTCGCGGACATCGATCACCACGTCGCCCGCCGCGCGGCCCACCGCGGTCATGCCCATCGAACCGAACAGATAGGGCAAGAGCGCGCCGAGCAGCAGCCCGACGATGACATAGGGGTTCTCGAGACTGAAATCGACGTCCACGTTCGGGAAGAACTCGCCCAGGTCGGTGGTGTAGGCGGCGAACAGCACCAGCGCGGCGAGGCCGGCCGATCCGATCGCATAGCCCTTGGTCACCGCCTTGGTGGTGTTGCCCACCGCGTCGAGCAGGTCGGTCTTCGCGCGCACGCTGTCGTCCAGCCCCGCCATCTCGGCGATGCCGCCGGCGTTGTCGGTGACCGGGCCGTAGGCGTCGAGCGCCACCACCATGCCGGCGAGCGCCAGCATCGCGGTCGCCGCGAAGGCGATGCCGAGCAGGCCAGCGATCTCGAAGGCGATGACGATGCCGGCGACGATCACCAGCGTCGGCAGCGCGGTCGCTTCGAGGCTGATCGCGAGGCCCTGGATGACGTTGGTGCCGTGGCCCGTTTCCGAGGCCTTGGCGATCGAGCGAACCGGGCGATACTTGGTCCCGGTGTAATATTCGGTGATCCAGATGATCAGCCCGGTGATGGCGAGGCCGAGCAACGAGCACCAGAACAGATCCCAGCCAGTGAAGCTGACCACCTGCTCGGCAAGGCCCTCGGCCGCCACCGGCTCACCCGCCGCAACGTCGGCCAGGCTGCGGGTCACCACGGTGTCGAGCCCGATTGTCTGATCGATCGCAATGCCGATGAGCGGGATCGAGGCGATCGCGGTGACGAAGAAGCCCTTGTACATCGCGCCCATGACATTGGTCGCGCCCTTGCCGCTCTTGCCGAGGCGGACGAAATAGGTCCCCAGGATGCTGGTGAGGATGCAGGCTCCGCCGATCAGCAGCGGCAGCGCCATCATCGACAGCAGCAGCGTGTCGCCGACACCTTTGAGCAGCAGCGCGGTCAGCACCATGGTGGCGCCGACGGTGACCACATAGGTTTCGAACAGGTCCGCGGCCATGCCGGCGCAGTCGCCGACATTGTCGCCCACATTGTCGGCGATCACCGCCGGGTTGCGCGGGTCGTCCTCGGGAATTCCGGCCTCGACCTTGCCGACGAGGTCCGCGCCGACGTCGGCCGCCTTGGTGAAGATGCCGCCGCCGAGGCGCGCGAAGATCGAGATCAGCGAGGCGCCGAAGGCCAGCGCGATCAGCGCGTCGACCACCGCGCGGCTGTTGGGCGCGAGGTCCATTGGGCCGATGAGGACATAGAAAAACACCGCGATGGCGAGCAGCGCGAGGCCCGCCACCAGCATGCCCGTGATCGCGCCCGCGCGGAAGGCGAGCGTGAGGCCCTGTTGGAGCCCGGTCATCGCCGCAGCGGCAGTCCGCACGTTCGATCGCACCGAGATGTTCATCCCGATGAAGCCGGCCACGCCCGAAAGGATCGCGCCGATTACGAAGCCGGTCGCCGAGATCGGGCCGAGGAACACGGCCACGAGGATCGCGACGACGACGCCGACCATGCCGATGGTGGTGTATTGGCGCTTGAGATAGGCCTGCGCGCCTTCCTGGATCGCCCCCGCGATCTCCTGCATCTTGGCGTTGCCCGCCGGGCTGCCGAGCACCTGGCGACTGGTGATGAAGCCGTAGACGACTGCCGCCAGTCCCAGCACAATGGAAATCAGGATAAAGTCCACGAACTGCTCCCCTCTCGTTTCGTGAAAAGACCGCGGCGGTTGGGCCACGGTCCGTTGCGGCGAGGGGTATAATGGCCGCTTGCGGGCTGGCAAGGGCGGAAAGGGCGCGGATTTCCGGGAATGTGGAGAAAAGCCTCAGCGGTGCTCGTAACCAAGCCCAGCGGGGTCGGCGATCGCCAGCCCGTCGAGCACCAGCGGCACCGCTCCCGAAGCGACCGTGCCGATCCGGTGCGCCGGGATCGGCGGCGTGGCCTCGGGCGGGCAAGTGAACAGCAGCTCGTAATCGTCGCCCCAGCGCAGGCACTCGTCGCGCCGCTTGGCGCTGGCCACAGGCACGGCGCCGCTGTCGATGGCGAAGCTGACCCCGCTTGCACTCGCCATGCGCCAGGCGTCGAGCAGGAGCCCGTCGGAGACGTCCATCATCGCGGTGACGACCGGGGCAAGCGACTTTCCCTGGGCGAGCCGCGGCGAGGGACGGCGATAGGCGCTGCTGTCCGCGCCGGTCGCATCGCGCAGCGCCTCGAAGCCGAGCATCGCCGCGCCGAGCGGGCCGGTGACCCAGATCGCATCGCCCGGCCTGGCGCCGGAGCGCGATGGGACGGGGCGATGGGTCGCGCGCCCGATCGCGGTGCAGCCCAGCGTGCGCGCGCCGTCGCCCGCTACCGTGTCGCCGCCAAGCAGCGGGACGCGGTAGGTCTCGAGCACCTCGCGCAAACCCGCAACGAATCGGTCGTCTCCTTCGCCCAGCGTATGCCCGATCAGCACACCGAGTGGCTCCGCCCCCTTGGCCGCGAGGTCGGAAAGGCTCACCGCCACCAGCTTCCACGCGACATCGGCCATGTTCTGACCTTCGAGCCAGTGCCGCCCTTCGACCATGGTGTCATGCGTAAGAACCAGCGCCTCGTCGCCGATTTCCAGGACTGCCGCATCGTCGAACAGGCCGCGGGCAGCGGGCTCGAAGGCGAGCGCGCGCAGGGCAGCAATGAATTGCGCTTCTTCCATCCGCAAACCCCTGCCGTTCGTGTCGAGCGAAGTCGAGACACGCGAGCGCGGCATCTCGACTTCGCTCGATGCGAACGGGGTTAGGGGATCAGCGCCCCGCCTCTTTCGCCACCGCATCGAGTACGCCGTTGACGAACTTGGCCTCGCGGTCGGCGAAGAAGGCCTTGGCGACGTCGATGTATTCGCTGATCGCGGTGGCCTTGCTCACATCCGCACGGGCGATCAGCTCGTAGGTTCCGGCGCGCAGGATCTGGAGCATGGTCTTGTCGAGCCGGGCGAGCGTCCAGCCCTGCGCCAGCTTCGCCGAGAGCAGCAGGTCGATCTCGTCCCGCCGTGCATCCACGCCCTTGACGATGTCGTCGAAGAACGCGGTTTCGGCCTCGGCGAACTGCATCTCCTCGATCTCGGCGCCGAGGCGGTGCTGATGGAACTCGTCGAGCAGCCGATTGAGCGGAATGCGCTCCATCTGCTGCTGGTAGAGCGCCTGCACGGCGGCGAGGCGGGCGGCCGAGCGGGCCTTGGAGCGGGGACTGGTGGTCATCGTAGGCGCAGTCTCACGGATTGGGCGTGGGCGGGCAAGCCCTCGGCCTCGGCGAGCGCGATGGCGGCGGGGCCGAGCGCGGCCATCGCTTCGGCGCTGGCGTCGATGAAGCTCGTGCGCTTCATGAAATCGAGCACCGAGAGTCCGCTGGCGAAGCGCGCGCGGCGACCGGTCGGCAGGACGTGGTTAGGCCCGGCGATGTAGTCGCCCAGCGCCTCGGGCGTGTGGCGACCGAGGAAGATGCTGCCGGCGTGGCGGATGCGGTCGAACAGTGGCCGTGGATCGGCGACCGCCAGCTCGACATGCTCGGCGGCGAGTTGATCGGCGAGCGGCGGGGCGTCGGCGAGACTGCCGACAACCACGATCAGGCCATGTTCGTTCCAGCTCGCCCGCGCGGTCGTGCCGGTGCCGAGCCGGCCGAGCAGCGCCTCCACCTCGGCGGCGACCGCGTGGGCAAACCCCTCGTCGTCGGTGATCAGGATCGCCTGCGCCGCGGGGTCGTGCTCGGCCTGGCTGAGCAAGTCGGCGGCGATCCAGGCGGGATCGTTGGCGTTATCGGCGATGACCAGAATCTCGCTCGGCCCCGCGACCATGTCGATGCCGACCACGCCGTAGAGCTGGCGCTTCGCCTCCGCTACCCAGGCGTTCCCCGGGCCGGCGATCACATCGACCCTGGCGATCCGCTCGGTGCCATAGGCGAGAGCGGCGACGGCCTGCGCGCCGCCCACGCGCCAGATTTCCTCGATCCCGCAGATATGCGCGGCGGCAAGCACCAGCGGATCGATCGCGCCATTCGGGGTCGGCGTGACGACGGCCAGCCGTTCGACCCCCGCGACCCGCGCCGGAATCGCGTTCATCAGCAGCGAGGAGGGATAGGCCGCACGGCCGCCGGGCACATAGAGCCCCGCCGCCTCGACCGGCCGCCAGCGCGCGCCGAGCCGCATGCCGATGGCGTCGGTATAGTCGCGGTCCTCCGGGAGCTGCTGCTCGTGATAGGCGCGGATGCGCTCGGCGGCGAGGTCGAGCGCGTTGCGCAGCTCGGGCTCGAGGCTGTCATATGCAGCCCGACAGTCCTGAACCGAAATGCGCCAGTCTTCGCCGAGGTCGAACCCGTCGAAGCGCCGGGTGTAGTCCGCCAGCGCCGCGTCGCCGCGCTCCCTCACGTCCGCGAGGATCGCGGCGACATCGCGCCCGACGTCGACATCGCTCTCGCGCCGGTGGGCGACGACGCGCGCGAAGCTTTCCTCGAAGCCGGGATCGGCGGCGCGCAGCCATTGCATCAGGCGGCCTTGCCGGTGATCGCCAGCGCGCGAAACCGCTCGACCAGGGCGGCGATCCGCGGGTCGGTCTTGAGCGCGGTGCGGTTGACGATCAGCCGCGCCGAAACGTCGAGGATCGCCGCCTGCTCGGCGAGGCCGTTGTCCTTCAAGGTCTGCCCGCTCGAGACGAGATCGACGATGGTGCGCGCGAGCCCCAACGCCGGGGCGATCTCCATCGCGCCATTGAGCTTAACGCATTCGGCCTGGATGCCTTGCTGCTCGAAATACCGGCGGGCGAGGGCCGGATATTTGGTCGCGACCCGCAAATGGCTCAGGCGCTCATTCCGGTCCTCGCCGGCGGGCCCCGCGACCGAGAGCCGGCAGCGCCCGATGCCGAGGTCCACCGGGGCGTAGAGGTCGGGGTAGTCGAACTCCTCGATCACGTCCGATCCCACGATCCCCGCCTGCGCCGCGCCGTGCGCGACGAAGGTCGCGACGTCGAAGGCGCGCACCCGAATGATCCGCATCTCGCCGCTCTCGGCCGAGAAGGTCAGCGCGCGGTTCGCCTTGTCGTGGAACGCAGCTTCGGGCACTACCCCGGCGCGCGCCATCAGCGGCAGCGCCTCGTCGAGGATGCGCCCCTTGGGAACGGCGAAGGTGAGCGGCTCGGTCATGAACGGCGCGGGCCATAGCAAGCGGAGGGCTTATCGCAATGGTGTTGGAGGCGGCGCGCTATGACCCGATCGATCCGCAGGCGACAGGGCCGGCGGCGGTGCGGACCGCGTTCGAGAACCAGGTCGCCTATTGCCGCGACAACGGCGCACCGGTGACCGCGACGGTGTGCGATGCGCTCGCCGCGCTGCTCGAGGGCGAGCGGGGCGGGGCGGCGATGGCGCGCATCCGCGCCTGGGAAGGGCCACCGCTCGCAGATGCGCTGCCGCTGCGGATCGCGGGCGGACTGCATGCGCTCAATCTGAGGGAGGAGGAACCCGGGCTGGCCGCCATCTATGCCGGAGCGGGGCAAGCGGATGCCGCAGACCGGGTTGCCGAGGCCCTCGAACGGCACGAGGCCTTTCTGCTCCCCTGGCTCGACGGGCCGCCGCAAACGAACGAGGCGGGCCGCTCTTGGGCCTTCGCCGCGGCGATGCTGTGGCTGGTGGAGCAGGGTTGCCCGGCGGATTTCGCGCTGTTCGAGCTGGGCTCGAGCGCGGGCATCAATCTGATGATGGATCGCTATCGCTTCGACCTTGGCGGGGTGACGGCGGGGCCGCCCGACGCCGCGATGCGGATCGCACCGGAGTGGCGCGGCGAGCCCTCGCCGGCGACCGGATTCCGGATCGTCGCCGCCGAAGGCTGCGACGTCGCCCCGGTCGATCTGACCGACCCCGCGCAGGCGCTGCGGCTGCGCGCCTATATCTGGCCCGAACTGACCGAACGCTTCGCGCGGATGGATGCGGCGGTGGCGGCGGCGAAGAAGGCGCCGCCTCGGATCGTAAAGCAGCGCGCCGGCGCTTTCGTGGCCGAGGTGCTGGCGCGCCCGCCGCGGGCCGGTGTGACCCGGACGATCGCGCACTCGGTGGTCTGGCAGTACATCCCCGCGCATGAGCGCCAGGCGATCGCCGCGGCGATCCAGGCGGCCGGAGCGAGCGCCAAAGCGGAAGCGCCGCTCGCCTGGGTCATGCTCGAGGCCAATCGCGACACCCACCGCCACGAACTCACCGTCCGCTGGTGGCCCGGCGGGCCGAACCCGGTCAAGCTCGCCACCGCGCATCCGCATGGCAACTGGGTGGAGTGGAGCGGTTAGGGACGCTAAGCCGTCCGCGCCAGGAAGTCGTCCATCGCCGCGTTGACCTTGCCGGGCGCCTCCCACGGCACGAAATGGCCGCAATCGTGCACCTTCACCACGGTAAGATCCTCGACCGCCTCGTCCAGCCCGTCGAGGTTTTCGGCCGGCAGCGCGAGATCGTCCATCGCCCAGATCACCAGCGTCGGGATCGTCAGCCTGGGCAGCGGGGGCGGGGTCCAGCCCTCGGGCAACGCATAGGGCGCGTCGAGCGGCGGGACGACGACGGGGCTGGCGCGGTACCAGTTGAGCATGCCGAAGGCGGCGTCGCGGTCCTGCCATTCGCGGAGCAAAGCTTCGCGCTCCTCGGGCTCCATCTGCGCCGCGCGCTCCCACTTGACCTCCTTCATCAGGATGCCGGCGAGGCCGTGCTCG
>JAIETR010000073.1 GCA_019745075.1 Qipengyuania sp.
AACCATGCTGCGCAAGCCGCGTCTCGGCCGGCCCAAGGGTGCGCGCCAGCCAGTGGCGATACCACGCCTCGACCTGCTCCGGCGTCGCCGCGAACTCGGCCTTGAGATAGTTCAGGACCTGGAGGTTGTTGGGCGCGTGGGTCTCGGTGGCGATCGCATAGGCGAGCTCGCGAACGGTGAAGCGGGCCTCGATGTCCTTGGGGAGCAGCGGCGGCGCGGGATAGGCCTCGTCGAGCCATTCGAGCTGCGCCATCGACTGCGCGCGGTCGCGCCCGTCCGCCTCGAGCAGCGGGATCGAGGCGAAGGGATCGCGCGCCACGAAAGCCGGGTCCTTCTGCTCGCCCTTGAGCAGGTTCACCGGCACATAGTCATAGGCGAGGCCCTTCAGGTTCAGCGCGATCCTCAGCCGGTAGCTGGTCGAACTGCGGAAATATCCGAACAACTTCATCAGAATGCCGGAATGCCCGTGATCGCGCGCCCCAGGATCAGCGCGTGAACGTCGTGCGTGCCTTCGTAGGTGTTGACCGTCTCGAGGTTCACCATGTGGCGGATCACCTGGTATTCCTGGCTGATGCCGTTCCCGCCGTGCATGTCGCGGCTCAGCCGCGCGATATGGAGCGCTTTGCCCACGTTGTTGCGCTTGACGATCGAGATCGTCTCGGGCGCGAACTTGCCGTCGTCCATCAGCCGCCCAACGCGCAAGCTGGCTTGCAGCCCGAGCGAAATCTCGGTCATCATGTCGGCGAGTTTGAGCTGGTAGAGCTGCTTGCTCGCCAGCGGCACGCCGAACTGATGGCGATCGAGCCCATATTGCCGCGCCGCATGGAGGCAGAACTCGGCCGCGCCCATCGCGCCCCAGCTAATCCCGTAGCGCGCGCGATTGAGGCAGCCGAACGGACCCTTGAGCCCCTGCACCTCGGGAAAGATGTGCTCGGCACCGAGCCTCACATCGTCCATCACCACCATGCCGGTGGTGCTGGCGCGCAGGGACAGCTTGCCCTCGATCTTGGGAGCGGAGAGCCCCGCCATCCCCTTGTCGAGCACGAAGCCCCGGATCGCCCCGCCATGCGCCTCGCTCCTGGCCCAGACCACGAAGACATCGGCGAAGGGCGAGTTGGAAATCCAGGTCTTCGAGCCGGAGATACGGAACCCGTCGCCGTCCTTTCGGGCGACGGTCTTCATCCCCGCCGGGTCGGAGCCGGCGTCGGGCTCGGTCAGGCCGAAGCAGCCGATCAGCCTGCCGCTGGCGAGGCCCGGCAGGTACTTCCGCCGCTGCTCCTCGCTGCCATAGGCGAAGATCGGATACATCACGAGGCTCGACTGGACGCTCGCCATCGAGCGGTAGCCCGAATCGACCCGCTCGATCTCGCGCGCGATCAGGCCATAGGCGACATAGCCCGCGCCCGCTCCGCCGAACTGCTCGGGAATGGTCGCACCCAGCAGCCCGGCCTCGCCCATCAGCGGGAACAGCTCGGGTGCGTCGAGCTCCCTGGCGAAGCCCTCGATCACGCGGGGCTGGAGCACGTCTTGCGCGAAGCCATGCGCGGCATCGCGGATCATACGTTCTTCGTCGCTCAACTGCTCGTCGAGCCGGAAGGGATCCTCCCAGCCGAAAGGCGCCATCTGGGCCATTGTCTCTCCTATGCCTGCGGCCGGCCCATGTCAGGCTTGGCGGGCAGGGGCAAGAGCAGCGCCGGAGCCGCCGGTCAGGCGCCGTCGAGCGCCTGCTGGACCGTGTCGAGGATGACGTTGGGCGGGCAGGGCTTCGCCAATGCCGAGGCATTGGGATAGAGCGCCTGCACTTCCGCCGAGGTCGCCTGGCCGGTGTGGAAGATCACCGGGACGTCCTCCTCCATCATCTTCTCGGCGAGCGAATAGGCGGTCCCGCCGGCGAGATTGATGTCGAGGATCGCGAGATCGGGCTTCTGCTTCTCGAAGGCGGCCATGGCCAAGGACGCATCGTCGTAAGGCCCTTCGACGATGAAACCCGCCTCTTCTACAGTCTCACAGAGGTCGTGGGCCACCATGGGTTCGTCTTCGGCGACGAGGATTACCGGATGCGCCATGCCTTCCACTCCCGCGGTTGCCTTCGGCCCGGACCGCACAACCGTTGTGCGCGCGAATCGGTTCCGAGTCGAGTCAGCTGATGTTGCCGAAGCGGGCCGCGAAGCCGGCCTCCTCGCCGGCCGCGAGCAGCCGGGCCTGCTCGACCCAGCTGTCGCGCCGGATGCGGCCCTGGAACCGCCCGAGCCGCGCGTCCACGCGGTCGATATCGGCCTCGCTCCAGGCGGCGATATGCGCGAAGGAGGTGACCCCGAGCTCGCCAAGCTGGGCGGCAAGCTTGGGCCCGACCCCCTTGAGCCGGGTGAGGTCGTCGCTCGCTCCCGCTGCCGCGCCCTTGGCAAGCTGCTGGTGTTCCACCGCCGCCTCCACCCCCTCGCCCGCACCGGCGAGCCCGGTAGGGGCGGCGGGCGGGGGCGAGACCTGCGGCGCGGTCGCGGCGGGCGCGTCGATCAGCGCCTGGTTGCGCGCGGCCGGCGTGGCCCCCTCGTCGAGCACATCGCGGGTCTCGCCGGTCACCCGGGTACGGCGCGCGGCATGAAAGACGTACCATGCGATCGCGACGGCGAGCGCGAGCACGATGAGGATCAACAGCCAGTTGGTCTCGATGAAGTCCATGCGCGTCGCCTCCTCGCGGCGGTCTAGCGTCTCGCGCGCGCGGCGTCGAGATCAGCCCTTGAGGCGGAACAGGGCGCGATCCTCGGGTCCGAAACCGCGTTTCCAGATCACCCAGCCGTAAACCCCCAGGATCACCGGCATGCCGAGCGCAAGCTCGAGCCATTCGGGCAGGGCGGTCACGGCGCTGCCGACCAGCACCGCAGGGCCGGCCGCCCAGACCAGCGACCAGCGCAGCGCGCCGAGCGGGCGACCGAGCCGGCGCGCCAGCATCCGCGACTTGATCAGGCTGGCGAAACCGAGCGCGATCATCAGCGCGACAGCGGCCCCGGCGGCCTGAAAGCTCTCGGGATAGCCGGCGTCGCGGAAGGCCATGATCAACCCCACCGTCAGCGCCGCCTGAAGCGCGATCGTGGCCAGCGAGACCGCGAGATTGCGGACCCGGGCGACGTAGATCAGCACCGCTTCGGATACGACAGCCGTCGCCGCGGCCACCTCGGCCAGCAGCAGGAAGGCGAGCGCGCCGTTGCCAACGGCAAAGCCCGGCCCCATCAGCCCCATCACCGCCTCGCCCGGAATGCCCAGCGCGAGCGCGATCCCGGCCTGCGCCGCGATGATCCAGAAGCCGACCTGGCCGACATGGCGCGCGATCGCCGCCGTGTCGCCGGCCTTGAGGTTGCGGGTGACTACCGGGCCGAGGATCGGCTCGAAGCTGGTCTTGAGCTTCTGCGGCAGGCTCGCGACCTGTTGCGCGACGTAGTAGATGCCGACCACGCCGGGCGCCGCGAACAGGCCGAGCAGGAAGATGTCGAGGCGCCGTGTGCCCCATTCGATCGCGTCGGCGGCGGCCAGCGGCGCGGCGCGCGCGAGCGTGCGGGCGAGCGCGGCGGGGCTGAGGGCAAGGCCGCTCGGCAGCCCGTAAGCGCGCAGGAACGGGATCAGCGCGGCGAGGAGCCCGGCATAGATCGATGCGAGATAGGCGAGGCCGAGCCCGGCCTCGCGGGTCTGGGGGATGAGGTAGAACACCCCCGCCGCCAGCGAGATCGTCCAGGGCTCCACGATGGCGCGAGCGCGCACGGTGGTGGCGACATCGAAGCGATAGGCCTGGGCGGCGAGCAGGATTTCGGTCAGCGCGAAGCCGGGGATGGCGAGCACGATCAGCCTGTCGAGCGACGAATACTCCCCGCTCGGAAACATCGGCGCCGGCAAGAACCACAGCAACGCCGCCGCCGCCGCGGACAGCGTCAATGCGAGCAGCATGACTTCCCACACGAGGTTAGCGGGGTGTGCGTCCTCGCCGTCGGACAGCCGCTGCGCCAGGCCGCGCTTCTCGCCAAGCGAGGCGAGTTGCGCCGCCAGTTCGACAACCACCAGCGCCGAGGCGAAGCGCCCGAGCGACTCGGCGCCGTAGAGCCGGCCGGCGATGAACAGGAACGGGAGGCGCGCCGCCAGCCGGAGCAGGAAGCCGGCGAAATTCTGCCGCCCGCCTCTGGCGAGCGCGGCCGTGTCCCGATCCGCGCTGGCAGCGGCGGCGCCCGGTGCCGCGGAGTCGGTCACGTCAGGCCCTGCTCTCGGACCGGAGCGGGCGGGCGAGCAGCGCCGCCACCACTTCGCGCGCCGGCGAGCCCGCAAGCAGGCGATTGACCGCCTCGACGATCGGCATCGCGATGCCTCGCTCGCCGGCGATTCGCGCCAGCACCGGTGCGGTGAAGACGCCTTCGGCCACGGTGCGGCGGTCCGCCATCAGCGCGGCAGGATCGCCGCCCTCGCCGAGCGCCTTGCCGAGCGAGAAATTACGGCTGGCGGTCGAGGAGCAGGTCAGCACCAGATCGCCGAGCCCGCACAGCCCGGCCAAGGTTTCCGCGCGTGCCCCCAGCGCCTCGCCGAAGCGCAGCATCTCGGCATAGCCGCGCGCGATCAGCGCGGCGCGGGCGTTCTGGCCCAGCGCCAGCCCGTCGACCACGCCGCAGGCGATCGCCAGGACATTCTTGACCGCTCCGCCGGTCTCCGCGCCGACGAGGTCGTCCGAGTAATAGGGTCGGAAAGCGGTCCGGGCGATCTTCGGGGCGAGCCGGTCCCATTGCGCCTCGCCGCCCCCGCAGGCCAGCGTCACCGCGGTCGGCAGTCCGGCGGCCACCTCATGCGCGAAGGTCGGGCCGGACAGAACCGCGATTTCGCTGCCCGGGGCGATCGCGCCGGCGCGGCGATTGAGGAACTGGCCGGTTTCGGCGTCGATGCCCTTCGAGCACAGCACCAGATCGCGCGGGTGCGACGGCATCGCGGCCAGCACGCGCCCCATGTGCTGTGCGGGCGTGACGACGAGCAGCGTCTCGAGCCGCGCCATGTCCGCAAGCTCGCCGGTCGCGCGGATGCCCGGCGCGAGCTCGGCGGACGCCAGGTAGAGCGGATTGCGATGCTCGCGGTTGATCGCCTCGACCACTTCCGGCTCGAACGCCCATAGGATCACCGCGCGCCCGTCGCCGGCGAGCATCTGCGCCAGCGCGGTTCCCCAGGCGCCGCCGCCCAGGACGCCCACCCGCGCGCCCACCCCCGAGTCCGCGGTCGTCACGCCTTCACTCCCGCGCCGCGCACCGGCTCGGCCGCGGGGTCGAGCGGCCAGCGGGGCTTTGCCGGGGTGTCGAGCGGGTCGGCCAGGAACCCCGCCAGCCCGATCCGCTCGCAGCCCGCCCAGGCGATCATCGCCGCATTGTCGGTGCATAGCGCCGGGGGCGGGGCGACAAAGCGCATCGCGTGGTCCCGGGCCAGTCCTTCCAGCGCGGAGCGGACCTGTCGGTTCGCCGCCACTCCCCCGGCGACGACCAGGGCTGGGGCGGGCCCGGTGGCGGCCAGCGTCACCCGCAAGCGGTCGGTCACGCAATCGAGCGTCGCCTGCTGGAAGCTCGCGGCGATATCGGCATCGGCGTGCCTGCCGCTCTCCTTGGCGCGCAGCACCGCGCTCTTGAGCCCGGCGAAGCTGAAATGCGGCTCGCCGCTGCCCACCAGCGGGCGGGGCAGGGGCACCGCGCGGGGATCGCCCTCGGCCGCAAGGTGTTCGACCGCCGGACCTCCGGGGAAGCCCAATTCGAGAATCTTCGCGGTCTTGTCGAAGGCCTCGCCCAGCGCATCGTCGATGGTGGTGGCGAGCCGCCGGTAGCGCCCGACGCCCTCGACGCGCAGGATCTGGCAATGCCCGCCCGACACCAGCAGCAGAATATAGGGGAAGCCGAGCGCGGGATCGGCCAGCCGCGGGCTCAGCGCGTGGCCTTCGAGGTGGTTGATGGCGATGAGCGGCACATCGCCCGCCATCGCCAGGGCCTTGGCGGTGACCAGCCCGACCATCACCCCGCCGATCAGGCCCGGCCCGGCGGTGGCGGCGATGGCGTCGCAATCCGCGAGCTCCGCGCCCGCATCCTCGAGCACCTCCGCGATCATCGGCGCCAGCCGCTCGCCATGGGCGCGCGCCGCGATCTCGGGCACCACCCCGCCATAGGGGGCGTGGGCTTCGTCCTGCGAGGCGATGCGCTGGGCGAGGATGCGCCGGTCGCTGGTGACCAGCGCGACGGCGGTTTCGTCGCAGCTCGATTCGATGCCCATGACCAGCGCCATCGCGCTTCCCTCTAGCGAGGCGCGCCGTTAGGGCAAGGCAAGCCGATGCCGACCGCTCCGTCCCGCCAGAACCCGTTCCGCCTCGGCACCAGGCGTTCGCCGCTGGCGCTGGCACAGGCCGAGGAGGCCTGGCAGCGGCTGTGCGCGGCGCACGGCTGGGCGCCGGACGCGGTCGAGCTGGTCCCGGTGACGGCGAGCGGCGACAGGATCCAGGACCGCGCGCTCGCCGAGATCGGCGGCAAGGCGCTGTGGACGCGCGAGCTCGACCTCTACCTCGCACAAGGGCGGATCGACGCCGCGGTTCATTCGCTCAAGGACGTCGAGACCATCCGGCCGGACGAAATCGCCATCGCCGCGGTCCTGCCGCGCGCGGACCCGGCCGACGTGCTGCTGGGGGCGCTTTCGATCCAGGCGCTGCCGCGGGGCGCGACCGTGGGCACCAGCGCGCCGCGCCGCGCCGCGCAATTGCTCAACCTGCGGCCCGACTGCCGGGTGGTGCTGTTCCGCGGCAATGTCGCGACGCGCCTGGCCAAGCTCGCCGCCGGCGAGGTCGCGGCCACCTTCCTTGCCGCCGCCGGGCTCGACCGGCTGGGCGAAGGCGGGGTCGGCACCCGGCTCGATCCCGAAGCCTGGCTCCCGGCTCCCTCGCAGGGTGCGATCGGGATCGAATGCCGCGCCGGCGATGCGGGGGCCCGCAACTGGCTTGCGGCGATCGACCATCCGGTCAGTCGGGCCGAGGTAACGGCCGAACGCGCTCTGCTCGCGGCCCTCGGCGGCTCGTGCCACAGCGCGGTCGCCTGCCTCAGCCGCTGGGAAGGGGAGCTCCTGCAATTGAGCGCGGCGGTCTTCAGCCCCGACGGAGCCGAACGCATCGCCGGCGAGGCCCGGTTCGATGCGGGCGATCCGGCGGGCCCGTGCTTGCTCGCCGAGGAACTGCTGGCGCATGCGCCCGAGAGCGTGCGCGCGACCTTCCAGCCGCCGGCATGACCCGCCCGCTGGCGCTGCTGCGTCCGGAACCGGGCTGGAGCGCGAGCGCCGCCGCGGCGCGCGAAGCGGGGCTGGAGGCGATCGGCCATCCGCTGTTCGCCGGCGAGCCGATCGGCTGGCAGCCCCCCGCCGGCGATTTCGACGGCTTGCTCGTGGGCAGCGCCGCGGTGTTCAGGCACGGCGGCCCGCAGCTCGCCGGCCTGCGCACGCTGCCGGTGCAGGCGGTCGGCGAGAGCACGGCCCGGGCCGCGCGCGCGGCGGGGTTCGACGTCGAGCGGATCGGCGTGGGCGGACTACAGACGCTGCTCGATGCCTCGGCGGGTCAAACCCGCCGCTTCCTGCGCCTCGCCGGCGAGGAGCGCGTCGCGCTGACGCCGCGTCCAGGCCAGAGCGTAAGCGAATGCGCCGTCTACCGGATGGTCGCGCGCCCGATCGAACCCTTGTTCGCCGCCGCGCTATCCGAACGGCGCCCACTGGTCCTGCTGCACTCGGCCGCCGCGGCGCGCCAGTTCGCGCGCGAAGTCGATCGCCTCGCCATCGGGCGCGGGGCGCTGCCCTTGCTCGCGCTGGGCCCGCGCGTCGCCACGGCCGCCGGTCCGAGCTGGGAGGCGCTACACCTCGCCGAGAGCCCGAGCGATGCCGCGCTGCTGGCCAAGGCCGCCGCTTTGTGCAAGTAACTCCGCCGGCAGGGGAGGCTGGCGGGCCGCGCAATCCGTCGACAGGTCGCAGAACGGGAGCGGATGGAAGACTATCACAGCACGCGGCCCGCGCGCCCATCCTCGCGGCCCATCGCGATCGGGCTCCTGGGGGCCTTCGTGCTCGGCGGAGCACTTGCCGGCTACGGCGTCTATCGGTTCGGTGGTTACGACAGCGATGCCGCGACCGACCGCACGGCGAGCGTGACCGCAAGGCCCCTCGCCACTCTGCCGCCCGGCCCCGACCCCGTGCCCAGCGCCACCGGCAGCGAGGCGGCGCAGGCGGTGGAGCGCGTGGCGGAGCAGCAGGGCGGGCTGGACCAGCGCATCGCCGCCGCCGAGCAGCGCATCGCCCGGCTCGACCTCCAGGCCGAGGCGGCTTCGGGCAATGCGGCGCGCGCCGAGGGGCTGCTGATCGCCTTTTCCGCCCGGCGCGCGCTCGAGCGCGGCAACGATCTGGGGTTCCTGGCGGACCAGCTCCGGCTGCGCTTCGGCGATGCCATGCCCAATGCCGTGCAGACCGTGATCGCCTTCGGTCGACAGCCGGTCACCATCGATCAGCTGGTGGCCAGGCTCGACGGCCTGGCGCCCGCGCTGGCGCAGAGCAACCGGCGCTTTTCCTGGGATCAGGTCACGCGCGAGCTGTCGCAGCTCTTCGTGGTGCGGCGCGAGAGCACGCCCTCGCCGCAGCCGCGGCTGCGGCTCGAGCGTGCGCGGCTGTTCCTCCAGAGCGGGCGCGTGGGCGCGGCGGTGGCCGAGGTGCGCAATCTGCCGGGCGCCGCGAATGGCGGCGACTGGATTCGCGATGCCCAGCGCTATGCCGCGGCCCAGAACGCGCTCGACATGATCGAGACCGCCGCGGTGCTCGAGCCGCGCCGGCTGCGCGACGGGGACGGAAATCCCGTCGAGCAGGCGAGCCCCGCCACCGCGCCGGCGGCGGTGGTTTCAGGCGCGCAATAGCTCGGGCAGGTCGCCCGCCATCCCGCGGGCCTCGTTCATGAACCATCGCTTGAGCGGCGGCAAGCGTTCGACTCCGGCCATGCCGAGCCGGCGGACGGCCGAGGCAGCGGCGCCCGGCACGCCGAACAACCGCGTCAGTCCGTCGGTCGCCAGCGCGACCATGAAGCTGTCGAGCCCGCGCCAGCGCTCATAGCGGGCGAGGAGCTGCGCATCGCCGGGCTCGAGCCCCAGCCGCGCGCCCTCGCTCAGCACCTCGACCAGCGCGCCGACATCGCGTAGGCCCAGGTTCAACCCCTGCCCGGCGATCGGGTGGATGCCATGCGCGGCATCGCCGACGAGCGCGAGGCGGGGCGCGGTAATGGTCGCGGTGTGGTGGAAGCCGAGCGGATAGGATGAGCGCGGGCCGACTGCGAGGATGGCGCCGAACATGTCGCCCATGCGCTTCTCGAGCTCGGCTTTGAATCCCCGATCACCGAGTTTCAGAGTTCCAGCCGCGTCGTCCTCGCCGACCGTCCAGACCAGCGCGCTGCGGTGGCGACCGTCGGGATCGTCCAGCATCGGGAGCAGCGCGAACGGGCCCGCGGGGTAGAAGATCTCCCACGCGATATTGTCGTGCGGTTTCTCATGCATGAGCGCCGCGATGACCGCGCGGTGGCGATAGTCCCATTTGGCCACTGCGATGCCGGCCTCCTCGCGTGTCGGCGAGCTGCGCCCCTCCGCGCCGACCATCAGCGCGGCGCGCAGTTCCTGGCCGTCGCCGAGCCTGACCGAGACGTTGTAATCGTAGCGATGGCGCCCCACGACATCTGCCTTCGCATGCCAGGCGATCAGCGGCTCGGCGCGGGCCGCTTCGAACAGCGCGAGGCGCAGTGCGCGGTTGGCGAACATCCGCCCGAGCGTGCCTTCATGAGCGGCGGGGGTGAAGGCGATCCGGCCGGGGAGCATCCGGTCGGTCACGGCGATCGAGGAGATCGGGCAGGCCTGGGGCTCGAGCGCGGGGGCGATTCCGATGTTGCGGAACAGGTTCCAGCTCGCGGTCGAGATCGCGCTGGCGCGGCCGTCGAAGCCTTCCGCCGTCAGCTCCGCCGGGTCGGCGCGGTCGACGACATGGCTCGAGATGCCCTTTTTCGCCGCCGTCAGCGCCAGCGTCATGCCGACGAGCCCGCCGCCCAGGATCAGCAGATCGCGCCTGTCGTCCATCGTTACTCTCGTTGCGCCTCGAAGGTCTCGGCACTAGAGCCTGCGGCGTGACCCACGCAAGGCCGACGATATTGCTGCAAGCGCTGCTGGCCTTGCTGGCGCTCGCCCTGAGCGCGCCCGCCCAGGCTCAACCGGCGGTCGGCGCCAACATCCGCGCCTCGCTGGTCGCCGATGGCCCGCCGGTGCCGGGCAAGACCTGGACCGTTGCGCTGCACTTCGCGCCGAAATCCGCCGAGTGGCACGGCTATTGGAGCAATCCCGGCGATGCGGGCGTCGGCATGGCGCTCAAATGGCGGCTTCCCGACGGGTGGACCGCGGGGGAACCGCTTTACCCGGTTCCCAGGAAGCTCCTCATTTCGGGTCTGATGAACCACGTGTTCGAGGGCGAGTATGCGGTGCTGGTTCCCATCGCGGTCCCGGCCGATGCGGCGGTGGCCAACGCCGCCCCCATCGAAGTGGAAGCCGATTATCTCGCCTGCACCGACCGCATCTGCGTGCCCGAGCGGGCCCGGCTGGCGCTCGCTCCGGCGGCGGCGGCGACAGACGCGCGCTTCGACCGCTGGCGCGCCGCGCTGGCGCCGCTGCTCGACCGGCCGGTGCGGTACGAAATCGCAGGCAACGAGCTGCGGCTGGCCATCCCCCTCCCCGCGGCGATGGGCGTGTTCGAGCCGCACGTCTTCATCGAGACGCGCGATCTTGTGAACTACGCCGCGGTCCAGAGCTTCGCGCGCGACGGCGACACGCTGGTGGCTGAGCTACCGCTCGCCGAGACGGTGGTGGCGCCGGCGCGGATCGGCGGCATTCTGGCGCTCGGGCAGGGCAATGGCGTCCGCTTTCGCGGCGAGCCTGGCACGGTCACGACCGCCGGCATTCCGCTCGAGACCACTACGGCAACGGCTCTGCCGAACCTGTGGCTCGCGCTCGCGGGGGCGGTGCTCGGCGGGCTGCTGCTCAACATCATGCCCTGCGTGTTCCCCATCCTGAGCCTCAAGGCGCTGGCGCTGGCGAAGGCGGGCGGCGAGGAGAAGCAGGCGCGGCGCGATGCGCTCGGCTATACAGCGGGGGTGGTGATCGCCTGCCTCGCGCTCGGCGCGGTGATGCTGGCGCTGCGTGCGGGCGGCGAGCAGGTCGGCTGGGCGTTCCAGTTGCAGAAGCCTGGGGTGGTGGTGGCGCTGCTGGTGCTGGCGGTGGCGATCACGGCGAGCTTTCTCGGCGCCTTCGAGATGCCTTCGCTGCGGCTGACAGGCGGCGGCGCCAGTGGCGGCGGATCGTTCCTGACCGGGCTGCTCGCGGCCTTCGTCGCCACCCCGTGCACCGGGCCCTTCATGGCCGCGGCGCTCGGCGCGGCGCTGCTCCTGCCCGCCGCGCAGGCGCTGCTGCTGTTCGCCGCGCTGGGACTGGGCCTGGCGCTGCCGTTCCTGCTGCTCGGCTTCGTGCCGGCTCTGCGCAAGCGGCTGCCGCGGCCGGGGCCGTGGATGGTCGCCTTTCGCCGCTGGATGGCGCTGCCGATGGGGCTGACCGCGCTGGCGCTCGCCTGGCTCGCATGGCGGCTGGGCGGGGCGAATTATCTGCTGGCGGCGCTGGCGCTGGCGGGGCTCGTGACCGCGCTGCTCGCCCTACTGTGGGGAGAGCGCGGCATCGGAAAGGCGGGCCGCGCGGCGGGGCTGGCCATCCTGGCAACCGCAGCCGTGGCCCTGATCGTGGTGCTGCCGGGCTTCCGGGCGACATCGGCGGCGCGCGCGGAAGCGGGCCTGCTCGACGCCAAGCCTTTCAGCGAAGCCGCGCTCGCCGAGGCGCGCGCCGCGGGCAAGCCGGTGTTCGTCTGGTTCACCGCCGACTGGTGTCTGACGTGCAAGGTCAATGAGGGCGCGGTGATCGAACGCGAGAGCACCCGCGAGGCGTTCGAGCGCGCCGGCGTGGTGGTGTTGCGCGGCGACTGGACCCGCCCCGACGAGCAAATCACCCGCTTCCTTGCCGCGCAGGGGGCGGCGGGGGTGCCGTTGTATCTGTGGTATCCGGCCCGGTCGGGCCCGGCGGTGCAACTTCCGCAGGTGCTGACACCGGGGCTGCTGGCGGGGCTAGCGAACGGCACTGAAGGATCAGCTCGCCTGGCAACGGGCTCGGATTGAGGATCAGGCTGCCGGCGCCGGGCACCGTGGCTTCCACCGCCCGCCCGCCCGTCAGTCCCTCGAAGGCGGGGCTGGCCGCCAACCCTCGGCCGCGCCACAGCCAGCCGCCGCCCGCCCTCGCGGCGTCGATCTTGAGCCGCGCAACATGGCCGTTGCCGATCAGCGCCAGGATCGCCTTGGCATGCGCGTCGGCGGCGGCGTAGCGCGTGTATTCGAGCATGGGCTCGACGCGGCCCTGCACGCATTCGAGCGCGAACAGCACCCGTTCTCCCGGCTTGCCGTAGACGAGGCGCAGCGGACTGGCTGGCGTAGGAGCCCAGACCGCCCCCTTCGTATCGGGCGAGGCGATCGGCGCGGTAGGGGCATCGCGTCCGGTCACGCCCACGCGGGCGACATAGTCGTCCGCAGCCGGCGGATTGCAGGCGGCCAGCAGGATCGGCGGCAGCAGCGCCGCGAAACGCATCGCTCAGCGCCCGCGGATGAAGGCGCGCACGTCGGCGGACAGCTTGCTGCGGTCCTGGTCGCGGACATACATCATGTGGCCGCTGTCGTAGTAGGAATAGACGATCCGGTCCTGCGGGATGCCGGTGCGGGTGAGCGCGTATTCGGCGGCGAAGAACGGCGTGGCGAAATCGTACCACCCCTGGCCGACGAAGATGCGCAGGCCTGAGTTCTCGCGCAGCGCCTTGCCGAGATAGGGCGTGACGTTGAGATAGGCGTTGGCGTCGCGCCCGCCCGGCAGCCGCCAGTCCCACTCGCCCACGCGGCCGATGGTGACATATTGCTGGTCGGTCTTGTAGCCCAGTGTCTCGCGGAAATAGGAATTGGCGGCCGCGGTGTAGCCTGCGTCGATCCCGTAGAAGCTGGGATCGTTGTCGGGCGTCTCGCCCGCGCTGTCGTAGTCGCGCCCGGTGTAGCGGCTGTCGAGCCGGCCCACGGTCAGGCCGCGGTCGCGCAGCAGCTCCTTGTAGAAGCGCCCGCTGGTGACGCGCAGGTCGGCGCGGTCGAGATAGGCCTCGCTGAGCCCCGTGAATCGCGCAAGCTCGCGGCGCACCGCGGCGCGTTCCTCGGCGCCGGCTTTCTGGCCTTTCAGGAGGAAGGCGGCGTAGGGGCCGATCGCGAACCGGCGTGCCTCCTCGGCGAAGGCTTCGGGCGAGGCGGCGGTGGCCTTGCCGTGATAGAGCGTGGTCACCGCCATGCTCGGGAGCGTGGTGATGTAGCCGAGTTCGGCCCCTTCGGTCTCCGCGCCGGCGCCGAAATCGAGCACGGTCGAGATCAGGATCACGCCGTTCAATGCAACGTCGTTGTACTGGCCCTCGAGCTCGTTGACGACCGCGGCCGAGCGGGTGGTCCCGTAGCTCTCGCCGCCGAGGAACTTGGGGCTGTTCCAGCGCCCGTTCTCGTCGAGCCATTTGCGGATCACCGCCGCGACCGATTTCGCATCCTTGGTGACGCCCCAGTAATCCTCGCCCTTGGTGTCGCCGATCGTGTGGCTGAAACCGGTTCCGACCGGATCGATGAACACCAGGTCGGTGACGTCGAGCAGCGAATCCGGATTGTCGAGGATCGGATAAGGCGGCGCCCCGTCGTCGCGCGCGTCGGAGGGGATCGCCACCCGCTTGGGCCCGAACGCACCCATCTGGAGCCACAGCGAGCCCGAGCCCGGCCCGCCGTTGAACAGGAAGGTAACCGGGCGGTTCGGATTGCGCGGCTCGGCGATGTAGCTGGTGGTGACGATCGCAGCCTTGGGCGTGCCCTTGTCGTCCTCGAGCACCTGCTCGGCGACGGTGGCGGTGTAAGCGACGCGCTGCCCGCCGAAGGTGCCGGTGAAGCGTTGGGAGGCGGTGTTGGCGGTGTAGGCGGGGGCAGCGGCGGAGGGCCTGGCCTCGTCCTTGGGCTTGTCCTGAGCGGCAAGAGGGAACGGAAGGGCGAGCGCGGCGAATGGCAGAGCGGTGCGGCAGATCATCGCCTCGCTATGGCAGGACAAAAATGCCGGGTAAATTGCCGCTCAGGCAGCGCGGGGGACAATCCGGTCAAGATCGCCGTTGAGCGCGCGCTTGGCTTCAAGCAGTTCGTAATCGTCCTGCAAGCCCAGGAAGAACCCTTCGGACATGCGAAAATAGCGTCCCAGGCGAAGATCGAGTTCGCCATCGACGGGCGCGCTTCCATTTACCATGCTCCGCAGCCGCGCATCATCGACCGCGATGGCATCAGCCAAAGCAGCTATGTCGAGCCCGAGAGGCTCCATGAATTCCGAAACCAGCAACTCGCCCGCGTGCGGGTTGTGCAGCCAGTCCGGGTTAGTGGTAATCGGTGATTTCGACACCGTGCGCGTCTCCGTCTTTCCAGATGAAGCATATACGCCATTGGTCGTTAATTGAAATGGCATGCTGGCCTTTGCGATCATCCTTGAGCGCGTGGAGGGCGTTTGAAGGCGGATTGCGCAGATCGTCGAAGCTTCTGGCCCGATTGAGAAGCTTCAGCTTAGCCAACGCGCGCTGTTGAATGTCTGGCGGCAGCTTGCGGCTACGTTGGCCATTCCATATGCGCTCAGTCTGTGTGCTTGTATTGGCGAAGGAGCGGATCATGGCTGCTTTCTCTCAGAGTTCGCGTAGCATTCTAAGAGCCGGTTCATTTGGCTCTCAAAATCGCGGTAGCAGCTCTTACGTCCCGTCATTGCCACCCGTAAGGCTGAAGCAGTCCACCGCCGGCAACCACTCCTAAGACTTCCCGCCCATTCGCTTGTAGCGAGTCTTCCCAAACCGCGTCTTCCTTGTCCCCGGCTTGCCCTCGTTGCTTCGCCCAACCAAAGGCGCCTTCCTGTCCGGATCGGGAATGCCGAGCTCGTCATTCTCGAGCCGCCGAATCTCGTCGCGCAATCTGCCGGCTTCCTCGAACTCCAGGTTCGCGGCGGCATTGCGCATGCGCTTCTCCAGGTCCTCGATGTAGGCGCGCAGGTTGTGGCCCACGAGGTTGTTGCGCTCGGGATCGCCGGTGTCGATCAGCACGCCGTCGCGGCTGGCGGTGTGGGCGACGATGTCCTGGATGCCGCGGATGATCGTGGTGGGGGTGATGCCGTGCTCGGCGTTGTATTCGCGCTGCTTCTCGCGGCGGCGGTCGGTTTCGGCGATCGCGCGCTCCATGCTGCCGGTCATCCGGTCGGCGTAGAGGATCACGCGGCCCTCCACATTGCGCGCCGCACGGCCGATGGTCTGGATGAGGCTGGTCTCGGAGCGCAGGAAGCCCTCCTTGTCGGCGTCGAGGATGCACACGAGCCCGCATTCGGGAATGTCGAGCCCCTCGCGCAGCAGGTTGATCCCGACGAGCACGTCGTAGACGCCTAGGCGCAAGTCGCGGATCAGCTCGATGCGTTCGAGGGTCTCGACGTCGGAGTGCATGTAGCGCACCCGCAGCCCGGCCTCGTGCATGAACTCGGTCAAATCCTCGGCCATCCGCTTGGTGAGCGTGGTGACGAGCGTGCGGTAGCCCTTTTGCGCGGTCTTCCGGCACTGGTCGATGCAGTCCTGCACCTGGTCCTCGACCGGGCGAATCTCGACCGGCGGGTCGATCAGTCCGGTGGGGCGGATCACCTGCTCGGCGAAGACGCCGCCGGTCTGCTCCATCTCCCACGGGCCGGGGGTGGCGCTGACCGCGAAAGTCTGCGGGCGCATCGCGTCCCATTCGTTGAAACGCAGCGGGCGGTTGTCGATGCAGCTCGGCAGGCGGAAACCGTATTCGGCGAGCGTGAGCTTGCGGCGGTGGTCGCCCTTCGCCATCGCGCCGATCTGCGGCACGGTCTGGTGGCTCTCATCGACGAACAGCAGGGCGTTGTCGGGGAGATACTCAAACAGCGTCGGCGGCGGCTCGCCCGGCAGACGGCCGGTCAGGAAGCGGCTGTAGTTCTCGATCCCTGCGCAGCTTCCCGTCGCGGCGATCATCTCGAGATCGAAATTGGTCCGCTGCTCGAGCCGTTGCGCTTCCAGCAGGCGCCCTTCCGCGTGGAGTTCCTTGAGGCGCTCGGCGAGCTCGAACTTGATCGCCTCGCTGGCCTGCTTCATCGTCGGCCCGGGCGTCACATAGTGGCTGTTGGCGTAGACGCGCACGGTGTTGAGGCTCGCCCCCTTCTGCCCTGTCAGCGGGTCGAACTCGGAAATTGCCTCTATCTCGTCGCCGAAGAAGCTGACCCGCCAGGCCATGTCCTCGTAGTGGCTCGGGAAAATCTCCAGGCTGTCGCCGCGCACGCGGAAATTGCCGCGCTGGAACGCCGCGTCGTTGCGCTTGTATTGCAGCGCCACCAGCTTGCGGATGATCTCGCGCTGGTCGACATTCTCGCCCTTCATGAGGTCGAAGATCATCGCCGAATAAGTCTCGACCGAGCCGATGCCGTAGAGGCAGCTTACCGAGGCGACGATGATCACGTCGTCGCGCTCGAGCAGCGCGCGCGTGGCCGAATGGCGCATCCGGTCGATCGCCTCGTTCACCGAGCTTTCCTTCTCGATGTAGGTGTCCGATCGGGGCACATAGGCCTCGGGCTGATAGTAGTCGTAATAGCTGACGAAATACTCGACCGCGTTCTCGGGGAAGAAGCTCTTGAACTCGCCGTAGAGCTGCGCGGCGAGGATCTTGTTGGGGGCCAGCACCAGCGCCGGGCGCTGCAGCTCCTCGATCACCTTGGCCATGGTAAAGGTCTTGCCGCTGCCGGTGACGCCGAGCAGCACCTGGGTCTGCTCGCCCGCCCTCGATGTGGCGACCAATTCCGCGATCGCGCCCGGCTGGTCGCCCGAAGGCTGGTATTCGCTCGCCAGCTTGAACGGTCGCCCGCCCATCGATTTCTCGGGCCGGACGGGCTTGTGGGGGACGAATTGTTCGGAGGTATCGGGCTCTTCCAGCCCTCTGCGGATCACTAGCTCGGCCATGCGCGAACATATGGGGCACGGATGGGGCCGCTGCAACGCTTCCCACTGCTCGAAACCATTGCGTTAAGGCTGGCGTTACGTGGAAGAGGCAATATTGCGGTTTCATGGCAAGCCATCCGCTCGCATCCGCATCGGCATATTGGCAGGGCACCGAATTCGCCCGCCGGATCGCGCTCGCGCGCGAGCCGCAGCCCGCCGGCGCGCGTGCGCCGCGCAGGCGGTTGTTCGCCGCCGAACTGGGCTATCTGATCGAGCCGATCCGGCGCCAGTTCGACCGGTGGAGCCCGGCGCCGGCGAAGCATCCGCGCGTGGTCATGCTGCTGCCGGGCTTCGGCGCGCATCCGGTACGGATGCGTTTCATGGCGCGACAGCTGGAGGCGGCGGGACACCGGGTCAAGCGCTGGGGCATGGGCTTCAACTTCGGCGCGGGCGCGGACACGCTCGACCGCATCGAAGCGCGCCTGCTCGATATTCACGCCCGCTACGGCCAGCCGGTCCACCTCGTCGGCTGGAGCCTGGGCGGCGTGTTCGCGCGCGAAGTGGCCAAGCGCCATCCCGACAAGATCGCCAAGGTGGTGACGCTGGGCGCGCCGTTCTCGGGCCATCCGCGCGCCAACAACGGCTGGCGCGCCTATCATCTGGTCGCCGGTCACCGGGTCGAGGAACCGCCGGTCGACTGCGCGGTTAGCCGCAAGCCTCCGGTCGAAACGGTGGCCATATGGAGCCCGCGCGACGGCATCGTCCATCCGCGCTGCGCCGCCGGCCGCCCGGGAGAGCGCGATCGCGCGGTCGCGCTGCGCTGCACCCACATGGGCTTTGTCCAGTCCCGCGAGGCCATCGAGGCTGTGCTGAAGGAACTGGACTTGCGTTGAGTTCGTTGCGATGCAGCAATAATCCGGCGTGACCGGGCGATACCGGATAGCCTTGGGGGTTCATGAACGGCGGCGCGACGTTTTTCGACGAGATGCACGAGCCTTCCGGCACCGTGCGCGACGCCTATCGCGGCTATGAGGGCTGGCTGTCGGAACAGGACGCCGCCTTCCTCAGGCGCAAGAACCGCGACGCGGAAACGCTGTTCCGGCGTATCGGCATCACCTTCAACGTCTATGGCGCGCAGGAAGCCGAAGAGCGGCTGATCCCCTTCGACACGGTGCCGCGCATCGTCACCGCCAGCGAGTGGCGGCGATTGTCGCGGGGGATCGAGCAGCGGGTGCGCGCGCTCAACGCTTTCCTGCACGATCTCTATCACCGGCAGGAGATCGTCCGCGCCGGGCGCGTGCCGGAACACCTGTTCCGCGACAATTCGGCCTGGCTCCCCAACATGGTCGGTTTCACCCCACCGGGCGACATCTACACCCATGTCGTGGGCATCGACCTGGTCCGCACCGGTCCGGACGAGTTCGTCGTCCTCGAGGACAACGCCCGCACGCCCTCGGGCGTGAGCTACATGCTCGAGAACCGCGAAACCATGATGGCGATGTTCCCCGAGCTGTTCATGCGGGTGGCGGTGGAAAGCGTCGCCAACTACCCGCGCCGGCTCGCGCGCAGCCTCGCCGCCTGCGCTCCGCCGGTCGCGAAGGACAAGCCGCGGCTCGCGGTGCTGACGCCAGGCATCTACAATTCCGCCTTCTTCGAGCACGCCTTCCTGGCCGAGCAGATGGGCGCGGAGCTGGTCGAGGGCAGCGATCTGCGCGTCGAGGGCGGGCGCGTGGCGATGCGCACCACCAGGGGCTTCGAGCCGGTCGATGTGCTCTATCGCCGGATCGACGACGATTTCCTCGACCCGCTGACCTTCAACCCCGCGAGCGTGCTTGGCGTGCCGGGGATGATGGACGTCTATCGCGCCGGCGGGATCACCATCGCCAATGCGCCCGGCGCGGGCATCGCCGACGACAAGGCGATCTATTCCTTCATGCCCGAGATCGTCGAGTTCTATACCGGCGAGAAGCCGCTGCTGCCCAATGTCGAGACCTGGCGCTGCGCCGATCCCGAGAGCTGCCGCTATGTGCTCGCCAATCTGAAAGACCTGGTCGTGAAGGAGGTCCACGGCTCGGGCGGCTACGGGATGCTGATCGGCCCGGCGGCGAGCAAGGCCGAGCTGGAAGCGTTCCGCAAGAAGCTGGAAGCGAACCCGGCGAGTTACATCGCGCAGCCGACGCTTTCGCTGTCGACCTGTCCGGTGTTCACCGACAAGGGACTCGCGCCGCGGCATGTCGATCTGCGCCCGTTCGTGCTGGTCTCGCCCGAGGCGGTCGAGATCACGCCGGGCGGCCTGACCCGGGTGGCGATGACCAGGGGCTCGCTGGTGGTCAATTCGAGCCAAGGCGGAGGCACCAAGGACACCTGGGTGCTGAAAGACTGATGGTGTTGCTGTCCCCTCGCTCCGTTCGCCCCGAGGAGGCTCTGAAGACGAAGTCCGAAGTGCCCTCTCGAAGGGCTCGGGCGTCTCGCCGGGGGTTTCGACACGGACCCTCAACCTACGGTTTCGGCTCCTCCTCAGCCCGAACGGAGCATTGTAGGGGAACCCTGCTTTGAAGCTGAGAATCGCGCCATGCTAGGCCGAACCGCCAACGCGCTGTTCTGGATGTTCCGCTATCTCGAACGGGTCGATAACACCGCGCGCATGCTCGACGCGGGCCTGCGCATGGCGCTGACCCGCGACCTGGTGACCTCGGAGGAGGAATGGCGCTCGGTCATCGCCGCGGCCGGGCAGCGCCGCGACTATGAGCGGCGCCACGCCACCTATACCGGCGTCCAGGCATGGAACTTCATGCTGCGCGATCGCGACAATCCGGGCAGCGTGCTCGCCAATTTCGGACGGGTGCGGGACAACGCGCGGCAGTCGCGCAATGTGGTCACCAGCGAGATATGGCAGGCGGTCAACGATAGCTGGATGCAGATCCGCGACCTCTTCGCCAAGCCGGTGGGGGAGCAGCGGGTGGGCGATGTGTTGGGGGTGATCCGCCAGGCCGGCATGCTGGTTCACGGCGCGATCATCGGCACCATGCCGCGCGACGAGGCGTTCCATTTCGCGCGCGCGGGCACCTTCATCGAGCGCGCGGATAACGTCGCGCGGCTGCTCGACATCAAATACTACCTGCTGCTCCCCTCGCTCAACTATGTCGGCTCCAGCCTCGATACCGGTCAATGGGACAGCGTGCTGCGCGCCGTTTCGGGCGACCGCGCCTATCGCTGGCTCAACACCGCCCGCATCGATGCGCGCGGGATCGTCCAGTTCCTGGTCTTCGACACGCGTTTCCCGCGCAGCCTGGCCTATTGCCACACCGCCCTGCGCGAGCACCTCGACGCGATCGCGCGCGTCCACGGGCACGAGGGCGCGAGCCATGCGCTGATGCGAGAGGCCGCGCAGTCGCTCGAGGAGACCGGTCTCGAGGGGGTGTTCGAGCGCGGGCTGCACGAATTCCTGATCGGCTTCCTCGCCACCAATGCCCGCGTCGGTCTCGCCATTGCCGACGATTATCGGTTCCTCGCCTGATGCGCCTCGCGATCCGCCACACCACGCATTACCGCTTCGCCCGGCCGGTGGTGCACGCCATCCAGCGCCTGCGGCTTACCCCCAAATCGACCCAGGGCCAGGAGATAATCGCCTGGGACATACGGTTCGAGAACGCCGAAAAGCAGTTCGCCTACGAGGACCAGCACCGCAATTCGACCACGCTGATATCCATGAATCCGGGCGCGCAAGAAGTGACGGTGACCTGCTCCGGCACCATCGACACGCATGATTTCGCCGGTGTCATCGGCCGCCATGCCGGGCATCTGCCGCTATGGAGCTTCCGCGGCCAGACCCCCTTGACGAAGCCCGGGGCGGGGATGCGGGGGCTCGTGCGCGATGTCCGCAAGGAAGGCGGGGGTTCGCTGGAAACGCTTCACGCGCTGTCGGCGCGGATCATCGACAAGGTGGGTTACCGGACGGGGGTCACCGGGGTCGAGACGACCGCCGAGGACGCCTGGGCGCAGGGCTGCGGAGTATGCCAGGATCATGCCCATCTGTTCATCGGAACGGCACGCGCCCTCGGCTACCCCGCGCGCTACGTCAGCGGATATTTGATGATGGACGATCGCGTCGATCAGGAGGCGACGCACGCATGGGCCGAGGCGCATGTCGAGAACCTGGGCTGGGTGGGCTTCGACGTTTCCAACGGCATCAGCCCCGACCAGCGCTATGTCAGGGTCGCAACCGGGCGCGACTACCGCGATGCCGCGCCGATTACCGGGATCAGCACCGGCAGTACGACGGCGGAACTTTCGGTCGCGGTGGCGGTCGAGCAAACGCAGGTCCAGCAGTGAGGGAGGCAGCTCCATGACCTATTGCGTCGGCATGATCCTCGACAAGGGTCTCGTCCTGATGAGCGACACCCGCACCAATTCGGGCGTCGACAATGTTTCGGTGTTCCGCAAGATGTATCGCTGGGAGGTGCCCGGCCAGCGCATCGTCGCGCTGATGACCGCGGGCAATCTCGCCACCACCCAGGCGGTGGTCAGCCAGCTCGAGGAGCGCGCCAAGATCCCGGACGAGCGGCACAATTCGCTGCTCGAGGCGCCGACCATGTTCCAGGTGGCGAGCGAGGTCGGCAAGCTGCTGCGCGCGACCGTCGCCGAGCGGCAGGAGGCAAACGGGTCGCGCGGGCAGGGCCGCTTCACCGCCTCGATCGTCGTCGCCGGCCAGATCAAGGGCATGGAGCCCCGGCTGTTCATGATCTACCCCGAGGGCAATTTCATCGAGGCCGGGTTCGACACCCCGTTCTTCCAGATCGGCGAAACCAAATACGGGCGCCCGATCATCCTGCGCGGCTACGATCGGGGGATGAGCATGGAGGATGCGGTCAAGCTGCTGATGGTGTCGTTCGATTCCACCCTGAAAGCCAATCTGTCGGTCGGCCTGCCGCTCGACCTGCTCGTGATCGGTCGCGCCGCTTTCGCGGCCTCGCACGAACGCCGCATCGCGCATGACGACCCCTATTTCCAGGCGATCTCGAGCAGCTGGGGCGATGCGCTCAGGAGCGCCTTCCACTCGTTGCCCGACTACAGTTTCTCCAATGAAAAGTCCGATACGGTGGAGGATGGCACCAAAGCCGAGCATTAGCATTTTCGCTTTTGCATCCGGAATGGATGGCGAAACCTCGCCTGTGCTAGGGGTTTGCACTTAAGTAAACTCGCGGAAGGGGATTGGAGCAGCTCAGTGATTGTCCATAGGTAATTGTCCCTGTCAGCAGCAGGGGCGCCGCCAATGGCTCTGGATAAGATCGTTCACATCGTCGCGCTGTCGAGCATCGAGCGGGCCGAGCAGGCGCGGGCCTGCTACGCGCTGGGATACCACGCCGAAATCTACGGCAATTACGAGGAGCTGATCGCCGCACGGCCATACCGCGGCCTGGTTCTGGGCGAGGACATCGCCGAGCGGGGCGGGATCGGCACGTTGGTCGCGGGCATGAACGCGCATGGCTTCTGGCTGCCGGTCATCGCCACCGCGGCCGAGGTGGACCCCGGCCGTGTGGTGGAAGCGGTGCGCGGCGGCGCGCTCGACTATCTGCCCTTGCCGCTCGAATGCGAGCGCCTGCAAGCGGCGCTCGAGACCGCCATCGCGGAGGGGCAGGCGATGGGCAGTGCGCATCGCCGGGCGGTGCATGCCCGCGCCAAGCTCGCCACGCTGACGGTTCGCGAGAACGAGGTGCTCGACCTGCTGGTGGCCGGATCGAGCAACAAGACGATCGCGCGCGCGCTGGAGATCAGCCCGCGCACCGTGGAAATCCACCGCGCCAACATGATGACCAAGCTCGACGCGCACCACGCCGCCGATGCCGTGCGCTTGCGGCTCGAGGCGGCGATGGGGGGCGGGGCGGGCGCGCTGCCGCTCGCGGCCCGGGCCGAGTCGCGCTGAGCCGCGCCGGGCGGTCAGCGGCAGAAGCTGCCGTTGCCCAGCTCGACGTGGAGATGGTCGGCGTGGGCGGCGTTGTAGCCGGGTCCCAGCACGGTCCCGAAGCGCTTGCAGGCGCTGGTGTGGACCGTACGGAGGAAGGCGCGTTCCTGGTCGGAGGCGGAGTTCCAGCCCGCCTTGACCGAGACCCGCCGCCCATCGGCAAGGACGAAGGCGCCGATGTCGATCGCCTCGGCGCGCGAATGCGCCGACAGCCGCGCGCCCCCGGCGACGGCGCGACAGGCGTAGCTGCCCATGGTCTCGATCCGGGCGAGCGGGCTGCCGAGCATCTGGCGCGCGGCCCGATCGACGCCATAGCGCGCCCAGGACGCGAAGGCCTGGGCGAGCGGGCAGGCGACGGGGCCGAGATTGGCCAGCGCGAAACTTCCCCGGTCGCCGGCCAGCCGGTCGAGCCGAACGCTCCCCACCGCCTGGCAGCCGGGGGCCGAGAAGCGGTCGGGCAACGCGGCGTAGCGCGCCCCGCTCGCGCCCAGCGCGGCGAGGCAGCGGGCGCCGTCGGGACGCGACAGCGGTGCTTGCGCGGCGCCGCTCGCGA
>JAIETR010000059.1 GCA_019745075.1 Qipengyuania sp.
TTCGCGCTGCGCCAGCCGTTCTTCTTCGGGCTGGGAGACGTGATCGGGCCGCTGGTCGAAGGCAAGCCGCTGCGGCCCGAGAACGGGCCGGCGATCCCCTCCGGCTCCGCCACGCCTACGCCAATCCCGCAAGCCACCGTGGAGCCCGCGCGCACCGCCGCCGCGATGCCGCTCCCCTGGGGCGAGGACGGCGGGCTGGCGGGCTCCAACGCCTTCGTCGTCGCGCCCAAGGCTTCGGGCGGCCCCACGATCCTCGTCTCCAACAGCCACCAGCCCTGGCGCGGCGGGGTCGCCTGGTACGAGCTGGTGGTCGAGAGCGGCGAGGGCTGGCACTTCGCGGGCGCCAACTTCCCCGGCAGCCCCTATCCCTTCCTCGGCCATAACGAGCGCCTCGGCTGGACCAACACGGTCAACCGGCCCGACATGGTCGATGTCTACAAGCTCGTGCTCGACGCGAGCGGCACGAAGTACCGCATCGGCGGCAAATGGGCGCCGCTCGAGCGCAAGACCGTGACGCTTCCGGTGCGCTTCGGCCCGGTGGTCCTGCCGGTCCGCCGCACCATCTGGCGCAGCGCGCACGGGCCGGTGATCAAGAATGACCACGGCGCCTTCGCGGTGCGCTACGGCGGGATCGACCGGCTCGACCAGCTCGACGCCTATTACCGGCTCAACAAGGCGCGCAATCTCGCCCAATGGCAGGCGCAGCTCGCGCGCATGGCCATCCCCTCGACCAATTTCCTCTACGCCGACGAGGCGGGCAACATCGCCTATGTCTACAACGCCGCGATCCCGCAGCGCCAGGTCGGCCCCAACTGGCGCGGCATCCTGCCGGGCGACGATCCGGCGCTGATCTGGACCGGCCCCGTCACCTACGACGCGCTGCCGAAGTACGTGAACCCCGCCTCGGGCTGGCTGTTCAATTCGAACAACACCCCGTTCTACGCCGCGGGGCCCGGCAGCGATCTCGCGGCGGACAGCGTGCCGCCAGAGATGGGCGTCGAGCTCGACATGACCAACCGGGCGCGGCGCGCCTGGACCTTGATGAGCCGGGCCGACAAGCTCGACCGGACCGCGCTCGAAGCGATCAAGTTCGACATGGTCTATGACGAGGCGGGCTATGTGAAGCGCATGATGGACGCGGTCCGCGCCATCGATGCGGGCGGGGACAGGCGGCTGGCCGAGGCGCGCCGCCTGCTGCTCGGCTGGGACCGCAGCGCCGACAACATCGGGCGCGGCGATTCGATCGCGCTGCTGATGATCAAGGAGTATATGTCCGCGAGCTACCAGCACAAGCGCTGGCCCGACGCGCGCGAGGAGCTCGCCAAGGCGGCGGCGCACCTCGTGAAGCACTTCGGCCGCCTCGATCCGCCGATGAGCGAAGTGTTGCGCCTCAGGCGTGGCCCCGGCCCGCATTCGGTCGACCTGCCGCTCGACGGCGGCTCCGACACGCTGCGCGCCTCGACCACCTGGGACGTGGCCGAGGACGGCCGGCTGGCGGTCAAGCACGGCGACAGCTTCATTCTGTGGGCCGAGTGGCTACCCGGCCAGCGGGCGCGCTCGCGCTCGATCCAGCCCTATGGCGCGGCGACCACCCGGCCCGGCAGCGTGCATTACACCGATCAGTCCACGCTGTTCGTCCAGCACCGCTTCAAGCCGGTGCATTTCTGGCGTGAGGAGGTGCTTGCCAATACCGCGCGGCGGACGGTGGTGAGGCATCGAAAGTAGGTCGATTACTAATGGCCGGACCGGCCCCCTCCGACCCTCGCTCCGCGCGGGTCACCTCCCCCAAGGTGGGGAGAGTCCGACGGGTTCAAATGGGCCGCCGAATCTCCCCCTATGGGGGAGGTGGCAGCCGCGCGAGCGGCTGACGGAGGGGGAATGGCGGCCGACGAACGGGTCTTGTGATCGCCCTCGCCCCGCGCCAATGATTTGAAGCCCAAGTTACGGGCGATTGGGGAGATATTTCGAATGCGCCGCACCCTCGCCCTCCTCGCCGCGCTGCCGCTCGCCGCTTGCGCGCAGCAGACCGCGCCGATCTCCTCCGCCCCCGTCGCGGCTGTCGCCGCCGAGCCCGCGCCGGCCGCGCTCGCCGATCTCGTCGCCGGAGTCGATATCCCCTACGAAAGGTTCACGCTGGCGAACGGCCTCACCGTGCTGGTCCACACCGACCGCAAGGCGCCGATCGTTGGCGTCACCACGCATTACAAGGTCGGCTCCAAGCACGAGCCGCGCGGGCGCACCGGCTTCGCGCACCTGTTCGAGCACCTGATGTTCGGCGGTAGCGAGAACGTCGAGAACTTCGACGTGCCATTGGAAGCCGCGGGCTCGACCAGCACCAACGGCTCGACCTGGTATGACCGCACCAATTACGTCGAGGTCGTCCCCACCGGCGCCGTCGAACGCGCGCTGATGATGGAGGCCGACCGAATGGGCTTCCTCCTCGGCGCGGTCACCCAGGACAAGCTCGACAAGCAGCGCGGCGTGGTCCAGAACGAGAAGCGCCAGGGCGATAACCAGCCCTATGGCCTGGCCGAATACATCGTCGGCGACGAACTGCTGCCTGTCGGCCACCCCTATCGCCACTCGACCATCGGCTCGATGGCGGACCTCGGCGCCGCCGATCTCGCCGATGTGCGCAAGTGGTTCAACGACCACTACGGCCCCAACAATGTCGTGCTGGCGCTCAGCGGCGACATCGACGCCGCGACCGCGCGGCCGATGGTCGAGAAGTGGTTCGGCGCGATCCCGCGCGGGCCGGAAATCAAGCCGGTCGAAGCGGCACCCGTCACTCTCGCCGCGCCGTCGAAGCGCGAGATCGCCGACCAGGTGCCGGTCACCCGGATCAGCCGCAACTGGACCGGCCCGGGCATCAACCACCCCGATGCCGCCGCGCTCCAGGTGGGCATGTATGTGCTCGGCGGGCTCGCCAGCTCGCGGCTCGACAACGCGCTGGTGCGCGGCGACGAGCTGGCGGTGCGCGTCTCTGCCAATGCGCTGCAGTTCGAGCAATTGAGCCTGCTCGCCGCCGAAATGGACGTGAAGCCCGGCGAGGACCGCGCCGCCGCCGAAGCCCGCTTCGAGAAGGTGATCGCGGACTTCATCGCCCAAGGACCGACGCAGGACGAGCTGACTCGCGCCGCGACGCAGGTCGTCTCGGGCCAGATCGGCGCGCTCGAGCGGGTCGGCAACTTCGGCGGCAAGGGCATGACGCTGGCCGAAGGGCTGGTCTATCAGGGCGATCCGGCGAGCTACAAGAAGGAGCTGGCCGAGATCGCGGCGCTGACCCCTGCACGGGTCCGAACCGCGCTCCAGACCTGGCTCAATCGCCCAGCGTTCACGCTGGCTGTGGTGCCTGGCGAGCGCACGCTCGACGGCGGCAAGCTCGGTGGCTGGGGCGACGAAGGCACGGTGCCGGCGCCCGCACCCGACGCCAAGAAGCCCGTCGCCGCGATCCGCAGCGGCCCGCCGCGGCAGATCCCCGGTATCGCCGATGTCGGCGCGTTGCCCTGGCCCGCGATCGAGCGCGCGACGCTCTCCAACGGCATCCCGGTGCTGCTGGCGCGGCGCACGGCCGTGCCCAAGGTCTCGGTCAATCTGCGCTTCGACGCCGGTTACGCGGTCGATGCCGCCGCCGAGGCGGGCGTCCATTCGCTGATGGTCGAGACGCTCGAGGAAGGCACCCGCACCCGCGACGCGACGCGCATCGCCGAGGACCAGGAGCGGCTGGGCGCGGACATTGCCGCCACAACCTCGCTCGACAGCTCGGATGTGACGCTGACCGCGCTGACCGCCAATCTCGCGCCCTCGCTGGCGCTGATGGCCGATGTGGTGCGCAATCCCGCCTTCGCCGAGAAGGACGTGGCGCGGGTCAGGGACCAACGGCTCGCCAATATCGGCCAGCAGCTCGCCAGCCCCCAAGGCATCGCCTCGCGCGCGCTCCTGCCGTTGGTTTACGGCGAGGCGCATCCCTACGGCAAGGTCGGCGCGGCGGGGCTCGCTACGGCCATTACGGCGGTGACCCCGGAGCGGCTGTGGTCCGAACACCGCCGCTGGTTCCGCGCCGACAAGGCCGCCTTCACCGTCGTCGGAGCTGTGACGATGGGCGAGCTGCTTCCGGAACTCGAGCGCGCTTTTGGCGGGTGGACGCCCGATGGTTCTCCACCCCTGGTCAAGGACCTCACCGCCGCGAGCCCGGCCCCGAAGACGCGGCTGGTGGCGATCGACCGGCCCAATTCGCCACAGTCGGTGATCTATGCCGGACGGCTGCTGCCGGTAACCGGCAGGACGACCGGCCTCGAATCGCTCGATCTCGCCAACGAGGTGCTGGGCGACGGTTTCCTGTCGCGGCTCAACCTGCTGATCCGCGAGGAGAAGGGCTGGAGTTACGGGGTGCGCACGGGCATCTCGGCGCCGCAGGGTCAACGCCTGCTGACCGTGGCCGCGCCGGTGCAGTCGGACCGGACCGGCGATTCGATCGCGCTGATCCTCGCCACCATGAACGACTTTTCGGGCGGCAAGAGCACGGTCGACGAGGCCGAGCTCGGCCGCGTGACCGACGGCAATATCCGGGGCCTGCCCAACCGGTTCGAGACCAACGCCCAGGTGCTCGGCGCGCTGCTGGCGATGCAGGCGCGCGGCCTGCCCGACGATTACTACACCAACCTCGCCGAGACCTACCGCGCGCTCGGCGCCTCGGCGATCGACGCTTCGGCCAGACAGTATCTCGCGGGCAGCGACCTCGCCATCGTGGTCGTGGGGGACCGCAAGGTCATCGACCCGCAACTCGCCAAGCTGGGCCTCCCGGTCGAGGCGATGGAAGCGCGGTGAGTTATTGACACCTGTGTTAGCAGGGGCGATGGAATGCGCCTCATTCAAGGAGAACACCGATGTCCGTTGCCGGCACCTACAACACCACCGTCAAGAGCCCGATGGGCGACCAGAAGGGCACGCTCACCGTCAACCAGGGCGAAGGCGAGGCCTGGACCGGCACCATGGCCGGCGGGCTTGGCTCGATGGATATCACCGACGGCACGGTGGACGGCAACACGCTGCGCTGGACCATGAACATGACGGTGCCGATGCCGATGAAGCTGACCTGCGAGGCCACGATCGACGGCGACACGCTGACCGGCAAGGTCAACGCCGGCGCCTTCGGCGACATGCCGCTGACGGGCGAGCGGGGGTAAGACAGAGCGTGGCCGCCGGAGCGGGATCCGGCGGCTCTTCCGATGGGGTCAAACTACTGCCGTCGTTGCGCCGCAGCCGCTGCAACCGCGCGCGTCGCGCGGTTCAAAATTTGCGCTTCAGTCATTGCTTCGCTTTTGCCAATTTCGAGGTCGACGATTTCCGTCGTGACCGTACCGTCTTTCCATTGGATCAAAAACTGGAACGAGGCAGAACCGCTGTAGTTTCCCGACTTGCCAGGCATGAAATTGCGCGCGCAGAGTTGGACATCGACTTTGTCTAAGACCAGTCTCAGAAGATATTTGCGCGGGTCGGAAAGCCCTTGCTTCGCAAACGCCCAAAAGAGCGATACCTCCAATTCTTCGATCGAACCCACAAAGTCCTTCGTTTCGAAGCGCCCGTTAGGTAGGCAAATCCAGCCGCCTTTCCGTGCTCCCGCGTCAGCACCAGGCAGCGGACTGACTGCAACCGTCAACCGCTCCGTGTCAGGATTACCGGGGGCGGCGCCGTCCGGCGGGAGCGAAGTTGCGCTTAGCACCATGGCAGCAGACAATGCTAACCCAGTCGGCATACTTATTGCAGGGCCTCCCCAGGCGTCTCTGAAAAAGCGGAATGAGCTACTTTGGCGCGTCTGCTGCACTAGGTGGCTGACTCGTGGTTGAACCTGAATCATGTGTCGTCATAGGGGCTTGGCTTTTCGGTGCACCCGACTTCTCGCTAATGGCACCCATCACGAACAAGGCTTCGTCGATCCGCTCCCAAGCATTGTTGTAAACGGCGGGATCAAGAATGGGCTTATCCTGCCTACTGTCGCGCCCATAGGCAGATGATGTGCTCTTCGAGTTGACGAAATTGAGCCTGATCCGCGTCATACCATTAGGCATCTGCAGCATGAACGCCGTCATGACCGTGTTCCCCGAGGCGCTCATCCCCCCTAGGATTTCAAAGAATCCGGCCTTGTTCTCGGTAGGGCTGGCTGCAGTAACAAAACCAGACGCTAAATCCGCAGATTCTACGGTATAGCCGAGGTCTTGGATAACAGTCATCACCGCTCCAAATGCCACATCTTTAGTGACTTCGAATTCGCGGGACTGTATGGCCTGAAGCTCCATGGGCGTCATCTTCGGGTTTTTTGCCTCCACCGATACACCCGAAAACATTGCAATGCTCAAGAAGATGACAGCAACAAACTGGCGAATCCAAGGTTTAGAAATCACTGGAGCGGCTCCTGAAGTCGGAAACGATGTCATTCTTGTCAAACTTGATTATTAGGGTCATAGTGCGTGAGCTTTCTGAAAAGCCGGCAGCGGACGAACCCCCTCCGACCAACAAAATCGTCCAAAAGTTTCCAGAACTGGAGGACTGGGAAACCGTCGCGTGACGCTGGTATGACCACACTTCACTGCCCGACGCGTCACGTGTGGTAATGTTTGGCGCGCCAAACTTCTCAAGCACTTCCGCCTTGGAGGTTCGACCAACTTGAAGGTTCAGCTGGACGTTACCCTGCGTCAGTGCACTGTTCCGGACGTCGACAGGTCCCGGTCCCGCCGGCGCACAGCCGGTCGCGACCAAACACGCGAGTGCGCCTATGCACATCGAATCAAATCTCATTGAACGCCCCCATTCCCGTGCCCCATTACAGTGACTTGCTTCAAAGTTGTCAACCCAGGTGGATTCGCAGGATTCTCGCGTCTGCGAGTTTTGCTAGTCGCATTCCGCGCGCGAGAGCAGCACCCGGCTTTCGCCGCCGTCGGCAACCGCGATCTGGGTGAAGCGACCTTATTCGGGCGATTCCCCCTGGCGTCGTTTGGACACGGCTCAGACCGTCCGCGGAGCGCCTGGTAGGCGGCGGCCGCGACGGTGTTGGCCAGGTTGAGCGAGCGGATGTGCCGCGACCGCATCGGCAGATGGAACTGGCGGCCGGGGTAACGCCGCCAGATGTCCTCGGGGATGCCGCGGGTCTCCTGACCGAACACCAGCAGCGCGTCTTCGGGATAGGCGGCGTCGTAGAACGACCGACTGCCGTGTTCCTCGAACAGGAAGAGCTGGTCGATGCGCGGCTTGCGCTCGGCCACGAAATCGTCCCAGCTCGCGAACTCGGCTAGCCGCACATACGGCCAGTAATCGAGCCCCGAGCGCTTCACCCGCGCATCGGTGATGTGGAAGCCGAGCGGATGAATCAGGATCAGCTCGGCATCGAGCGCCACGCAAGTCCGCCCCACCGCCCCGGTGTTGCCGGGAATTTCGGGCTGGACGAGGACGATGCCGAGCATCGCTGGATCAACCGTCGAGCTTCGCCTTGAGCAGCTGATTGACAACCGCCGGATTGCCTCCTTCGACAAGCTCAGGACAGGCTTGCCCAAGCCGGTCAGCCATCGAGCTTGCTCCGTAAGACATCGTTCACCACCTGTGGATTGCCCTGACCCCTCATCGCCTTCATCGTCTGGCCGACGAAGAAGCCGAACAGCTTGTCCTTGCCGCCGCGGTACTCGGCGACCTTGTCCTGGTTGGCGGCGAGCACCTCGTCGATGACCGACTCGATCGCGCCGGTGTCGCTCTGCTGCTTGAGGCCTTCGGTTTCGGCGATTTCCTCGGGCGCGCGGCCGGTCTTGAGCACGATCTCGAAGATCTCCTTGGCCTGGCCGCCCGAAATCTCGCCCCTGGCCTGCATGTCGAGGATCGCGGCCTGCGCGCTTGCCGTCGCATAGGCCGGATTGGCCTCGGCGCCGAGCGCGTTCATGACCCCAGGCGCGACCGAGAGCGCCCAGTTGGCGACCTGCGTGGCGACCTCCTTCTCGGGCTTGCCGATGCCCTTCGCGGTCTCGGCCAGCAGCATCTCGAAACGCGCGAAGGTCTCGACCTCGGCGGTCAGCTCGCGGGCGTTGTAGGGGGTGAGGCCCAGGTCCTCGACATAGCGGCGGCGCTTGGCGTCGGGGAGTTCGGGCAGGCTGGCCCGGCACTCGGCGAGGAAATCCTCGTCGAGCTCCAGCGGCAGCAGGTCGGGATCGGGGAAGTAGCGGTAGTCGTGCGCGTCTTCCTTGCTCCGCATCGAGCGCGTGGAGCCGGTGTTGGGGTCGAACAGCCGCGTTTCCTGCGCCACGCTGCGGCCATCCTCGATCAGATCGACCTGGCGGCGCGCCTCGTGCTCGATCGCCTGCATGACGAAGCGCACCGAGTTGACGTTCTTGGTCTCGGTCCGCGTGCCCAGCCCCTCCCCTGGACGCCGCACGCTGACATTGACGTCCGCGCGCATCGAACCTTCCTCCATGTTGCCGTCGCAGCTTCCGACATAGCGGAGGATCGCGCGCAGCTTGCGCACGTAAGCTCCGGCTTCGGCCGGTGAGCGCATGTCCGGTCGGCTGACGATCTCCATCAAGGCCACGCCGCTCCGGTTGAGGTCGATATAGCTCATCGTCGGGTGCTGGTCGTGCATCAGCTTGCCCGCGTCCTGCTCGACATGGATGCGTTCGATGCCGATCACCTTGTCCTCCGGAATGCCAGCCTTCTCGTCGGCGAGGATAGTCAGCGCGCCTTCGCCCACCAGCGGGTGGTAGAGCTGGCTGATCTGGTAGCCCTGCGGCAGATCGGCGTAGAAGTAGTTCTTGCGATCGAACCGGCTCCAGCGGTTGATCTCGGCCTCGATCGCCATGCCGGTGCGCACCGCCTGACGGATGCATTCGCGGTTCGGCACCGGCAGCATGCCGGGCATGGCGGCATCGACCAGGCTGACCTGGCTGTTGGGCTCGGCCCCGAAGGCGGTGGCCGCACCGCTGAACAGCTTGGAGTGCGAGACGACCTGGGCGTGGACCTCGAGGCCGATCACGACCTCCCATTCGCCGGTGGCGCCGTGGATGCGATAGCTGCTCGTCATAGGTCTTCCGTGGGATCGATGACTTGGAGGTCAGGGAAATAGCTCGCGAACCCCTTACGATCGCGGGTGACGAGAGGCCAGCCCCGCAATTCGGCCTGCGCGCCGATGAGGAAATCGGGGAGGATCGTCTGCTTTTCGCCGCCTCGACGCTTGTATTCCGCATAAGCTTGCCCGGCGCGGAATCCCTCTGGGAGGGTCAGGTCTTCGATCCCAATCCCAAGCGCATTCAGCGACAGCCGCAGCCCGTCATCGGATGCGAAACTGGGCGCGCATTCAGCGTAGATGACGAGGTTGATGCGAATTGCATGGCTGCGACGCCAGCGGCTTATGCGGTCGAACAAATCTGCCTGCTCTCGCTGGAAGAGCGCTATGAGAACATTGCTGTCGAGGATCACACTTCGGGCCCATCGCCCCTGATCCAGCGCTGATAGGCCAATCCATCCATGCCTTGGAACTCATCCTGGAGTTTGAACTCTGCCCGGACTTCTGCGAGGCGCTCGAGCCATTCTTTCCGGTCGTCGACTGGCTTTGCCTTCACGATCCGCACAGTGCCATCCGGGTCCGTTTCGATACCAACCTTTTGCCCGGGCCTGAGCCCGAGCAGGTCGCGGACGTCCTTGGGCACAGTAATCTGGCCCTTTACCGTCATATTCGTTTCGTAGCGCATGGCGAGGTATTACCTCGCATCGGTAATACCGTCAATGTTGAGGAGGTGCGAAACGGCGGGCCCAGTGGCGCGCTGGCTCCTCGATGTAGCGCCAGGCGAGCCAGGCGGTGGCGAGCGCGCCCGCCAGAAGCGCCAGCGAGATCGCGGTCGCGACGGCGGGCGGCGGGGCCATGCTGAGGAGGCCGTATTTCTGCTGGACCGGCGCGATCCACTCCTGGCGGCCCATCGCGGCGAAAAGGCGCGGGCCGAACCGGTTGGGCAGGATCACCCAGAACAGATGCACCATGAACAGCGCGAAGCTCAGTTGGCCGAGCCACAGGAATGGCTTGGCCTGGAGTGCGCGGGAGACCAGGCCCTTGTCGCGCGCGAAAACCAGCACCATCGCCGCGAACAGCGGCGCGGCGAGGATCACCCAACTGCCGTCCTTGCCGGTAACCCACAGCAGCCACAACAGCAGCCCGATCAAGGCGATCTCAGCGAAAGTCAGAAGGGCAGCGCCCGGTTCGATGCCGCTCAGGCGCTGGTGAAGGCGCCACGCCAGGACACCGATGGCGAAATCGAACAACCCGCGCTGGAGGAGGAAACCGAAGCCGAACACCTTGAAGTGGGTCGCCATGCCCCAAGCACCAGCGGCGGCGAGAAGCACCGCAGCGGCGAGCCCGCAACGTCCGCGACCGAACAGAAGCGCCGCGAGTGCGTACAGCACCATCTCGACGCCCACCGCCCAGCTCACCGGCGCGTAGAAATTGCCCGCGCCGGTGGCGAAGGCGTCGAGCAGGAAAGCGCCGCGCACCCATTCCCACCAGCCATGCACCTCGCCTAGAACCGGCCGGAACACCGCGAATTCCAGCAGCGTGAACGCGGCGACCACCGCGAGATGCAGCGGCACCACCCGCCCCAGCCGGATCAGCAGAAAACTCCCGCGTGGATAGCCCTGCGCCAGCCGCGCGCCATAGCTCATCGCGATCACGAAGCCCGAGAGCACGAAGAAGAAATCGACCAGCATCCAGCCCGAGCGGAACGGCGTCCACCCCGCCACCCAGCCGAACGGCCCCATGTGGTAGAAAACGATGAACAACGCCGCGATCCCGCGCAGCGAATCAAGCGCGATGAAGCGTTGCGGAGCGCTCACTTTCCCATCACCGTTCGTGTCGAGCGTAGTCGAGACACCTTCGCTCACCGCCGCGCGTCTCTCGACTTCGCTCGAGACGAACGGAGGTTTTGGTCCTACCACCACCGCTCCGGTCGCGCTTCGAAACCGGCGCGCTGCTGAATCGCGAGGCCCGCGTCGAGCACGCCCTGCTCGTCGAAGGGCTTGCCGACGATCTGCAAGCCCAGCGGCAGGCCGTCGGCGTTGAGCATGGCGGGGACGCTCATCGCGGGGAGGCCGGCGAGGCTGGCGGGGACCGCGAAGACGTCGTTCAAATACATCGTCAGCGGGTCGGCATCGAGCGAGCCCAATGGGAAGCTGGCGGTCGGTGTGGTGGGCGCGAGGATCGCGTCGCATGTCGCCCAGGCCTGCTCGAAATCGCGCGCGACCAGCGCGCGGATTTTCTGCGCCTGGGTGTAATAGGCGTCGTAGAAGCCGGCGCTGAGCACGTAGGTGCCGATGAGGACGCGGCGCTTGACCTCGTCGCCGAAGCCCGCGGCGCGGGTTGCGGCGTACATGTCCTGGAGGCCGGCGCGCTCGGGCAGATCGCGCAGGCCGTAGCGGACGCCGTCGTAGCGGGCGAGGTTGCTGGACGCTTCCGCCGGGGCGATGATGTAATAGGCGGGCAGCGCGTATTTGGTGTGCGGCAGGCCGATATCGACGATCTCCGCGCCCGCGTCGCGCAGCCAGGCCTTGCCCTGTTCCCAGCTCTCGAGGATCGCGGCGTCGGTTCCGTCCATGCGGTATTCGCGCGGAATGCCGATGCGCTTGCCGCGCAGGTCCGCGTTGAGCGAAGCCTCCCAGTTCGGCACCGGCATGTCGAGGCTGGTCGCATCCTTGGGGTCGAAGCCGGCCATCGCCTCGAGCATGATCGCGCAATCCTCGACGCTGCGCGCCATCGGACCGGCCTGGTCGAGGCTGGAGGCGAAGGCGACCACGCCCCAGCGGCTGCAACGGCCATAGGTCGGCTTGATCCCGCTGATGCCCGCGAAGGCGGCGGGCTGGCGGATCGAGCCGCCGGTGTCGGTGCCCGTGGCGGCGGGGGCGATCCGCGCCGCGATCGAGGCGCTGGAACCGCCCGAGGAGCCACCCGGGCTCATCGCGGCATTGGCGCCGGCCTTCCGCCAGGGACTGGAGACATTGCCGAAATAGGAGGTCTCGTTCGAGGAGCCCATCGCGAACTGGTCGAGATTGAGCTTGCCGAGCATGCCCGCGCCCGCGTCCCACAGCTTCTGGCTGACGGTGCTTTCGTATTCGGGCTTGAAGCCTTCGAGAATGTGGCTCGCCGCGGTGGTCTGCACGCCCTTGGTGGCGAACAGGTCTTTCATGCCGATCGGCACGCCGCCCATTGTGCCCAGAGGCTCGCCCTGGGCGCGCCTGGCGTCGATCGCCTCCGCCGCCGCGAGCGCGTGATCGGGCGTGGTGACGATGAAGGCATTGAGAGCGCTCGCCTCGGCGACCGCGCCGTTGAACGCCTCGGCCACCTCGCGCGCGGTGAAATCGCCGGAAACGACGCCGTCGCGGATGGCTTTGACGCCAAGCGATGTGAGGTCGGTCACGGGTGCCAGCATCCTTCGACAGGCTCAGGATGAGCGGGGTTTGTGGCTGTATTCAAAAGAACCTCCGCTCGTGCTGAGCTTGTCGAAGCACGCGGGCGCGGCCCCAGCATCATTCGATCACCTTGGGAACCCCGAAAAACCCATGCTCGGCCGCGGGCGCGTTGGCGAGCACCGCGTCGCGCTTGCCGCCGCCGGTCAGCGGGTCGGCGTTCACGACGTCGTCGCGCAGGCGCAGATGGTTGGGGATCACCGCGGTCATCGGCTCGACCCCGGTGACATCTACCTCGCCGAGCTGCTCGACCCAGTTCAGGATGCCGTTCAATTCGGGGACCATGCGCTCCAGTTCGGCATCGCTCATGGCGATGCGCGCCAGGCTCGCGATCTTGGCGACGGTGGCTTTGTCTACGGACATGCCGGGGGCGTTAGCGGGACGGTGGTGCGCCTTCAAGCGGCGATGGCTCATCGTCGAGCGGTCGGTCGAGCGGCTTACCATCGACTACGATGAAACGCTTGGTCAGCTCGCGTATCTCGACCTTTGAACCAACTTTGAGCACCGGCAGTTCGGGCTTCGTTTCGCGCCAGCCCGGCCTTCCGATGCCCAGGACCACCGTATGGTATGAAATGTTCTGCACGATTGCGACCCGTCGGCCGCCGCCACTTGTCTTGCCTAATTCAATCACCACGCATTCATCAAAGCAAACAATCGGAGTGGCTTGGAAATACTCGATCGCCAATCGGCGTAGCTCAGGGTCATTGGGTTGCACCCGCAGCCGGTACTCATCCGGAGAGATAATTGGGCCATAGGCGCGTCGCTGCTGAGCAAGAGCGCTCTTTGCCAGCCGAGCGACTTTCGGGTTGCCGCTGCCCACAAGTCGAGTCAGCGCGCGCCTTCCGGCCACACCGAAATCCCAGCGAAGCGCGTCGTAGTCGAACTTGTCGGCGCTCACCGCGCCAGTTTGCAGCCGGGCGATCTGCTGGCGCGCGCTGATCGCGCCGAAGTCGAGGATCGGGAGGGCCAGAAACAGCGCAAGGCCGCAAATCACCACCGCCAGGTGCAGGTTTGCGCGGCGCACCCGCTCGCGCCATTCGCCGGCTTTCCAACCTCGGACGACGGCGACCAGCCAGGCGAGGCCGTATGCGACCGCCACCGCGATTGCGATGACGCCCCACAGCCGTTCGGGGCTGAGCCCGTGCTGCGCGACGCGCGTGCCCATCGACACCGCGGCGAACACGGTCAGCGGCAGGATGCTCAGCACCAGCACAAGTCCGGCAATCCGCAGCACCCGGTTGCCGCTCATGCTTGCATCCTCGTCGCGCAGGATGGCGTTGGCGAGCACCCAAGCCCCGGCTGCGCAGGCGAGCAGCACCGGCGTGGCGCTGCGGGTCGCTTCCCACAGCACCTCGGGGCCCGAGATCGCCATCGCCATCAGGAACAGCGCCAGCCCCGCCGCCAGCGGCACCGCCAGCAGCGAGAGCACCGTCATCGCCACCCGCCGCAGCGTGCCGATGATGCCGAGTTCGTTCCTGAGCACCCCCAGCGCCGCGCCAAAGGCCGCGCCCGACCAGCTCCACCCGAACCAGCCATCGTCGATCAGCTCTCGCAGGACGTCGATCTTCAGGAGGTGGAACAGCTCGGCCAGCAGCAGGAGCATCAGCCAGCTCGCACCGACGAAGGCGAGGCTGCCCGCTGCGCAGATCGCATCGCTCCAGACGTGCTCGTGGATGGTGCGATAGGGCGTCGCCCAGCGGGTGCGGTGGAAGCCCGCCTGAAACAGCGGCAGCGCGAGGCCGGTGGCGACTAGCCCGGCGAGGAATCCGTATTGCGGGTCGGCGATGCTCTCGCCCTGGCCGACCGCGCGCCACGCGAGCCCCGCCATGACCAGGCCGACGACCAGGGCGAAGGCGAGCGGCTCCTTGCAGCGGTCGCGTTCGAGGGTGAAGGCGAAGGCGAGCGGACCGAAAAACAGGAACGCCGTGACCGCGGCCTGCCAGCCGACGCGCGTGTCCGGCCCCCGCCCGCCGCCGATATGGTAGATCAGCAGTCCGGCCACGCCGAGCAATGCGGCCAGCAGCCACGGCCGAAGCGGCCAGTCTTGCGGTTCGCCACCCATTCCACCACCTCCCGCTACCTTAGCCGTTCGTGTCGAGCGTAGTCGAGACACCAGCGCAAGGTGTCTCGACTGACGACAGAAAGTCGGCAGTTCATCCTGAGCCTGCCGAAGGGCTCGACACGAACGGAGGTTTGCTAGGGAAGAGTTTGCGCGCCGCCATGAGCGGCGCATGAGGAATCGGTGAAAAGGCTATTGCGGCGCATCGGGCGCCTGAGGCTGCTGGCCGCCCCGACCGCCACCCTGCCCCTGCTGCATCTGCATCGCCTGTTGCAGCACCTGGATGCGGCGCTGGAAATCGGGTTCGGACATGAAATCCACCAGCTCGACATCGAAGGTGAGGTCCGAATTGGGCGGGATCACCTCATTGCCCTGCTGGTCCTTCTGCCCCTCGGCGCCATAGCCTTTGTCGGCCGGGATGAAGAGCGTGTATTTGCCGCCCTTCCTCATCCGCACCGCACCCTCGGCGAAGCCGGGGATCATGCGGCTGAGCGGCAGGGGGCTGCCTTGGGGCAGCAGGCCCTGGATCGGCAGCTGCACGTCCTGCGACCGGTCGAAGACCGTGCCGTCGGCGAGCTTGCCGGTGTAGCGCACGAAGATCACGTCCTCCTTGGCCGGGCTCGGCCCCGTGCCCTCGGCCACGACATCGACATCCACGCCCTTGGGCCGCGCCGTCCAGGCGAGGCCGGCGGCCAGCAGCACGGCCAGGAGAACGCCCAGCCACAGCTTGACCAGCGAGCCCCTGGCGATCGGCTGGATGGGAACGCGGGTGATCTCGGTCATCGGGGTCTGGTCCTGAATTGCGCCCGGAATGCAAAAGGGCGCGGAAAAATCCGCGCCCTCATGGCTTGGTGCTGGCGGTTGCGCAAGCCGCCGACGCGGCCCGGCAGCTCGGACTACTTCGCGCCGTCGCGCTCCATGCGCTTGCGCTCCATCTTGCGGGCGCGGCGGACGGCGGCGGCCTTCTCGCGCGCGCGCTTCTCGCTCGGCTTCTCGTAGTGACGGCGCAGCTTCATCTCGCGGTACACGCCCTCGCGCTGCAGCTTCTTCTTGAGCGCGCGCAGGGCCTGGTCGACGTTGTTGTCGCGAACGATGATCTGCATAAAAGTCCAACACCTCGATTTGCGGGCCAGAGCCCGCGGTGCGGACTTGCCTCCTTGCCGTTGAGCGTTTCGCCGAACCCCGACGAGCGTTTCGCCAAGGCTGACGAGCGATTCGCCAAAACTAACGAAAAGCGCGCCGAATCCATGCCGGATCGGCTCGAACGGCGGCCCCTTAGGCATATCCGGGCAAAAAGGCAAGCGCCGAGGAAGCGGGGTGGTGACGCATTTTTCAAACACGGATTTGAGAAAATGACATCCGCGAAGTATATGGAATGGCGCGACTAGATTCTCCGACCATATGTAGACAGCATCTGGTATGAGCCGTTCCTCCTCCCGAGCTGGACGAGGCGATCGCCCGGGTGATTCATGGCGACCGCAACGATCCGAAATGCGACCGGATCGACGGGCCAAGAATGCGTCGAGAGAGCGCGCCGCCGCGGGCGGCGCGGGCGGGTGCGAAGCGAATTCGGCGTAACCTTACCCTGACCTTTCGCGGGGCCCCGACAGCGGATCGGCGCGTTGGCGCTTCATGCCCTCGACCGTCATCCGCCGCTTCGCCTGGCGCGCCGCCGAGCAGGCGCTCGATGTCGAATTCGTGACGGGCCGCGTCTATCGCTACCACGGCGTGCCCGAGGAGGTGGCGCGGGCGATGCGCGGATCGTTCTCCAGGGGCGCCTTCTTCAACCGCGCCATTCGCGATCGGTATCCCCACGAGCGGCTGGGCGGCTGGCCGCCGGAGGATGAAGCGACCGCGCCCGTCCGATAGCGCGCCCGCCCGGGCGCAGATCTGGAACCTTTCGCCCGCTCCGGACTCTGATTCAGCAGTGGCGGCGCGCCGCCGATTACCGAGAGAGGACGAACGTCATGAACCAGCGCAACGACAACCAGGGCGGGGCGAATGCCCAGGGCCGGCAACCGCAACAGGGCCAGCGACAGCAGGGCCAACAGAGCAAGCAGCCCGGCGGTCAGGCCGAGGGCGAGCGCGAACGCGGCCAGCAGCAACAGGGCGAGCAGCGCGGTGGCGGGGCCGGCGGCCAGCAGCAACAGGGCGGCCAGCGCGGCGGCCAGCAAACCGGCGCCCAGGGCGGTCAATCCCGCCAGACCGACACCGGCATCGGCGAAGACGATGCGGACCAGGGCGACCAGCAGATGAAGCAGGGCGAGCACGCTCGCGGCGGCCAGCAGGGCGAGCGCGACCGCGATCGCTCCGGCTCGCACCGCAACGAACACTGATCGTCGAGCCAGCCACCAACGGGCGGCCGCTCTTCCCGGCAGGGAGGGGCGGCCGCTCGATTCCGGACCGCGCCGGGGCTTGATCCCGCCCGCTCGCGCCCCACTTGCAGGCAATCGTCAACAGGAGTCGATGATGCGCACCGAAAGCGAAGTCGCCGCCATGCAATGCCCGGTCTGCCGCGTCCCGCTCGCCATGAGCGACCGCCAGGGGATCGAGATCGACTATTGCCCGCAGTGCCGCGGGGTCTGGCTCGACCGCGGCGAGCTCGACAAGATCGTCGAGCGCAGCGGCCCGCAGGCCGGTTCCGCGCCCCGCCCCGCCCCCAGCTATGCCCAGCACGGCGGCCAGCAGCATTCGGGCTATGGCCACGGCTATGGCAAGGCCCACAAGCGCAGGAAGAGCTTTTTCCAGGAGATCTTCGACTAGGGTCTGGACCCTCTCGCGCCGCTTTGCCCGCCGGGCGCGCGAGAAAAAAGGGGGCGGCCGATGACGTGGCCGCCCCCTCGGAGCCGGTCCGGGATGGGAGGGTCGAGGGGAAGGGGCCCGCGGCCGGCCTATGAACGCGCGATCAGTTGGGATCCGTGCCGGTGCTCACATCCGCGTTGACGCCTGGCCCGGCGTTCGCGGCGGGGGTGTCGGCGCGGGCGCCCGCGCTCACGCCGGCATCGGCGCTCGCGCCGGGAAGCCGGCTATCCTCGACACGCTTTTTGGCCTTGGCCCTGGCGTGTTCGGCGCGATCCTTGGCCCGCTCCTTCGCGGTCTCGACCCGCGTCGCGGCGCGGTCGGCGGTGGTGGCGGTGTCCGGGAGCGTGGCGCCGGCGTTGGCGGTGGTGCCAAGGCCGCCGGTCGCCTGGTCAGCGGTTGCGCCAGCGGAGCCCCCGACGCCTCCCGCGAGTTGCGCATGGGCGGTCCCCGCCAGGCCGGCGGCGCCGAGGACGAGGGCGAAAGCATAGGTGATCTTCATCGGTAATGGTCCTTGATCCCGCATTCAGGAACCCGACCGACGCGGCGCGGTGCGAAAGGATCCGGGATTAGCGGCGAGGCGAGGCCCGAACCCGACGACGCGCGCCCGTTCATCGTATGTTTAGCCGAGGTTTAGCTCCCGTTCATCTCGAAGGCGCGGAAACGGCTTTCCACTTTTCCGCCCCCCAGCTAACGCGCCCGCCATGACCGACGACGCCCCGCCGGACGATCTCGCCGCGATCCGCGCCAAGGCGGAGACGCTGATCGAGGCGCTGCCCTATCTCCGGCGGTATGCCGGGCGCACCTTCGTGGTCAAATACGGCGGCCACGCGATGGGCGACGAGACCGCGGCGATGGAATTCGCCAGCGATGTGGTGCTGCTGAAGGCGGTCGGCATCAATCCCGTGGTGGTCCACGGCGGCGGCCCACAGATCGGCGCCATGCTCAAGAAGCTGGGGGTGGAAAGCACCTTCGTCGATGGGCTGCGCGTTACCGACAAGGCCACGGCGGAAGTGGCCGAGATGGTGCTTTCGGGCGCGATCAACAAGCAGCTGGTCGGCTGGATCGCGCACGCCGGCGGGCGGGCGCTGGGCATCTCGGGCAAGGACGGCGGGCTGGTCACCGCGCGCAAGCTCGCCCGCACGCGCAAGGATCCCGACAGCATGATCGAGCAGGCGCTCGACCTCGGCTTCGTGGGCGAGCCGGCGCGGGTCGATACCCGCATGATCGACACCGCGGTCGCCGCCGGGATGATCCCGGTGGTGGCGCCGATCGGGGCGGGCGAGGACGGCCACACCTACAACATCAACGCCGACACCATGGCGGGCGCGCTGGCGGGCGCGCTCCACGCCGCGCGGCTGCTGCTGCTGACCGACGTCCCCGGCGTGCTCGACAAGCAGGGCGCGTTGCTCACCGACCTAACGCCCGCCGCAATCGCGGGTTTGCAGGCGGACGGGACCATCAGCGGCGGGATGATCCCCAAGCTCGAGACCTGCGTCGCCGCGGTCGAGGCCGGATGCGAGGCGGCGGTGGTGCTCGACGGCCGTGTGCCCCACGCGATGCTGCTCGAATTCTTCACCGCGCGCGGCGCGGGCACGCTGATCAGGGCAGATAGCACGCCAGAAAACCTGGGCGCGGAATGAGGCTGGCCCTGGGCGGGACGGCCCGGTAGGACGCCATATCACTCACCACGGACGGTTACGGATGCAGGCGCTTCAGGTTCTCTACGAGATCATCTCGATGCTCACCAATGTGCTGGTGATGCTGATCATCATCCAGTTCATCATCGGGCTGCTGTTCGCCTTCAACGTGATCAACAGCTCGAACCAGTTCCTCGCCAGCTTCTACGAGGCGATCAACCGCCTGCTCGAGCCGGTGTACCGCCCGATCCGCCGCATCCTCCCCGCCACCGGGGCGATCGACTTCTCGCCGCTGGTGCTGATCATCCTGCTCAACATCGTCCTGATCGTCCTCAACGGCATCATGGTCGCCTGATGGCGGCAGCGGTTATCGACGGGAAGGCCTTCGCCGCCACGCTGCGCGAGAAGGTCGGCGGCGAGGCGCGGCGCTTCGAGGCCGCGGCCGGGCGCAAGGCCGGGCTCGCCGTTGTGCTGGTGGGCGAGGATCCGGCGAGCCAGGTCTACGTCCACTCCAAGGGCAAGGCCACGCTCGAGGCCGGCATGGCGAGCTTCGAGCACCGCCTCTCGGCGCAAGCGCCCGAGGCCGAGCTGCTGGCGCTGGTCGCGCGGCTCAACGCCGATCCGGCGGTGGACGGCATCCTCGTCCAGCTCCCGCTGCCCGGCCATATGGACGAGTCCAAGGTGATCGCGGCGATCGCGCCCGACAAGGATGTCGACGGCTTTACCGTGGCCAACGCCGGGCGGCTCGCCACCGGTCTCCCCGGCTTCGTGCCCTGCACCCCTCTCGGCTGCCTGATGCTGCTCAGGGACCGGCTCGGCGACCTCTCGGGGATGGACGCGGTGGTGATCGGGCGCTCGAATATCGTCGGCAAGCCGATGGCGCAGCTGCTGCTCCAGAAAAGCTGCACCGTCACCGTCGCGCACAGCCGCACGAGGGATTTGCCCGCGGTGGTGCGCCGCGCCGACATCGTGATCGCCGCGGTGGGGCGGCCGGAGATGGTCAAGGGCGACTGGCTCAAGCCTGGCGCGACGGTGATCGACGTCGGCATCAACCGCCTGCCCGCCGCCCCTGGCGAGGCGAAGGGGCGGCTCGTCGGCGATGTCGACTACGCCGGCGCCAGCGAAATCGCGGGCGCGATCACCCCGGTCCCCGGCGGGGTTGGCCCGATGACCATCGCGGTGCTGCTTCGCAACACGCTCGTTGCAGCCTATCGCAGCCAGGGGCTCGATCTTGCGGAGGATTCGTTGTGAAAAAACTGGCTGCCCTCGTCGCGCTGGCGCTCGCCGGCTGCGCGGCCGGCGGCCGGATGGACGATCACCAGCGCGCCTTCCTGGGCAGCGCGGCCGAGCCGAGCAAGGTCATCGCCACCGAGCTCGCCTTTGCCCGCATGGCGCGCGACAAAGGCACCTGGACCGCGTTCCGCGAAACCGCCGCCGAGGATGCACTGTGGCCCAGCCCTGGCTGGGTCAACGTCAGGCAATCGCTGAGGCGCGCACCCGATCCGGCGCAGGCGATCGTGTGGGAACCCGACAGCGTCACCCTGAGCTGCGACGGCAGCTTCGCGCTCTCGACCGGGCCCGCCACCTATCCCTCGGGCAAGCGCACGCGCTTCGCCACCATCTGGCAGCGGCAGGACGACGGCCGCTACCGCTGGGTGCTCGACCAGGGTTTCGATCTCGAACCGGGCTACCGCAAGCCGGAGATGATCGGCGCCGAGGTCGCGCGATGCGGCGAACGCAGGCACGGCCCGCCGCCCCGCGCGCGGCGTGGGCTGGCGTGGCAATCCGGCCAATCGGACGACGGCACGCTGCGCTGGGCGACCGAGTTGAAGCCGGACTGCGCCCGCACCTTCGTGGTGCACGCGCGCAGGGACGGCGCGACGGTGGAGGTGTTCCGCCGCGACGCAGCCCCGCCGCCAGTTCCCGCGAGCGGCGCGCCGCCCAGCTGCCCGGCATGACCGCCGCGCTCATCGAGCTGTTCTTGTCCGCCTTCATCACGCTGTTCGTGGTGATCGATCCGCCCGGCTGCGCGCCGATCTACGCCGGGCTGACCAAGGGTGCGACCCAGGCGCAGCGCCGCAACATGGCGATCCGCGCCACGACGATCGCGGGCGCGATCCTGCTGGTGTTCGCGCTGTTCGGCGAGGCGCTGCTCGGCGCGCTCCACATCGAGCTCGACAGCTTCCGCATCGCCGGCGGGCTGATGCTGTTCCTGATCGCGCTCGACATGGTGTTCGAGAAGCGCACCCAGCGCCGCGAGGAGCGCGCCGAGAAGGTTGCCGCCACTCCCGAGGTGGAGGACGTCTCGGTGTTCCCGATGGCGATGCCGATGCTCGCGGGACCGGGCGCGATCGCCTCGATCATGCTGCTGATGTCGAAGGCGCAGGGGCCCGAGGGCACGGTCGTGGTGCTGGCGGCGCTGCTCGCGGTGCTCTTGCTGACGCTCGCGGCACTGATCGCCGCCGGCCCGCTGATGCGCATCTTCGGCGACCGGGTCGAGGCCGTGATCACCCGCCTGCTCGGCGTGCTCCTCGCCGCGCTCGCCGCGCAATATGTGATCGACGGGCTGAAGAGCGCGTTCGGGATTTAGGGAGACAACAGACCCCGTTCGTCCCGAGCTTGTCGAGGGACTTGGCCGAGCGGAGCCGAGGCCGTGGAGAGCATACGTTCTCGGCTTCGCTCGCACGTGCCCTTCGACAAGCTCGGGGCGAGCGGCCTTGTGGGTGTTGGGCTGTCTATTGCAGCGTGACCTTGCCGCCATCGTCGTCGTCGCGCAGGGCGAAGAACTGCATCAGTTGGATGAGGAGCTCGCAGCGCGCCGATAAATCGGGCGCCTCGAGCAGGGCCTGCTTGGCGGCGAAGTCGAAGGGCGCGATCTGCGAGACGCCGTTGATCAGCGTCTGGTCGTCGAGACGGGTGACCGAATCCCAATCGACGCTGTAGCCCTGCGCATCGGCGAAGGCCCTCGCCTCCTGTTCGAAAGCGGCGCGCTCGATGGCGGCGAGCACCTCGACGTCCTCGTCCGCGATGGGCTCGCCCTCGACCTGGCGGAAGGGGGTGGTGACGTCGAGCTCGCGCAATAGGCGGAAGCGCGTCTCGCCCTCGAGCACGAGGTTGTAGCGCCCGTCCCCAAGCGCCTCGATCTCGCCGATGCGGCCGACGCAACCGATATCGAACAGCGGGGCGTCCTCTCCGCCGCGCTGCGGCTGGATCATGGCGATGCGCCGGTCGCGGGCGAGCGCGTCGCTGGTGAGCGCGCGGTAGCGCGGCTCGAAGATGTGCAGCGGCAGCGCGAGGCCCGGGAACAGGATCGCGCCGGGGAGCGGGAAAATGGACAACCTCACCCCGCCCCCCACGTCCGCTCGTGCTGAGCCTGTCGAAGCACGCGGCCGGCACCTATCGCCATGCGCCCCTCGACAAGCTCAGGACGAGCGGGTCTTTGTTGGCTTGCTTCCATCACCCGAACAGCAGCCGCGAGAGGCGGCGGCGGGTGGCGACGACCCAGGCGTCCTCGAGCCCGACCGCCTCGAAGATCCGCACCAGCTTGGCGCGCGCGGCGCCCTCGTTCCAGTCGCGGTCGGCCTGGATCATCGCGAGCAGCTCGTCGGCGGCGGCATCGCGGTCGCCCGCGGCAAAGGCGGCTTCGGCAAAGGCGAGGCGGACCTCATGGTTGGTCGGGTTCTCGGCGGCCTGCTGGCGCAGCGCCGCCAGCTCGCTCTCGTCGGGGCGCTCGGCGAGCAGCTCGAGCGCGCTGCGCGCCTGCGCCAGCGCGGCATTGTCGGCCACGCCAGGGGTCGCCTCCGCTCCAGCGAGCGCGGCTTGCGCTTCATCGGTCCGGCCGGCCTGCGCCAGCGCGCGGATCAGCCCGGCGTGGGCGGCGGGTTCCTCGGGCGCCATCTCGACCACCTGCGCGAAGATGCCCGCTGCGCGCTCGGCATCGCCCTCGCCCAGGATCTGCTCGCCCATCGCCACGAACTGCGCGATCTCGGCCCTGGCCTCGCCCGCCGCGCCGCCGATGGGCAGTTGCGCGAGGAGCTGGTCGAGCGTCTGCTTGAGCTGGCTTTCGCCGCGCGCATTGGTCAGGTCGGCGACCGGCTGGCCCTGGAACATCGCGTAGACCGTGGGAATCGAGCGCACCTGGAACTGGCTCGCGATGAACTGCTCCTCGTCGACATTGACCTTGGCCAGCACCACGCCCTTGTCCGCGTAATCGGCCGCGACCTTCTCCAGCACCGGGGTCAGCGCCTTGCACGGCCCGCACCATTCAGCCCAGAAGTCGAGGATCACCAGGCTGGTCATCGAAGGTTCGACGACATCCTTGCGGAAGCGGTCGACCGCCTTTTGTTCGTCGAGATTGAGGCCGAGGCTCGCCACGTGCGACACATCCTTGCTGCTGCGGTTGGCGCCCATGTGGGCTTCGCGCGTGCACTTGTGAAGGGCGGAGCGGGCCTGCCGATGCGGCCGAGATTGGGGCTTGCGAAGGGAAAATGCCGCTGCTAATCGCGCGCCTCCCCGGCCGACCCGACAGGGTGCGGCCCACGCCAGAGCGGGCGTAGCTCAGGGGTAGAGCACAACCTTGCCAAGGTTGGGGTCGAGGGTTCGAATCCCTTCGCCCGCTCCA
>JAIETR010000061.1 GCA_019745075.1 Qipengyuania sp.
GTCGAGCGCTTCTTCGCCTGGATCAACCGAAACCGCCGCCTCGCCAAAGACTTCGAAGCCTCGATCGCTTCGGCCAAGGCCTTCCTCTACGCCGCCTCCATCATGCCGCTCGTCCGCCGCATCGGACGCTCAGCACGAGTTCCGAAACCGACTCTTAGGCGGTGGAGCGCATCTGCGGGGTGGGCACGACCTGTGGGACCAACCAGGAGTTCCGGACCGAATATTCCTACTGGGGCGACACGGCGCTCCCCGCAAGCGTGAGACAGGTTAACGCAGCGACCGGCGCTTTCATCGACACCACCTATTCCTACGATGACGCAGGCCGGCTGCTCTCGGAAGACGGCCCACTACCAGGTGACAGCGATGCCACGTTCTATCGGTATGACGTCGTCGGCCGGAAAATCTGGGAGATCGGTCCGCTTGGCGAACTTGGATATCGGCAGGCGACCCGCACCACCTATCGCGATAGCGACGACAAGGTGGTGAAGATTGAGACCGGCAAACTGACGTCATGGTCCGGGCCTACCATGGAAACAGCAAGTCAGATCGACACGAGCTACGATGCCCAGCGCAACCCAGTGCGGCAAGCCGTTTCCAGCGCGGGCACGACCTATCAGGTCACTGACAACTCCTACGATCTCCGCGACCGGGTTGTCTGCACGACGATCCGGATGAACCAGGCGGCGTTCGGCAGCCTTCCCGCCGATGCCTGCACCTTGGGCTCACCAGGCGCGAACGGGCAGGACCGGATTACCAGGAACCTCTACAACGCTGATGGCACGCTGTGGAAGGTCCAGCGCGCCTATGCCTCGGCGCTCCAGCAGGACTATGCCACTTACACCTATACCGCCAACGGCAAGCAGGCGAGCCTGACCGATGCGCGCGGCTACCGCGCCGAGATGCGCTACGACGGGTTCGACCAGCAATCCTACTGGTACTTCCCCCACCCGCAGACGACGGGCACCATCAATGCCGGCGACTACGAGCAGTATCAGTACGATGCCCGTGGCAACCGCACCTGGATGCGCAAACGAGACGGCACCGTGCTGCAGTTTACATACGACAACCTGAACCGATTGACCGTGAAGTACGTGCCCGAGCGGACGGGGTTATCGCCGGCCCATACGCGAGACGTCTATTACACCTACGACCTGCGCGGACTTCAGCTGACCGCGAAGTTCGATGGTGCGAGCGGCGAGGGATTGACCAGCACATACGATGCGTATGGGCGTCCCGTTGCCGGCACGATAGCGATCGACGGGACAAGCCGGACGCTTACGTCGGCGTATGACCTTGCAGGAAATCGCACGGCGCTCACTTGTCCCGACAGCCTGACCTTCCAGTGGGCTTACACCCCGGGCGGCACGTTCAACCAACTGATCGATCCTTACGGGAGCGTGCTCGTCGACTTCAACTACAACGACCGCAACCAGCTGACCGGCGCCCCGCGTTATTCGGCCGCTGCCGATCAGACGTTCGGCTACGATGCGCTTGGGCGGCTGTCCGCGCTCGCGCTGCCTGATGCGGGCAGTTACGCGGTCAGCTGGAGTTTCACGCGCAATACCGCCTCGCAGATCCTGACCGAGACCCAGTCGAACGACCTTTACTCCTGGAACGGACACGCCAACGCAGACACCGGTTACACCGCCAACGGGCTCAACCAGTACACCCAGGTCGGCGCCAACGGGTTCTGCCACGATGGCAACGGCAATCTCACCGCCGATGGCACCTATGTCTACCTTTACGATGTCGAAAACAGGCTTGTGGAAATGCGCAGCCAATCGGTCACTACGTGCCCCACCTGGAGCAGCGGTTACAGCGGCCAGCTCAAGGCGCAACTGCGCTATGATCCGCTCGGGCAGCTATATGAGACCACCAATTATGTGAATGGAGTCTCACAGGGCCCTACGCGCTACCTCTACGATGGCGATGCGCTCGTCGCTGAGTACGATGGCGCAGGCGCGATGCTTCAGAGGCATGTCCATGGCCCCAATGCGGGCACGGACGATCGCTGGTGAACTACAGCGGCTCGAACTCTTCGCTCGGCTATGCGCGGTTCCTCTATGGCGATGCGCGTGGCTCAATCGTCTACCGCTCGGACAGCGCAAACACTTCGAACGGTGCGAACACCTACGATGAGTACGGCCAGCCCGGCAGTTCGAACATCGGGCGATTCCAGTACACCGGGCAGGCGTGGCTCGCCGAGCTTGGCATGTACTACTACAAGGCCAGGGTGTATTCGCCGCGGCTCGGACGGTTCATGTAGACCGATCCGATTGGATATGAGGACCAGATCAATCTTTATGGGTATGTCGCAAACGATCCGGTTAATATGCGCGATCCAACGGGAACGTCATGCGAGCGTAACGATGGCAGTGTGTGCGGCTTCGCTCGCGACTTCTTCGTCGGCGACATCGAGGATGCCGTAGCTAATCCGTCGCCACTGAGCATTGGCACGGCCATCGTCACAACCGCATTCAAGCCGGCTAAGGTCGTCGACAAGATTGTCGATGTAGCCAAAGATGCGAAAAAGGGAGCGGGAGTCATTTACCGCAGAGTGGATAGGAATAATCCCGGCGGAAAGTGCTATATTGGTAGGTGCAATAGCGAGAAGCTGTTTGAGCGGCGGCAGCGTGACCACTCGCGTGCTAATCCCGATGCTGACTATGAATTTGAGACCATAGATCGGGCAGAACCCGGCAAAGCCCTCCAGCGGGCTGAGCAGCGGCAGATCGACGCGCATGGTGGACCAACGAACAAGTCCAATCCTAACGGAGGAACCGAGAACAGGCGAAATGAGATCGCGCCCTGTCGGGGAACCCGTATCGGGAATCATGGGACGGGAGGCATCTGCTGATGTCTCTAGACGAGAAGCAATAGAGGGCATTCGTGGCTAAAAAGCAAAAGTCGATGACGCTTAGCAAAGGCGATGTATTCCAGTTCGAGGTGGCTGGAAACAGCACTGCCTATGGTCAGATCGTGACTCCTGGTGACGTGATTTACGTCATCATTTACAAAGATGTTCGTCAGAGAGAGCAGTCTTTTGATTCTCAGATGCTGTCGGACATTGCTCTATGTGGTTGGACGTTGGACGGACGCATCTATCATGGAATGTGGAAGATTATCGCTAATGCGCCGCTGCCGGATAATATCCCTCGTCCATGCTACAAGGTAGCTAACGAGGGAGTGCCGTGGGTTGAATCTTTCGACGGCCAGTTGCAACGGTTGGCCTCCGAGAAAGATTGTCGAACACTGGACCACCGAACAACGATCGCTCCGATCAGGTTTGAAAAGGCGTTTGCCGCGATTCACGGCCTGCAGGAATGGGATGCATCATTTGACAAGATGCGCGCCGAGTATGCCCGTGAGAAGGAGCGTGCGTGCTAACGAGAGGTTGGATGTTGAGGAAGGCAAGATAAAAGGAGTGGCTCCCCCTCTGGGCTAAGCCTTTGCCTGCACATCCTTTTTTAGAGTCCCACTTGGGGAGGAACCCCTCCGACTTCAGTCGGATACTGGCTTCAGCCTTCGACTCGCGCTATGGGCTACAGCAAGGGTTGTCACACGACTTTTCACCATCGCTACCATATCGTCTGGGCGCCCAAATATCGGTTCAAGGTGCTGCACGGTGAGGTGCGGATGCGAGTGCGCGAGATCATCAAGCAGGTCTGCGACGAAATGGGCGTGATCATCGTCAACGGCGTGCTGTCGCGCGATCACGTCCATATGTTCGTCGAAATCCCACCGCACATCTCGGTCAGCGACTTCGTCCGCAGGGCAAAGGGGCGCTCGTCGCGCAAGATCCAGCAAGAGTTCGAGCACATCCGCAAGCGCTACTGGGGCCAGCGCTTCTGGGGCAGGGGATATTTCTCAACCACATCCGGCAACATTACGGACGACATCATCGACCGCTATCTCGACCGGCATACCCACAAAAACGGCTTCAGCCCCTCCTCTTGATCCTACCGGCGTCAGCCGGTCGGTCATTCAGCGAGATAGGTGGCACCACGGGGAGACTCGTGGTGCCATTTTGGTGCCGGGCTTGCGCCAAGCCGTTGAATCTGCCCGGAAATAATGGAGCCACGGCGGTGCGGGAGGAGCACGGCCGCTCGGGCGCCTCAACCTCGCTGGCGCGCCCTTCGGGTGGCCCTGGCGGGCCAGGGTTGACCCGCCCGATCGCCCGCGCTGGAGGGCTGGCATGATCACTGGCGCGATCGGCGCGCCGTGATCCTCCGGTAAGCCGAAAACGGACTCAATGGCAGGAAGCACGACCACACGCGGCAATCGCGGCCTTACATGAGGACGATTCTCGCACACCGTACGCCGCTGAGCGGCAGATGAAAGGCCTCACGGGATCAGCGTTTCATTGTCATTCTTCAGGATGTGCGAAGTGTAATTTCCGCACCACGTGTCATTTTTACCTGTAAATTAGCGGACCACCTCATGCCTTGCCATGCATCGGACGGTGAGTCGACCGCCCGCTGATTTCGGATGTGCCACAGAGGCGTGCTCCCCGCACAACATGCGCCCTCCAAGCTGCGGGCAAGGGATCTAACGGACCGAAGTATCCGGACTTGCAATTTCCGCGAGATGACCGAAACTCCAAGTCAGGAATCAGGGGGTCGATTTTTTCACGCCATGGCAGACCAGCTGCGCCGCGACATCTGCTTCACCGCGCTCACCCGGCCGCAGATGTTCGCGGGCGTGACCTACACCTTCTTCGTGATCAACGCGATTGTGGCGGTCGAACTGTTCCTGCTGTTCCGCGCCTGGTGGGTGCTGCTGATCGCGCTTGCACTTCATGGCGTCGGCATGCTGATGTCGCTCAACGAGCCGCGCATCTTCGATCTCTGGATCACGCGTGCCAGAACCTGTCCGCGGGTGAAGAACCACAAGCTGTGGCGATGCAACTCCTACCGCCCGTGAGCCGCGATTCGAAGATTGTCGCGCGCGAAGCTCCGGCAGGGGCGCACTTGCCCTATGCGCGTCATCTAGACGACCACACCATCGAAACCCGCGACGGTCTGCTGGTCCAGACCATTCGCCTGCGCGGCCTGCTGTTCGAAACCGCTGACAGCGAGGAGCTGAACTATCGCGCAGAACTGCGCGATGCGATGCTGCGCGCGATCGGAAGCTCGCACTACGCCCTCTACCATCACCTCGTCCGCCGCCGCGCCGATGCCGATCTTACGGCTGAGTTCGCCGATGATTTTTCGCGCGACCTCGATGCCCGTTGGCGCGAGCGGCTTGGCAGCCGCCAACTATACGTCAACGAGCTCTTCCTGACGCTGGTGCGCCGCCCACTCCAGGGCCGGATCGGAACGGCAGAGCGGCTGCGCGACTGGTTCTCGCGCTCGACCAATCGGAACGCCGCGAATCTTGCCGCCGACAAGCACGCGCTCGACAACGCTCGCGAAGCACTGATGGCGGCGCTCGACCAGTACGATCCAGTTCTGCTCACGACTTACGAGGAAAGTGGCGATCGCCGTTCAGAACCACTCGAGTTCCATTCCTGGCTATTCAACGCCGACATGCGCCCAGTCGTTTTGCCGCACGGCGACCTAGGCTACCACATTCCCGCGCGGCGGATCAGCTTCGGGCTCGACACCGTTGAGCTTGCGCCGGCCGGTCCGCTACTGCGCCGCTTCGTCGCGATGGTATCGATAAAGGACTGGCCCTCGCGCACTATGCCAGGGATGTTCGACGAGCTGGCGCGGCTGCCGTTTGAGATGACCATGAGCCAGAGCTTCGCCTTCGTCGAGCGGCGCGAGGCGCTGGGCAAGATGAACCTCGCGCTCCGCCGCATGCGCTCTGCCGAGGACGAGGCGGTGTCGCTGCGCGAGGAGCTGTCGATCGCCAAGGATGAGGTCGCGGCGGGTCGCGCCGGGTTCGGCGAGCACCACACCACAATCGCGATCCATGCCGAGGACCTGAAGCTGCTCGACAGCCACGTCGCCGAGGTCATCGCGCTGCTCGCCGATCTCGGGATCAATGCGGTGCGCGAGGACATCGCGCTCGAGCCGGCGTTCTGGGCGCAATTTCCGGGGAACTTTCGCTATATCGCGCGGCGCGGGCTCGTCTCGACCACCAATTTCGCCGGGTTTGCCAGTCTGCACAATTTTCCGGTGGGGAAGGCGCGGCGCAATCACTGGGGCGATGCGGTCACGCTTTTCGAGACCACTGCGGCGGGACCCTATTTTTTCAACTTCCACCAGCACGATCTCGGCAATTTCACCGTCATCGGCCCTTCGGGCTCGGGCAAGACCGTGGTGCTCAACTTCCTGCTCGCGCAGGCCCGCAAGTACAATCCGCGGATCATCTTCTTCGACAAGGACCGCGGCGCGGAGCTCTTCATCCGCGCGATTGGCGGCGCCTACGATAGGCTGCGCCCCGAAGCAGCCTCCGGCCTCAATCCGCTCCAGCTGCCCGACACGCCATCCAACCGCCAGTTCCTGATCGAGTGGCTGTCGATGCTCGCAGGCGGGCTCGACAGCGGCGAGGCGGAGCAGGTCCGCGACGCGATCGAGACCAGCTACCTCCAGCCTCCCTCCCGCCGCCGATTGCGCCATCTGGTCGAGCTGTTCCGCGGTTCCGATCGTCCGTGCGCCGACGACCTTCACGCACGACTGCGCCCGTGGTGGGGCGAGGGCGAGCGTGCCTGGCTGTTCGACAACGAGGAAGACCGCACCGATCTCGCGGCGCAGACGGTAGGGTTCGACATGACCGCGATCCTCGACGATCCGGTCGCGCGCACGCCGGCGATGCTCTACTTCTTCCACCGGGTTGAGGAGCGGCTCGATGGCTCGCCTGCGATCATCGTTATCGACGAGGGCTGGAAGGCGCTCGACGACGATGTGTTCGTGCGACGGATCAAGGACTGGGAGAAGACGATCCGCAAGCGGAACGGCATCGTCGGCTTTGCGACCCAGAGCGCGCAGGATGCGCTCGAAAGCCGGATTGCCAGCGCGATCATCGAGCAGGCGGCCACGCATATCTTCATGATCAACCCCAAGGCGCGCGCCGAGGACTACATCAACGGATTCGGGCTCAGCCGTCACGAATATGAGCTGGTGAAGACCTTGCCCGACAACTCGCACTGCTTCCTGATCCGCCACGGCAAGGAGAGCGTGGTCGCGCGGCTCGATCTCACCGGCGAGAAGGAGCTGCTCACCATCCTCTCGGGCCGCGAGAGCACGGTACGGATCTTCGACGAGCTGGTGCGAACGCACGGCACCGATCCTGCGCACTGGCTGGCGCCGCTGCTGGCGCGGGCGGCCTGAGCCATGGCCGCCGCCTGTCCCTCGATCGTCACCGGCGACCAGTTCCTCACCCGGATCATCACCAACATCGACTGCCAGGCGCAGCTCGTCGGCAGCCTCGGCTGGCACGCGCTCGGGCAGCCCGGCTCGCTTGCCGCGACCTTGATGGCCTCGCTGCTGACGCTGTTCGTGGCGCTGTTCGGCATCCGACTGCTGTTCGGCCCGACGCCGGGCGCGCGCGATGTCGTGCTCGATGTGCTGAAGATCGGCGTGGTGCTGACGCTGGCGTTCTCGTGGCCGGCGTTCCGCACACTGATCCACGATGTGGTGATCGCCGGGCCGGGCGAGATCGCAGCGGCGGTCACCGCACCGCTCCGCGACGATCAGAACACGAGCTTCGTGGCGCAGCTGCAGGCGGCCGACGACGCCATCCTGCGGCTCACCGAGGCGGGCACCGGGCGGCAGACAGGCGCCTTTATCGACCGCGAGGTCGCGGGCGGCACGTTCCGCGGGACGGCGCTGCAGGACGAGGAGGCGTTCGGCAACTCGCGGCTCGTCTGGCTCGCCGGGATTATCGGCGTCTTCGCGCTGCTGCGCCTTGTTGCCGGGCTTCTGCTTGCACTGGGGCCACTGGCCGCAGGCATGCTGCTGTTCGAGCCGACCCGCGGGCTGTTCTCGGGCTGGTTGCGCGGGCTGGTGCTGGCGCTGGTCGGCATGGTCGGCGCAACGCTAGTGCTTGCGGTCGAGCTCGGCGTGCTCCTGCCCTGGCTCACGGATGCGCTGCGGGTGCGATCGTTGGGCTACGCCATACCCTCGGCGCCAACCGAACTGTTCGCCATGACGCTGGGGTTCGCCATCGTCCAGTTCGCGATGGTCTGGCTGCTCGCCAAAGCGGCATTCTCGCGCGGTTGGGTGAGCATTCCCTCCTTGGGAAGCCGAGGTGAGGTTGCATCAGCTGCGATGATCCCGGCCACTGCGACAAGCTCGTCAAGAGTGTTCGCCGAAACCCGCGCGCAGCGTATAGCCGATGCGATGGAAGTGCAGCTGCGCCGCGAAGAGGGTGGGGGATCGAGCCGGACGCAAATCCGCGCGCTCACTGGGCCTGACGGCGGCCGCAGCAGTGCCGGCGATCCACAAGGCGCCTTTACTCCGAGCCAGGAGCGGCTCGGCAGTTCGTGGCGGCGGACCTCCCAGCGTAGTTCGGTCGCCTCGCGGCGGCGGGATGGTGAGCGATGAATGTCCATCACAAGCTCGACGGCGAGGATGTCACTATTGCGGACAGCTGGGGCCGAAGCGTCACCGAGGAGCTCGAGCGCTCGCGCCGCACCGCCTGGATCATCGCCTGCGTGTCCGCTGCGGTGGCTCTGCTGCTCGCGGTGGCGCTGGTCATCCTCCTGCCATTGAAGCAGGTCGAACCCTACACGTTGCTGGTCGACCGGCAGACCGGGCATGTCGAGGCGCTGGCGCCGCTCGATCGGCAGACGATCGCGCCCGACGCTGCGCTTACGCGCTCGTTCCTGGTCCAATATGTGATCGCCCGCGAGAGCTTCGATGCCGACAGCTTCGACCAGGACTACCGCAAGGCAACGCTGTGGAGCAGCGGCAGCGCGCGGCAGTTTTACATCAACCAGATGCAGGAAACCAATCCGCTGAGCCCGCTAGCCTACATGCGTCCCGGCGGCACGATTGGGGTCGAGGTGCGCAGCGTGTCGCCACTTGGTGCGAACCGCGCCATGGTCCGGTTCACGACCGTTCGAAGCGATCCCGGGGCGCAGCCGCAGCCGCCGCAGTATTGGGTTGCGGTTATCGGCTACGGGTTCAGCAATGCAGCTATGAGCGAGGCCGATCGCCTGCTCAATCCGCTGGGGTTCCAGGTAACCTCGTACCGGCGCGACGCCGAGACGTTGCCCGAGGTTGCTCCGGCAACGGCGGTCATCGTGCCTGCTGGTCGGCCAGGCGTAGCCCGATGAGATATCTTTGGGCTCTTCCCGTGCTTTTACTGGCTGCTCCAATAGCGGCCGAGATCATTCCGGAGCCGAGCGCCGCGACGCCGCGCATCCAGACGGTGCGCTGGCAGGAGGGGCAGACCATTCAGCTGACCGCGCTTCCAGCGACCGCGCTCACGCTGTTGTTCGAGCCCGGCGAAACTATTGTCAGCGTCGCCGCGGATGCGTCGTCGCTGACAACGAGTATTTCGCATGAGCGAAATGCACTGCTGATCACCCCACTGCGCGAAGGAGTGCTCGGGTCTTTACGGGTAACCACGGCGCGCCGCGGCTACGCCTTTTCGGTCCGGACCAGCAGCGATCTGATGGCCGCCTATCTGGTGCGCTTCGACAGTTCGCCTGCTTTACCTGCGAACGCGCCAGTCATGGCTCAGATGCCATCAGCATTTGGCCCGCCGGGACCGACCGGGCAGAGCTGGTCCTATCGCCTGCGAGGGGACCGCGCAGTGCGACCCGCACAGATCAGCGACGATGGCAGCCGCACCTATATTTCATTTGCGGAAGATTCCGCCCTGCCAGCAATCTTTGTCGTGGGGCCGACTGGCGAGGAGCAGGTGGTCAATGGCTACATGCGCGGCGGACGCTTCGTGATCGATCAGGTCTGGCCTGAGCTTGTGTTCAGGATCGATGCCAAGAAGGCGACCGCGCGTCGCAGCTCCACGCGGGACAACGCGCGTGGCTGATCCGATTGCTCCTAAACCGGAGAGCGGGAGCGATCCGCGTCCGATGGTGCGCACCGCCAGCCCGAGCAACCTTGGCCTGTGGGTTTTTCTGGGCCTGTTGTTGCTAGGCGGGGCATGGATCGTCTCGCTCATGAGCACCGCGCGCCAGGAAGCGTCCGCTCCGCGCACTACCATCCCGCTCACAGGCGGGCAGGGCGAGATCCGTGCCGGCACTCCCCCTCCACTTCCCGGACGGTTTCTCGGCGAACCCTATGACGGCCATCGGCGCGATCTCCCGCCGGTCGCCCTGACCTCTCAGCCACGCGCCTTCGCGCCGCCCGCACCTGCACAGCCTGCCGTTCGCTCCACGCCTCGCCAAGAGGTGCCTTCGGTGCCCGTCTACCAGCAACCCTATGAACCCTACCGCGCACTGCCTCCGCTGCCGCAGGACAACCCTGCGCGCAGCGGCTCGCCGGCAGATCAGGACAACGGAACAGAAAGCGCGCCATCGACCGAGCGCGTGCGCGCCGGGCGGCTTGCCAATCCATCACTGACTGTTCCTCTCGGCACCATTATCCCGGCCGTGCTCGAGACCGCGCTGGATTCCACGCGTGCGGGCTCGGTCCGCGGGCTCATCCAGCGCGATGTTCACAGCTTCGATGGTAGCCGCGTGCTTATCCCGCGCGGCAGCCGGTTGTATGGGACCTATGAAAGCGCGTTGGCTGAAGGCCAGAACCGGGCACTGGTTACGTGGACGCGTCTCTTGCGCCCCGACGGCGTTACCATCGCGCTAGACTCGCAGGCATCCGATCCGCTTGGCCGCGCTGGGATCAGGGGCAAGGTCGACAGCAAGTTCTGGCAGCGGTTCGGCGGCGCGGTCCTGCAATCGGTGCTGGACATCGGCGTCGGGCTGGCAACCCGCAAGGTGACGAACGGGGTCATCGTGGCGCTGCCCGGCTCGACCCAGAACGTCACCCGTCTCGCCCCGCAGCAGATCACGCCCACTCTGCGGGTCCGGCAGGGCACCAGCGTCTCGGTCTATGTCGCGCGCGACCTCGATTTCTCGAGCGTCGAATAGCCATGGCACAGCCAATGAGCGAGGCTGGCTACTACCTCGACAGCTTCCTGGCCCCGCTTGCGCCTTGGGTGTCCCGCGCCGACGTCACCGACATCTGGATCAATCGGCCGGGGGAGGTGTGGGTCGAGGCGCTCGGCGGCGGGATCGAGCGGCACGATGATCCCACCCTGACCGAGGATCTGCTCCGCCGGCTTGCGCGTCAGGTGGCGGCGTTCGGTTCGCAAGGGATCAGCCGCCAGCAGCCGCTGCTTGCGGCCTCGCTTCCGGACGGTTCGCGTGTTCAGGTGGTGGCGCCGCCCGCGACGCGCGGCGGGCATGTCATTGCCATCCGTCGTCATGTTGCATCAGACCTGTCGCTTGCCGACTGGGAGGATGAGCAGGCGTTTGAAGGCCTGGCTCCCGGCGCGACGTCGCTAGAGGCCGAGCCGAAATGGCGCTCGCTTGGTGAGCGTGAGGCCGCGGATGCCCTTCGCGAGGCGGTGACCTCGCGCCGGAACATAATCGTTGCGGGTGGGACTTCGACCGGCAAGACGACTTTCCTCAACGCACTGCTCGCCGAAATTCCTTCTCACGAGCGCCTAATTCTCATCGAGGACACCGAGGAGCTGCGGCTCAAGCACGCCAATGCGGTTGGGCTTATTGCAGCGCGTGGGTCGCTAAGTGAGGCGCAGGTGAGCGCCGAGGATCTTCTCATCGCCGCGCTGCGCATGCGGCCCGACCGGATCATATTGGGCGAGCTGCGCGGGCAGGAGGCGTTCACGTTCCTCCGCGCGGTCAACACCGGGCATCCGGGTTCTATGACCACAATCCACGCCGACACGCCGCAGCGGGCGATCGAGCAGTTGGCACTGTTGGTCCTGCAGGCGGGCTCGCGGCTCGCGCGCGACGATGTCCGCGAGTATGTTCGCCACAGCATCGATGTGTTCGTGCAGCTTGAGCGCCGCCAAGGGCGACGGCGAGTCAGCCAAGTCTTAGTGCGGCAATGACCGTTCAGATCGGCTATGCAGCACCCTTTGAGGCTTCTGATTTGCTAGCGGTCGAGTCTGGCGTGAGCTGGCTGGTGGCGCTGCTGACCGGCAATCTAGCAATGGGCCTCAGCGTACTCTCCGTCGCGGTCATTGGTCTGCTCATGCTTGGCGGAAGACTGCCGGTACGTGATGGATTACGGGTTGTACTGGGCTGCTTTGTGCTGCTGAGTGCGCCGGTGATTGCGGCGGCGTTCGTGACGGCAGGGCAGGAGATTGGCCAAGCGCCCAGCTCGCCCGGACCTCCACCTCAGCCCGCCAATCCGCGCGAGGATCTGCCGCCATCGGCCTTTGATCCATATGCCGGCGCTTCGCTGCGGCAGGATTGAGGCCACCCCCGCATCTCCATGCACGTGAACAGCCAGCCGATGCTCTGGTCAGCGGCCAGACCAAAGCTTCGCTATGAATGCGAAGGCGACTAATGACGCGCAAATGCCTTTTGCGGGGGCACACACCCTTTCCGGGCTCGACCGACATTTCCCGATGGATGGCCAGCTGCGGAACTAACACCAAGGGGACGGTACCTGGTGTTGCTATTACGTGGACAACACGGTCCGCGCTTGGTAACTAGGGCTCGAATTATTCGATAAGATTGTACCGGCGAGACTCGCCGATCGAACCGATCGGCAACGCCCCAAGAGCACAGCGAAGCGCGGAATCCGCGGCGCGTGGCAAGCCAGTGTGCTCGATGCTAGGTGCCGTGAAGGAAGGCCCAAGCCCCGATGTTGCCGGGTAAAGACCGGGTAACGCCCCATGCAACCAGAAAAATTCCTTCATGGTTCGCAATGAGTTACAAAATTGGTCTTGCAACCACCCGCTCCGCCAATGCCGTCCGCCGGGGCGGGCGGCGATGGTGGACCGGCGTGAGGCGAGAAGCGAAAGGACTCCGGTTTCGTGACGCAGACGCGCCTCAACGGCATCATTCGCGCCTGGGAGGCGGGCAAGCCCGCCTTCGCAGCCTTTTCCAGGGTCGACAGGCTGAGCGCGCAGGAAATGAGCGGCACGCCATATGACGGCGTGGTGTTCGAGATGGAGCACAACCCTTACGACGTCGGCGCGCTGGGCGATGCGCTCCAGTATATGCTCGACCGTCGCGGCATCGCCGAGAGCGGATCGGTCGCTCCGGCGGTGACGCCGATCGCGCGCATTCCGGCCAATGGCGCGGAAATGAACCAGTTTCAGGCCAAGCAGGTGCTCGACCGCGGCGTCTACGGGGTCATCACCCCGCATGTCTGGACCGCCGAGCAGGCCTATAACGCGGTCGCTTCCTGCCGTTACGCTCGGCCCAGGGGTGCGGCGCTGTATGAACCCCGGGGCCTGAGGGGCGATGGCCCGGCCGCCGCCGCGCGCTACTGGGGTCTCGACCAGCAGGAGTATTACGCCCGCGCCGATGTCTGGCCGCTGGCGCCGCATGGCGAAATCCTGGTCGGGCTGATGATCGAGAGCCCCGAGGCGATCGAGAACCTCGACGACATGCTCGCCAATGTGCCGGGGATCGGGTTCTGCCTGATCGGCGAGGGCGATCTGTCGCAGGCGCTCGGCTATCCGCGCCAGTACGAGCATCCCGAGGTGCTGGGCGCGATCGAGCGGATCGTGGAGATCTGCCACAGGCACAAGGTCAAGGTCGGCCATCCGCATGTCGGCGCGACGAATGTCGAACGGCTGCTGCGGGAAGGCTTCGCGTTGCTGTTGTCCGCGCCCAGCCGCAGCTACGGTGTGGTCGGGCAGGGGCGCGAACTGGCCGGCTACTGACAGGCGGCTCGCGAAGGACGGGGCGAACCCTGGGGCCGAGGCTCCGCGCCTACGGCTTGCTCATCCGCGACAAGGCGCGCGCGCCCATCAGCACCTGGCGTCCGACCAGCTCGATCTGTTGCCGCGCGCGCTCGTCCAGGCATTCGCCCTCGGCGGAAAACAGCCCCTCGTGCGTCCGGATCGTCGCCCCCATCGGGGTCGGCCAGCCGCGCAGCGAGTGGACGATGGCGCGCAGGGTGAGCAGGGTGCTCATGCTGGCCTGGTCGCCGTGCGCGGTGGTGATCAGCCCCACCGCGCGCCCGTCGAGATAGGGGCGCTCGTCGCGGGCGAGGTCCTCGAGGTAGTCGAGCGCGTTCTTGACCAAGCCGGAAATGGTGCCGTGATAGCCCGGCGCCGAGATGATCAGCCCGTCCGCGGCGCGCACCGCCTCGACCAGCTCGCTGCCGCTGCCGGCCTCGTAGGCATTGCCGCGATAATGCGCCAGCGCGCCGAGATACTGGCCGCCGAACACGGTCACCTCGGCGCCCGCGTCGATGGCGGGCCGGGTGGCGAGGCGCAGCGCCTGCTCGGTGGTGCTGCCGGGAAAAACCGTGCCGCCGATGGCGACGATCCTGATGGTCACGCAGTCGAATCCTCTGGCCCGGTGCATAGCGGGCTTCGCGCCCGATATGGGGCAGGGCGCCGCGGGCGGAAAGGCGTTTTCGCGCCGCGGCCGGTCATGGCAGGGGCGCGCCCCGCGCGGCGACCAGCACGCCATACCAGTCCCGCCGCGTCCAGCGCATTGCCAGCGCCTGCACCGATTCGGCGATGCGCGCGGCCTCCTGCGAGCCGACGATGGGGACGATGCCCGCCGGGTGCGCCATCAGCCAGCCATAGGCGGCGACCGAACGGCTGACGCCCTGCTCGCCCGCGATTCGGTCGAGTTCGGCGGCGACGGCGCGTTCGCGCTCGGTGCGGGGGTCGAGCAACCGCCCGCCGCCGAGCGGCGACCAGGCGAGCGGGGTGAGGCCGAGGCGGAGGGTCTGGTCGAGCTCGCCGTTTTCCATGCAGTCGATCCGCAGGGGGCCGATCTCGGGCTGCGTGGCCGCGAGCTTGTGTCCGAGGAAGTGGTTCAGCGCCTCGATCTGCGGTGGGGCGAAATTGGAGACGCCGAGCGCGCGCAGCCTGCCGCCCGCGATGGCATCGTCGAGCGCGCGCGCCACCTCCTGCGGATGGGCGAGAATATCGGGGCGGTGGATCTGATAGAGATCGATGGTCTCGGTGCGCAGGCGCCGAAGCGAAGCGTCGAGCGCGCCGCGCAGATATTCCGGCGACTGGTCGTAAGGCAGCGGCGGCACGATCCCGCCCTTGGTGGCCAGCACCATGCGCCCGCGCAGGCCGGGCTCGGCGGCGAGCACCTCGCCGAGCAGCGCCTCGGCGGCGCCGAAGCCGCTCTTCCCGTCGAAGCCATAGATGTCGGCGGTGTCGAGCAGGGTGATGCCGGCATCGAGCGCGGCGTGGACCAGCCGCGCCGCCTCCGCCACGCCGCGGCCGTTCTCGGCCAGCCGCCACATCCCCCAGGCGATCGGCGAGATCGCGATCCCGCTCGTCCCCAGCGTGCGGGCGGAAGGCGGCGGGGGAAGTTCGCTCATGCGGGGTTCCTTGGCACAGCGGCCTTCCGCTAGGGAAGTACACTATGCAGGCTCCGGACAATCCCGCCGCTCGCCGTCCGCCTTTCGATCGGGACGCATTGCCCTTCGGCGGCGATCTGTTCGGCGAGCTTTATCTTTCGGACCAGGAAGGGGCCGCGGCCCGCGCCGCGGCGCGGCGGGACTTGCCGCGCTCGCGGTTTCTGCCCGGCGTCGCCGTGGTCGCGGTCGCGGCGGGCGCCGCGGCCTGGCTGGCCGAGCACTATGGCTTTCCGATCATCCTGCTCGGGCTGCTGCTGGGGCTCGCGCTCAACTTCGCCGCGCGCGAGGAGGCGACGCATCCCGGGCTCGATCTCGCCAGCCGCACCTGCCTGCGCTGGGGGATCGTGGCGCTGGGATTCCAGGTAACGCTGGCGCAGGTGTGGGCGCTCGGTCCCTGGCCGTTCGCGGCGCTGCTGGCGATCATGGGGCTGAGCTTCGGCGCGGGGCTGCTCGGCGCGCGCGTTTCGGGCCAGTCGCGCTACGCCGGCATCCTCGCCGGCGGGGCGACCGCGATCTGCGGCGCGAGCGCGGCGCTGGCGCTCTACGGCATCATCGGGCGCGAGCGGCTGAGCCAGGCCCAGTTCGCGCTGACGCTGGTGGGGGTGAGCCTCGCGAGCGCGCTGGCGATGTCGCTCTATCCGGTCATCGCCAGCGAGCTGGGCCTCCGCGACGCGCAGGCGGGGTTCCTGATCGGCGCCTCGATCCACGATGTCGCGCAGGCGATCGGCGGGGCGTTCAGCTTTTCGGACGCCGCCGGATCGGAGGCGACGATCATCAAGCTCTCGCGCGTCGCGCTGCTCGGCCCGGTGCTGATCCTGGTTTCGCTGTGGATCGGCGGCGAGGCGGGCCAGGGCGCCAGGCCCGTATGGCGGCGGGTGACGCTGCCCTGGTTCATCGTCGGCTTCGTGGGGCTGGTGGTGCTGGGCAGCGCCGTCGCGGTGCCCGATGCGGTGCGCGGCGCGACGATGACGGCGTCCAAGGCGCTGCTGCTGCTCGCGGTCATCGCTACCGCGATGCGTTCGGACCTGGCGCGCATCCTCGACCTCGGCTGGCGCGCTGCGACGCCCGTGGCGTGCGCGACGCTGGCGAGCTTCCTCGCCGCGATGGCCGCGCTGTGGTTGGGGGTGGTTTAGACCCGAATGTCGATTTCCGTTCGCCCTGAGCTTGTCGAAGGGCAGGGTCGAGCGAAGCCGAGACCGAATCGCGTGGCTCGCGCTCGGCTACGCTCGAGCTGGTCCCTCGACGAGCTCGGGACGAACGGGAAGGGAAGGGGTAGGCCGCTGCTGCTGTCTCAGCGGTTCTTCCGGCCCTCGACCAGCGCCTCGACCACCGCCGGATCGGCCAGCGTCGAGGTGTCGCCCAGCGAGCCGGTCTCGTTCTCGGCGATCTTGCGCAGGATACGGCGCATGATCTTGCCCGATCGGGTCTTGGGCAGCGCGGGGGTGAAGTGGATGTGGTCGGGCGTGGCGATCGGGCCGATCTCGCGGCGAACCCATTGGCGCAGCTCGCCTTCCAGCGCCTCCGCAGGCTCCTCACCCGCCTTGAGCGTGACGTAGCAGTAGATGCCCTGGCCCTTGATGTCGTGCGGGAATCCGACCACCGCGGCCTCGGCGACATTGGGGTTCAGCACCAGCGCGCTCTCGACCTCGGCGGTGCCCATGCGGTGGCCGCTGACATTGATGACGTCGTCGACCCGGCCGGTGATCCAGTAATAGCCGTCGGCGTCGCGGCGGCAGCCGTCGCCGGTGAAATACTTGCCGGGATAGGTGCTGAAATAGGTCTGCGCGAAGCGCTCGTGATCGCCGTAAACGGTGCGCGCCTGGCCCGGCCAGCTGCGCGCGATGCACAGATTGCCCTCGGCGGCGCCCTCGAGCACTTCGCCCCCGCCATCGACGAGCTCGGGCACGATCCCGAAGAAGGGCTTGCCCGCGCTGCCTGGTTTCATGTCGTGCGCGCCGGGCAGGGTGGTGATCATGATGCCGCCGGTCTCGGTCTGCCACCAGGTGTCGATCACCGGGATTTCGCCCTTGCCTATGGTGTCGGAATACCAGCGCCAGGCCTCGGGGTTGATCGGCTCGCCGACGCTGCCGAGCAGGCGCAGGCTCGAGAGGTCGTGCCGCGCCACATAGTCGTCGCCCTCGCGCATCAGCGCGCGGATCGCGGTCGGGGCGGTGTAGAAGATGGCGACCTTGTGCTTGGCGATGGTGGCCCAGAAGCGGTCGTGGTCGGGGTAGTTGGGCACGCCCTCGAACATCAGCACCGTCGCGCCGCTCAGCAGCGGGCCATAGACGATGTAGCTGTGCCCGGTGACCCAGCCGATGTCGGCGGTGCACCAGAACACCTCGCCGGGGCGGTAATCGAAGACATGGCGGAAGGTGGTCTCGGTCCACACCCCATAGCCGCCGGTGGTGTGGAGCACGCCCTTGGGCTTGCCCGTGGAGCCGCTGGTGTAGAGGATGAACAGCGGGTCCTCGGCGTCCATCGGCTCGCAGGGGCATTCGGTGGGCACATCGGCGGACAGCTCGTCGAACCAGTGATCGCGGCCGTCCTGCATCGCGGCGGCGCCGCCGGTATGACGGAAGACCAGAACCGCCTCGACCGTCACCTTTTCGAGCGCTGCGTCGACATTGCTCTTGAGCGGGATGGTTTTCCCGCCGCGCCGCCCCTCGTCGGCGGTGATGACCCAATCGCTGGCGCAATCCTCGATCCGCCCCGCGATCGCCTCGGGCGAAAAGCCGCCGAAGATCACCGAATGGACCGCCCCGATGCGCGCGCAGGCGAGCATCGCCATCGCGCCTTCGGGGATCATCGGCATGTAGATCGTGACCCGGTCGCCCTTGGAAACGCCTAGCTTGATCAGCGTGTTGGCGATGCGACCCACCTCGCGCTGGAGTTCGCGGTAGGTGATGCGCCGAACCTCGCCGGCTGGATCGTCGGGCTCGAACACGATCGCGACATCCTCGCCGCGCCCGGCCGCGACATGGCGGTCGATGGCATTGTCGCAGAGGTTGAGCTTGCCGTCCTCGAACCAGCGGATATCGACCGGATCGAAGCTCCAATTCGCGATTTTCGAGGGCTTCTCGAGCCACTCGAGCCGCATGGCCTGCTCGGCCCAGAATGCGTCGGGCCGATCGAGACTGATCCGGTACCGATCGGCGTACTGATCGGCAGTTGTCAGCGTATTGATCTGCGCCGTGGCAGGGCAGGCGACGATGTCGCTGTCGTGCGGATGGTCGGCCATGCGCTCTCCCTATCGTTGACCGAGCGATAGGGCGGGGTAGCGGCGAAAGTCTAGGGCCGACCCACGCTCGCATAGGAGAAGCCGCGCGTCGCCATGTCTTCGGGACGGTAGATGTTCCTGAGGTCCACCAGCACCGGCGCCTTGGCGAGCTGCTTCACCCGATTGAGGTCGAGCGCGCGGAATTCGTCCCATTCGGTCACGATCGCGACGGCGTCGGCGCCCGTGATCGCCTCGTAAGGGCTTGAACACATGGTGACTTCGGGCATCAGTGGCCTGGCCAGCTCCATGCCTTCGGGATCGTAGGCGTGAACATCCACCCCCGCGTCGGTCAGGGTCTGCGCCACCGCGATGGCGGGCGAATCGCGCATGTCGTCGGTATTGGGCTTGAAGGTCAGCCCCAGCAGCGCGACCTTCTTGCCGCGCGCGCGCTCGATCCCGCCGATGGCGTCGAGGACCTTGCGGCCCATCGCGCGCTTGCGGCTTTCGTTGACCTTGACCACCGCCTCGACGATCCGCACCGGGCTGTCGTGGTCCTCGGCGGTCTTGAGCAGCGCGAGCGTGTCCTTGGGGAAACAGCTGCCGCCATAGCCGGGGCCGGCGTGGAGGAACTTCTTGCCGATGCGGCCGTCGAGCCCGATCCCGCGGCTGACGTCCTGGACATTGGCGCCGACCTTCTCGCACAGATCGGCCATCTCGTTGATGAAGGTGATCTTGGTGGCGAGGAAGGCGTTGGCGGCGTATTTGATCAGCTCGCTCGAGCGGCGGTTCACGAACAGCATCGGCGCCTCGTTGAGGAACAGCGGGCGGTAGACCTCGCGCATGACTTCGCGGCCGAACTCGTCCTCGGCGCCGATGACGATGCGATCCGGCCGCTTGAAGTCGCCGATGGCGGCGCCTTCGCGCAGGAACTCGGGGTTGGAGACGACCGCGAATTGGTGCCCCGGTCTGCACTCACCAACGATGCGCTCGACCTCGTCGCCGGTGCCCACGGGCACGGTCGATTTGGTCACGATCACGGCGTCGTTCGACAGATTCTCGCCGATTTCCTCCGCGACCGCATAGACGAAGCTGAGATCGGCATGGCCGTCGCCGCGCCGGCTGGGGGTGCCGACCGCGATGAAGATCGCGGCGGCGCCGGCGATTCCCTCGGCGAGGCTGGTGGTGAAGGTCAGCCGCCCGGCCTTGACGTTGCTCTCGACCAGCTCGGCGAGGCCCGGCTCGTAGATCGGCATGACGCCTTCGTGCAGGCGGTCGATCTTCGACTGGTCCTTGTCGATGCAGACCACGTCGTGCCCGAAATCCGCGAAGCATGCCCCCGACACCAGGCCGACATAGCCCGAGCCCACCATCGCGATCTTCATCGATTAAACCCCGCTGTGCTCGATCGCGATCGCGCCCTCGCGCTCGACCGCCTGAATGATTCGCCGCGCGCTGCCCTCCAGAACGAGCGCGGTCAACCGGCCCGAGCGATAGGCTCCCGTATCGATACCGATCCGCGTGCCGGCGTCCTCGACCGCGTCGAAGATGGTGTGGCCGTGGACGACGACGTGGCTGAAGGCGTCGGGATGGTCGAGAAAGCGGTTGCGGATCCACAGCAGATCGCTGCGTTGCTGCTCGCCGAGCGGCAGCAGCGGATTGACCCCGGCATGGACGAGCAGATAATCGCCCGCCTCGATCCACTCCTCTCCGGCGGCGAGAAAATCGCGGTCGCCGGCGGGCACGATGCGCGCCATCTCGGCCTGTAGCTCCTCCAGCGACATGGCGTTGTAGCGGGTGCGGTCGATGCCATAGCTCAGCACAGTTTCGCGGCCGCCGTGGCGGAGGAAATGCCGCAGCATCTCGGTGTCCTCGAAGCTTTCGAGGAACATCTCTTCATGGTTGCCGGCCAGCACCCGGACCGCGCGCCGCCGCTGCCAGCCGCGCGCGAAAGCGATCGCCCCCGCGCTGTCCGGCCCACGGTCGATCAGATCGCCCAGCAGCACCACCGTGGTGTCCGCCTGTCCCGCGGAGAGGTCGTCGGCGTCGATCGCGGCGGCGAGCGCCTCGAACAGGTCGCACCGCCCGTGGATGTCGCCGATCACATACCAGCGCTGGTCTTCGGGCACGCGCGCGGCATGCGCGGCGGGCGCGGGGGAGCGAAACAATTGGCTGAGCGATCGTAGCATGGGTTCGGTTGTCGTGAGTGGCGCCCTGCAGAGGCCGGGGACGCCGGCGGAGCGCATAGGGGAGCGCACGTTAGGGGGCAATGGATGAAACCCGTCTGAACCGCCTTCGCAGTTGCACAATAGCCACGGTGGCAGGCCGATCGGCCGCGACAGCGGAGAATATTTCTTGCCAAGGACGATTCGATCCTGAAACATTCGTGTCGCATTCGCGCGAGGATCCCTCAAATCGGACCCGGCGGAGCGCGCAGGCGGGACGAAGCACAACCAATCGAAGGAAGATTGAAATGCTCACGTCCATCCGCGGCCTTTCGGCCGCCACTCTTCTCGTCGGCGCCTTATTCACGGGAACTCCCGCACTCGCGGACGACGCGACGCCCGCCGCTCCCGAAGAGTGGTCCGATACGATCAAGGTCTCCGGTCATGTCGAGGCGGGCATTACCGCCAACACCGAGGGTTCGCCAGACGGGCTCAACTTCGGCCACCTGTTCACCGACAAGGAGGGCGACGTCCTGTTGAACCAGGCGATCCTGACGGTGGAACGGCCGATCGACACCGCCTCGCCGGATGTCGATGTCGGGTTCAAGCTTCAAGGAATGTACGGTTCCGATGCCCGCTACACCCATTTCCTGGGTGAGTTGGACGGGATAACCGACAGCCGCAACCAGTTCGACATCGTCGAGGCCTACGTCAACGCGCACCTGCCGGTGCTGACGGCGGGCGGCATCGACATCAAAGTCGGCCAGTTCGTCACGCTCGAAGGCGCCGAGGTCATTTACGCGCCCCAGAACTTCTTCTATTCGCACAGCTATATCTTCAACTTCGGCATCCCGTTCAAGCACACCGGGGTGCTGACCACGACGCATGTCAGCAAGACGCTCGATGTCTATGCCGGCATCACTTCGGGCGTGAACACCACGCTGTGGCAGGGCGACAACAACGGTTCCCCCTCGTTTCATGGCGGAATCGGACTCAATCTGCTGGAAGGCGCGCTCAGGATTTACGCCACCACCCACATCGGACCCGAAATCCCGCGAGGCACGCCCGGCGTTCGTCCCAACAAGGATCTTCGTTATCTGAACGACATCACGATAATCTGGAAGGTCAACGACAAGCTGACCTCGACCACCGATCTCAACTACATCCGGGACGACGGCTTCAATGCCGACGGCGGCGGCGTCGCGC
>JAIETR010000048.1 GCA_019745075.1 Qipengyuania sp.
CCCCCGCTTCCTTGCGCTGATCCTTGGTCCGGCCGAGGGCCTGGCGCCATCAACCCGTAAAGGGTCCGCTACGCGAGCGTGCGGCCTTGAGGCTACGCCCCTGCGGTGATTGCGGCCCTTGGCCGGACACATCGGGCGCCTGTCGCGCGGGGGATGGTCCCCCGCCTCCACAACAGGAGCCGGATCGATGTCCCTCAACGATGCTCACGCCTTCGCCTTCAGCCTCGCCACCACGCTCATGGTCGCGATCGTGATCTTCAAAGCCGGCGACGGCACGACGAGTGTCATGCCTGCCTCCGAATACGACGGAGACGCCTCGGCGATCATCCGCGAAGTCGATCCATTCGCCCCTTGAGGGCGACGGTCCGCTCGGCCGAGCGGAAATCCGGACGGATTTCCGCTGCCGTCATCGCTCAAATTCGGCTATACTGACATCTGCGCCGTGGTGGTGGTGGAAGGCGCGACCGTAGACCTTCATCTCACGGAGCACACCACCATGGTACTCGGCATTCTCTTGAGCATCACAGCCATTGGCGTCGTCTGCTGGCTGCTCTTCACCCTCGCTATCTACGCGCTGCCCTTGTTCGCGGGCATCACCGTCGGCACGTGGGCCTATGGCACTGGCGCGGGCTGGCCCGGCGGCATCGTCGTCGGACTTCTCGCTGCCGGGCTGATGCTCGGCGTCGGCCAGTTCCTCTTCGCCTTCGCGCGTCCGGTCTGGCTCCGGCTGACCATCGGACTTGTCTTCGCAGCACCAGCGGCCGTCGCTGGCTATCATGCCGTTCACGGTATCGCGAAGCACGCCATGCCTTCGGAGACCTGGCAGTTCATCTTCTCTGTGGTCGGTGCCATCGCATCGGCGCGACGGCCTGGATTCGGATCGCCGGTGCCGAGCCCGCTCGATCCGGGCGGAACCTCGCTAGGGGCTGACGTCCGCAGGGCAATGTCGCGGCGAACCACAGGCCGTATCGAAGCCTTCCTCAGCATCGCCATCGGAGCAGACAAGGATCAGGGTGGCTATGGGCCATCAGATCCGGGCCGGAAGGCGGCGGCCCGTTGAGCAATCCTGACCAGCAGGCCGATGACCCGGCCACGATGATGGTGCGGGAGCTGCTCAGTCATGTGGTGCGAGAACCCCGGGCGACCATTGCGGTCTGGATCGGGAGACAAGAAACACCGGTGACAGAGCCGATTCTTTATCGATCGCCGAGGGGGTCGTTATCGTCTCCATTGATCGGTTTTGTCCGGCCGAGCGCTCCAAAACGGCCTCTTCGATGGGTGTATCTGGCCGAAGGGCGGCTTCGCCTCGATCGCCTATGGCGCAACAGCGCCGTCAAAACTTTCTTCCCCTGCCGGCTGCGCCGTCATTCCTCGCGGGACAAGAAAGTCCCTCCTTTGCTGTCTGAAGCCCTGCGGGTGCGCCGTCGATCGCCTCCGGCCGGTCGATCACCATCGAGGCCGCAATGGTGCGGGCTCGAAAGACAGTGATCAAGGAGACTTCCCATGGCGACCATCGGCACCTTCAAGAAGACCGGCTCGAACGAGTTCACCGGCGAAATCGTCACCCTCAGCGTCCAGACCAAGAACGTCCGCATCGTCCCCGACGCCCGCTCCACCGGCGAGAACGCTCCCAGCCACCGCGTCTTCGTCGGCCGCGCCGAGATCGGCGCCGCCTGGTCCAAGCGCTCCAACGAGGGCCGCGATTATCTCGGCCTCAAGCTGGACGACCCGAGCTTCAACGCTCCGATCTACGCCAACCTCTTCGACGACGAGGAAGGCGAAGGCTTCAGCCTCATCTGGTCTCGCCCCAGCCGCCGCAACGGCGACTGAGCCGCCAGCAACGCCCCGCCCGGACAGCCGGGCGGGGCATCGCGCCTGTGGGAATCCAGTCCGCGAGCCGGCCGGAAACTCCCGATCATCCCGGAAAAATGACTCCGCGCCTTTTCTCATGTATGAATACCTAGTTTACTAGGTGGCAGTATATTAGGGAAAACGGCGACCTCTCCGCATGAGATTGCGGGAGATTGTCGCCAGAAATTTGCGTCGACTGAGACACGCCAAGGGCTTGTCACAGGAGGAACTTGCTGATCGTGCCGAGATCAATCGCAACTATGTCGGCATGCTTGAGCGGGAACAGCACGCCGCGACGATCGATATGCTGGAAAAGCTGGCCATCGTGCTGGACATCGATCCGGTCGCGTTTTTCGAACGGACCGAGCGGCAGAGCGCCGACGAAGATTGATTGGACGACCCGCAGCGATGTCTACGCTGCATCACGCGATGTCTTCTCGTGCAGCTTACGACGGTTAAAAACTTCGTTAAAATCGACTCGGAATCGAATGGCTGTCGCCATTGATGTGTCGGGGGACCCATCGTGACCGCGCCGGATTTTCTTGACGAACCGCCCCGAGGCGCGACGTTGACCGACTACGACATCAAGCATTTGAAGCTCTACGTTCGCCTGCTCGACGCCGATGCCGAGAGAGCGGACTGGTGCGAAGTGGTTACCATTCTGTTCGGCATTGATCCCAGTGATGATCCCGAGCGCGCCCGGCACATCCATGAATCCCATCTCCTGCGCGCCCGATGGATGACCGAACACGGTTACCGCGACCTGCTTCGGCGCGGCCATCACTGAACGGGTCCGCGATGCGCCGCAGCGATCACGCGGCGCTTTTTCCGGGTCTTCCCTGATCCAGCTCAACCGGCAATCGTATCCGGCCCGGATGCATGAACCATGTGAACCAGGAGGTAATCGATGGCGCCGGACCCATCGCAGTGGCGAGCTTCGACCAGCTACGACTATTTTGACGATCTCGGCATTTCCGACCTGGCATGGGAGTGCTTGCGCCGCAATGTCGACTACCAGCGCGACTATGCAAAAGCATTGAAAGAGATGGATGACCCAGAGCAGGCGACCGCGTCGTTTCGCCTGCGCTGGGGGTTGCAATTTCCCCGCCCACCCAAGCCACAGCGCTATCGAGGAACCGGTTCACTGGACGACGGAGGCCGACCTTGGAAAGATTCTGCTGATCGCGTCGCCATCCCTTGGCTCCGCCGGCGCACCACTGCCCGCGCTTGACCCAAACGTAACGCGCCGCAGCGCGCACGAACTCCACGCAATCCATGGCGACGGCGCCGACGCAGTCCATGTCGTGCTGCTCGGCGGCACTGATCCTGACCAGCCGCTGGCCGCGGTCGTCCCGCTGGACACTGATGCACCAGATCGGATCGAGGCCATCTCGCGCCTTTGGGGCGGGCTCCATGCGCCGCCTCCGCCCGCCGATCTGCGCGTGACGCCTCAGCGCCGGCAGCGCCTCCGTCACATGCTGCGGGCCTTCGACGGCCGCGCCTGCCGCGCAACCTACCGGGAGATCGCCGAGGTGATGTTCGGCGTGTCCCGCGTCGCCTCCGACTCCTGGAAAACATCGGCGCTCCGCGATTCCACCATTCGGCTCGTTCGCGATGGCCTCGCTATGGTCGATGGCGGCTACCGTGACCTGTTGCGCCGGCGCAGACGGCGCTGACAGCGCCCATCGTAGGGGGTGCGAAATAGCCCCCTCTATCTTCACCATCCCCCCAGACGGCAGCTCTTCGCCACCGTGGCCTTCGCCCGCCGCTGATCGCCAGCGGCCTCAACGAACGCCCCGGAGGCCCGATCATGTCCGCCAACCTCGCCGGTTTGCCGCCGCGCTTTCTACGCACTCCTGAAGCCGCCCGATTTCTAAGTCTCTCCGGCCGCACGCTGGAAAAACACCGGACCTATGGGACTGGTCCGGCGTATCGCAAGCTCGGCGGCCGTGTCGTCTACGCCATCGACGACCTGCAGGCCTGGGCCGATCGGGGCGCCGTCACATCCACGTCGGATCCCCGCGGCGCCGTTCTTCCTGCCAAGCGCCATGAACCGACGACGCCGGTCCAATCCGGCCGCCACGCGCGCTGAGGCGTGCCGGTATGTCGTCCCGCCATCACAGTAGCGAACGCGAGCAACTCGATCTCTTCCGAGCACTGCCCGGCGACCTCGCGCCGCGAGATGCGCAGGACCTCATGGCTTATCCGTTCTTCTCGCTCGCCAAATCGAAGCGCCTGGCGCCGATCGATTTCAAGGCAGGTTCGATCGTCATCCGCGTTGAAGCCGTCCCCGAGCATGGCATGGCGACCATCTGGGACGCGGACGTGCTGATCTGGGCGGCCTCCCAGATCGTCGAGGCGCGCGACGCCGGCCTGCGCCCGTCCCGGCTCATGGGCACCACCCCGTATGAGATCCTGAACTTCATCGGACGCGGCGTGTCCCTACGCGACTACGACCGCCTCAAGGCCGCGCTCGACCGCCTACAGTCAACCACGATCGCCACATCGATCCGCCAGCCCACCGAGCGGCGGATGCACCGCTTCTCCTGGATCAACGAGTGGAAGGAGAAAGCCGACAGCCGAGGACGGCCCCTTGGCCTCGAGTTGATCGTGCCCGACTGGTTCTACGCCGCGGTCCTCGACGACGCGCTCGTGCTGACGATCGACCGCGCCTACTTCGATCTCACGGGCGGGCTCGAACGCTGGCTCTACCGGCTCGTGCGCAAGCATGGTGGCCGCCAGGAATTCGGCTGGAGCTTCGATTTCATCCACCTCCACGCCAAGTCCGGCTCGCTCTCGCCGCTCAAGCACTTCGCCTACGACCTGCGCGACATCGTCCGCCGCCAGGCGCTGCCCGGTTACCGGCTGACCATCGAGCAGCCGGCCAGCGGCCCCGAACGCCTTTCCTTCGTCCCGACCGATCCGGCGCCGCTCGGCATGCCGCGACGTCGCCGTTCCAACACTCGCCCTGGGGATAAGCTGTGAATTGCCTCGTGCTATCAGGGACCGCGCCTATCGTGCCATCGGGGACCCGATCCTCGTGCTATCGGGGACCGGAATCGTCGATTCCACGCATCGAATCAAAAGCTTGCGGCGTCCGTAACTTCTCTAACCTAGATTCCTTCGGAATCTTTCTAACGCACCCCGCGTTTTGCGCGCCTGCGGATAACTGCCGAGCAGCGGCCGGGAGCGCGTCATGATCGTCGCGTTCCTCAATCAGAAGGGCGGCGTCGGCAAGACGACACTGGCGCTGCACCTTGCCGGCGAATGGGCGAGACGCGGTCAGCGCGTCACCGTGATCGACGCCGACCCGCAAGGCTCGGCGCTCGACTGGTCGCAACAAAGGGCACGCGAGCGCCTTCCGCGCCTGTTCGGCGTCGTCGGCCTGGCGCGCGATACGCTCCATCGCGAAGCGCCGGAGCTGGCGCGCGACGCCGATCACATCGTCAACGACGGGCCGCCCCGCGTCGCCGGGCTGATGCGTTCCGCATTGCTCGCCGCCGATCTCATCCTGATCCCGGTGCAGCCATCGCCATTCGACGGCTGGGCCTCGGCCGAGATGCTGGCACTGCTCAGTGAGGCACGCATCTATCGTCCGCAGCTCGCGGCCCGCTTCGTGCTGAACCGATGCGGTGCGCGAACCGTCATCGCCCGCGAAACAGCCGAGACGCTCGCCGATCACGATCCGCCGGTGCTGGCATCCACCATCGGCCAGCGCGTCGCCTTCGCCGATACGGCGCAGTCCGGACGCCTCGTGTCGGAGGTCTACGACGACAGCCCGGCCGCGCGCGAGATCGCCGCACTGTGCGCCGAGGTCGGGAGGCTCGGATTATGACCGGGCCGTCTCAGAAACGCGGCTTCGCCGCCCGGCCCGGCGACGCTGAACACTGGATCAAGTCGTCAGGGACGCTGCCTGCGCGCGGCCCGGACGCCGCCGTGTTCTCGGCGCGATTGACCATCGACGTCTCCTCCGAATTGCGCGGGCGCATCAAGATCGCAGCATTCCGGCGCGGCGTCACGGTCGCCGACATGCTGCGCGATCTGCTCGCGCGCGAATTTCCCCCGACCGAAGGAGATCCATCATGACCTGCACCGCGGCCTCGCGCGTGCGCAGCGGCCCGTCGCCGTCCGCGCTCGCGTCCGACCACCTGACCCATGTCGAACTGACCTGGATTGAGAAGAAGATAGAATATTGGATCCGGTTCGGAGACGACGTCCACGAGCAAATTCTGGATCGCCGCCGGCGTATCCTCTCCTACCAGCCGGGCAGCGTCTTCGCGTTCGTCCGCTGGGCCTCCAACGATTTCGGCACGGTCATCTCGCGCATCGACATCGTGCGCGCCGTCTCGCCGCGCCAACCCTATCAGACGCTGCCTTTCGTGCGCCCGGGCGGTGACATCCTGCTCAAGCTCGAAGGTTGGCCGAAGGTCGAGCACATACTCCAACTCATCGACGCCATCGAAGCGCTCAACATCGATCCGGCAGCAGTCTCGCCCGATCATTGGCGGCACATCCACAACCGCCTGACGGCAGGCCACGAGCCTCGTGCCTACACGTTCGAGCAGCATCGGGCATTCCTGAAGCGCCGGAGTGCCGAGCCATGACCCGCTTCGGTTACGTCATGACGACGTATTTCGCGGTGATGCTGATCGGCGGCCTGTCGTTCATCCACATTGCGCCGAAGCTGATTTGGAACGCCTCGGCCAGCACGCCGATCGGGCTCTATTCTATCGAACGATCACCCCGGCTCGACGTGACCGACCTGGTCGCCGTGGCCGCTCCCGAACCGCTCGCCACGTTCCTGGCCGAGCGCGGCTACCTGCCGCGCGGCGTCCCGCTCATGAAGCGCGTTGCCGGCCTTCCGGGGCAGCAGGTCTGCCGAACCGGCGCTCGCATCACCGTCGATGGCATCGCGATGGGAGAAGCGCTGCGGCACGACCGCCTCGGCCGTGATCTGCCCGTCTGGCAGGGCTGCCGGCGCGTCGCGGACGGCGAGATTTTCCTCATGAACTGGTCCGTCCGCGACAGCCTCGACGGCCGCTACTTCGGTCCCATTCCCACCAGCTCGATCATCGGCCGCGCGATGCCGGTGTGGACCGACGAAGACGACAGTGGCCACTTCGAATGGCGCGCCCAAACACGTTGAGGGGCGCGCTGAACCTCTCCCCCACATGCAGCAGAAGGAACCTTCCCATGCCACAGATCGGTCAATTCACCCGCACGAAGTCTGGCTATTCCGGCCACGTCCGGACGCTCACCCTCGACGCCGCGCTTTCCCTCTTTCCGGCCGAACCTTCAGACGCCGAGAACGCGCCGGACTACCGCGTCCATCTCGGCAACGAAGATGGCCCCGAGGTCGGCGCCGGCTGGAAGCGGACCGGCGAGAAGGCTGGCGAGTATGTCTCGCTGCTCCTCGACGATCCCGTCTTCACGCAGCCGGTGCGCGCCAACCTGTTCCAGTCCGGCGACGACAAGACGGCTTGGGGCCTCCACTGGAACCGCCCGCCGAAGCGCGGCGAGCGGGACTGAGGCCATGCGGACGCTTCACCCAACGCGCAGGCGTTTCGTGGATACTGGGCGGACGCAAGCCGCCCGGCATCTCCCCATCCTTCTTCTTTCCGGCCTGCTTTTCGCCGCCGGATTGCCGGCCGCTACTTTGGCTCAGAGCGCGCCGGTCGAGCGAACCGATCCTGCCGATCCGATCGCCGCCTATGTCACCGAAGCCTCGCAACGCTTCGGCGTTCCGGCGGCCTGGATTCGCGCCGTCATGCGCGTCGAAAGCGCCGGCGATGCGCGCGCGATCTCCCGAGCGGGTGCGATGGGACTCATGCAGATCATGCCCGATACCTGGGCGGCGCTGCGCATCCGCCATAATCTCGGCAATGATCCCTACGACCCGCGCGACAACATCTTGGCAGGCGCGGCTTACCTGCGCGAAATGCACGACCGCTACGGCTCGCCGGGCTTCCTCGCGGCCTACAACGCCGGTCCTGGTCGCTACGACGAATATCTTGCGGACGGTCGTGCGTTGCCGGCGGAAACGCGGGCCTATGTCGCGGCCCTCGCACCTCTCATCGGCGGCAGCGAGATCGCCGGAACCGTCACTGTCGCGACTGCCGATCCGCTGGCGTGGACGCGCTCCCCGCTGTTCATCGCGCGCGCCGACGGCCCGACCTCTGCTGATCGGGCGCAGACCGGGGGCCGTTCTGAAGACGCTCCGGCGGCGGCTCCGCTGCGCGAGGTTTCCGCGATCACGCCGCAGTCCACTGGCCTGTTTGTTGTGCGACCAGATGCTGGAGGTCCGCGATGACGGCGCCTCGACCGGATCGCGGTCTGGCGTGCCCTGGCGCATCATGGAGAGCGTTGAGGGGGGAGCGAGGCAACACGACCGCACGATGGCAGGATAAAGGGGCGCGATGTGCGCTTCGGTTCGGTTGTGTTTTTTCAGGGGCTTACGCGGCGAATTCGCGAGGTGCGCCTGATCGGCGCAGCCTGCGGCTTCGGCAATTTCAGAAGAAAATCAGCGCCGTTGCGCGATGTGCGGGATCGCGACCATGAGCGGCGAGGACGATTTCCGCATCCGGCCAGGTCGCATCCGCTCGACCAGCGCGCAGCGCGCCAGACCCTTCATCGCGCAGGCGCTGGCAGCGACCCAGCGCGCCGGCGGATCGGTTTCCCGCAAGGGGACGATCGGGGCGAACCACCGTTCCCGGTTCGGCCGGGGCCAGCGCGCGTCGGTGCAAGCCAATCGGCTCATCACGTCACGCTCGCGCGGCGCCGTCGTCAAGGCGCGCGTCGTCCGTCACGCAGGACGGGGCGCGCCACTTGCGACCCACCTCGGCTATCTGCGCCGTGAGGGCGTCACCCGGGACGGAGAGAAGGCCCGGCTGTTCGGCCCCGGCACGGACGATGCCGATCAACAAGCGTTCGCGGAGCGGTGCGAGGATGACCGGCATCATTTCCGGTTCATCGTCTCGCCCGACGACGCCTTGGAGATATCCGACCTCAAGACCTTCGCCCACGACCTCGTCGGCCAGATGGAAAAGGACCTCGGCACCAAGCTCGATTGGGTCGGCGCCGATCACTGGAACACCGAGCATCCCCATGTCCACCTGATCGTGCGCGGCGTGCGCGAGGACGGCGAGAACCTCGTCATCTCCCGCGACTACATCAAGGAAGGAATGCGTGATCGGGCGCGGGATCTGATCACGCAGGAACTCGGGCCGCGCACGGATCAGGAAATCCGCCGCACGCTCGAACGCCAGATTCACGCCGAGCGCTGGACCAACCTCGACCGGCAGCTCGCGCGCGACAGCACCCGCACCGGCGTCATCGATCTCGCGCCGCATGCCGACCGCCAACCCGACGAGTTCCATGCGCTCAAGGTCGGGCGACTACGCAAGCTGGAATCGCTCGGTCTCGCCAGCCAGATCGGTCCCGGCCAATGGGCCATGTCGGAGAACGCTGAGGCGACGCTGCGCGAGCTGGGCGAACGCGGCGACATCATCAAGCGCATTCATCGCGGCCTGGCCGAGCGCGGCATCGAGCGGGGCGCGGCCAATTATGTGCTGGCCGGCGAGAGCCTGGACGATCCCGTCGTCGGCCGGTTGGTGGCCCGTGGCTTCGACGATGAGCTGAAGGGCACGGCCTATGCCGTGGTCGATGGCGCCGACGGGCGCACCCACCACATCAAGCTGCCCGATCTCGATGCCGCCGGCGACGGCCCGCCGGGCTCCATTGTCGAACTGCGCAAGTTCGACGACGCCCAGGGCCGGCGGCGCGTGGCGCTGGCGGTCCGCTCGGACCTCTCGGTCGAGCGGCAGATCACGGCGACCGGCGCCACCTGGCTCGACCGTCAGGCTATTGCCCGCGAACCGGTCACCCTCGGTGGCGGCGGCTTCGGCGCGGAGGTGCGCGGGGCGATGGATCGCCGCGCCGAACATCTGATCGGGCAAGGCCTCGCCGAACGCCAGGGCCGCGGAGTCAGCTTCAGCCGCAATCTTATCGAGACCCTGCGTCGGCGCGAACTGGACGCGCTCGGAGAAAAGCTGGCGTCGGAGAGCGGACGGCCGCTGACGCGCGCTTCGACCGGCGAATATGTCTCCGGCACCTACCGGCAACGCTTCGCGCTCGCCTCCGGCCGGTTCGCGATGATCGACGACGGGCTCGGCTTCCAGCTCGTGCCCTGGTCCCCCTCACTTGAAAAGCAGCTCGGCCGCCATGTCTCCGGCCTCGCGCGCGGCGACGGCGGCATCGACTGGAGCTTTGGCCGCAAGCGGGGGCTCGGCCTGTGACCACCACTCTTCACGAAGAAAGGACCCCGCAATGTCCGCCACCAAGATTCTCTGGGGCCAGATCCTCGTCGTCTTCCTGATCGTGCTCGTCACGACCTGGTCCGCGACGCAGTGGACGGCCTGGCAGCTCGGCTTCCAGCCGCAGCTCGGCCGGCCATGGTTCGAGCTGTTCGGCTGGCCCATCTACTATCCGCCCGCCTTCTTTTGGTGGTGGTACTTATACGATGCCTACGCGCCGCCGATTTTCGTCGAGGGCGCCTACATCGCCGCATCCGGCGGCTTCATCGCGATCGGGGTTGCGATCGGCATGTCGGTCTGGCGAGCCCGCGAGGCCAAGAACGTCGAGACCTACGGCTCTGCGCGCTGGGCCCGGCCCGACGAGGTGAAATCCGCTGGGCTGCTCGGACCCGACGGCGTGGTGCTCGGCAAGCTCGATCACACCTATCTCCGCCACGACGGACCCGAGCATGTGCTCTGCTTCGCCCCGACCCGTTCCGGCAAGGGCGTCGGCCTCGTGGTGCCGTCGCTCTTGACCTGGCCGGGCTCCGCCATCGTTCACGATATCAAAGGTGAGAACTGGCAGCTCACCGCCGGCTTCCGCGCACGGCACGGCCGGGTGCTGCTCTTCGACCCGACCAACGCGAAGTCGGCCGCCTACAATCCGCTGCTCGAGGTCCGCCGCGGAGAATGGGAAGTCCGCGATGTTCAGAACATCGCCGACATCCTGGTCGATCCCGAAGGGTCGCTGGAAAAGCGGAACCACTGGGAGAAGACCAGTCACGCGCTCCTCGTGGGGGCCATCCTCCACGTCCTCTATGCCGAGGCCGACAAGACGCTCGCCGGCGTCGCCGCCTTCCTGTCCGATCCGAAGCGGCCGATCGAGGCGACGCTTGCCGCCATGATGAAGACGGCCCATCTCGGCGCGGCCGGACCCCACCCGGTCATAGCCTCCGCCGCCCGGGAATTGCTGAACAAATCGGACAACGAACGCTCGGGCGTGCTGTCGACCGCGATGTCCTTTCTCGGACTCTACCGCGACCCCGTCGTGGCGGCCGTCACGCGCCGCTGCGACTGGCGCATCACCGACATCGTCGGCGGAGCCCGGCCGTCGACACTCTACCTCGTTGTGCCGCCCTCCGACATCGCACGCACCAAGCCGCTGATCCGACTGATCCTCAATCAGGTCGGCCGGCGATTGACCGAGGATCTGCAGGCCAAGGGCGGGCGGCATCGCCTGCTCCTCATGCTCGACGAGTTCCCGGCACTCGGCCGCCTCGACTTCTTCGAGTCCGCGCTGGCCTTCATGGCCGGCTACGGCCTGAAGAGCTTCCTGATCGCGCAATCGCTGAACCAGATCGAGAAGGCCTATGGGCCGAACAACTCGATCCTCGACAACTGCCATGTGCGCGTCAGCTTCGCGACCAACGACGAGCGGACCGCCAAGCGCGTTTCCGATGCGCTCGGCACCGCGACCGAGATGCGGGCGATGCGGAATTATGCCGGGCACAGGCTCAGTCCTTGGCTTGGCCATCTGATGGTCTCGCGCTCGGAGACGGCGCGGCCGCTGCTGACGCCCGGCGAGGTCATGCAGCTCCCACCTGCGGACGAGATCATCATGGTGGCGGGCACTCCGCCGATCCGGGCGAAGAAGGCCCGCTACTTCGAGGATCGTCGGTTTCAGGAGCGCATCCTGCCGCCGCCGGAGCTCATGAAACAAACCGCGGCGAAGGCCGACGATTGGAGCAGCCTGGCATTGCCGGCGCGCCCGGAGATCGAGGATGCCGCCGCGAAGGATGGCCAGAGCGACGAGGACCCGACCGGCTCGGAACGCCGCCACCAGCCCGAGCTGAACAAGGTCGGGTCCGTCGAGAAGAAGGCGCCGATCGACAACGAGTTCGCCGCCGACTTCGGCGACGATGAGGAAGACGACAGCGCCCGAATGAGCCGGATGAACCAGGTCATGCAAGGGGTCGCCCGGCAGGTCTCGCTCGACCCCAATGACGGCATGGACCTGTGAGGCGCCGATGACGAAGCCATCAAAAAAGCAGCGCCTGTCGGTCTATCTCGACTCGGATGTCATGAAGGCGCTGGTGGCCTATGCCGCACGGCGCGATCAATCGCGCTCCCTGATTGCCGAAGCGGCCATCGCTTCCTTCCTGTCGCCCGACGCCGCCGAACGGCAGGAAGCGGCGACCACCAAGCGTCTCGACCAGCTCGACCGGCGCATGACGCGGATGGAACGCGACCTCGGCATCTCCGTCGAAATGCTGGCCGTCTTCGTCCGCTTCTGGCTAACGACCAATCCGCCGTTGCCGGAACCTGCCCAGGCCGCGGCGCGTGCGCAGGGAGGCGAGCGATACGACGCCTTCGTCGCTGCGCTCGGCCGGCGACTCGCCAAGGGACCGAAGCTGCGTCAGGAGATTTCGGAAGACGTGTCGGGAGTCGCGGACGCGCAATAATCATCGCTCGCGGTATCGCAAGTATTCATCCGTTCCGCCGTTCCCCTGTCTTTGTACGCCAGAGCGCTACGACCACATTCTGGTTGTTGCCACGCCCCAACTTCTGCCTCTTCTACTCATCCCCGATCCAGGGCCGCTTGTCGGCGGTCCCGCACGGAACGGGGACGACATGGCGGTTTCTCACCAGCAATCCGAGGCGATACTTCGCGGCGCGCGCATGTTGCGCACCGCTCTCGGCCCCGCCATCGCAGGATTCCTGGAAGACCCGTCGATCGTCGAGGTGATGCTCAATCCCGACGGGCGACTCTGGATCGACCGCCTATCCGGGGGACTTTCCGATACGGGAGAGCGCCTGTCCGCAGCCGATGGCGAGCGCATCGTGCGCCTGGTCGCGCACCATGTCGGCGCCGAGGTTCACTCCGGTCGCCCGCGCGTCTCTGCTGAGTTGCCCGAAACGGGAGAGCGGTTCGAAGGTCTGCTGCCACCCGTCGTCGCAGCTCCGGCCTTCGCGATCCGCAAGCCAGCCGTCGCGGTCTTCACGCTGGCCGACTACGTCGCGGCCGAGATCATGTCAGCCGACCAGGCCGCGATCCTTCGTCAGGCCGTCGCCGACCGGCGCAACATTCTCGTCGCAGGCGGCACCTCCACCGGCAAGACCACGCTCACCAATGCGCTGCTCGCCGAGGTGTCGAAGACCTCCGACCGCATCGTGCTGATAGAGGACACGCGCGAACTGCAATGCGCCGCGCCGAACCTTGTCGCGATGCGCACCAAGGACGGCGTCGCCTCGCTCTCCGATCTCGTCCGCTCCTCCCTTCGCCTGCGTCCCGACCGCATCCCGATCGGCGAGGTGCGCGGCTCCGAAGCGCTCGATCTCCTCAAAGCATGGGGCACGGGCCACCCCGGCGGTATCGGCACGATCCATGCCGGCACCGCGCTCGGCGCGCTACGCCGCCTCGAACAGCTCATCCAGGAAGCTGTCGTCACCGTCCCCCGCGCGCTGATCGCCGAGACCATCGATCTCGTCGCGGTGCTCAGCGGCCGAGGCTCGACCCGTCGCCTCTGCGAACTCGCCCGCGTCGAGGATCTCAAGCCGGACGGCGACTACCGCGTCACCCCCACAACCCAGCCCCTCTCAGGAGATCTCCCATGAATCGTCATTGCCTGCGCCTCCGCCGCCATATCTCGACGGCGGCGGCCGTCACCTTCGTCAGCATGATGATGGCGCCCGCCGCATATGCTTCCGGCTCGTCCATGCCTTGGGAAGCACCGCTGCAGTCCATCCTCGGATCGATTGAGGGACCTGTGGCCAAGATCATCGCTGTGATGATCATCATCATCACAGGTCTAACTCTCGCCTTCGGCGATACATCAGGCGGCGCTCGGAAGCTGATCCAGATCGTCTTCGGCCTGTCGATCGCCTTCGCCGCGTCGAGCTTCTTCCTGTCCTTCTTCAGTTTCGGCGGCGGAGCGCTCGTTTGATGGCGAGCCTGATCGACAGCGTCGGCGAAGTGCCGGGCTACGCCGTCCCGGTCCATCGCGCGCTCACCGAGCACATCCTGCTCGGCGGCGCGCCACGTTCGATCGCCATCCTCAACGGCACGCTGGCGGCGGCGCTCGGCCTTGGCCTGCGCCTCTGGCTGGTCGGTCTCGGGCTCTGGGCGGTCGGACATTTTGCCGCCGTGTGGGCGGCCAAACGCGATCCGCAATTCGTCGACGTCGTGCGCCGTCACCTGCGCATCCCCGGCCATCTGAGCGCGTGAGGCCCCCGATGATGAACCTTGCCGAATATCGCCGGACCTCAACCCGCCTCGCGGATTTCCTGCCCTGGGCTGCGCTCGCGGGCGAGGGCATCGTCCTCAACAAGGACGGCAGCTTCCAACGCACCGCCCGCTTTCGCGGCCCCGACCTGGATTCCGCGGTGCCGGCCGAACTCGTCGCCGTGGCCGGCCGCCTCAACAACGCCTTCCGCCGCCTCGGCTCGGGATGGGCGATCTTCGTCGAGGCACAGCGCCATGGCGCCGGCGCCTATCCCGCGAGCCGGTTTCCCGAGGCCGCGTCCGCCCTAGTCGACGCCGAACGCAAGGCCGATTTCGAGGAAGATGCCTCGCACTTCGAGTCCAGCTACTTCCTGACCTTCGTCTACCTGCCGCCGGCCGAGGACGCCGCCCGCGCCGAAAGCTGGCTCTATGAAGGCAAGGCCGACAATGGCCTTGACCCTCATGAGACGTTGCGCGGCTTCGCTGATCGCACCGACCGCGTGCTTCAGCTCATCGAGAACTTCATGCCGGAATGCGCATGGCTCGATGACGGCGAGACGCTGACCTATCTGCATTCGACCGTCTCGACCAAGCGCCATCGCGTGCGCGTGCCCGAGACGCCGATGTATCTCGACGCGTTGCTGGCCGATCAACCGCTCACCGGCGGACTGGAGCCGCGCCTGGGCGACACGCATCTCCGTATCCTCACCATTGTCGGTTTTCCGACCGCGACCACGCCCGGGCTGCTCGACGACCTCAACCGGCTCGCCTTTCCATATCGTTGGTCAACGCGCGCCGTCCTTCTCGACAAGACCGACGCCACCAAGCTGCTCACCAAGATCCGACGGCAATGGTTCGCCAAGCGCAAAAGCATCATAGCGATCCTCAAGGAGGTGATGACCAACGAGGCCTCGGTGCTCGTCGACACCGATGCGGCTAACAAGGCGGCCGACGCCGATCTCGCGCTCCAGGAACTCGGCGCCGACTATGCCGGCCAGGCCTATGTCACCGCGACGGTCGCCGTCTGGGACGCCGATCCACGCATCGCAGCCGAGAAGCTGCGCTTGGTGGAGAAAATCGTTCAGGGCCGCGACTTCACCGCGATGGCGGAGACGATCAACGCCGCCGACGCCTGGCTCGGGTCGCTGCCCGGCCATGTCTACGCCAACGTCCGCCAACCGCCGATCTCGACACTCAATCTCGCCCATATGATTCCGCTGTCGGCGGTGTGGGCGGGGCCGGAACGGGACGAGCATTTCGGGCAACCCCCCTTGCTTTATGGCAGGACCGAAGGCTCGACCCCGTTCCGGTTTTCCCTTCATGTCGGCGACGTCGGCCACACGCTCGTCGTCGGGCCGACCGGCGCCGGCAAGTCCGTGCTGCTGGCGCTGATGGCGCTTCAGTTCCGGCGTTATTCGGGCTCGCAGGTTTTCGCCTTCGATTTTGGCGGCTCGATCCGCGCGGCGGCGCTCGCCATGGGCGGCGATTGGCACGATCTCGGCGGCGGACTGACCGAAGGCGCGGACGACAGCGTGTCGCTGCAACCGCTTAGCCGTATCCACGACGTGCCGGAACGCGCCTGGGCCGCCGACTGGATCGTCGCGATCCTGATGCGCGAGGGCGTGACGATCTCGCCGGAGGTGAAGGAATATATCTGGACGGCGCTGACCTCGCTCGCGAGCGCGCCTGTTGGCGAGCGCACCATCACTGGGCTTGCCGTCCTCCTTCAGTCGAACGACCTCAAGCAGGCGCTACGACCATATTGCGTCGGCGGCGCCTATGGCCGGCTGCTCGACGCCGAAAGCGAGCACCTCGGCGCAGCCTCGGTCCAGGCGTTCGAGACCGAGGGCCTGATCGGAACGGGCGCGGCACCGGCCGTGCTCGCCTACCTGTTCCATCGCATCGAGGATCGCCTGGATGGCAGCCCCACGCTGCTCATTGTCGACGAAGGCTGGCTGGCGCTCGACGACGAGGGCTTCGCCGGTCAGCTCCGCGAATGGCTGAAGACGCTGCGCAAGAAGAACGCCTCCGTCGTCTTCGCCACCCAGTCGCTCTCCGACATCGACGGTTCGGCGATTGCGCCCGCCATCATCGAGAGCTGCCAGACCAGGCTCCTATTGCCGAACGAGCGCGCGATCGAACCGCAGATCACCGCGATCTACCGGCGCTTCGGCCTCAACGACCGCCAGATCGAAATCCTCGCTCGCGCGATGCCCAAGCGCGACTATTACTGCCAGTCCCGCCGCGGCAACCGGCTGTTCGAGCTCGGCCTGTCCGACGTTGCGTTGGCGCTGTGCGCCGCCTCGTCGAAGACCGACCAGGCCGCCATCGAGCGCACCATCGCCGAGCATGGCCGCGAGGGCTTCCTGCCGGCCTGGCTGCGGCTGCGCGGCGTCGCCTGGGCGTCCGACCTCATTCCCGACCTCACCAACCTGGAGAGCAAGCCATGATCTTCCGTCGCTCACGCGCGGCGTTTCTCGCCGCGTCCATCCTTTCGATTCCCGTGGCGCTATCGCCCGTGATGGTCTCGCCCGCATCCGCGCAATGGATCGTCTACGACCCGACGAACTACGTGCAGAATGTTCTCTCCGCGGCTCGCGCGCTGGAGCAAATCAACAATCAGATCACATCGCTTCAGAACGAGGCGACGATGTTGATCAACCAGGCGCGCAATCTGGCGAGCCTGCCGTACTCCTCGCTTCAGCGCCTGCAGCAATCCGTGCAGCGAACGCAGCAGCTCCTACAGCAGGCACAGCGCATCGCCTACGACGTCCAACAGATCGACCAGGCCTTCACATCCACCTACGGCAATGCGTCGATGTCGGCGTCTGACCAGCAGCTGGTGGCGCAGGCGCGCGAGCGCTGGCAGAACACCGTCGGCGGATTGCAGGACGCCATGCGGGTGCAGGCCGGCGTCGTCGGCAACATCGACACCAACCGCGCCGAGATGTCGGCGCTGGTCGGTCAGAGCCAAGGCGCGACCGGCGCCTTGCAAGCGACCCAGGCCGGCAACCAGCTCCTCGCCCTGCAGGCCCAGCAGCTCGCCGACCTCACCGCTGTCGTCGCCGCCAACGGCCGGGCGCAGGCGCTCCAGTCGGCCGAACAGGCCACGGCCGCCGAGCAGGGCCGCGAGCAGCGCCGGCGCTTCCTGACTCCGGGCACCGGCTACCAGCCAGGCAACGCCAAGATGTTCTACGGCGGCAACTGAGGGGCGGCGTCATGGACGGAAAGATGCTGGCTCGCCTCGGCGCCGTTGTGTTCGTCGCGGTCGCGGTCACCGCGACCGCGATCGAGCTGACCCGAAAGGAGGACGAGCCGGCCGGCTGGTCCGCAGCGCGCGTCGAAAATTCGCAGCCCGATCCGCTCCGCACCGAGCTGATCCGTTGCCAGCGCCTCGGCGATGCCGGCCCCCGTGACGCCGCGTGCCTGCGCGCCTGGGCGGAAAACCGCGAGCGGTTTCTCGCACCGGGTGCGCGCCCCAAGGAGCGCTTGCCCGACGCGGCGACGGCCCCGCAGCCCCAGTTTGGCGCCGACCCGCGGAACACGACGCTGGACAATCCTACCCCCCAGGAAACAACGCCGCAGCAAGACGAGGCCCGATAGCATCATGGGCGGCACCGGCGTCATCGACCATTTCCTCGAGGTCTTCACCCGTTACATCGATTCCGGGTTCGGTCTGCTTGGTGGCGAGGTCGCATTCATCGCGACCACTTTGATCGTTATCGACGTGACGCTGGCCGCCCTGTTCTGGAGCTGGGGCGCTGACGACGACATCATCGCGCGCCTGGTCAAGAAAACGCTGTTCGTCGGCGTCTTCGCTTACATCATCGGCAACTGGAACAATCTCGCCCGCATCGTCTTCGAGAGCTTCGCCGGTCTTGGCCTGAAGGCCTCCGGCACCGGCTTCACGACAGCGGATCTGCTTCGCCCCGGCAAGGTCGCGCAGACTGGCCTCGATGCCGGGCGTCCGCTGCTCGATTCGATTTCCAGCCTGATGGGCTACTGGTCGTTCTTCGAGAATTTCATCCAGATCGCCTGCATGTTCCTCGCCTGGGCGCTGGTGCTGCTCGCCTTCTTCATCCTCGCCGTCCAGCTCTTCGTCACCTTGATCGAGTTCAAGCTGACGACGCTCGCCGGATTCGTGCTCATTCCCTTCGGCCTTTTCGGCAAATCGGCCTTCATGGCCGAGCGCGTCCTCGGCAACATCATCTCCTCCGGCATCAAGGTCCTGGTGCTGGCCGTTATCATCGGCATCGGCTCGACGCTGTTCTCCGAATTCACGGCCGGCTTCGGTGGAGCCAATCCGACCATTGACGACGCCATGGCGATCGTGCTCGCCGCGTTGTCGCTGCTCGGCCTCGGAATCTTCGGTCCCGGCATCGCCAACGGCCTCGTCTCGGGCGGGCCTCAGCTCGGCGCCGGCGCGGCGGTCGGCACCGGCCTTGCCGCCGGTGGAATGGTCGCAGCCGGAGGAGCCGCTCTCGGCGCAGCAGCCGGCGGCGTCGGCGCTCTGGCCGGCGGAGCGGCGGCCGCCGCACGCGGTGGCGCCGCTATGGCAGGTGGCGCGGCCACTGCCTACAGCCTCGGGGCCGCGGGCCAATCGGGCGCGGCAAGCGTCGCTTCCGGCCTCGCCGGCGTCGCCCGCGCAGCCGGTGGCGCGGCGGCTTCACCCCTCCGCCGGGCGGCCTCGCGCGCCGCCGACAGCATGCGGTCGAGCTTCTCAGACGGCGGGAAATCCGCCTTCGAAGCCACCGGTGGCACCTCGACCATGGGCACGATCGGCGGAGGCACGGCCGAGGCGGCCGCACCGGCTGACGGACCACCGGCCTGGGCTCGCCGCATGAAGCGCTCCCAAACGCTGAGCCACGGCGTGACAGCGGCCGCCCATGCCGTTCGCAGCGGCGACAGCCACGGCGGCGGCTCCTCCATCAACCTCTCCGAAAGCGACCGCTGATGTTCAAACGACCCTCCACTCACTACGGCAAGTCCCCCGAACCAGAGACGCCTTACCAGCGGGCCGCCCAGGTCTGGGACGATCGTATCGGCGGCGCTCGCGTCCAGGCCAAGAACTGGCGCCTCATGGCCTTCGGATCGCTGATCCTCTCGGCTGGATTCGCTGCCGCACTCGTCTGGCAATCAGCGCGTGGCACGGTCGTACCGTGGGTGGTGCAGGTCGACCGGCTCGGTCAGGCGCAGGCGGTGGCGCCAGCGGTCGCCGACTATCGCCCGACCGACCCGCAAGTCGCCTTCCACCTCGCGCGTTTCATCGAGCAGGTCCGCTCGATCCCGTCCGATGCCATCATCGTCCGCCAGAACTGGCTGCGCGCCTACGACTTCACGACTGATCGCGGCGCGATGGCGCTCAACGACTATGCGCGCTCGAACGACCCGTTCACCAAGGTCGGCCGGCAGCAGGTCGCCGTCGACGTTTCCAGCGTGATCCGCGCGTCGCCGGATAGCTTCCGCGTCGCCTGGACCGAGCGGCGCTATGAGAACGGCCAGCTCGCCGAGACGACCCGCTGGACCGCCATCCTCACCATCGTCGTGCAGGTGCCTCGCAATGCCGACCGGCTGCGAGCGAACCCGCTCGGAATCTACGTCAACGCCATCAACTGGTCACGGGAGCTTGGGCAATGAAGCCGTCTTTCCGTAAAGCCGGAAACCCGGCTTCTCGCACTTCCACACTCGCGGCTCTGCTGCTTTCAGCAACTGCGCTCGCCGGCTGCGCCACGACGCAGAAACCGCCCGAGATATCCTATGACGACGCAGCGCCCGCCGTGCAGACGGCCGATCCGCTGGGGCCAGTGCAGGTCGTGGAGCTTCCACGTCCGCTACCGCTGCCGGGACAGATGAAGCCCGTTGAAGAATCGCGCCGAACCCCAGAGCCGACCGATCCGACGGCCCGCGTCAATCAAGCCAATGCGGCTGCGCGCGTGCAGCCAGTCCGCGACGGCTTCATCAATGCGATGCAAGTCTATCCGTACACTGGCGGAGCGCTCTATCAGGTCTATACCGCCGTTGGTCAGATCACCGATATCGCCCTGCAGCCCGGCGAGCAGCTCGTGGGTTCCGGGCCGGTGGCCGCTGGCGACACGGTCCGCTGGATCATCGGCGACACGCAGAGCGGTTCGGGCGCGACTCTGCAAGTCCACATCTTGGTGAAGCCGACCCGCGCCGACCTGATGACCAACCTGGTCATCAACACCAATCTGCGGACTTATCACCTGGAACTGCGCTCGACCGAGCGCACCTATATGGCGTCGGTCTCGTGGCAGTACCCACAGGATCAGCTCATCGCCCTGCGCCGCCAGAACGCGCAGGCCGAGGCAGCGCGTCCCATCGCCACCGGCGTCGACCTCGCCAACATCAACTTCCGCTATGCCATCGAGGGCGATCGTGCGCCCTGGCGGCCGCTGCGGGCCTATGACGACGGACGGCAGGTCTTCATCGAGTTTCCGCGCGGCATCGGCCAGGGCGAGATGCCGCCGATCTTCGTGGTCGGCCCCGAGGGCAACACCTCCGAACTCGTAAATTACCGCGTCCGCGGCAACTACATGATCGTCGATCGCCTGTTCGCGGCCGCCGAGCTGCGCTTCGGCGCCGGTGACCACCAGAAGCGCGTTCGGATCACCCGCACCGACGGGAGGCCGGCGTCGTGAGCGAGCCTGAAGCCCGGAAAGAGGATGAGGATGCGCCGCTGACCGGGTCGACCGCCGACGCGGCCGCCCCGATGCGGCTTCGTGCGGAGGCTCCGCGCGTTACGCGGCTGTCGCGCAAGGTGCTCGCCAGCATCGGTCTCGTGGCGAGCTTGGGCCTGGGCGGAGCGCTGATCTACGCCCTTCAGACGCGCGACAGCGGCAAGTCCGCCGAAGAACTCTATTCGACCGAAAACCGATCGACCGCCGACGGCTTGGCGGGCTTGCCCCGCGACTACAGCGGTGTGCCTCAGCTTGGCCCGCCGCTACCCGGCGACCTCGGTCGTCCCATCCTCGGCGCGCAGAATCGCGGCCAGCCCGTGCCTAACCCCGGCGTAGCATCACCCAATCCCGGTCTCAGCGCCGAGGAGCAACGCCGCCTGCAGGAAATTGAGAGCGCCCGCACCGCCAAGCTCTTCGCCGGCACGGAGAACCGGCCGACGCCATCATCCGCCTCTGGCACTGCGACGGCTGTTCCGCCACCAATACCTGACCTCGCCGGCCTCGGGCTTGCTCCCCAGCCAGCGACGCCGTCGGCCCAGGATCGGCAACTCGCCTTCCTGAATGCCGCCGCCGATCGCCGCACCGTCTCGCCGGATCGCATCGCGGCTCCGGCGTCGCCGAACATCCTTCAGGCGGGCGCCGTGATTTCGGCCGCGCTCATCACCGGCATCCGGTCCGATCTTCCGGGCCAG
>JAIETR010000050.1 GCA_019745075.1 Qipengyuania sp.
GATTCCGCGCAGGCGCAGGCGGGGGGCCAGGGCCGCAGCGGGAGCGCCCTTCGAACTCCGCAGCGCCATTCGCAAGGGCGACAAGGCCGAGGCGCAAAAGGCGCAGCGCGCGGCGGCCGAGGCGCTGGCCGGGGCCCGCGACGAACTCGCCGACCGGCGCGACGACGCCAGCGCGCACGGCCACCGGATGGCCGCGCTCTCTGCCCAGCTCGAAGCCGCCGAGCAACGCCTCGCCGACCTCGACCGCCAGCGCGCCCGGCTCGAGCAGGATCGCGGCGAGGCCGACCGGCTGACGCGTGACGCCGCCGAGGCGCTGGCGCGGCTCGAGAAGGAGCTGGCCGCGGGCAAGAGGGCGCTGGAGGAGGCGGAGAGCCGGCGTCCCGCCCTCGCCCGCGCGGTCGAGACGGCGGAAGGCGCCGGGCGGGCGGCCGAGCTGGCGCTGGCCAAGGCGACCGCCGACAACGCCGGGGTCGAGGCCGAGTGGCGCGTGGTCGAGGCGGAAATCGCGCAAGCGGCCCGGCGGCGCGAGAGGCTCGAAGCCGAAGGCCTGCGCATGGCCGACCAGCGCGCATCGCTGCTGCGCGAGGGCGATGGCGCGGCGGCGGTCGCGGCGGCTCGCAAGGTGGCGCAGGAGGGCGCCAATGCCGTCATCCTGCGGCGGGCGAAGCTCGAACAGATGCAGGCGCGCAAGGTCGGTCTACAGGCGGCGCGCGATGACGCGGGATCGGCGCTGGCGGGCGCCAAGGCCGAACTCGCAGGCATCGAGCGCGAGCACGAGGCGCTGCGCCGCGACCGCGAGGCGCGCGCCAAGGCCGCCGAGAAACGCGCGGGCCAGCGCCAGGCGCTCGACGCGGTGCGCGCCGCGCCGGGCTGCGAACGCGCGCTGGCGGCGGTGCTGGGACGCGATGGCAAGGCGCTGCTGGGTTCGGCGGAGGGCCACGAGGGGCGCTTCTGGACCGGGGCTTCGGCCCCCTCGCCCGTCCCCGACAGCCTCGCCGCTCATGTGGCGCAGTGCCCACCCGAGTTGGCCGCACGACTCGCTCTCGTCCACATCGCCGAGGCCGACGACGGCCGGGTGCTGGCCCCCGGCGAATGGCTCGTGACTCGCGAGGGCGCGCTGAGGCGCTGGGACGGCTTCGTCGCGCGCGGTGAAGGGGCGGCGGAAGCCGCCCGGCTCGAAGCGGAGAACCGCTTTACCGAGCTCGATGCGCGGCTGCCCTCATTGCGCGAGGCAATGGCGGGATCGCAGGTCGCGCATGACAACGCCACCACCGAACTCGCCCAGCTCCAGCGCGAACTTGTCGTCGCCGACCGCGCGTTGGCCGAAGCTGCCGAGGACGAACGGACACTCCTGCGCGCGCTCGATCAGGCGGAGGCGCTGAAGGAGCGATCGGCCGCGCGCCTCGCCGAACTCGACCGCCAGGTTGGCGACCACGCCGATGCCTTGGCTGTCGCCGTCAAGGAGACTGCCGCCGCCGACGCCAAGCGCGCCACCCTACCCGATCCCGCCGCGGGGCGCGCCGCGCTCGAGGCCGCGCGAGCGAAGAACGAAGCCGCCCGCACCGCCCTCCAGTCGGCGATGGCCGCGATGGCCGCGCACGACCAGGCGCTGGCGGTGGCGCGCGAACGCGCGAACGCCCAGCGCGCCGACATCGCCGGCTGGCAGTCGCGCAGCGGCGATGCGGCCAGGCGGCTCGCCGAGATGGCGCGGCGGCTCGACGAGATCGAGGAAGAGCGCGCGGTGACTGCGGCCAGGCCCGAGGGACTGCTGCGCGAGATCGAGCAGGGCGACCAGGTCCGCGCGCGCATCGGCGCGGCACTCGCCGACGCCGAGGCCGCCGGGAAGACCGCGCAGGAAGCCGCGAGCGAGGCCGATCGCGCCTTTGCCGCCGCCACCGAAGCTCTTGCCGCCGCGCGCGAGACCCGCGCCGGGCTCGCCGCCCGCGCCGAGAGCGAGGACGCGCGCCGGATCGAGATGGGCCGCGTCTCGGGCGAGCGCTTCCAGTGCCCCCCGCCGCTGCTGCCCGAACGCTTCGCCTTCGACGGCGATGCGGTGAAGAGCGCCGAGGCCGAGAGCGCCGAGATGGAGCGGCTCACCGCCGCGCGCGAACGGATCGGCCCGGTCAATCTCGTCGCCGCCGACGAGCTCGCCCGGATCGAGGCCGAGCACGGCAGCAGCGCCGCCGAGCAGGCCGAGCTGACCGAGGCGGTGCACCGGCTGCGCGGCTCGATCGGCAGTCTCAACCGCGAGGGCCGCGAGCGGCTGCGCGAGGCTTTCGAGCAGGTCGATGGCCACTTCCGCCGCCTGTTCACCCGGCTGTTCGAGGGCGGGCAGGCGCATCTCGCGCTGATCGACAGCGAGGACCCGCTCGAGGCGGGGCTCGAAATCTACGCCCAGCCGCCGGGCAAGCGCCTCCAGTCCCTCACCCTGCTCTCGGGCGGCGAGCAGGCGCTGACCGCGATCGCGCTGATCTTCGCGCTGTTCCTCACCAATCCCGCGCCGATCTGCGTGCTCGACGAGGTCGACGCGCCGCTCGACGACGCCAATATCGAGCGGTTCTGCGACCTTCTCGACGCCATGGTCCGCGAAACCGCCACCCGCTACCTAATCGTCACCCACAACGCCGTCACCATGAGCCGCATGCACCGATTGTTCGGCGTCACCATGATCGAGAAGGGCGTCAGCCGGCTGGTCAGCGTGGACCTGGGCGCGGCGGAGGAACTGCTGGCCGCGGAGTAGGCCAGGGCGGTCCCTGTCCGACTATACGGGCTGTGGCAATTCTGTTACAGGCCCGCCCGGCCCATCGTGGAGTGCCCCCGGCTTTGCATCGAGCGCGCGTCTTCGTGACCTATGTTCCCGCCGCCGCCCGCACGCGGCGGACGGTCGATCGCGCGTCCGCTTCGGCCCCGGCGGTGGCGGCGGTCCTCGCAAGCGCGCTGCTGGCCGGTGGGACGGTCCACGCGCTGGGAAGCGCCGACTCCCCGGTGCCGGCCGCCGCCGAAACGAAGCCGACAAGCCGCAAGGCGCGGGCGCCAGAGGCCCCGGCCCGCGAGGCGCTGCCCCTGCTCGCCCTTGCTGCGACCGACGTGAAGCCGATTGCCGCGCCGGTGGCTGCCGAACCCCGGCCGGCCTCGGTCAGGCCGCTTGCCGCGCCACTGGCGACCGAACCCCGTCCCGCGACGGCCAGGCCGCCGGTCGCCGCGCTTGCGGCGGCGGAAGATCCGCCATCGGCGCCGCAGCCGACCCCGCGCCCGCGGCGCGATCTGGCGGGCTTCCTCGACGACCAGGGACTCTCGATCACGCCGGCGAGCGACATCGCGATCGCGGCCGCAGCGCCGGTCGAAGCGGTCGTGGCCGCGAGCGAGCAGCCCGTCGCCCCGGCACCGGCGCCGATCGCTCTGGTCGATGCGAACGGGGCCGCGCCCGCCGACAATGCCGAGGCGCAGACCTTTCCCACGGTCTCGCTCGATGGCATCGCCCTGGGCGCCGTGACAATGCGCGGCGACACGGTCCATTTGGGCAGCCTCGTCGGGCTGTTGCAACTCAAAATGCCCCCGGAGGAATTCGCGCGGCTCAAGACGGCGCCCGCGGCCGACAGCTTCGTCGGCATCGACACGCTGCGCGCGGCAGGGCTAGCGATCGCGATCGACTCGGCCGGCGAGCGCCTGACGCTGGCCGCGCTCTGAACACATGCGAGGCTCGGGACTGCTTGAGCAGCGAAGGCTGCGATAGGGGCGAATGTGCGATACCCAGAAATGTTGTTCACAACCGCAACCTCCCCAAGCACTCTTCAACAAGAGCAAGTATTTCTGACGCATGGCGAACTGAACGACAATCTTCAGAAACAGGCCGCCTTCTTAAATTTCGTCACCGCGCTCAAATGTTGTTTTTGAATGTAACAAACACTGACCATTGGAGGAGCCGAGGACGGGTAAATGGAGGACGGGGAAGCACCGTCCAAGTCTGGGAAGCGGCGACGGGCGTTCACGTACAAGCGTGGGCAGCAACCCCGACGTTGCTCCGAGTGTTCGGTCCAGGCACATATCAGTATACAGTAACGGGGACCATCAGCGTGTCAGGGCCGCTCGGAAGCGGCTTCGATCTGGACGCGGACGGCGTCCCCGTTACGCCGGTCACCGTGCCCGGCTACGACTATTTCAACCCCAACGGCGCGGATAACGACATGGGCACCTTCGGCCTCGCCGGGCCCGGAATCAATCTCGGCGCGCTGGCTGGAACCTACAACTCCGTCGATTTTTTTCTGCTGGGCCGCACGGGAACCTTTACGATTGCCGCGCCCGGAACGTCCTTGTTCGGTCTCGTCAACGACACCCACTACGGGAGTAACGACGGTTCATTCACCTTCGAAGTGAGCGCGGTGAACGCAGTGGTTCCAGAGCCGGGAACCTGGGCGATGATGATCGCCGGATTCGGCCTTATCGGAGGCGCGATGCGGCGGCGGACCTCAGCGCGGGCCAGCGCGAGGGTTGCCTGGAGCTAGCGATACCGACTTGAAGCGATGAGCTTTAGATGGGACATTAATCCGCCAGCGTGGCGGCGAGTTCGGCGCGGATCGCCTTGAGGCGGGCGAGCAGGTCGCTCGGCGCCGCAGCCTCTTCGCGCCTTCGCTCGGCCGATGCTGGCTCGGCGCTCGACTGTTCGCCCCCGATCGCCGCCTTGGCGCCCTTGAGCGTATAGCCTTCGCGCGTGACCAGGCTCGCGATCCGTTCGATCAGGACCACGTCCTCGGCGCGGTAGAGGCGGCGCCCCCCAGCGCGCTTGAGCGGCCGCAGCGAGGGGAACCGGTCTTCCCAATAGCGCAGCACGTGCGGCTTGATCCCGAGCGCCTCGCTGACCTCACCGATCGTGCGGAGCGCGCCCGCGTCCTTGCCGTCGTCGAACCGCGCCATGCCGGTCAGCCTTTCGCGATGCGGTCCTTGAGCAGCTGGCTGGCGCGGAAGGTGAGCACCCGGCGCGGGGTGATCGGCACCTCGACCCCGGTCTTGGGATTGCGCCCGATACGCTCGTTCTTGTCGCGCAGCACGAAGCTGCCGAAGCCCGAAATCTTCACATTCTCGCCCTTGGCGAGCGCGCCGCACATCTTTTCCAGAATGGCCTCGACCATGTCGAGCGATTCCGCGCGGCTGAGGCCCAGTTTGCGGTTGATCGTCTCGGCCAGGTCGGCGCGTGTCAGGGTTCCCACCGAACGCATGTCGTTCGCCTCTCCTTTTTACCCCGCGACCCGGGTCGGCCATACGCGTCGGCGCCTTGTTTCGCAACGGCTTGGCAAACATTTGCTTGGATTTTTCCGTGGAGCGTCACATCCGCGCGAGCGAGGCGCCCCAGGTGAAGCCCCCGCCCATCGCCTCGAACATCACCAGGTCGCCGGGCTTGATGCGCCCGTCGCGCACCGCGACGTCGAGCGCCAGCGGCACCGAGGCGGCGGAGGTGTTGGCGTGGCGGTCGACGGTCATCACCATCTTGTCGGGCGAGAGGCCGAGCTTGCGCGCGGTGGCGTCGAGGATGCGGGCATTGGCCTGGTGCGGCACCACCCAGTCGAGATCGGAGGCGGCGACGCCCGCGTCCTCGAGCACCTCGGTCAGCACCTCGGCGAGATTGACCACCGCGTGGCGGAACACCTCGCGCCCCTTCATTCTGAGCTTTCCGACCGTGCCGGTGGTGGCCGGGCCGCCATCGACGTAGAGCATGTCCTTGTGCGTGCCGTCGGCGTGGAGGCGGCTGGCGAGGATGCCGGGGCCGTCCTCGGCGACGTCCTCGGCCGCGAGCACCACCGCGCCGGCGCCGTCGCCGAACAGCACGCAGGTGCCGCGGTCCTCCCAGTCGAGAAGCTTCGAAAAAGTCTCGGCTCCGATGACCAAGGCCTTGTTTCCCATGCCTGTTCTGAGCAGAGAATCGGCGGTGGCGAGCGCGTAGAGGAATCCCGAGCAGACCGCCGCGACGTCGAAGGCGATCCCGCCCGGGGTGCAGCCCAGCATGGCCTGGACCTGGGTCGCGGTGGCGGGAAAGGTATGGTCCGGAGTGGCGGTGGCGAGGACGATGAGGTCGATCTCGCTCGCGGAAATTCCCGCCGATTCCAGTGCCTTGCCAGAGGCCTCGGCGGCCAGCGTCGCGGTGCTTTCGCCCTCTCCGGCGATATGGCGCTGGCGGATGCCGGTGCGCTCGACGATCCATTCGTCGCTGGTATCGACCATCTCCGCGAACTCGGCGTTGGCCATGACCCGCGCCGGAAGCGCCGAACCGGTGCCTTTGATGAGGCTGCGAATCATGCCTGTTTCGATCTCGAAACTGCTCGCGGCGAACAGGAACGTGTCACTTGGCGATCGCCGCGCGCATCTTCGGGCCGCGCAGCCGCTCCTCCCCCAGCTCGGCGAGGTCGTGCTTGATGCGGTCGGTGATGTCGTCCTCGAGCAGCCGCGCCGCGACCTCGACCGCATTGGCCACGCCCTTGGCGCTGGCGCTGCCGTGACTCTTCACCACCACGCCGTTGAGGCCCAGGAAGACCGCGCCATTGTGGTTGTTGGGGTCCAGGTGATGGCGCAACAGCTCGGTCGCCGGGCGCGAAACCAGGAAGCCGACCTTGGAGCGGAAGCTGGAGGAGAAGGCGTTCCTGAGCAGATCGGTGACGAAGCGCGCCGCGCCCTCGATCGCCTTGAGCGCGATATTGCCGGAAAATCCGTCGGTCACGATCACATCGCTGGTGCCGCGGTTGATCTTGTCGGCCTCGACGAAACCGGCGAAGTCGAGCTCGAGCCCCTTGGCCGCCTTGAGCACCGCGGCCGCCTCCTGCAGCTCGCCCGTGCCCTTGGTCTCCTCGGTGCCGATGTTGAGCAGGCGGACGCTCGGACGCGGGCGTTCGTTGACGATCCGCGCATAGGCCGCGCCCATGATCGCGAACTGAACCAGATTGCGCGCGTCGCATTCGCGGTTGGCGCCCAGATCGAGCATGACGACGTCGCGCTCGCCGAGCGTGGGCAGCAGCGCGGCGAGCGCGGGGCGATCGATGCCGGGCATGGTGCGCAGCGCCAGCTTGCTCATCGCCATCAGCGCGCCGGTGTTGCCCGCGCTGACCGCGGCGCCGGCCTCGCCCCGCTTCACCGCATCGACCGCGAGGCCCATGCTGGTCGTCCTGGCGCGGCGCAGCGCCCGCGACGGCTTCTCGTCGCCCGCGACCACATCCTCGCAATGGAGGATTTCCGACGCGCCGGTAAGGCCCGGGTGGCTGGCGAGCGCGGCCTCGATCTTCGGCCTGTCGCCGACCAGCAGGAACTTGAACTTGTCGTGGCGGCGGCGCGCCAGCGCGGCGCCTTCGACCATCACGCGCACGCCTTCGTCGCCGCCCATCGCATCGACGGCGATACGCGGCAGGCTCATGGCGTCGTTCCTCTGGCAGTCAGGGGCTTGTTACAGACCCTTGGGCACGATGACTTCGCGCCCATTGTGGTGGCCGCAGGCGAAGCACAAATGGTGCGGGCGCTTCAGCTCGCCGCAATTCGGGCATTCGTGGAAGGCTTCGACCTTCAGCGAATCATGGCTGCGGCGCATCCCGCGGCGGCTGGGCGATACTTTCCTCTTGGGGACGGCCATGCGGCACCTGTTCCTACGTCAAAAATAACCGGGTTTTCTTGTGGCCGCCCTAGGTGAAGGTCCGGCGGCGCACAAGGGCGCGCGTCCCGAAGCGTTCCATCGAGGTCGGCGAAGGGCCGGGCCTATAGCGGGATTTCTCCCGATTGCAACCGGTGATAGCCGGTGGCGCGCGGTTGTCGCCGGCGAACCTGGCCGCGTAGCATCGCATGGGTCGAATTGGGAGGAAAGCCATGATCATTCTACCGGTCACCCTGAGCGCCGCCGCCGCCGCGGCGATCGTCAACATCTGGCTGTCGCTGCGCGTCGGTCAGATGCGCATCCGCCACAAGGTGTCGATCGGCGACGACGCCGGCGGCCCGCTGACGGCGCGGATGCGCGCCCAGCTCAACTTCGTCGAGAACACCGGTTTCGTGCTGATCCTGATCGCCGCGATCGAGCTGGCGGGCGCCGGCGGCGAATGGCTGGCCTGGGTCTCGGGCGCCTATCTGCTGGCGCGCGTCGCCCACGGCCTGGGCATGGACGGCGGCGCGCTCGCGCGGGGGCGCTCGGTCGGCGTGGCGGTGACGATGCTCACCCAGCTCGGCCTCGCGGTGGTAGCGGTGCTGGCGGCGACCGGGCGGATGTAGTCAGGCCGGGTGGCGCGGCGGAAGTTTGCTTTCAGTTCGAGCAGCCGCTTCCCTCGCCGCAGGCTCGCTCGTCTTGTATCGGCGGGCACGGCACGTCCCCGTAAGAGCAGAAGACACAGCAATGGCCCTTCAGCGGGCGCAGCACCACCCCGCAATGGCGGCAGTCGTAAAAGAACTGGCAGGCGTTGGTCGGCATTGTCTCGACGGACATGCCGCCGCAGTTTGGACAAGTAAGCGTGGAGAGGAGTTGGATCATGTGCCTCCTAGCAGGTTCATGAGCGGCTTCTCCAGATATGATGGCCACAATGCCGAGAGCGCAACGAACGCGGTGGCGAAGGACAGCATCACCGGCGTGGCTCGCGATGGCGCGGCAGCGCCACAGCTGGGGTCCACGGAGCAAGCTCGTCTTCTACGCAGGTAAAGCAGCCAGCCCACCGCCACCGCCACCGCCGCTGCAATGGTCATCGGCCAGTGGAACGGCACAAACGCCGCGAAGCCGCCGGCCCCGATCCCGCCAGCCGCCAAGGCCAGCGGGAGAACGCAGCAGGCGGCAGCGGACAAAAGTGCGCCCGCGCCTGCAACTGTGCCGATCGCTGCCACCTCCCGGTCCGCAACCTCCAATCCCATCGGGCGGGTCAAACCATTCTTGTCCAAGACTCGTCTCCAAAGCGATTCGAGGCTATGTGCCACCTGTAGCGGTTACAGGATCAAGGAAAATCGTCATGGCGGCCCAGAATCGCAAACGCGTCACTCGAGGAGAGCTGGCGCGCCGGACCGGCGTCAACATCGAAACGATCCGGTATTTCGAGACCATCGGCGTTCTCGAGGCACCCGAGCGCACCGCCGGCGGGCATCGCATCTATGACCGGGGCCACGTGCGCACCCTCGACTTCCTCCGCCGCGCGCGCAATCTCGGCTTCACGCCCCGGGAGGTCAGAGCAATTTTGGCGCTTGGCGGCCCTGGAAAAGCCGATTGCGGCGAGGTGCGCACGATCGCGCAGCACCACCTCGAGCAGGTTCGAGCCAAACTGGCCGACCTTGTCGAACTGGAGCGCCTGTTGGCCGCGACCGTCACACGCTGCTCGGGTGAGGCCGCTCCCGAGTGCGCGGTCATCGAGCTGATCGAAGAGAGCACTGCCGCAAACAGCGCCCACGTCAGCAACTGACCGGGCCGGACCCGGTGGGGCGCTGCCGCTGTGGAGGCCTCCACCACTTGATTGCTCGACCGCCGCGTGAAGCTTCCAGCTAGAGCATGTAGCCGATGTCCGATGCGCCCGTTGGATAGGCGAACATCGTGTTCTTAATGTCGTCGGCGGTCAGCCCGTTGCGGATGGCGAGCCCGAACACGTTGATGACTTCGTCTATGCGTGGGCCGACCAAGTGAGCGCCCAATATGCGACCTGTTTCCTCCTCGACGAGCGTCTTGTAGCCATAAACCGGCTCCGCGACCCGCCGAGCGGTAAACCAGTCCGAGGCTCTTTCGCATTTGACCTTATAGCGAAGACGGGAGTTTCGCGCTTGCTCCTCTCCCATGCCGACCGCCGCTATCGGCGGGATTGTGAAGGCAACGCTCGGGACGCCGCGATAATCCGGCTTGGCGTGGTTGCCTTTTAGAAGGTTGGCCGCGACCGTTTTCGCATCGTGGCTCGAAACGGGCGTAAGCGGGGGGCCGATCCGCGCGGCATCTCCAGCGGCGTAAATGGCAGGGTTCGTAACACTTTGTAGATATTGATTGAGGTGAAGGTGATTGCCCTTCCGGGCGATGGCCGCCGCGGCGAGGTTGAGCCGTTCCAGGGCTGGCGTTCGACCGGCAGCGTGAACGACAAGGTCGGCAGTCATTGTGACTTCTTCACCATCGAACTCGCCGCGAACGATGAAGCCATCGCCGTCGCGTTCAATGGCGGTAACTGTCGTCTTCGTGCGCACGTCGATCCCGGCTGTTCTGAACGCCTCCATGAGCCACGCGACAAGCTCAGGTTCGAACTGCGGCAACATTCTTGGTCCGCGTTGAAGAACGGTGACCCCCGCTCCCGCTCTTGCGGCAATGTGCGAGAACTCGGCAGCGATATATCCGCCGCCGACCAGCACGATCCGGCGTGGTAGGCTCTCCATCGCCAAGAACGCCTCATTGTCGATCAGATGCTCTTCGCCTGGGATGCCCAGCCGTAACGGCTCCGCGCCAGTGGCAATGAGGATGTGCCGGCCATGCAGTTCCGACCCATTGAGCGTGACACTGTTCGGCCCGCTGAAGCGGGCGGCACCATGAAAGGTTTCGATGCCTTTCTCGCGATAGCGATGCTCGTGCTTGTCCGGCACCGGATCGGTGAAACTGCGCTTGAAGCGGATCAGGTCGGGCCAGTTGACCTGCACTTCGCCGTCCACGCCTCTCCCGCGCATCCGCCGCTGTGCGTCGATCACCTCAGCTCCGCCGACGAGCATCTTCTTGGGATCGCATCCGCGCAGGGCACAGGTGCCGCCAAATGGCTTTTCGTCGATGACGGCAACGGACCAGCCCGCATCCCGGACCCGCATCGCCGCGACCATCGCCGCGGTGCCGGTGCCGATAATCAACAGATCGAACTGCATCTCTTCTACTCCTTCTCGGCAGAACGAGGCTGGAGGGGCTACAGGTTCCCATCGCGCGGTGGATTCACCCGGTGGCTCCAAGCATTTTCTTATGTCGCTTTGGCTCGTTCCCGGACAGTCCGCCGACCCGCAAATCGGCGAAGTCACCCCAAAGCCGTGTCGCTCACGAAGGCGTTGGTCTGGCGTTCGCGGCCGAAGGTGCTGGTGGGGCCGTGGCCGGGGATGAAGGTGACGTCGTCGCCCAGCGGCCAGAGCTTGCCGGTGATCGCGTCGATCAGGTCCTGATGATTGCCCATCGGGAAGTCGGTCCGCCCGATGCTGCCCTGAAACAGCACGTCGCCCACGATCGCGAACTTGCTCGGGCGGTGGAAGAACACGACATGGCCGGGGGTGTGGCCGGGGCAGTGGATGACCTCGAGCGTCAGCTCGCCCACGGTGACGGTGTCGCCGTCCTCCAGCCAGCGGTCGGGCTCGAAGCTGTGGGCTTCCATGCCCCAGCGGTGCCCGTCATCGTCGAGGCGGCCGATCCAGAAGCGGTCGGCCTCGTGCGGGCCCTCGATCTTCAGACCGAGCTCCTTGGCCAGCACGCCCGCCTGCCCGCAATGATCGAGATGGCCGTGGGTGACGAGCAGCTTCTCGAGCGTCACACCGCTGTTGGCGACCGCCGCCTTGAGCTTGTCGAGATCGCCGCCGGGATCGACCAGCGCGCCCTTCATGGTCTTCGTGCACCAGATCAGCGAGCAATTCTGCCGCAGCGGCGTCACCGGCACGATCCCGGCGCGCATCGTCGGCGCCGGTGCGGGTTGGGGTCCATCGGTCATGCGGGGAAGGTGGCGGCGCGGCCGCGCCAATGCAAGCGCGGCGCCGACGGCATGCCCCGCCACTGCCACTCACATGTCGCGGCGGCGACCGCCGGGCGTGTCACGCGATATTGCCGCTCAAAGCTGATGCAGGTGATAGCCGGATGCCGGCGCGTGGTCCATCTGTCGCAAGAGGAGAACGGTCGATGGGGCGCCGAACAACCCGGCACGAGAGCATATTTCGTCTGGTGGCCTCGCCCGCCGGCGAAGCGGCCGGGCAGTTCATCGAATTCGAGGCGACCGGGCGCGAAGCCGTGTTCCTCCTGACCGCGCGGCACTTCGCCAACCAGGATACCGAGGTGTTCAGCGACGGGCGCCCGCTCTGCCGCCTCCTCATGCAGGCCGAGGGGGGCTACTGGGTGATCAGCCCGCCGCGCGACGCGGCGGCGCATTCCTGACCGCGCCATCCGCGGCGAGCGGACGCAAGAACTGGCTGGCGCCCCGTTCTTGAAGGATATTACCGGGGGGCGAGGAGATCGGGGCCGCCGTCGGCCCTCAGCGATCTCGCGATCGTGGACAGCAGCGCATGGGATCGCCACATCGGCGCCGCCGCGCCGTTGGCGCTGGCGGCAAGCTCGGCCTGCACCTCGACCGCGCGCTCGACGATCGCGACCGCCTGGCTCGCGCTCAGCACCGACTGCTCGCGGAGACCGTGGATCAGGCTCTCGACCAGCAGCAGCGCCGCCTGGCCGTGAGCATCCTGCACTTGCGGAAAGGTACCCCGCGTCGGGGAATCATTGTCGTTAAGCGACATCGAACGCCTTCGGTACAGGCGAGAGTCTTCGCGCTCTCCGCCGCCGACGCCTGGTTGATCCTGCCGACGATGGGCGGACACTAGTGAGTTCAGACAGTAAATCCACAACTTATAACAATGTTCGACAATATACTGCATCAATGTTATGGTGGCCAGGGACGCTGTAAAGGGGGGCGTCATGGACAACCGATTCATCCAGAAATTGAACGGGATGGCGCTGCTCGGCGCGACCGAGAAGGCCGCGCTGGAGGAAGTTACGGCCAACCCGACCCGGTTCGCCGCCCGCCAGGATCTGATCCGCGAGGGCGACCCTCCCGGCCCGGTCCTCGTGATGCTGGAGGGCTGGGCCTGCCGCTACAAGGTGATGCCGAGCGGCACGCGCCAGATCGTGGCCTTTCTGATGCCCGGCGATTCCTGCGACCTGCACACCAAGCTGCTGACCGAGATGGATCACAGCATCCAGACGCTCACGCCCGCGCTCGTGGCCCGGATACCGCGGAGCCAGATAGAGAAGGCCATGAGCGAACATCGGGCGATCGCCGACGCCATGTACATAGCGCAGCTGGTCGACGAGGGGATCATGCGCGCCTGGATCGTCAGCATGGGAAGGCGCAGCTCGATCGAGCGGGTGGCGCATCTGATGTGCGAGCTGTATCTGCGGGTGCGCAACATCGGCCTCACCCACGACCATCATTTCGCCCTCCCGCTGTCGCAGCAGGTGCTGGCCGATGCGCTGGGCATGACCCCGGTGCACATCAATCGCGTGCTGAAGGAATTGCGGCTGGCGGGGGCGATGGCGATCAAGCGCGGCAGCGTCGCGATCATGGACCCGGTGAAGCTGGTCCAGATCGCCGGGTTCGACGAGAACTATCTGCACCGCCGCCTGCGCAAGGCGGCCTGACCGCGGGGCTGGCTGCCTCGCGTCTCGACCGGTTGGGGTGAGCGCTAGATTCGTCCGCCCTTCCACACCACGCGGCCGATCACCTCGACCTCTTCGCGCGGGAGTTCGAGCGGGGCGTAGGCCTCGTTGGCGCTGATCAGCGCGATCGTGCCGGGGGCGCTGGCGCGGACCTGCTTGACGTGGAGCGCGTCGCCGATGCGGACCACGAAAACGCCCTCGCCGCCGCGCTTGGCGCGATCGACGAAAATCTCGTCGCCCGAGCGCAGCAGCGGCTCCATGCTGTCGCCCTCCACGCGGATGGCCGAAAGCTCGGCGCCCTCGAGTCCCATTTCCCGCAGCCAGCGGCGGGAAAATCGGATACTGTCGTAGGGAATTTCCTGCAATCCGAGCGTACCCGGTCCCGCCGAGGCATCGAGCAGCAGGCGGGGAACCTCGCGGTAGTCGTCCGCCTCGTCGCGCGCAGTTTCGGCAGCATATGCCGCCGAGGGCCGGGTGCGGATCACCCGCGGGGAAATACCGAGGAATTCCGCAATCTTGAGCAGGTCGGGTTCATCGAGGTGGCGAGGACTTCCCCGTGCGACATATTGCTGCAGATAGGCTGCGTTGCGCCCGAGGAGGCGCGACAGTTCCGCCAAGCTCGAACCCTTGTCGCGCGCCAGCTGCTCGAGCCGGCCACGCGCGTGGTTTTCGCTGCGGGGAATGTTTTTATCCATAGAAAATCCTATATCGCAGGATTTCATCCTAGACAAGTAGGAAATTTTTCGGAACAAATAACGAACACCGATTCGCTCAGCACCCGAGGAGCCACATGTTGATCCGCACCGTCGAAAGCTTTCTGAGCCGCCACGCCATATCCGCCAGCCAGTTCGGCCGCGACGCCGCGCACGACCCCCGGCTAGTTTACGATCTGCGCGCCGGCCGCGAGCCGCGCCTCCCGCTCGACCAGCGCGTGCGCGGATTCATGGACGGGTTCGAGCTGGCCGCGCGCAAGCGTCCGGCGAAAGGCGCGGAGAACGAAAATGCCCACTGATTTTGCCGTCGATCTCATGTCGGTCCGCGCCGTTCCTACACCTGCCACGCGGCCCGAGCCCCAGCCGCCGCATCGCCGCCCGGCCCCGCCGCGGCGCTCCACGGGAGACCGGCTGCGCGAGGCGCTGCTGGCGCTCGGCGAGTTCCGCGGCCAGGTCATCGCCCACGGCGAGAAGGCCTGGGCCAGCATCACCTTCTCGGGCGCGCGCCATTCGCTGGCGCTGCTGTTCGCGGGCGAGGAGGCGGTCGAGGCCGGAGAACGCTTCATCGCCGCCCTGCCCGACCATGAGTTCGCGCTCCCCGGCCAGCTCGTCGCCGACGCTACGGTGACCGAGGCCGAGCACCGCCTGCTCCCGAACCCGCGCCTGGTGGTGCAATGCGAGCTGCTGCTGCTCGAGGAGGGGTGAATAACGGGCGCAACACGAGCAAAGTTGCAAACCAAGGCATCATGCACCACATGAAGATTTGCTCGTGAGACGTTTCTTAAGCATAGTCGGCTTAATGGGATACGACGGAGCGCGGCTGTTGCGGGGCAATGGACGATGGAGACCATGTTCGAACTCAAGGTGCATCTCGCCTGCGATGCGGAGACCGGCCGCTGGTACATCGCTGAGTCGGATATTCCCGGCCTCTGGCTCGAAGCGGACAGCCCCTCCGAACTCGTAGCCAGGATTCAGGCTGCCGCACCGGAGATTGTCGAATTGAACAATGACGAGATCGTAAGTGCATGCCTTGAGAGGGCCGCCAAGATGAAGCTGCCCAGACCTGATTGTGCTCGCCCGAGCATTATGCCGATATTCGATTCCCCCCTCGCGCTTGCATATGCATAACTCGAGTGGCCGGATATTATCGTGAGGTGCGCGACGCCTTGATCGCGGGTGGCTGCACCTTCGTCCGAATGGGAAAAGGCGATCATGAAATCTGGTACAGCCCGATCACCGATCGGCGCGTCACTTTGGATAAGGGCGTTTCCATCAAGCACACCGCTAACGGGACGTTGAAGGACGCCGGCCTTCCCAAGATGTTCTAGAAGCCTCCTCCGTCATCTTCGCCTAACCACCAGATTCCTGATCTCGGTCATGTCCTCCATCGCGAAGCGCACGCCTTCGCGGCCGAGGCCGGAGTCCTTGACCCCGCCGTAGGGCATGTTGTCGACGCGGAAGCTGGGGACGTCGTTGACGAGGATTCCGCCGACTTCGAGCCGGTCCCAGGCGTCGAACATCTGGAACAGGTCGCGGGTGAAGATGCCGGCCTGGAGGCCGAACTTGCTGTCATTGACCTCGGTGAGCGCGTCCTCGAATTTCGAAAAGCGCGAAAGGATCGCGACCGGGCCGAAGGCTTCCTCGCGGTAGAGGGTCGCGGAGCGATCGACGCCCTCCAGCAGCGTCGCCTCGAGCATCGCGCCGTCGCGCTTGCCGCCGGTGAGCAGCGTGGCGCCGCCCTCGACCGCCTCCTCGATCCAGTTGTCGAGCCGCTGCGCTTCCTTCACGTCGATCATCGGCCCGATGAAGGTTTTCCGGTCGTGCGGATTGCCCGCGACCAGGCTCTTGGCGCGCTTGACCAGCATCGCCTTGAAGGCGTCGTACACATCCTCGTGGATGACGATCCGCTGCACCCCGATGCAGCTCTGCCCGCTCTGGTAGAAGGCGCCGAAGATCACCCGCTCGAGCGCGTCCGCCAAGTCGGCGTCCTTGTCGACCACCACCGCGGCATTGCCGCCGAGTTCGAGCACGACCTTCTTCTTGCCCGCCCGAGCCTTGAGGTCCCAGCCTACTCCGGGGCTGCCGGTGAAGCTGAGCAGCTTGAGCCGCTCGTCCACGGTGAACATGTCCGCGCCGTCGCGGTGCGCGGGCAGGATGCTGAACGCGCCCTCGGGCAGCACGTCGCATTCGGCCAGCACCTCGCCCACGATCAGCGCGCCCAGCGGGGTGCGGCTGGCGGGCTTCATCACGAAGGGGCAGCCGACCGCGATCGCCGGCGCGATCTTGTGCGCGGCGAGGTTCAATGGGAAGTTGAACGGACTGATGAAGCTGCACGGCCCGATCGGCACGCGCTTCCAGATGCCCATATAGCCTTTCGCGCGCGGGCTGATGTCGAGCGGCTGGAGTTCGCCGGTCATCCGCACGCTTTCCTCCGCGGCGATGCGGAAAGTGTCGATCAGCCGGGTGACCTCGCCCTCGGCGTCCCTGATCGGCTTGCCCGCCTCGACGCAGAGCGCATAGGCCAGCTCGTCGAAGCGCGCCTTGAAGCGGTCGACACAGTGCTGGAGCACGCCCTGGCGCTCATAGGCCGGCAGTCGGGCCATGGGCTCCGTGGCGCGGACAGCGCCCGCGATGCCCTCCTCGATGATGTCCGGGGTGGCGAGCGCGGTCCTGAACGCGACCTCGCCGGTGTATTTGTCCGTCACCGCGAGATCGGTGTTCGGCTGCGCGGCGCGATTGTTGAGGTAGAGCGGGTAAGTCGATTTGAGCTTCACGGGCATCTCCCCCCTCCCCTTCAGGGGAGGGGCCGGGGGGTGGGGCTTGTCGGGGCGAAGGTTCCGGCACATCCCCCACCCCAACCCCTCCCCTAAAGGGGAGGGGCTTACGACTTAGAGAGCCTTCGACAGCTCCTTGATGTCCTTGTTCAATATCCGGTCGTTTTCGCAATAGTCGACCGGGCAGTCGATCAGGTGGACCCCCGGCGTATCGCGGCAATGGGCGAGCGTCTCGCGCAGGTGATCGCTGCTCTCCACCCGGTGGCCCATCGCCCCATAGCTTTCGGCATATTTGACGAAATCGGGGTTGCCATAGGTCAGCCCGAAATCGGCGAAGCCCATGTTGGCCTGCTTCCAGCGGATCATGCCATAGGCATCGTCGCGCAGGATCAGCACGGTGAGATCGAGGCCGAGGCGGACCGCGGTCTCCATCTCCTGGCTGTTCATCATGAAGCCGCCGTCGCCGCAGATCGCCATCACCTTGCGGCCCGGATAGAGCATCGCGCTCATCATCGCGCTCGGCAACCCGGCGCCCATGGTCGCGAGCGCATTGTCGAGCAGCACGGTGTTGGGGAGGTAGGCGGTGTAGCCGCGCGCGAACCAGATCTTGTAGATCCCGTTGTCGAGGCAGACGATTCCGTCGCGCGGCATTGCATCGCGAACCTGCGCCACCAGGTGCGGCGGGAAGATCGGGAAGCGCGCATCCTCGGCGAGCTTCCCGGTGTGCGCGACCTCGGCCTGGCGATAGGACAGCATCCGCTTGAAATCCCAGGCGCGGTTGGGGGTGAGCGCGTCCTTCATCTGCCAGATCGCATTGGCGATATCGCCGATCACCTCGACCTGCGGGAAATAGACCGGATCGACCTCGGCGGTGCGGTTGGAGACGTGGATCACCCGCGCCCCGCCGGCCTTCATGAAGAACGGCGGCTTCTCGATCACATCGTGCCCGACATTGACGATGCAGTCCGCATCCTCGACCGCGCGGTGGACGAAATCGCCCGCCGAAAGCGCCGCGCAGCCGAGGAACAGCGGGTGGCGCTCGTCGATCACCCCCTTGCCCAGCTGTGTGGTCAGGAAGGGGATGCCGGTCGCCTCGACGAATTCGAGCAGCATCTTGCCGGTCATCGTGCGGTTGGCGCCCGCGCCGATCACCAGCACCGGGGCCTTGGCCGCCTCGATCATCGCGACCGCCTGACGCACCGCCTTGGACTCGGCGCTGGGACGGCGCGCTTTGGAGGGGACGATCGGCTCGGCTTCGGTCGGCTCTTCGGCGATGTCCTCGGGCAGCTCGAGATGGACCGCGCCCGGCTTCTCCTCCTCGGCCAGGCGATAGGCCTCGCGCACGCGGCTGGGGATGTTGTCGCCGGCGGCGAGCTGGTGGGTGTATTTCGCGATCGGCTCCATCATCGCGACCACGTCGAGGATCTGGAAGCGGCCCTGCTTCGACTTCTTGATCGGTTTCTGCCCGGTGATCGTCATCATCGGCATGCCGCCCAAGGTCGCATAGGCGGCGGCGGTGACGAGATTGGTCGCGCCGGGGCCAAGCGTGGCGAGGCAGACGCCGGTCTTGCCGGTGTGGCGCCCATAGGTCGCGGCCATGAAGCCGGCGCCCTGTTCGTGGCGGGTGAGGATCAGCCTGATCCGGCTGGAGCGGCTCAGGCTGTCGAGAAAGTCGAGGTTCTCCTCGCCCGGAACGCCGAAGATATATTCGCAGCCCTCGGCCTCGAGGCACGCGACGAAGAGATCCGATGCCTTGCGCTTGTCGGCCATGTGCGTCCCCAATCGCCCCTGCGTAACAGAGGGTCGGGACCGAGTCAGTAGCCCAGTGCAAGGTCCATTTGCGGCCGCACCGGTTCGCCGGCGCGCCAGCGCGCGAGATTCTCGACGAACCGCTCGGCGCTGCGTTGGAACATCCCGGTCTGCGCCCGGCCGGAGAGGTGCATGGTGACCTGCGCGTTGTCGAGCGCCCAGAGCGGATGATCCTCGGGGAGCGGTTCGGGGGTGGTGACATCGAGCAGCGCGGCCTCGATCCGCTTGTCGGTCAGCGCGGCGACCAGCGCGTCCTGGTCGATCACCTCGCCGCGCGCGATGTTCACGACCACGGCGCTGGGCTTCATCGCCGCCAGCTCGCCCGCGCCGATCATGCGGTGCGTGTCGGGAGTCGAGGGGACGGCGAGCACGATCCAATCGAAGCCGCCAAGCTGGCCGCGCCATTCGTCGGACCTCAAGGCCCCCTCCGCGCCCGAGCGGCGCACCGGCACCACCTCCATGCCGAACGCCTCGAGCCGCGCCTTGATCAGCCCCCCGATCGCGCCGAGCCCGAGAAGCAGCACCCGCTCGCCGAACAGCTCGCGCTTCCCTGGGCTGTCGAGCAGCCACTCGCGCCGCTCCTGCGCGCGCACCACCTCGCGGTAGCCCTTGGCATGCGCCAGCATCAGCATGACGGCATATTCGGCGATGGTGACGGCGTTGATCCCCGCGCCGTTGGTCACCACCGTGCCGCGCTGCGCGAGCAGATCGAGCGGCAGGAAGTCGAGCCCGGCGTAGATCGAGTTGAGCCATTTGAGCTTGGTGGCGGCGGTCACCACCTCGGCCATCGGCCCATGCTGCGCGAAGTCGAACCAGCCGATCTCAGCCGAGGGCGCGAGCTCGAGCGCCTCCTCCCTGGACATGAACCAGCGCGGCTCGACCCACTCGGGCAGCCGCGGCTCGACCAGCGGGCGGATGAGGCCGGACAGGACGGCGACGGTCATCGCCGCATTTCGATCTCGTTGCGCGCGGCATCGGCCAGAAAGGCGCTGCGGGTGAGGCTGCGCTCGGCCGCCGCGCGGTCGATTGCGTCCAACATGCCCTTGTCGAGCGAGATATTGGCGCGAACCTGCCGGCCCAGTCGCTTTATGTAGGGGACCGCTACGATAAATGAGCCAGCCGCGATGTCTTCGGCTGCGGCGTCCCGGACTTGATCGAGCCGTTGCGGGGCGACCGGTTCGCCATCCTCGAACCAGAGTTCGAGGGCTTCGCAGGCGTTGGGAAGAACCTCCTCGATGGCGTCGGCAGCCGAGAAGCAGCCTGGCAGATCGGGGAAGCGCACGCCGAACGCACTGCCGTCGTCCTTGTCCACGATCGCATAGAAATATTGCATGCCCATGGTCATTCCCATCCTGCCATCCGCGCGATGCTCCGCGCCGTCCCGAGCGGGAGGTCGCGCTTGGGATGCGGGACGATCACGGTCAGCGCGCCCTTGCGAAACTTGTGGTGCGAGCCTTTGATCGCAACCAGCTCGAAACCGTCCGCGAGCAGGCGCTTGACGATCTTCTTGCTGCGCCGCTCTATACGCATTTATATACACACAAATGCAGGATGGTCAAGTCGCGCGGCGCTCACAGCTTCCACTCCCACTCCAGCGGATCGCCGTCCATCACCTCGACACCCTGCGCCGCGAGTTCGTCTCGGATGGCGTCGGAGGTGGCGAAGGCCTTCGCCGCGCGCGCCTCCTTGCGGCGGGCGAGTTGGGCTTCGATTTCGGCTTCGGGGATTGTCGCCGACTTGGGGCGAATGCGGAGGTCGGATCGGGTGAGCGTCGATAGCGATAGGCCCAA
>JAIETR010000031.1 GCA_019745075.1 Qipengyuania sp.
GGTGTGTGGCCGGGGAAAATCCGGCAATTGACGTTGGCCTCGACCCGCTGCGGCAGCGCGTTCACCGCGTGGCCGCCCTCGATCATGGTCGCGACGCAAGTGGTCCGCAGCATCGAATTGAGCGCCTTGTCGCGGTTGACCAGCGCCATGGCTCCAGCGTCGTTGAGGTCCTTGGTGAGCGCCACCATCGCGCGGCCGGTTTCGTCGTTCCGCAAGGCGCCGGACTTGGCGAAAAACACGCGCGTGGTGTCGCTGAACTCGGCCGGGAAGCTGTACGCGGCGATCTTATCGAGCGCGCGCGCCATGTCGTAGATCGCGTTCCGCGGCACCGGCTGGCTCGAATGGCCGCCGGGGTTGGTGACGGTGAGCTTGTAGTCCTGATAGACCTTCTCGCCGGTCTGGATGGTCTGCACCATCAATTTGCCCTTGCCGTCGGTCCGCCCGCCGCCGCCCTCGTTGAGCGCGAATTCGGCGTCGATCAGGTCGCGGCGCTGCTCGGAAAGATATTTGGCGCCGTTCCAGGCGGTGTCGGTCTCCTCGCCGCAGGTCAGCGCCAGCTTGATCGTGCGCTGCGGGCGGAACCCCTCCTGCTTCAGCCGGATCAGCGTATCGGCGTAGACCGCGCTCTGGAACTTGTCGTCGGCGATGCCGCGCGCGTAGTAATAGCCGTTCTCCTCGACCAGCTTGTAGGGATCGCGCTCCCAGTCGGCACGCTTCGCCGTCACCACGTCGATATGCGCGAGCAGCAGCATCGGCTTCAGGGTCTTCGAGGTGCCCGGCAGCACCGCCACCAGCCCGCCGTCCTTGGGGAACTCGGGCACCGAGAACAGCGTGAGCTGATCGTCCGTGAAGCCCGCCGCCTTCATCCGCGCGGCGACTTGCGCGGCGGCGGTGGTGCAATTGCCGGTGGTCGGGCTGGTGTCGGTCTCGACCAGCTCCTTGTAGAGCTCGAGGAACTTCTGCTGATCGGGCCGCAGCGGCCCCATCGGCGTGATCGCCATTTACGCCGTCGCGGGGGCGGCAAATAGCGCGGCGGTTGCTGCAAGCAGAAGCGACTTCATGGTTTTCCTCTCCTTAGCGCGCGAGCGCCTTGACCAGTTCGAACAAATAGTCGCGCCCCATATAGACCGCGCGAATTTCGCGGCGCTCGTTCAAGCCGTGGACGCCGTTGCCATCGGGATCGCCCCACATGCCCGGAACGCCATATGCCGGAATGCCCACCGCACCCAGGAAGGTGGCATCGCTGTAGCCATTCGCCATCTGGGTGACCAGCGGAACGCCCGGCCAGTACTTCGCCGCCAAAGTCCGCATCGGCCCGACGACCTGCGGATCGAGCGGCGGCGGCGGCGGCGCGGGCCGCCTGGGTGGCAGTGTCTCGAAGCTGACCCCGGGGTCGGCGACCACGGCGGCGAGTTCCTCGCGGATCGATTCGATGGTGTGTCCGGGGAAGATGCGGCAGTTCACATAGGCCCCGGCGCGCTGTGCCAGCGCATTGCGCGCGTGGCCGCCGTCGAGCATCGTCGCCACGCAGGTCGTGCGCAGGTTCGAATGGAGGAACGGGTCGGCATTGACCACCGCCTCGGCCGCCCTGTCGGCGGGATTGGCGGCGAGCGCGACCATGGCGCGCCCGGTCGCGTCGCCGCGCCCCGCGCCCGCGTCGCGGAAATAGGCGCGGGTGGTGTCGGTGAATTCGAGCGGAAACTCGTGCGCGCCGATCTTGACCAGCGCCTGCGCGAGCTGGGTGATCGCGTTATCAGGCCGGGGGACCGAACTGTGCCCGCCGGGGTTGCGCGTTTCCACGCGGAAGGTGGCGAAGGTCTTCTCGCCGACCGTCACCGCCTGCTCGACCACTTTGCCCTTCCCGTCGGTGGTGCCCCCGCTGCCCTCGTTGAGCGCGAAGGCGGCGTCGATCAGCTCGCGCTTGTTGGCGGCCAGCCATTCGGCCCCGTTGAACGCGCCATTGGTCTCCTCGCCGCAGGTCAGCGCCATCTTGATCGCGCGCTTGGGCTTCGCGCCACTTTCCTTGAGGCGGATCAGCGTATCGGCCCAGATCGCCGCGAGTGCCTTGGTATCGGCCACGCCGCGCGCGTAGTAATAGCCCTTCTCCTCGACCAGCTTGAACGGGTCGCGCACCCAGTCCGCGCGCTTGGCCGCCACGACATCGATATGCGCGAGCAGCAGGAGTGGCTTGAGGCTCTTCGAGCTGCCCGGCAGCACGGCGACCAATCCGCCGTCCTCGGGATGCTCCGGAACCGAGAACAGCGTGAGCTGCTCGTCGGCGAACCCCGCCGCTTTCATCCGCGCCGCAACCTGGCGCGCCGCGCGGGTGCAGCTACCGCCGGGTAGCGACGTATCGGTTTCGACCAGCTCCTTGAACAGCGAGAAGTAGCGCTGCTGCCCCGAATCGAGCCGGCCCATTGCGGCGGTTTGCGCGGTCGCGGGGGCGGCCAATAGCAACGCGGCGGTGGCGAACAGCAGCGATTTCATCAGATTCTCCCCGGATTATAGGGGCGGGTTGTAGCGCCTTCGCCTGTGGATGAAAGCCCGCTCTGCGGGTTCCGGAAACGGCCCCTCGTGCCTATATGCTCGGCATGGACGAGAACACGCAAAACACCCCCAACCTGAACGAATACGGCGCCGACAGCATCAAGGTGCTCAAGGGCCTCGACGCGGTGCGCAAGCGGCCGGGCATGTATATCGGCGACACCGATGACGGCAGCGGGCTTCACCACATGGTGTTCGAGGTTTCGGACAACGCCATCGACGAGGCGCTGGCGGGGCATTGCGACCTCGTCCTGATCGAATTGAACCCCGACGGTTCGGTGAGCGTCGAGGACAACGGCCGCGGCATCCCCACCGACATCCACGCCGAGGAGGGGGTCTCGGCCGCCGAGGTGATCATGACCCAGCTCCACGCAGGCGGGAAGTTCGAGAACACCAGCGACGACAACGCCTACAAGGTTTCGGGCGGGCTCCACGGCGTGGGCGTCAGCGTGGTCAACGCGCTCTCCGAATGGCTCGAACTGACCATCTGGCGCGAGGGCAAGGAGCACTGGATGCGCTTCGAGGGCGGCGATGCGGTGTCGCCGTTGGTGGTGAAGGGCCCCGCCGGCCGGACACGCAACGGCACCCGCGTGACCTTCATGCCGAGCACCGAAACCTTCAAGAACGTGATCGAATTCGATTTCGAGAAGCTCGAGCACCGCTACCGCGAACTCGCCTTCCTCAACTCGGGCGTGCGCATCAAGCTGCGCGACAAGCGGCACGAGGATCCGCTCGAGCACGATCTGTTCTACGAGGGCGGGATCGCGGCCTTCGTCAAATACCTCGACCGCACCAAGCAGCCGCTGATCCCCGACCCGATCTCGGTTTCCGCCGAGCGCGACGGCATCGGCATCGACGTCGCGCTCGAATGGAACGATTCTTACTACGAGAACGTGCTGACCTTCACCAACAACATCCCCCAGCGCGACGGCGGCACGCATCTCGCCGCCTTCCGCGCCGCGCTGACGCGCACGCTCAACAATTACGCCGCCGCCAGCGGGCTGATGAAGAAGGAAAAGGTTTCGCTTTCGGGCGAGGACATGCGCGAGGGCCTGACCGCGATCGTCTCGGTCAAGCTGCCCGACCCCAAGTTTTCCTCGCAGACCAAGGACAAGCTGGTCAGCTCCGAGGTGCGCCAGCCGCTCGAAAGCCTCATGGGGGACAAGATGGGCGAATGGCTCGAGGAGAATCCCGGGCACGCCAAGAGCATCGTCCAGAAGATCATCGACGCCGCCGCCGCGCGCGAGGCCGCGCGCCGCGCCCGCGAGATGAGCCGCAAGGGCGCGATGTCGATCGCCAGCCTGCCCGGCAAGCTCGCCGACTGCCAGGACCGCAATCCCGCCAATTGCGAGCTGTTCCTGGTCGAGGGCGACAGCGCCGGCGGCAGCGCCAAGCAGGGCCGCGACCGCAAGATCCAGGCGATCCTGCCCTTGAAGGGCAAGATCCTCAACGTCGAACGCGCGCGCTTCGATCGGATCATTTCGTCGAAAGAGGTCGGCACGCTGATCCAGGCGATGGGCACGGGCCTGCGCGAGGAATTCAACCTCGAGAAACTGCGCTATCACAAGATCGTGATCATGACCGACGCCGACGTCGACGGCGCGCATATCCGCACGCTGCTCCTGACCTTCTTCCATCGCCAGATGCCCGAGATCGTCAAGGCCGGGCACCTCTTCATCGCCCAGCCGCCGCTCTACAAGGTGACGCGCGGCAAGTCCGAGGTCTATCTCAAGGACCAGGCCGCCTACGACCGCTATCTGATCTCGCAGGGGCTCAACGGCCGGGTGCTCGAGACCGCGGGAGGCGCGCGCGGCTCGGGCGAGTTGCAGGCGCTCGTCGAGCATGGCCTCAGAATGCGCAATCTGATGGGCTTCGTGCCGCGCAAATACGATCCGGCGCTGATCGAGGCGATGGCGCTGGCGGGTGCGCTGGAGCCGGGCGCGAAGGATCGCGCGGGCGCGCTGGCGAAGGCAGCCGAACTGCTCCAGCGCGGCGATGCCGAGGCGCGCTGGTCCGCGGAAACCGGCGCGGACGGCACCGTGCGCATCCACCGGCTGTGGCGCGGGGTGACCGATGTTCACGAGATCGAGGCCAAGTTCCTCGACAGCGCCGAGGCGAGGAAACTCCACCGCGTCGCCGGCGAATTCGCCGAGGTCTATGCGGGGCCGATGCGGTTGACCGCGGGTGGCGGCGAGGAAACCTTCGATCGGGAACCGTTCGCATCGAGCCCTTCGTCTGCCCGCAGGGCAGGCGCTCAGGATGAACTTCCGCCGGAGGCGGAAGTCGAGATGCCCGAAGATGAAAGCGAGCCCGAACGTGTTTCGACTTCGCTCGACCCGAACGGGGTCATCACCCGCCCGACGCAGTTGCTCGAGGCCGTGATGGCCGCGGGCCGCAAGGGCCAGAAAATCCAGCGCTACAAGGGGCTGGGCGAAATGAATGCCGAGCAATTGTGGGAAACCACGCTCGACCCCGACCACCGCGCGCTGCTCCAGGTCAAGGTCGAGGACGCCGACGTCACCGACGAGATCTTCACCCGGCTGATGGGCGACGTCGTCGAGCCGCGCCGCGAGTTCATCCAGGACAATGCGCTGAACGTGGCGAATCTTGACGTTTGAAATCTACCTTGCAGATGCGCGGATTATACATATATTCTGCACATCGTCATAAGGAGGTTAGCGTGAGCACCAGATTCAATGTCGTGTTGTCGGACGATCTCAACAGGGAGATAGATCGGGTGGCTGCCGAAGCGGAAACCAACAAGAGCGAGATTTTGCGCAAGGCGTTGCAGCTCTATCTTGCTGCGCTGGAAGGCAAGCAGCGCGGGCTCAAGCTGGGTTTGGCCAAAGCGGATACGCGTGTGCTTGAAACCGAGATTGTTGGCCTGTGAGCACGATCGATCTCAATTCCCCTCCGCCCAATCACAAGTTTTCCGTTTCGTTAGATCGCGAAGAGACGGTGGCCGAGCGGAATGTTCGATTGTTCAAGGATGTGGCCTTGTTTGTGGTGGCGCTGGCATTCGCCGTAATTGTGGCGTGGATTTGCGTCTCGACGTTGCAATCTTCAACCGCGTCGGCCGATGCGCAGAAATGGGCAATGTCGACGCTGACCGCGATAACAGGCGGAATGATCGAGGCGCCGGGCCACGAGCGGCCCGGCCCCGCCAGCGCCGCTTGACTTTCGCCGATCCGGCCGTCCGGATGGCGATCCCGCACACGCGCCAACTTTACTTTCGGGTCCGCTGCTGACAGGGGCACGCCGCGTGGACAGCGGAGCGCCGACGGCCGCGGAACAGGACTCGCAGATGGGAAATTCAAGCGCATGACCAGACGCGGCATCATCCTTGCCGGGGGTTCGGGCACGCGGCTCGCGCCGATCACCGACGCGGTCTCGAAGCAGCTCGTGCCGGTCTACGACAAGCCGATGATCTACTATCCGCTGTCGGTCCTGATGCTGGCGGGCATCCGCGAGGTGCTGGTGATCACCACCCCCTTCGACCAGTCCGCTTTCCAGCGGCTGCTCGGCGACGGATCGCAGTGGGGGATGGAAATCCAGTACGCGGTCCAGCCCGATCCGGGCGGGCTGGCGCAGGCCTATCTGATCGGCGCCGAGTTCGTGGGCGAGGGGCCGAGCGCGCTCGTGCTGGGCGACAACATCTTCTACGGCCACGGTTTCGGCGAACTGCTCGCCAAGGCCGACGGACGGACCAGCGGCGCGACGGTGTTCGGCTATTACGTGAGCGACCCCAGGGCCTATGGCGTGGTGTCGTTCGACGGCGCGGGCCGGGCGGAAACCATCGAGGAGAAGCCGGCGCAGCCGAAATCGAATTACGCGGTGACAGGGCTCTATTTCTACGACGGCGAGGCGCCGCGGATCGCGCGTGAGCTCGAGCCCTCTCCGCGCGGCGAGCTCGAGATCACCGATCTCAACCGCGTCTATCTCGAGGCCGGCAAGCTCAATGTCGAGATCATGGGGCGGGGCTACGCCTGGCTCGACACCGGCACCCACGCCTCGTTGCTCGACGCCGGGCAATATGTCCGCATCACCGAGGAGCGGCAGGGGCTCAAGATCGCCTGCCCCGAGGAGGTCGCCTGGCGGCTCGGCTTCATCGGCGACGCCAAGCTGGAGGAGGTCGCGCAGCGGCTGCGCAAGAGCGGCTACGGGGATTACCTGTTGCGGTTGCTTCAGGGTGGCGCCGCGTTCGGATGAAGGTCAAGCGATTTCCAGTCGAGGGGCCGCTCGAGATCGAGCCGCGCGTGTTCGGCGACGAACGCGGGTTCTTCATGGAGAGCTGGAGCCGGCGCGCCTTCGCCGGGATCGGCATCGATGAGGATTTCGTGCAGGACAACCACAGCCGGTCGGCGCGCGGCGTGCTGCGCGGGCTGCATTTCCAGAACCCGGGCCAGCAGGGCAAGCTGGTGCGCGTCGCGAGCGGGCGGGCCTGGGACGTGGCGGTCGATATCCGTCGCTCCTCGCCCACTTATGGAAAATGGGCGGGTGTCGAACTGTCGAGCGAAAAGAACAATGTGTTCTGGATCCCGCCGGGCTTCGCGCATGGCTTCCTGAGCCTCGCGGACGGGACCGATTTCCTCTACAAATGCACCGATTACTACGCGCCCGAGCATGAGCACGCGATCCGCTGGGACGATCCCGAGCTGGCGATCGCCTGGCCGCTCGAGGGCATCGAGCCGCGGATTTCGGCTAAGGACCAGGGCGCGAAGAGCTTCCGCGACACCGAGGGCTTTGCGTGAAGGTGCTGGTGACCGGGGCCGGCGGGCAGCTCGGCCGGGCGCTGATCGCCAAGGCTCCAGAGGGCGCCGAGGTGGTGGCCGCGACATCGCGCGAGCTCGATATTTCCGACCGCGCGGCCGTGCCGGCGTTTGTGCGGCGCGAGAGGCCCGGCCTGATCCTCAACGCCGCCGCCTACACCGCCGTGGATGGGGCGGAGAGCGACCGTGAGCGGGCCGAAGCCGTCAACGATACCGGGGTGGCCAACCTCGTCGCCGCGGCCGAAGAAGTCGGGGCGCGAATGGCGCACGTCTCGACCGACTTCGTCTTCGATGGCTCCGCCTCGCAATGCTATGCGCCCGATGCCCGCACCGCGCCGCTGGGGGTCTATGGCGCCACCAAGCTCGCGGGAGAGCGGCGCTTGCGGCCCGGCGACCTTTGCGTGCGAACCGCCTGGGTCTACGCAGCGGATGGCGAGAACTTCGTGCGCACGATGCTCCGGCTGATGGCCGAGCGTGAGCAGCTGGGTGTCGTGGCGGACCAGATCGGTTCGCCGACCAGCGCCGGCGACCTCGCCGATGCGTTGTGGCGGCTGGCGCTCGAGGGGCATGCCGGAACTTTCCATTTCACCAACAGCGGGGTTGCGAGCTGGTACGATTTCGCCGTCGCCATCCGCGACGAGGCGGTGGCTCTGGGCTTGCTGCCGGGCGCCGCGGCGCGAGTGAAGCCGATCGCCACCTCCGAGTATCCGACCCCCGCGAAACGACCGGCGTTCTCGGTGCTCGACACCGGCGCGACTTCGGCGGCCCTAGGCGACCACCCGCCGCACTGGCGGCATTCGCTGATCAAGGTTCTGGAGCAAATCAAGACGCATGGCTGACATCCTCGTGACCGGCGGCGCCGGCTTTATCGGCAGCAATTTCGTGCGCTACTGGCGCGAGCAGCACGACAACAGCGGCGTGGTGGTGCTCGATGCGCTGACTTATGCCGGCAACCCCGCGAGCATCGCCGGTGTGGAAGGCGCCGAGCTGGTCGAAGGCGACATCTGCGACACCGACCTGGTTCGCAGGCTGCTCCGCGAGCGCGAGATCGACACCATCGTCCACTTCGCCGCCGAAAGCCATGTCGATCGCTCGATCACCGGGCCCGACGCTTTCGTACAGACCAATGTGATCGGCACGCACAGCCTGCTCCGCGCCGCCAAAGCGGAGTGGCTCGACGCCGGCAGCGGGCGGTCGCACCGTTTCCACCATGTCTCGACCGACGAGGTCTACGGCTCGCTCGGCCCCGAGGATCCGGCCTTCGCCGAGACGACGGCCTACGCCCCCAACTCGCCTTATTCGGCGAGCAAGGCGGGCAGCGACCATTTGGTGCGCGCCTATCACCACACCTTCGGGCTCGACGCGGTGACCACCAATTGCTCGAACAATTACGGGCCCTATCAATTCCCGGAAAAGCTGATCCCGCTGTTCCTGATCAACGCGCTCGAGGGCCGCAAACTGCCGATCTACGGCGACGGGATGAACGTGCGCGACTGGCTCTACGTCACCGATCACTGCCGGGGCATCGAGCTGGCGCTGGAGCGCGGCAAGCCGGGCGAGGTCTACAACATCGGCGGGGGCGAGGAGCTGCCGAACCTGACGGTTGTCGAGGCGATCTGCGCCGCCGTCGACCGCGCCTTCGCCGCCGGTCCGGGCCTCGCCGCCCGCTATCCCAATGCCCCCGCGGCCCGGGGCGACACAACCGCGACGCTCAAGACTTTCGTCGAGGACCGCAAGGGCCACGACCGCCGCTACGCCATCGACGAGCGCAAGGCGCGCGCCGAGCTTGGCTATGTCCCGGCGGTCGATTTCGCGGGCGGGCTCGATCGCACGATCGCCTGGTATCTGGCCAATGAGGATTGGTGGCGGCCGCTGCTGAAGCGCTGAATCTCGAACCGAAACGACGAAAGAACTTTCCTATAGATAACCATATCGGTTAAATAGCGGCGAATCGAGGTTCGCGGCCCATTCGGCGCGGTCGCGGCCTGTTCACAGCAAGGGAGCCGCAGACCATGACCGATGCCTTTTTCCGCCAGGCCGACACGGCCGAGACGCCCTCTTCGCGTCCGCTCGCGATCACCCCCTCGAACACCGTCCCGCTCGCGGCGACGCCCAAGGCGCTCTACATCGGCACCGGCGGCACCGTGGTGCTGCGCACCGCCAGCGGGGCGGCCGATGTGACCTTCAAGAACCTCGCCAGCGGCCAGATTCTGCCGGTGCGCGCACAGTTCGTCCGCGCGACCGGGACCACCGCCGCCGACATCGTGGCGCTCGCCTGATGCTTGCGTTCGGTTTCGCGCCGGCGGCGCTGGCGGTGCTGGCGAAGTCCGGCACCGCCGCACCTGCCGCGCCGATTTCGGCAATCGCCGCCAGCGGGTGGCAAGCCACGGTGGCCTCCCCCGCCGAGCTGGCGTTCTCGCCGATCTCCGTGTCGCGGCAGGGGTTCGACGCGGCGGGCGCGGCGACCACCGTCGTCGAGACCCTGCTGACCACCAAGCGGGTGCGCCAGCCATATCCGAACCAGGCGCAGCTCACGGCTTCGAGCGTGGCGCTGTCGGATTACGTCTATTCGACCGACAGTATCGCCGGGGTGACCAACAGCTCCGCTGAGACCAGCCCCAGGCCGATCTGCAACTGGATCATGCCGCACCGGCTCGTGGTCGGAACCACGCTCGAGGCCGAGCTGGTGGCGTTCCACCGCAACGCATCGGGCGGCAAGCAGGTCGCCTGCGTGGTGTTCAGCGCCAGCGACGGGGTGACCACCGTCACCGCCACCGTCAGCGCCGCCGCCGTCTCGGGCCGCGTCGGGGACAGGAACGCGGTGCTGTCCTACAAGGCCAGCCTCGATATCACCTCGCTCGCCGCCGGGCTGATCACGCTCAACGCCAGGGTTTTCCCACGCATCGGCGGGGCGGCCTCGGTCGCCGACAGCGCGCTCGACGGCAACGAGGCGCGCGGGTTCAGCCCCCGCTATTTCCTCAAGAACACCGGCGGCAAGTCCTACGCCTATGTCGCGACCACCGGCAACGACACCACCGGCGTCGTCAGCACCACCGCCGCGACCGCCGCCGCCACGCCGTTCCTGACCGTGCTGGGCGCGATCGACGGGCTCCACGCCGCCATCGGCGCGACTTCGGGCGTGGACATGGGCGAGATCAGGATCGGCAACGACGGCGGCACGCCCTTCGTGCTCGCATCCACCGCCGCGACGCGGACGCAGAAGGTGGCGGCGCTGACGATCACCCGCGATCCCGCCGTGCCCCGCGCCAGCGCCCGCGTCAGCTTCGGGCTGGCGGCGTTCCGGCCCCGGCTCGGCGGGGCGCTGGTGGCTCCGCTCGCCACCGGGGCTTTGCTCTTCCGCGACCTCGCCATCGTGCGGACGGGCGCGCTCGCCTTCACCGGCGAGGCGACGGCGCAGCTCGAACTGATCTTCGACGATTGCAGCTTCGACAATGCCGGCAACACCGCGACCTGGCTGGCGGACAGCCACGACTATCACTTCGGCACCGGCTTCGCGGGGATCGCCGGCGCGGTGCTGGGCGCGGCCACCTACGAGCACCGGCTGTGGCGCGGGATCGATTCGCAGCCGACGTTCGCGGCGAGCGGCTATTCCACGGAGGGGTGGTGCGTCGTCGGATCGAACCTCGCCAGTCCGCAGTTCACCCGAGGGACGCGCAGCCAGTCGGGCGGGATCGTCGCGTTCTGCAAGCTGACCGCGCCGCCGACCACGGCGGTGATGCTCCAGCTCGCGCAGGACGCGGACGTGGTTGGCTTCGCCATCGTCCAGAATCTGATCGAATATGTCAGCGCCACCACCAACGCGGTGGTGCGCATCTCTGGCGACGCGGCCAGCGGCAACAACAGCCATGTCATCCTCCACCACAACACCTGCGCCGGGGCCTTCGAGGCGGGGCGCTGGAACGCCTTCTACGACGAGGGCGCGACGCGGCGGACCTCGAAGCTACAAAGCGTGGCCGGCAATATCGCGGTGGCGGTCTACACCAAGAGCGACGTGTTCAGGGGGTCGAGCGAGGCGGGGGCCGATGCCTCGAGCGCAACCGGCAACTGGGCGTTTTCGCACGGGGTCGGCTGCCGCGACAATTTCAGCCAGTTCATGTCCGCCAATGCGGTCGGGCAGGGCGCCGCGCAGGCGCAGGACTATGCAGGGATCGGGGCGAACTACGGCGGCAGTCAGACCGCGCGCAACGATCCGCTGTTCGCGAATTACCAGGGGACCACGGTGGCGGCGGGGCCGGTCTACACCGCGGGCGCGGGCGGCGGAACCTACACGCTCGGCGGGGCCAGCCCGGCGCGCGCGATGGTGGACGATCCGGTGTTGGCGTTCGGACTTGGCGGCGTCGCGCGGGCTGCCGCCAACGATGCGGCGGGGGCCTGGGCGGCGTGAGGCGGTCAGATGCCCAGGGGTTGCGCCCTCATGGACATGATCATGAGCGCCGCTGCAAAAAGAATCGCCACCGCCGCGGCGACGATCAGCCCTGGCCCGTCGAGAAAGTTGCGCATGGGTCGAGTTCTCTCGCCGCGATCAAGGCCCGTTCGGGCGCGACGGCGGGACAGCGCAGCCGATCGCCCCGAGAATGGCGACCGCCGGCGGTCCCGCGAACCATTCGGTAGGCTTCGCGGGTTCGGGATCGTGTTCGTGGCCGTATTGCATGTCACCCCCTCAACCGGGCGCCTCGCGCGGGTTCCGGAATCCAGGCGAGCCGCGCGGGTTGCGAGGCGGCCAACATGGCGTACTCGGGATGATTGTGTAAGGAAGGTGCCATGTCAATCCTCGCCACCTGCGCCAGCCTCGCCGCCATTCTCGCCAGCGCCGATGGCGGCGAGACTATTTCGCTTCGCGGCAATTGCCCCACGATCGCGATCGCGCGCGTCTATCGCAAGCCGGTCACGATCGACGCCGCGAAGGCGCAGGTCGCCGGGTTGGTGCTGAGCGGAGCCAACATCCGCTGGAGCGGCGGGACGCTGTCGGCACCGGGCGGCATGGATGCGAAGGGGCCGGCAGGCTATGCGGTGCTGATTCGCGGCGGCCGGAATATCCGCGTCGAGCGCGCGGTGGTGACCTCGGCCAAAAAGGGCATGGTGATCGACAAGGCTCGGGCGGTCTCGATCGACCGGGTCGAGTTCACGCGGCTGCGCGAGGACGGCATCATCGCCAGCGAGACGGCCGGTCTGACCGTGACTTACAGCAGCTTCGCGAATTTCCTGCCGCGCCAGAGCCGCTGTATCTCGCCCGCAGGGGTGGTCGCCACCGGTGTGGCCCGGCGCGCCTGTGGCGGAACCTGGATCGATGGCAACCACGCCGACGCGGTGCAGATGCGCAACGGTGTGAGCGACGCGAGGATCGCCTACAACACGGTACGCGGTCCGACCCAGGGGATCACCCAGATGGACACCACCGGCGATGCGCCGCTCGCGCGCGTGGTGGTGGAGAACAATCGCATCGAGACCAGCGCCTATCACCAGATCACGCTGACCGAATGCGACGATTGCATCATCCGGCGCAATACGGTGCGGCGCGAGAACGGCTGGGACAAGCGTGCGGTGATTCGCGCCGGCAAGGCGGCGCGCTGTGGCAACCAGGCGCAGGACGAAGCGCGCGACCGGGCCTGCCGCTGAGGATTGCTCGCGCGGAGCCCCGCGGCCTGAGATCGGCTCTCCGACGTAGGGATTGCCCGATCGCTTCCGATCGAACGCCTTCGCCACTACCGGACGTTGACGAATGCGCGCCCGGCTGCCTCATTCCGGGCCGCCGAGGCTGTTTGCGCGCCGAAGGGCTTGCCTGTCCGCGGCGCGCCCCTGTATCCCGCATATGGACTCAGCGGGGAACGGATGGAGCATCCTGGCCAAATCAAGGAGTCGATCCAGCCCGTGCCGGCCAAGGTCGATCACTCGCGCCAGACCGCCCGGCTGGCGCTCTATGCGCGGCTGGTGCTGGGCGATGCCTTGTCGGTTCTGATCGGGTTCAGTCTCGCCGGCAAGGTGCGCGATCCCGAATGACTCATGCCCAACGGCATCAGTCTGATGTTTGTGGTGCTGCCCGTCCTGCTGATCCTGGCCAGCAATGCGCGCGCCTATTCGCTCGACGTGCTGTCGGATTACGCGGAGAGCGCCCGGCGCGTCACCGGCGCGCTGGTGCAGACCTTTCTGTTTCTCTTCGCGCTGCTGTTCGCCTTGCAGGAAGGGGAGGAGATTTCCCGGCTCGCCATCGCCACCGTGATCGGCGGCACGCTTTTCGCCGTGCTGGTGTTTCGCTATCTGTCGTTCCTGTGGGTGCGGCGCGTGCTCGGCGGAGTGCTGCTCGACGAGCTTGTGATTCTCGACGGGGTGCCCAATCCCGAACCGGGCGCACGCTTCGTGGTGGATGCGAGCGAAAACCAGCTTGCACCCGATCTCAACGATCCCGCGATGCTGGAGCGCTTCGCACGAGTGAGCGATTTCTACGATCGCATCCTCGTCGCCTGCCGCCCCGAACGCCAGGCCACCTGGTCGACGCTGCTCAAGACCATCGATGCCAAGGGCGAATTGCTGATGGGGCGGCGCGACGACATCGGCGTCATCGGCCTCGACAGTTTCGGCGGCTCGAGCACCCTGGTCGTCTCGCGGGGTTCCTTGCAGCTTTCCGACCGGGTCAAGAAGCGATTGTTCGATCTTGCGATCGCGGGACCCGCCCTCCTCTTCCTCGCGCCGCTGATGCTGGTCGTGGCCGTCCTGATCAAGCTCGATTCCAGGGGACCGGTATTTTTCAGGCAGCCGCGCGTGGGCCGCAACAACGTGCCCTTCCGGATCTACAAGTTCCGCAGCATGCGTCAGGAGCGCAGCGACACCGCGGGGGCGCAGTCGACGCGGCGCGACGACGAGCGCGTCTCCCGCTTCGGCCATTTCATCCGCAGGACCAGCATCGACGAACTTCCCCAGCTCCTCAACGTGCTCAAGGGGGACATGAGCATCGTCGGCCCGCGTCCGCACGCGCTCGGCTCGACCGCCGAGGACCGGCTGTTCTGGCAGATCACGCACCGCTATTGGGAACGCCACGCGCTCAAGCCCGGGATCACCGGGCTCGCGCAAGTCCGCGGCTATCGCGGCGCAACCGAAACGACGAGCGACCTCACCAACCGGCTCAATTCCGACCTCGAGTATCTCGCGGGCTGGCGGTTGTGGCGCGACGTCACCATCCTGGCCGCGACGCTCAAGGTGCTTGTTCACCCCAACGCCTATTAGGGCGCACCGAAGGCCAGGGCGCGCGCCGGGCCGGGCGCTATCCGCTGCCGAATGGCCGCCGGCGGCGGCAATCCGAACGCCCCCGCCAGCACTGCCTGCGCTTCCGCGAGCGCACCCTGGAGCATGAGCTGACCGGCCTTGGCCGTTGCATGCGCAAGGCCGAAGGGAACCGCGAACGGACGGTTCCGGCGCAGAAATCGGATGCGGTTGCGGGTGTTGAAGTAATTGGCGAAAGGCGTTGCGCGGCGGCTGGCCGTGCCGGAACCGATCGCGGTTCCGCCGTGATGGCTCACGATCGCCCCTTCGGCCAGCCGGAGAGGCAGATCTCCCCGCCGTGAGGCCCACTCGACCTCTTCGTAATAGAGGAAATAGTCCTCTGTCATCAGCCCGGCGCGTTCGATGAAGCGGCGCGAGGCGACGAGGTTGCCGCCGGTTAGGAAATCGAGCGTGGCGGGATCGGGCAGCGGCGTATCCCCAGGCGGGCAGCCGGCATTGACCGAGGAACACACCCCGGTCCATCGACTGACTCGCCCGCCGTCGGTCTGGATGCGGACTGGCTCCTCGCAATAGACCGTCCGGCCCGACATCAGCGAAAACGCTCCATCGGCCCCGCAGACGGCGTAGCGCGCCGCGGTTTCGGGCGCCACCACGCAGTCGGGATTGAGCACCCAGAACAAGTCGAGCGAGCGATCGCGGAGCAGCAGGCGCAGCCCGGCATTGACGCCATAGGCATAGCCGCCGTTGACGCCGGATCGCAGCAGGGTGAGCGTGGCGGCTCGACCCGCGGCGCTGCCGGCCGCCCGCTCGGAAAAGGTGAATGTCGGATCGCTCGCCGCGCGGCGCGCGGCCCAGTCGCGCACCAGCTCCACGGTGGAGTCGTCCGAGGCATTGTCGGTCACCGCGACGCGCGGGGCCACGCCGCGCGAGGCGAACAGGCTGTCGAGGCAAGGGAGGATGACGTCGGCCGAGTTGAAGGCAACGATGGCCACCCCCAGCGGCGGGTGCATGGCGGCCATCATCGCTGGTCCATGGGAACAGCCCCCACAGGCTGCGCGCCCGCGCTCGCCAGACCATCGACGATCTCGGTCAGCCGTGCGATCAGCCCTTGGGGGTCGGTGGTGGCGAGACGCGGAGCGGCGACGCGCGCCTTGACCAGCGCGGCGGCGAATTCCTCGCGGGTGCGCGCCACGAACAGCAGACCCCGCTTCTCGAACGCCTCGGTTATTTCGAGCTGGTGATTGTCGTAGTGTTCGCCGCGCTCGAAGAGGCGCGGGATGGCGATGGTGCGGCACCCGGCCTGAAGCGCCGTGACGATCGAGCCGGTGCCGCCGTGGCAGACAACCAGGTCCGCCTTCGCCAATACCGCCCGCATGGCGTCGAAATCGAGCGTCTCGACGCATTCGACGCCGTCGATCGGCGCTGCGCCCGCACCCGTCTGGACCACCACTCGCTCGGGGATCAAGCCGCGCTTCTTGGCATCGCCGACATAGTCGAGCAGCCGCTCATAGGGCAGGGTGGCGCCGACGGTCGCGAACAGCAGCGGCTCCTTGGCGGGCCGCTCCCCCTCGAGCATGACCAGCGGATCGTGGCATTCGGCACCGTTCCACGCCTTCGCGCAGGCGGGCGACTGCGCGATCCGCCAGTCGGCGATCGGCCCGGCGATGCGAGCGAAGGCGCTCGGCTTGTCGAAGCGCGCGAAGCTGTCGATCACGATCACCCTGGCCCCGCGCAGCCTGGCGAACAACCCGGTAAAGAACATCGAACCCGCGCCGGTGCTGACGAATAGGTCCGGGCGATGTTTCGATACAATCCGCCACGAAGCGGCGAGATTGGCGATCGCGGACCGGATCATCACCAACGGATGTCCGAGCTTGGCCTGCCCGAGCGCGACGTGCGGCACGAACTCGGTCGGATGGCGCTGCGCCACCGATTCTCCCATCGCCGTCGGCTCGGTGACGAAGACATAGTCCCGCGCGCCCCAGAAGGGTTCGAGGTCGAGAAGCTGGCGCATATGGCCGCCGCCCGAGGCCGCGAGGCAAATCTTCATTGGCTCATGGTCTCCGGCGTTAACGATTCGCAGCGCGCAGTGCTGATACGAAACACGACTTCAAAGGGGGTTACCTCCCCCCAGCCACTAACCTATAAGCGCGCCAGAACCAAACGGCGCGGGGCAGCCGCGCACAACAGGGAACCGGGAAAATCTCATGCTCGACAAGCGCTTTCTACTGATCGCCGCACCGCTGGCGCTGGCCGCCTGCGGCGATAAATCGTCCGCGCCCACCGGTCAGGTGGCCGCCAATGTGAACGGCGAGGAGATCACCACCACCGATCTCGACAGCGAGCTCAACGGTGCGACCGCGCCCACTCCCGAAGGCCAGAAGAACCTGCAGCGCATGGCGCTCGAGAACATCATCAACCGCACCATCCTGGCGCAGGCCGCGGAGGCCGAGGGACTCGCCAAGGGTCCCGAATACGCCGTGATCGAGCGCAAGGCGAAACAGGCCGCGCTGGTCGAGCTGCTCCAGCGTAAGGTCGGCGGCGCGATCCCGCAGCCGGGTTCCGAGGAGATCGACGATTTCATTGCCGAAAACCCCTCGATGTTCGCCAACCGCCGCGTCTTCGTGGTCGATCAGATCGTCGTGCCGCAAGCCAATCAGGAGCTCGTCAAGGCGCTCCAGCCGGTCAAGACCATGGCCGAGGCGCAGGCGGTTCTCCAGCAGCGCAACATCAAGTCCAACAACACCGTCGGCGTGATCGACGCGCTGACCATCCCGCCCCAGGCCGCGCAGCAGATCGCCGCGCTGCCGCCAGGCGAGGTGTTCATCATTCCCTCCGGGCCGGGCTTGCGCATCAATAATGTGCGCTCCAGCCAGGTCGACCCGGTCAGCGGCGATCAGGCGAAGAACATCGCTCGGGAACTGCTGACCCGCCAGCGGACGCAGACCGCCTTGCAAAATTCGCTGGCGGAACGGATCAAGGCCGGGCGCGCCAAGGTGAAGTACAACGACGCATTCGCTCCGCCCAAGGCTCCCGCCGGCACCCCCACCCCCGCCGCCGCACCCGCCGATGCTCCGGCCGGCGCTGCTCCGTCGCCCGCCAGCTGAGCCATCGGGGCGGCCAGCTGCCGCAATCCCATGCCGAAGACCTCACCAGCCTTGAATGCCGTGTTGCGCGGCAAGCTTTGCAGCGGCTGCGGTCTGTGCGCCGGAGTCGCGGAGGGCGCAGTCGCGCTGGAGCTGGCCCCGCCGGGCTTCCTGCGCCCCCGGCAGACCGCGCCGCTGACAGCCCGCCAGGAAAGCATCATCGCCGGCTCCTGCCCCGGACTGACCGTCGCGCGCTGGGATCGGGAGCCCGAGGTCGAAATCGATCCCGCCTGGGGTCCGTACCGGCGCCTCCTGACCGGGCACGCGACCGATGACGCGGTGCGTTTCGTTGGCTCTTCCGGCGGGATGCTGACCGCGCTTTGCCAATTCGCCCTGGGCAACGGGCTCGTCGATGCGGTGGTCACCGTGCTGGCCGGCGACGGCGATACACCGCTCGCCAACCCCGTCCAGGTGATCGACGATCCGGCGGCACTGCTGGCGGCGGCCGGTTCGCGCTACGGGCCCTCCAGTCCGCTCGCCACGGTGGCGCGGCTCCTCGACGATGGGCGCCGTTTCCTGTTTGTCGGCAAGCCCTGCGACGTATCGGCGCTGCGCCAGCTTGGCCGTTTCGATGCGCGGGTGGCCGAGCGATTCCCCTTCGCCTTGTCGTTCTTCTGCGGCGGTGTCCCTTCACTGACAGGCAGCGAACGCGTTATCGAGGCGATGGGACTGGCGCCCGCCGACGTCGGCGCCTTCCGCTATCGCGGGAACGGCTGGCCCGGCAAGGCGCGCGCCGAGACCCGCGACGGGCGCAGTGCCGAGATGGACTACGAGACCTGCTGGGGCGGCTATCTGTCCAAGCACGTCCAGTTCCGCTGCAAGATCTGCCCCGATGCGGTGGGCGGCGCAGCCGATATCGCCTGCGCGGATGCTTGGTTCGGCGGCGAGACCGGCTATCCGCAGTTCGAGGACAGGGACGGGCGCAGCCTGGTCATGGTCCGGACGGAAGCGGGCGCGAGCTTGCTCGATGCGGCGCTGGCACAGGGCGTGGTCGAATGCGAGCGAACCGGCATCGCGGATATCGACTTGATGCAGCCCTCGCAGAAGCGGCGCAAGTCCTTGGTCGCCGCGCGCACTGCCGCGCTGGCGGCAACGCTGAAGCCGCGTCCGCGCTTCAGGGGCGTGGCGGTAAGGAAGGCGGCGCGCGGCGCCCCGGTTCGGGACCAGCTCAGGAATTTCCTTGGCACCACCTGGCGGATCGTGAAGGGGCGACAATAGGCGATGGGCGCGGTATATGGTTCTTTTTCCGCGCCGATCGGCCGGCGCGCAGGGGGTAACCCGGGCATGAGGAATATGGTTCGCAAACTCGTCGGCCTGCCGCTGGTGGTGCTGGTATTGGCGCCCGGCAGCGCGGCGCTGGCGCAGGCGCAGGCGCCTTCCAGCACTCCGACGGAGACGTCCCTTGGCGGGGAGGGCGGGGCGGTTCGGAGCGACCTGACCTTCTCGCTGACCGCGCGTTACGACAGCAACGTCCCACGTATCGGCGACGAGGCGATCAACCGCCGCAATCTCGAGAAACAGGACATCCGCGTCACCCCGGCGGCGCAACTCTATGTCTCGCGCAATCTCGGGCGGCATCAAGTTGGGCTGCGGTCATACCTTGGCTATGATTTCTACGTCAGAAACACGTCGTTGAACCGTGAGCGGCTTTCGGTCGAGCCCTTCACCTATCTGAACCTGCCGGTCTGCGATCTATCCGTGTCCGCGCTCGCGGCCCGCTACCAGAGCGACCTTGGCGAGCTCGTCTATGTCGGAATCGATCCGACGATCGGCGTCAACAACACCGAGACCCGCAAGCGCATCAACGGAAAGCTGATCTGCGGCGACACCTATGGGCTGCGCCCTACTTTCGAGGTCGAGCGCGCCAGCGGCGACAACAGCAACCCGCTCCGCCAGCGCGCGGATTATCGCATGACCCGTATCCAGTCAGGCGTGGGCTATTCCTCGCCCGCGCTGGGTGAAATCAGCGTCTACGCGTTCAAGCGGGAGACCGATCTGCCCAACCAGTTGCTCCCGAACGGAGGCCTTTCGGGCTACACTCTGCGCGGGTTCGGGGTGCAGTACGGCCGCAATATCGGTACCCGGCTCAACTTCGACGGCAGCATTTCTTATGTCCAGGTCACGCCCTATGGCGGCGGGCTCGGAGAGCGCTCGGGTCTCAACGGCAACGTCGCGCTGACCCTGCTCGCCAGCGACCGGCTGCAGTTCGTCGCCTTCGCCAACCGCAACTTCACCAGCACGCTGACCGGCGCTTCGACCTATGCCCTGGTGGAGGGCTACGGTGTGACGGCGAACTACGCCGCCAACGACCGCCTCCGCCTGCGCCTTGGCGGGCGAGTAGCGCCGCGCCGGTTCTTCTACGCCGTGACCCCGCCGGGACCGTTCATTGGTCAGCAAACCCAGTATGATATCTTCGGCGGCGTTAGCTACAATCTGAACCGTCGGATGCGCCTGCACCTCGACGGAGGCTATTCGCGCCGCGACGCCGATTTAAACATCTTCGATTACCAGTCCTTCTATGCCGCCGTCGGCGTGTCGGTCTCGCTCTAGGAGCACCAGTGTGATGCGTTTCTTCACCTATCTTGCCGCGCTGTCGATGGCCGCGGCGGCTCATCTTGCCCCC
>JAIETR010000064.1 GCA_019745075.1 Qipengyuania sp.
TAGACCCGCGTCTCGCCCCCGGCGTGGACCAGTTGGACGCGAATGCCGTCCCATTTCCACTCCGCGACATAGTCCGCCAGATTCGACCACCGTGTCCTCGAGCGGATGGGCGAGCATGAAGGGGCGGAAGGTGGGGAGATCGGCCGTGTCGGGCGGCGGCGCGCCATCCGCGCCCCAGGCGAACAGCTCGGCAAAGGGTGGGGCGAGGCCGTGCCAATATTCCTCGACGTCGTCGACGCTCACCGCGAATCCTGTCGCGAAGGCGGTCTTGGCGAGCCGGCTGGAAACCCCGACGCGCATCGCCCCGGTCGCCAGCTTGAGCAAGGCGTAGCGGCCCGAGGGGTCGAGCCGGTCGAGCAGGGCCGGAAGCTCGGACTGGACCGAGCGCCGCGTCATAAACGTCAGCGCGTCGACCGCCTCACCGACCGTGGGCGGCGAGGGATGCTCCGCCGGCGCCGGCCACAGCAGGCTCGCGGTCTCGGCGGTGTCTCCCACGAAATCGCGGCTCAGCGTCCACAGCACGGGGTCGATCCGCTCCATCAGCATCGTTCGGATGGTGCTCGACTTGACCGCGGGGAAGTCGAGCCCCCCGGTCAGCGCCGCCAGCGCCCAGCCGCGATCCGGATCGGGGGTGCGAACGAGGTAGTCCGCGATCAGCCGCAGCTTCTCGTTGCGACTGCGGGTATAGACCAGCGCATCGATCAGGGCGGCAAATTCCTCCATCTAGGCAGCGTTCATCGCGGCGCTTACATAGCCAACGGATCCGCGCAATCGTGGCGCGGACAGTTCCCGAAAGGCTTTGTTTCGATGCACAAATTCGTCGCCGCCGCTGCTGCGCTCGCGCTCGCTCCCCACGCCGCTCGGGCGCAGGACCACTCGGGCCATTCCGGCCACGCCGCGCCCCCGGCAGCCGCCGCCACCGGCAAGCTGACGCTCGACACGCCGGTCGATGCCATCGTCGCCAGGCCCGAGGGCAAGGCGGTGCTCGAAGCAAACCTGCCCGGCATTACCACCCATGAGCATTACGAGATGTTCAAGGCGATGAGCCTCAGGCAGATCGCCGCGATGGCTCCCGACAAGCTCACCCCCGAGGCGCTGGCCAAGGTCGAGACCGGGCTGGCCGCGATCAAGTAAGCGGGGCGGCGGCACTCAGTCGTCCTCGTCCTCATAGCCCACCAGCGCCAGCGCCCGCGCGCGGCGCTGGTGGAGCTGGCACCAGCGCAGCAGTGCTTCCTCGCGCCCGTGAGTGATCCAGGTCTCGGCGGGGTTCACCTCCTCGATGGTGCGGGTCAGCTCGCCCCAGTCGGCATGATCGGAGACGATCAGCGGCAGCTCGACATTGCGCTGCCGGGCGCGCTGGCGAACCCGCATCCAGCCGCTCGCCATGGCGGCGATCGGATCGGGCAGGCGGCGGCTCCAGCGATCGTTGAGCGCGCTCGGTGGGCAGATCGCGATGTGGCCGCGGATCTCGTCCTTCGAATGGTCGCCGACCAGGCGCAGCTCGCCCAGGCCGACTCCGAACTCCTCGTAGAGACGGCACATCCGCTCCATCGCGCCGTGGAGATAGATCGGCGCGGTGTGCCCGGCGGCGCGCAGCTCGGCGATCACCCGCTGCGCCTTGCCCAGCGCATAGGCACCCACCAGCACGCAGCGGTCGGGATGCGTGGCCAGCCGTGCGAGCAGCTTGGCCATCTCCTCGGCTATGGGCGGATGGGTGAACAGCGGCAGTCCGAAGGTCGCCTCGGTGACGAAGATATCGCAAGGGGTGACCTCGAACGGGGGGCAGGTCGGGTCGGCGCGCCGCTTGTAGTCGCCGGTCACCACCACCCGCTCGCCGGCATGCTCGAGCAGGATCTGCGCGCTTCCGAGCACATGGCCGGCGGGCACATAGGTCGCCTTGACGTCGCCCGGCAGGGCGATGGTCTCGCCATAAGCCACCCGCGTCGCGCCGTCGGATGTCGCGTAGCGCAACTTCATGATCGCCAGCGTCTCGGGCGTGGCGACCGTCTGGCCATGACCGCCGCGCGCATGATCGGCATGGCCGTGGGTCACCAGCGCGCGTGTCACTGGGCGCGCCGGGTCGATCCAGCAATCGGCGGGCACGACATGGATGCCCCAGGGCTCGGGCCTGATCCAGGAAAAAGGCGGGCGCACGGGCTATTCAAGCGCGCAAGCGGAGCGTCGTTCCCGGACCGCAAGCTCCGCCCTTTGCCGCGGTTTGCTCACACAAGGACACAAAGAGGTCAGAATGCGCCGTAGCTTTCTCGCACCAGCCGAAACGACAGAAATTGCAGAGCGGCTTCGCCGCTCGGTAGAACCTCTTCGTGTCTTCGTGTGAATCAAAAACAGTTCAGTTGGCGACCGGTCGTAGTCTTTCGATCAACACCTTCAGGCCCGGCTTTTGCCCCTGCGCAAGGAGGCTTTGGCGGAACAGGCGGGCGAGCAGGATCATCTCGAGCGCCACGAAGGCGGCGAGCACCACCGCCGCGCCGATCACCTCGAGTGCGGAGATGCCCGTGCCCAGCCGCGCCAGCACGGTGAACGGCGTCCAGATCGGCACCCAGGTCAGCACCTGCACCAGCGGGCCCGAATTGCCCGCCAGGATGGCCTGGATCAGGAAGGTGACCGGCAGCAGGATCGCCAGGATCACCGGCATCAGATAGCCCTGCGCCTCGCTCATGCTGTCGGCCAGCGCCCCGATCGCCACGAAGACGATCGAGATCGCGATATAGCCCATCGCGAAGAAATAGATCAGAGTGACGATCGCACCCGGCGAAGTGACGGGCGCGAGCGCGGGGCGGATGACGTCGGCGATGGCGCCCTGCGTCGCGAAGGCGACCACCGCCGCCGCGCCGAGCCAGGCGGTCAGCATCGAGAGGCCAATGCCGAGCGCGCCCAGCAGCTTTCCGTACATCAGTTCCTCGGGCGTGATGCAGGCGAGCACCGATTCGAGCAGCTTCTTCGAACGTTCCTCGATCGCGCCCTGGAGCATCCAGCTCCCCGACAGCATCAACCCCATCATCAGGATATAGGCCAGCGCCAGCGGGACGATCGAACGGACCAGCAGCGCTTCGCGGGCGCCGCCGCCAGGCGGAGGCGTGGTGACGGCGATAGCTGGCGCGGCGCTCTGGACCGCCAGCGCCTGCCGCGGCGAAAGCCCGCTGTCCACCAGCATCCGATGGCGCAAATCCGCGGTCAGAACCTCCTGCACGCCGGCGACGAAGCTCGCGCGCGGCTGATCCCCTGCCCAGACGCGCACCGTGGGATCGGCCGGATAGCCGGCGCCGATCAGCAGCACCAGGTCGGCGCGCTCGGCCTTCGGCGCCTCCTTGCTGGCCTGAACCAGCCGACGCGCCTGGCTTGCCAGCGCATCGCCCTCGGCCGTCGCGAGCGTGCCCGAGGCCGCGACGATTTCGTAATCTGCGGCGGGCCTGTCGAACTCCGGGATGTCGGCCCGTTTCGCGCGTTCGATCCTGGCCAGCGCCGCGTCGAGCCCGCCCGCCGCGCGGAAGGCCATGACGTCGGCGGGCGTGTACCAGCGGTCGTGCTTCGCCCACGGCGCTTGGGGGTCCGCGCGTTCGAGCTTGTGGCGGCGAACATAGCGCGACAGCGCCTGGAGAGCGTGGCGGTCCTGCTCGAACGCAAAGCGCGCCGCGAGCGCGGCGGCGGCGCTGCCGCCGGCACGATCGATCACCACCACCCGGGTCGGCTCTTCGTCATCGAGCGAATCGCCAAGCAGCGGCCCGATGGCGAGCGCCACCGGAATCAGCAGCAGCGTAAGCCAGAAGCTCTTGAGCGCAACCACCTGAGCGAACTCGCGCCGGGCCACGAGGAAGATGTTGCGAAGCGTCATGCGCGGCTCTCTCCCTCGAGTGCGTCGGGACCGACGAGGTGGACGAAGACATCGTGCAGCGTCGCGCGCCGTTCCTCGAAGCGGCGCAGCGGCAGGCCGCGCGCGCTCGCCCGTTGGAGCACATCGCCGGCCGATACCCCCGGCGCGAGGTCGAGGGTCCATTCGGACAGGCCATTCTCCAGCTTCCGGCGCTCGGTGGCGCGAGCCACCCCGTCGAGTTCGGCGATGGCGGGCGGCGCCATGGCGTCGATGGTCGAGGGCAATTGCGCGCGCGCCTCGTCGGGCGTGCCCTCGAAGCGCTTGCGGCCTTTCCTGAGCAGCAGCAGCCGCTGGCACAGCCGTTCGGCGTGCTGCATCACATGGGTCGAGAACACGACCGCCGCGCCGCCGCGCGCGGCGCGCAGGATTTCCTCCTCGAGCAGCCCCTGATTGACCGGGTCGAGGCCCGAGAAGGGCTCGTCGAGGATGAGCAGCTGCGGGCGGTTGACCAGCGCGGTGGCGAGCTGGACCTTTTGCGCCATGCCCTTGGAGAGTTCGGAGATCTTCGCCTTGGCGCGGCCGGCGAGATCGAAGCGGGTCAGCAGTTCCATGCCATGCGCGCGGGCATCGGCGGCGGTCATCCGCTTGAGCTGGCCGAAATAGGCGATCACCTCGATCGCGCTCATGTTCGAATAGAGCCCGCGTTCCTCGGGCAGGAAGCCGATCGCGCCGGTGTTGCGCCGGTCGGGCGCGCGCCCGAACACCTCGATCGCGCCAGAGGTCGGCCGGATGATGTCGAGCACCATGCGCAGCGTGGTGGTCTTGCCCGCCCCATTGCCGCCCAGAAAGCCGAAAATCTCGCCCGGCTGCACGGCGAAGCCGAGGTCGTCGACCGCCAGCACATCGCCGAACCGCTTGGTCAGCCCTCTGACCGCCAGCACACTCATCTGAAACCCCCCGCAGCGCTTCGTCATTTCGGGCACGGGTATTGGCTCCGGCATGGAAATTCAAACCTTTCGCCCGCGAATTGACCGATCATCGCGCGCCTGTGGCTCGAGGCCGGGGAGCCGGGAGCCCACTTGCCGGGACGGGCGTTGACGCGGATGAGATGCGCTTCGACGATGATTCTGGACGATACCGTGACCGCAATGAGCCGGGACCGAAAGGCATCCCGTCGCGTGGGCGGGAGGGTCGCGTCATGGCCGGCCCCGCCGCGGGGCTGGCCGGACTTGTTGCCGCGGGCGCGGTGGCGCTAGCGACACGAGAAGAGGACCACCCGCGCACGATGATCAAGGTTTCCGATTTCCCCACCCTGCAAGACGCGGTGAACGCGCTGGAAAGCGGCGGCGAGCTGCTGATCCCGCCTGGCAGCCATCCGCTCGCTTCCCCGGTGCGGTTTCGCGAGCTCAAGAACATCCGCGTCGTCGGGCACGGGGCAACGCTTGTCGCCACGAAGCGGATCGTCGCCCTGTTCGCCTTCACGGCATGTTCAAACGTGCGGATGGAGGGGCTCGCCTTCGACCAGGGCGCGAACCGTATCGCGGCCTATGCCGCGAGCGATTATCCCACGCTCTACAATGTCGCGGTCCATTGTTCGGGCGGTTGCGACGGAGTTTCCATCGATGGCTGCAGCTTTTCAAGGCTGTACACGGTCGCGATCTATTTCAAGGACAGCAGCTCGTTGCGGGTGACCGGCTGCGACTTCGCCTCTCCACTCCAGCCGCAGGGGCACCATCTGGAATTCATCCTGCTGCAAACATTCGCCGGCGATTGCGGAATATCGCGCAACGGGTTCAGCGGTGCGGCGACCACGCGTCCGGACCGATCGCCCGCGGCCGTGGCCATGTCGGGCGGAACCGGACGGATCGCAATCGAGAACAACCGCGCCCAATGGTGCGGCCGCAACAACGGCGATGCACATCGTCTCGGCGTGTTCGACGTCTATGCCGATTGCCGCAACGTCACAATCCGCGGCAACCAGGCTTACGATTGCCTCGAGCAATTCGCACGGCTTTCGACCTGCGTCGATGTTCAGGTGATTGCCAATACGGTCACGATATCGCGCTTCGCCAGCATGGCGCCGGCGTATTCGGCTATCACGGTCGAAAGCGGATCGTTCCCCGCGGTGCCCAACGCGGTCTGCCAGCGAATACGGATCGAAGGCAACACCATCGTCGATGCCGCCAATCGCCAGGCCTTCATGATCGGCGTGCTGGCCTACGATTGGGGTGCCGCGCCGGTCGATGTGCGGATCGCACGAAACCTCCTCACCGGTTCGCAAAGGGCCTTCTACGTGTCCGGACCTTTCGACAGCCTCGAGATAAGCGGAAACACCGTCCGGGACGTGGAGCAGCTGATCGAGAGCACGCGCGGCGAAGGGCTGACCGCCGCCCTCGGGGCACAGTCCAATGCCCGCTTCGCTCGGCTGGTTGTCGATGATAACGACGCGACGATCCGCCCCGGCGGAACAATGGTTCCCGTGAGCGTCAGCATCGACAGCGTGCCCCCGTTCACCGGCTCAGTCGGCAGCGTTCATTTCCAGCGCAACCGCATCAAGGCACAGGCGCCCGCGACGACGATTGCAGTCAACATCATCGTGAACGCCCGCAAGACGCAAGGCGAGTTCGTGGCGCGGAACAACGTCATCGAGGGCTATTCGACCCCGTTCCTGATCCGCTCGGTAGCGCGCGCGACGTTGGTCGATAACCAGGCCCCCGGGCACACAACGCTGCTCAATCGCGGCTCGTCGCGCTATGGGGTGCTGGAAGCCCTCCGGAACAGGTAGCCGGCTCTCGCGGGGCGCAATTCGGCTCTTCTGCCACGGGAGTAATCCCGCGGCGATCGGTCACCCGTTGCCCTCTCCGGAGTCTTCCGCATCGGCGGGCCGCTTGGCGGGTTTTGCGCCCGATATCCTCGCGGGCGCGGATTTCTTAGGAGCGGTCTTCTTCGCGCCCCGGCCCGGGCGGGGCGGAGCCGGGGCGAGCTCGAAGGCGGGCTTGCCCTCCCTGATGCCGACCTGCACCTCGCCGCCGTCGGCGAGCTTGCCGAACAGCAGTTCCTCGGCCAGCGGCTGCTTGATCTTCTCCTGGATCAGCCGCGCCATCGGGCGTGCGCCATAGAGCTTGTCGTAGCCTTTGTCGGCCAGCCAGGCGCGCGATTCCTTGTCGAACTGGATGTGGACGTTCTGCTCGGCGAGCTGGAGCTCGAGCTGGAGGATGAACTTGTCCACCACCCGGCCGACGGTTTCCTTGCCGAGGTAGGCGAACGGCACCACCGCGTCGAGACGGTTGCGGAACTCGGGCGAGAACATGCGCTTGACGGCCTCCTCGCTCGCATCCTCCTTGGACACGTCGCCGAAGCCGATGCCCTGGCTCGCCATGTCGCTGGCGCCGGCATTGGTGGTCATGATCAACACGACATTGCGGAAATCGACCGTCTTGCCGTGGTGATCGGTGAGCCGGCCGTGGTCCATCACCTGGAGCAGGATGTTGAACAGGTCGGGGTGCGCCTTCTCGATCTCGTCGAGCAGCAGCACGCAGTGGGGGTTCTGATCCACCGCATCGGTGAGCAGCCCGCCCTGGTCGTAGCCGACATAGCCCGGAGGCGCGCCGATCAGCCGGCTGACCGAGTGGCGCTCCATATATTCGGACATGTCGAAGCGCTTGATCTCGATCCCCATGATGCTGGCGAGCTGGCGCGCGACCTCGGTCTTGCCGACGCCGGTGGGGCCGGAGAACAGGAAGCTGCCGATCGGCTTGTCGGGATCGCGCAGGCCGGCGCGGCTGAGCTTCATCGCCGTGGCGAGCTTTCCGACCGCGGCGTCCTGGCCGAAGACAACGCGCTTCAGATCCTTCTCGAGACTCTCGAGCGCCTTCTTGTCGTCGCTGCTGACCGATTTGGGCGGAATCCGCGCCATGGTGGCGATCACCGCCTCGATCTCGCGGGTGGTAATCTTCTTCTTCCGCTTGCTGGGCGGCACCAGCATCTGCATCGCGCCGACCTCGTCGATGACGTCGATCGCCTTGTCGGGCAGCTTGCGGTCGTTGATGTAGCGCGCCGACAGCTCGACCGCGGTCTTGATCGCGTCGGGGGTGTAGCTGACCTTGTGGTGCTTCTCGAAGGCGCTCTTGAGACCCTTGAGGATGCGGATCGTGTCCTCGACCGTCGGCTCGTTCACGTCGATCTTCTGGAAGCGGCGCAGCAGCGCGCGGTCCTTCTCGAAGTGGTTGCGGAACTCCTTGTAGGTGGTCGAGCCGATGCAGCGGATCGCCCCGCTGGAGAGCGCGGGCTTGAGCAGGTTGGAGGCGTCCATGGCTCCGCCACTGGTCGCCCCGGCACCGATAACCGTATGAATCTCATCGATGAATAGGACAGCCTCGGGCATCTTCTCGAGCTCGGAGACGACCTGCTTCAAGCGCTCCTCGAAATCGCCGCGGTAGCGCGTGCCGGCGAGCAGAGCGCCCATGTCGAGCGAATAGATGACCGCGTCCCGCAGCACCTCGGGCACCTCGCCCTCGACGATCTTGCGCGCCAGCCCCTCGGCGATGGCGGTCTTGCCGACGCCCGGATCGCCGACATAAAGCGGGTTGTTCTTGGAGCGGCGGCACAGGATCTGGATCGTGCGGTCCACCTCGGGCCCGCGGCCGATCAGCGGGTCGACCTTGCCGGCCTCGGCCTTGAGGTTGAGGTTGACGGTGAACTGGTCGAGCGCGGTTTCCTTCTTGCCGCCGGCCCCGCCCTTGCCGCCGTCGCCCTTCTCCTCCGCCTCGCCCTGGCCTTCCGCCGCGCCCTTGGGGGTCTTGGCCTCGAGCTGCTTGCCGCCCTTGCCGATGCCGTGGCTGATGTAGCTGACGGCGTCGAGCCGGCTCATGTCCTGTTGCTGAAGGAAATAGACCGCGTAGCTGTCGCGCTCGGAGAACAGCGCCACCAGCACATTGGCGCCGGTCACGGTGTCCTTGCCGCTCGTCTGGACGTGCAGGATCGCGCGCTGGACCACGCGCTGGAACCCGGCGGTGGGCTGCGGGTCGCTGCCGTCGGCGCCTTGCAGACTCTGGTATTCCTGCTCGAGATACTGGCGCACCACCGCGCCCAGCTCGTCGAGATCGACGCCGCAGGCGGTCATCACGCGGGCGGCGTCCTCGTCGTCGACCAGCGCGAGCAGTAGATGCTCGAGCGTGGCGTATTCGTGGCGCCGCTCGCTCGCGTCGGCGAGCGCCTGATGGAGCGTTTTCTCGAGGTTCGAGGCGAAGCTGGGCATGCTAGCGGAGTCTTTCGTGTCGCGCCGCCAGGGGACTCGCGGCGAAGGGGGAGCTTAGGGCCAAGAGGTTGCCCGAAGCTGTATAGCCAAGGAATATGGGGAGCGGGCCGGAGTTTGCGAAGGCCCCGGACATTCCCGTCTAATCCTTGCGCCCGAACAGCGCGTCGGCGGCGTCGCGGTGCGCGGCGGCGGTGAGGCGGTGCTTCTCGACCCGGGCGATCTCGCGTTCGAGCAGATGGATGCGCTCGACAAGCTCCTCCTGCGAATAGGGGCCGAGATCCTCGGCCGCCAGCTTGCTCGCGGCATCGCCCCGAGGGCGAGGGCGGTCGTCGTCTTCCATCGTAGGGGCATTGTCATGGCCCGCCCGCTTGCTGTCAATGCCGGCGCTCGCTACGGCCCCGGCCAACCGCCAGGCAAACTTAGGGGGCGCCAACCACGATGCCGGAAGTCCTGCCCGCCACGATGACCGCGATGGGCTTCGACGCGCCCGGCGGGCCCGAGGTGCTGCGCCCGGAAACGCTACCCGTCCCGCGTCCCGGTCCCGGCCAGCTGCTGGTCAAGGTCGCGCATGCCGGGGTCAACCGGCCGGACGTGATCCAGCGCCAGGGCTTCTATCCGCCGCCCCCGGGCGCCTCGCCCATCCCGGGGCTGGAGATCGCGGGAACCGTCGCCGCGATCGGACCGGGGGTCGAGCCCGAGCTGCTCAACCAGGAGGTCTGCGCGCTGGTGACCGGCGGCGGCTATGCCGAATACTGCCTCGCATACGCGCGCCATTGCCTGCACGTGCCCGAGGGGCTGAGCCTGGCCGAAGCCGCGGCGCTGCCCGAGACGCTGTTCACCGTGTGGCACAATGTCTTCGAGCGCGGCTATGCCGCGGACGGCGAGGTGCTGCTGGTCCACGGCGGCACCAGCGGCATCGGCACCCTGGCGATCATGCTCGGCAAGGCGTTCGGGCTGACGGTCGTCACGACCTGCGGCAGCGACGACAAATGCGCCGCCGCGCGCGCGCTCGGCGCCGATCTCGCGATCAACTACAAGACGCAGGACTTCGTCGAGCACACCCGCGCCTTCACCGACGGCAAGGGCGCCAATCTGGTGCTCGACATGGTCTCGGGCAGCTATGTCGCGCGCAATCTCGATGCGCTGGCGGAGGACGGGCGCCATGTCACCATCGCGGTGCTCGGCGGCATCACCGCCGAAATCAACATGGCCAAAGTTATGACCAAGCGGCTGGTGCTGACCGGCTCGACGCTGCGCGCCCGCTCCGACGAGTTCAAATCGCTGCTTGCGGACGAAATCCACGCCAGCGTGTGGCCGCTGGTCGAGGACGGCTCGCTGCGCCCGGCGATGGACCAGCGCTTCCCGCTCGTCCACGCCGCCGCCGCGCATGCGCGCATGGAGGCGGGCGAGCACATCGGCAAGATCGTGCTCGATATCGGCTGAGCTGTCGCCGATCTGTCACGACGCTGTGAATCCCATGTAACAATTTGCCCGTAGCGCGTTCGGAATTCTCGCAGCCCTGTCCGCCTTGGGGGTGAAGACGATGACCGATACCGATGACGCCATCGCCGCGTTCGCCAATGTCGCCAGCCTGCCGCTCCGCGCGCACTCGAGCCCGGAGCCCGAAGGCCAACGGCGCCGCCGCTTCCGCACGATCTGGATCAGCGACGTCCATCTCGGCACCAGGGGCTGCAACGCGCGCCTGCTGATCGATTTTCTCGACCACACCGACAGCGAGACGATGTACCTGGTGGGCGACATCATCGACGGCTGGCGGCTCAAGAAGAAGCTGTTCTGGCCGCCCGAGCACAACGACATCGTCTGGCGCATCCTCAAGCGCGCCAAGCGCGGCACGCGCGTCGTCTACATCCCCGGCAACCACGACGAGATCGTGCGCCAATTCTGCGGGCTCGACTTCGGCGGGGTCGAGATCATGCGCGCAGCGTTTCACACCACGGCCGACGGGCGGCGGCTGATGGTGCTGCATGGCGACGAGTTCGACGCGATCATGCTGGCGCATCGCTGGCTCGCCTCCGTGGGGGACACGCTCTACCATGTGACGATGGGGCTCAGCGGCTGGGTGAACACGGTTCGCCGCGCGCTCGGACTGCCGTATTGGTCGCTCAGCAAGGCAGCCAAGCACAAGGTCAAGAACGCGGTCGAATTCATCTCCAAATACGAGGAGGTCGTCGCCCGCGCCGCCGGCGAGCGCGGCGTGGACGGGGTCGTGTGCGGCCATATTCACACTGCCGAGATCCGCACCTTCGCGCACGACGGCCGGACCGTGGAATATTACAACGACGGGGACTGGGTGGAGGGGTGCACCGCGCTGGTCGAGCATTTCGACGGGCGGATGGAGCTGCTGCACTGGCCCGAGGAAGTCGCCCGGCGCGAAGCCGCCCAAGACGCCGCTCCCGCCGCCCCCGCCGAGCTGGCGGCGGCGTGACGGCGCCGCGGCGGGCCACGCATCCGGTCGCCAAATCGGCGCAGCTTCCGCACCGCATCGCCATCGTCACCGATGCGTGGACGCCGCAGATGAATGGCGTGGTGCGCACGCTGACCGCGACGGTCGAGCTGTTGCGGGCGCGGGGCCACGAGGTGTTGGTGGTGGCGCCCGACCGGTTCCGCTCCTTGCCTTGCCCGACCTATCCGGAAATCCGCCTGGCGCTGGCGCGCCCGGCGCAGCTCGCCCAGGCGATCGCCGGTTTCGCGCCCGAGGCGATCCACATCGCGACCGAGGGGCCGCTGGGTTTCATCGCGCGGCGGCTGTGCGTGGCGCGAGGTCTGCCCTTCACCACTGCCTATCACACGCAGTTTCCCGCCTATGTCGCCAGGCGCACGCATCTGCCCGAGAGCCTTTTCTGGCGTTACATCCGCTGGTTCCACCGGCCCGCTGCGCGGATCATGGTCGCGACCGCTTCGATCGACGCCGAACTGGCCGGGCAGGGGCTGACCAGGGCGCATCGCTGGAGCCGTGGCGTCGATCTTTCGCAATTCTCCCCAGGGGCGCCGCCCCCGCCCGAATTCGCCACGCTCGATCGGCCGATCCAGCTCTACGCCGGGCGGGTCGCGGTCGAGAAGAACGTCGCCGCCTTTCTGTCGGCGCGGCACCCGGGCAGCAAGGTCGTGGTCGGCGATGGGCCCGCGCTGGCGAGCCTGAAGGCGCGCTTTCCCGATACGCTTTTCCTCGGGCGCCGCGAAGGCCGCGCGCTGGCGGGGTGCTATGCCGGGGCGGATGTGTTCGTCTTTCCGAGCCGAACCGACACCTTCGGTCTGGTGCTGATCGAGGCGCTGGCGTGTGGGACTCCTGTCGCCGCCTTCCCGGTGCCGGGGCCGCTCGACGTGGTCACGCAAGCCTGCGGCGCGCTGTCGGACGATCTCGACCGGGCGATCGGCGCGGCGCTGTTCTGCGATCCGAAGGCGTGCCTTTCCCGTGCCGCCGAATTCGGCTGGGCGGCGGCGACCGACCAGTTCCTCGCCGGGCTGGTCGATGTCCCCGCCGATGCGGCGGTGCCAGAACGCTTGCCCTGAGGCCCTTGCCCTGAAGCCACGAAGCGACTAGATCGGTTCGGCAGCGGCCGCTCCGGATGGGGCGGCCCTTATATTTTCAGCCGCTGGCCACCCCCCCCCGGCCCGGCGCTTCAGGATCACATATCATGGCCGACCAACCCACCCCGCTGATGCCGCATGCGACCGCCACCTGGCTGGTCGATAACACCGGCCTCTCGTTCGAGCAGATCGCCGAGTTCTGCGGAATCCACGTGCTCGAGGTGCAGGCCATGGCCGATGACCTCGCGGGCAGCAAATACACCGGCCGCGATCCGGTGCACGCGGGCGAGCTGACGCTGGCCGAGATCGAAAAAGGCCAGGCCGACAGCGACTATAGCCTGAAAATGCATCGCGCGCCGGTGGCGGTGAACCGCACCAAGGGTCCGCGCTACACCCCGGTGTCGAAGCGCCAGGACAAGCCCGACGGCATCGCCTGGCTGATCCGCAATCATCCGGAAGTCTCGGACGCGCAGATTTCGCGCCTGATCGGCACCACCCGCAACACCATCGCCGCAATCCGCGACCGCAGCCATTGGAACATCCAGAACATCCAGCCCAAGGACCCGGTGACGCTTGGCCTGTGCTCGCAGCGCGAGCTCGACGCGATCGTCGCCAAGGCGGCCAGGAGCACGCCCGCCGAAGAGCAGGCCGCTACCGACGTTCGCGGGGCCAGCGACCGCGAGAAGCTGATCGAGGAGCTGCGCGCCGAGCGCGACATCAATCAGAAGGCCGCCGCCGAAGCCGCGCAGGAAGCCGAGGCCGCCTCCTGGCTCGAAACCAAACGCGCCAACGAGGCGGCGGGCGAGGCGTAGGCCTTGGTCTTTCTCACACGAAGACACGACGATGTCAGCGCGCGCCGCGGGCTTGCTCTGCAAAGCGCCACCTTCGGGTGAATGTGGCGGCTCCGCCGCTGGAACCGCGCTCCTTGTGTCTTCGTGTGAATCTAGAAACAGGGTCTAATGGTCCGGGGCTGCCGTGATGCGCGGAGCTATCGTCCCGTGTAGTCCCTGAACCACTCGACGAACGCCGGAATGCCCACGTCGATGGGTGTCGTCGGGGTGTAGCCAAGGTCGCGCTGGATCGCGCCGATATCCGCGTAGGTGCGCGCGACATCGCCTGGCTGCATCGGCAGGAAGTCGATCGCCGCCTTCCTGCCGCACGCCTCCTCGATCAGCCCGATCAGCCGCATGAGGGGTTCGGGCCGGTTGTTGCCGATGTTGTAGAGCGCATGCGGGGCCGCGCTGCCACCAGCCTTGGGCGCGCCGTCATCGCTGGGCGGATGGTCGAGCGCGGCGGTCACGCCGGCCACGATGTCGTCGATGAAGGTGAAATCGCGGTGCATCTCGCCGTGGTTGAAGACCTGGATCGGACGACCCGCCAGAACCGCCTCGGTGCACTTCCAGGTCATCATGTCGGGTCGGCTCCAGGGCCCGTAGACGGTGAAGAACCTGAGGCCCGTGAGCGGGGTGCGGTAAAGGTGGGCGTAGGTTTCGGCGATCAGTTCGTCGGCGCGCTTGGTGGCGGCGTAGAGCGAGATCGGATGGTCCACGCTGTCCTCGACCGAGAACGGCACCCTCGCGTTGTTGCCATAGACCGAGCTCGAGCTGGCATAGACCATGTGCCGCACCCGCCGGTGCCGGGCCAGTTCGAGAACCACGAGGTGGCCCGTCAGGTTGGAGGCCGCATAGGCCAGCGGATTGTCGAGCGAATAGCGCACTCCGGCCTGCGCGCCGAGGTGAACGATACGGTCGAAGTCGATCGCCCCGAGCACGGCTTCTACCGCGGCCGCGTCGCTGAAGTCGAGTTCGTGCACGCTCAGCGCTTCGCCGAAGCGAGCGAGCCGCGCGATCCGGTCGCGCTTGAGCTGGACCGGATAATAGTCGTTGAAGCTGTCGATGACGATGACCCGCTCGCCACGTTCCAGCAGGCGCTCGGCGGTTGCCGCCCCGATGAACCCGGCTCCGCCCGTTAGAAGAATACTCATGCTTGGTGCCTACACTCGCGCGCAACAAAGCCACAAGGCTTGCGGTCCCGGAGGTTGGGATGCATGGTACTTACATGGCTGTAAGCAAGCGCTTTCCCCTGCCGCCGGGCGATGGTTATGCGCACCCGCATCCGTGGAACAGCGCCATCCGGCCCATGTTGCTGCACGATCTGTTCGCCGGGCAGGCGCAGCGCACGCCCGATGCCACGCTGGTCGAGTTTCTCGGGCGCAGCGTCAGTTACCGCCGGCTTTACCGCGATGCGCGGCGCTTCGCGGCCGGGCTGGCGGAGCGCGGCATCGCCAAGGGCGACCGGGTCGGCCTCTTCCTCCCCAATGTCCCCGCCTATGTCGCTGCCTACTACGGCGCGATGATGGCGGGCGCGGTGGTGGTCAATTTCTCGCCGCTCTACTCGGTCGAGGAACTGGCCGCGCAGGTCGTGGATTCGGGGGCGCGGCTGCTGGTTACGCTCGACGCGCCCGCGCTGCTGCCGACCGCCTGCAAGGTGCTCGATGCCTCGCCGCTCGAACGGCTGGCGGTGGTGCGGCTGGCCGACGAGTTGCCGCGGCTTAAATCGCTCGGGCTGCGGCTGCTCAAACGCAGCCAGATCGCCGCCCTCCCGGCGCGGCCCGACGTGGGGTTGTGGCGCGACTGGCTGGGCGATGCCGAGCCGCCGGAACGCGACCTCGCCCCTTCCGACCTCGCGCTGCTGCAGTACACCGGCGGCACCACCGGCACGCCCAAGGGCGCGATGCTGACCCATGCCAATCTGTCCTCCAATGCCCAGCAGGTCGATCTGCTCGATCCCTTCGAGCGTTCAGAGCGCGACGTCATTCTCGGTGCGCTGCCGCTGTTCCACGTCTTCGCCAACACCTGCGTGCTCAACCGCACGGTGGTGCGCGGCGGCTGCCTGGTGATGCTGCCGCGGTTCGAAGCCAAGCAGGTGCTGGCGACCATCGACCGCATGAAGCCGACCGGCCTGCCCGGCGTTCCGACCATGTTTCAGGCCCTGATGGACCATCCCGATTTCGGTGCAACCAAATGGAATAGCTTGCGAATCTGTATCTCCGGCGGGGCCCCGCTGCCGGGTCCGCTATGCGAGAAGTTCGAGAAGGCGACCGGCGTCCGTCTGGTAGAGGGCTACGGCCTGACCGAGAGCTCGGGCGTCGTCTCCGCCAACCCCTACCTCGGCGCGCGCAAGCCCGGCACCATCGGGCAGCCGATCCCCGCCACCCAGGTGCTGCTGCTCGACAAGGAAAACCCGGAACGGCTCGCCCCCGACGGCGAGCCGGGCGAACTGGCGGTGCGCGGTCCCCAGATCATGCGCGGCTACTGGAACAAGCCCGAGAGTCACGCCGCCGCCTTCGCCGAGATCAACGGCGAGGCCTGGCTGCGCACAGGCGATGTCGCCACCATCGACGCCGACGGCTTCATCACCATCGTCGATCGCCTGAAGGACATGATCGCCGTCGGCGGGTTCAAGGTGTTCCCGAGCCAGGTCGAGGACGTGCTGCTCGAGAACCCGGCGGTCAAGGAAGTGCTCGTGATCGGAGTGCCCGATCCCTATCACGGCGAGGCGCCGCGCGCCTATGTGACGCTGAACCCGGGTGCGGCGGTGGATGGCGAGGCGCTGAAAACCTGGCTCAACGCCCGCGTCGGCAAGCACGAGCGTGTCGACAGCGTGGTGGTGCGGGCCGATCTGCCCAAGACGATGATCGGCAAGCTGGACCGAAAGGCCCTGCGCGCCGAAGTCCTCTAGCGCGCGCCTCTAGCTGGCAACCGTCAGCTCGGGCGGACCCTGGAGACGCGCCGGCTTCTCCTCGCGCCGGGCGAAGCGGCCTTCGACCTGCGCGCCTTGCTCGATGGTGAGGGCATCGTAGTGCACGTCGCCCTCGATACGCGCGGTCTTGAGAATCACCAGCTCGCGGGCCGTGATCGAGCCGGAGACGCGGCCCGCGAGCCGCGCGCTCTCCGCGGTCACACCGCCCTTGATGGTGCTGGTCTCGCCTTGCACCAGCGCGGTGCAGGCGATGTCGCCTTCGACCGCGCCGTCGATGTGAAGGTCGGCCGAAGCGGCGATGTCGCCGGTGATGGTGAGGTCCGAGCCGAGGACCGAGAAGGTCGAGGAGCCGCCGCCGCGCGTTGCCATGGTCCGGGTTCCTTCAGCGACGGGCGAGTACGGCTGGTCGGCGGATTTCTTCGAGAACATCGGGCGCGCGCTCCAGGAACAGGCGGGGGTTGAGGGCCCGGTCGTGGTGACGGACCTCGAAATGCAGATGCGGGCCGGTCGAACGGCCGGTGTTGCCGATCGCGCCGATCACCGCCCCGGCGGCGACTGCCTGGCCCGGCTTCGCCGCGAACCGCGACATGTGCGCGTAGCGGGTGACGAGGCCGTTCCCGTGGCTGACCTCGACGACATTGCCGTAGCCGGACTTCTGGCCGACGAAGCTGACCATGCCCTTGGCGGCGGCGTGAATCGGCGCCCCGATCGGGCCCTTGAAGTCGAGCCCGGCGTGCATCGCCGCACCTCCGGTGAAGGGATCGTGGCGATAGCCGAAGCCCGAGGAGATCGCGGCAAGGCTGGCGGGCAACACCTGGGGCACGCCCTCGAGACCCTGGATCAGCGCATTCATGCGCGCGATGCTGAGCCCGAGGCGTTCGAATCGCGGATCCATCGCGCCGCCGGGCGCGATGGCGTACCGCTGCAGCGGACCACCCACGCCGTCACGCCGTTCGCCGAACATTGCATTGGGGTTGAGGCCAAGCTTGCGGAGCGCCGCCGCGGCGCGCGCCGCGCGGGCGTCGCCGAAGCGGGTGAGCCGCTCGGCCAGCGCAATCTGGCGCGCCTCGATCTCGGCGAGGCCCTTGGCCTCGGGCAGTGCGAAGCCGACCTTCGTGACCGTCTGCGCCGCCTCGCCGGCGGACTCACTGGCAGCGGCCCGCGTCTTCACGTCCTGCGGCAGCGAGGAGACCATGTCCTCGAGAAAGTCCTGGCGGCGCCGCAGGTCGTCGCGGACCTCGCGAATGTCGCTGCGATAGGCGTGCAGGCGCTCCTCGGAAGTGGCGACGCGCGCTTCGCGGCCCGCCAGCAAGACGCGCTCGGACGCCTCGCTGTAGCGCGCCCAGGCCATCGCGCCCATGCTGCCGCCCCAGGCGAGCAACGCGGCCGCGACCGCGGCCGCCGCGGCCATCTGGATGCGGGAGGAAATCTTGACGAAGCGAACCTGGCCCTGCGAACGCATGAAGAACTCGCGTTCGGGGAACCAGCGCCGCAGGCGGCGACCCATACCGCCGTCCGGGCCGCCAGCGGTGACCTGCTTGAACAAAAGACCCGTCCCTTATCGTTTCTGTCCCTTATGCCCGCTAGGCATAGTTGGTCGATTTAATCGAATCGGCGGCCAGGGATTCCCGGCGAGTTGAGCGAGAAGCAGGACGAGTCGATTGAAATGCGCGAATCTTTTTGTCGCGACCGGGAACCAATCGAGCGTTGCGCGGTTTGGCGGTCCGATCCCGATTCGGGACATCGGCCATTCCATGGCATTCGTCGCCACTCGGTCTAAGCGGGCACGATGAGGGTCGCGCGGCGCATCGGTTTGCTGGGGGGGAGCTTCAACCCCGCGCATGGCGGCCACCGCCGGATATCGCTGCTCGCGCGGGCAGCCCTGGGCCTCGATGAAGTGTGGTGGCTGGTCTCGCCAGGCAATCCGCTGAAGCCTGTCGCGGGCATGGCGCCGCTGGACGCCCGTCTGGCCGCGGCCGCGCGCCAGGCCCGCCGCGCGCCAATCCGGGTCACCGCCATCGAACGTCGACTTGGCACCCGCTACACCATCGACACGCTGCGCGCGCTCGTCCGGCGCTATCCCGACACCGACTTCGCCTGGCTGATGGGCACCGACAATCTCGCCCAGTTCCACCGCTGGCGCGACTGGCGGGGAATCGCGCGGGCGATGCCGATTGCGGTCATCGGCCGTCCGGGCTATGATGGCGCCGCCGTTGCGAGCCCCGCGATGGCCTGGCTGCGGCGCTATCGTGTGCCGATCGCCAGCTTCAAACCCGGGGGCAGATGGAGCGCACCGGCACTGGTATTCCTGCGGTTCGATCCCGATCCACGGTCCGCCACGGCCATCCGCCGTGCCGACCCCGATTGGGCGAAGCGCGGTCCCGCCACCCAGCTGCGCGATCAGGTCACGCATCGCCGCATCGAACCGTCGGAGGAAACGCCGACGGCATGATGTGCGTTGTCGCTGCCATGACCACCGCCTCACCGATCGGGAGCACGCTTTCCGCCTATGACACCGGCGCATTTCACCCCGGCAGCCGCCGGTTCCCCGGGGTTCCCACCCTTGTCTGAGAAGAGCGGCGACGCGCTGCTGGCCCTCGTGCTCAAGCAGCTCGACGACGATCAGGCGCAGGACGTCGTCGCCATCGACCTCGCGGGCAAGAGTTCGATCGCCGATCACATGGTTATCGCCTCCGGCCGCTCGACGCGGCAGGTCGCGTCGATGGCGCAGAAGCTGGCCGAGGAGGTCAAGAAACGGGGCTTCGGTCCTGCCCGGCTCGAGGGGCTGCCCGCCGCCGACTGGGTTCTGATCGATGCGGGCGATGTGGTCGTCCACATCTTCCGCCCCGAGGTGCGCAGCTTCTACAACCTGGAACGGATGTGGGCCTTCGGCGACGCGCCGCCGGTGGCGGGGACCGCGTAGCTTGTTTTTCGCCCGCGCCTCCGCGCGGGCGTCCTCGGCGCTGTTTCCGCCGCTTCGCGTCGGAGCGCCTGCGGGCGGCCAGTCGGCCTTGCGGACCGCTGGACGCGGTCCGGACAGCACGACATAGCTTGCTCATGCTCCTCCACGTCATCGCTCGCGGGAAGATCGCCCGCTCGCCCGAGGCGGAACTGGTCGCGCGCTATGAGAAGCGCATGACCTGGCCGGTGCGCCTGACAGAGCTGCCCGACACTGGCGGAAGAATTCCGGTGCTTGTCGGCCAGACGCGAACCGTTCTCCTCGACGAGCGCGGCGAGAACCTGTCTTCGGAGGAACTGGCCGCGACGCTCGGCCGCTGGCGCGACGAGGGGGTGCGCGAAACGCGCTTCCTGATCGGCGGCGCCGACGGCCACGACGAGGCGGGGCGACGCGCGGCCGATCTGCTGATCGCGTTCGGCAAGGCGACGTGGCCGCATCTGTTGGCGCGCGCGATGCTGGCCGAGCAGCTTTACCGCGTCACAACCATTCTTGCCGGACACCCCTACCATCGCGCCTGAGCCTGGGGCACAAGGGGCCGATGAGGACCTTGGCACTCCTGGCGGCTGGCGCTCTCCTGATCACCGGCGCCGCCGTGGCCCTGCAACCCTCCGTCGCCCCCCGGCCGGAGCCCATCCCCGCCGAGGGCGCTTCGGCGCGCGGCGCGCTTGCGCAAGCGCGGGGCGAGAGTGCGCGGGCCCGCGAGCGAGCCGCG
>JAIETR010000057.1 GCA_019745075.1 Qipengyuania sp.
GCCTTCTGCCACTCGGCCAGCTCGCGCCGGTATTCGCCCTTGCGCCCGCGCACCACCGGGGCGAGCAGATAGGCGCGCGTCCCCTCGGGCAGCGCCATCACACGGTCGACCATCGTGCTGACGGTCTGCGCCTCGATCGGCAGGCCGGTCGCGGGACTGTAGGGCACGCCCACGCGCGCCCACAGCAGGCGCATGTAGTCGTAGATCTCGGTGACGGTGGCGACGGTCGAGCGCGGGTTGCGGCTGGTGGTCTTCTGCTCGATGCTGATGGCGGGGCTGAGCCCGTCGATATGCTCGACATCGGGCTTCTGCATCATCTCGAGGAACTGGCGCGCATAGGCGCTGAGGCTCTCGACATAGCGCCGCTGCCCCTCGGCATAGATGGTGTCGAAGGCGAGGCTCGACTTGCCGCTGCCCGAAAGCCCGGTGATCACGATCAGGCTGTCGCGCGGCAGATCGATGTCGATCCCCTTGAGATTATGCTCGCGCGCGCCGCGGACTTTTATGTGGGTCAACATTCGGAACACCTCTGTTGACGGATGTGGGTCAGGGGCATGGGGGGAGGCGTGTTCCGGTTTCGTTCGGATGAGTCAAGGGGCGGGAGGCCGCGCTCCTCGGTGCGGGTGAGGATGTGGGAAACCGCCGCGCCATTGCAACCGAGGCAGGGTCCCGGCGTTCACCGCAGGCTCAGTGCCGGGCCATTAGGGGCGCCGAGAATTGCCGCTGAAATCGCCAGGATAATTCCGCCATGATCCTTCGCCCTCTCCCTGCCGCCATCGGCGTCGCCACCGTGCTCCTGGCCGCGGCACTGCCCAACCTCGCCGTGGCGGCGCCCGATCCGGGGAAGAAGGCCTGTGTCCAGGAAGCGCGCAAGCTGTGCCCGGCGGAAATGAAATCGCTGAGCCGCAAGAAGGTGGAGGCGTGCATGATCGCCAGGATTCAGGACACTTCGCCGGTCTGTCATGCGGCCATGCTGAAGATCAAGGCCCAGCGCCAAGCCGCCGGCACGGTCAAGCGCTGAGCGCGTCGCTGGCGCCGTAAAGCGCGCGGTTCTCCGCCCGGATCCGCACCGTGAGCATCGCCGCATTGAGCAGTGTGAACAGGATCGCAACCCAGACCAGCCCGAACACCAGCGGCAAAACAGCGATTTCCGCCGTAACCACGGTGTAATTGGGATGGCGCAGGAAACGGAACGGGCCGCGCTTCACGAGCGGGGCACCGGGCATGACGATGATTCGCGTGGTCCAGCGCGGGCCCAGGGTCGCCAGCACCCAGACGCGCAGAACTTGCAGCACGCCGAACACCGTCAGCAGCGGCAGGTCGATGCTGAGACCCCCCACCGTGAACCACAACGCGGCCAGCCATGCGGCGTGCATCGCCACCATCGCCGGATAGTGCCTTGCACCGACCTCATAAGCCCCGGCCGCCAGCAGCCGCGCGGTGTTGCGGCGGTCGATGACCAGCTCCGCCAGCCGCTGCGCGGTCACGAAAGCCATGATCGCATAGGGGACAATCGGGGACCAGCTCATGCCGCGCACCGCAGCGTGAGCGACGAAGCGGTGAAGCCCGGGCCGAGCGCGTTGAGCACCGAGAGCGGCGCCAACCCCCGCTTGCGATAGCGATCGAGCACGAACAGCACGGTGGGCGCGGACATGTTGCCGTGATCGCGCAATACCTCGCGTTCCTCCACCAGAGCGCCCTGCCCCAGCGATAGCGCGCCCTCGATGGCATCGACCACCTTCGCGCCGCCGGGATGGCAGATGAACTGGTCCACATCCTCGATCCCGATACCCTGGGGGGCGAGCATTTCGGTCATCGCCTGGCGCATTTCGCGCCGCGCGAAGACCGGGATCGCGCGGTTGAGCACCACCCCCAGGCCGGTCGGTTCGGCCCGCCAGCCCATGATGTCGAGTGTGTCGTTCCAGGTCTTCTCGGCGCTGCCGGCGATCTGGACGAAGCCATCCTCGCCGCTGCGCAAGACGCAGGCCGCGGCGCCGTCGCCGAACAGCGCGGTCGAGACGATGTCTGCCTTGTCGGGCTTGTCGGTACGCAACGCCAGGCTGCACAACTCGACGGTCACGAACAGCACGTTGGACCCCGGCGCGGCACGCGCCAGCTTGCAGGCGAGGCCAAGCCCGGTCGCCCCGCCCGCGCAGCCCAGCCCGAACATCGGGACGCGCACGACATCGGCGCGGAAGGGCAGCCGCGCCATCGCACGCGCCTCCAGGCTGGGCGTGGCAATGCCGGTCGAGGAAAGGGTGACGATGGTGTCGATATCCTGAGCGCGCAGATCGGCCTCGGCCAAGGCGCGCTCGGCTGCCGCCACGAACAAGTCGAGCGCGACTGCGAGATAGACCGCGGCGCGCTCCTGAAAGCTGCGCGGGCTGCGGTACCAATCGACGGGCATGGCGAGCTGGCGATACTGGATGCCGGCATTGGCATAGACCGCCGACAACCGTTCGAAATCCGCGAAATGCGCTCCGATCAGCTCTCGCGCGGCGTCGAGCGCCTCGGCCTGCGAGAGGATGTGGGGCGGCGTCTCGGTCGCCAGCGAAAGAATTGACACCGGTTTCATGTTTCAGACCGCCCGAGATGACCGGCGGACCGGTGAAAAAGGTTTCGACATGCAACGATCCGGATGTGTAGGTGTTCCTTGCCCGGCACAGAAACGAGCTCGCGACACTGGGCAAGAGCGAACGAAGGATCGGCGGCGACAAGCATGAATGGCAGCGCCGCCCTGAACCATCGCGACGCTTCGTCCGGAGAAATCCGGCCCGCGGACGCGCGCGAATGGATCGGTTTCGTGCTGATGTGCCTGGGGATGTTCATGGCCATCCTCGATATCCAAATCGTCGCGACTTCGCTGCCCACGATCCAGGCGGCGCTGGGAATCGCGCCCGACCGGATGGTCTGGGTCCAGACCTCCTATCTGACGGCCGAGATCGTGGCCATTCCACTCACCGGATTCCTGGTTCGGCGGCTGGGAATGCGCTGGTTGTTCGTCGGCGCGGTCGGCCTCTTCACCCTTGCCTCCTACGGCTGCGCGCTCAGCCAGACCTTCCCGCAGCTCATCGCGTGGCGGATCGTGCAGGGCTTTGCCGGCGGCGCGCTGATTCCGGCGGTGTTCGCCGCGGTATTCCTGCTGTTTCCCGAACGCTCGCAGGCGCTGGCGACCACCATCGCGGGCGTGGCGGCGGTCCTGGCGCCCACGATCGGCCCGATCGTGGGGGGATGGATCACGCAAAACTACTCCTGGCAATGGTTGTTTCGCGTCAACATCGCGCCGGGCATTGTGGCGGCGGTGGGCGTCGCCTGGTTCCTGCGCGGCCGGGCGGCCGAGCAGCACGGGCCCCGGGCGATCGATCTGCTCGCGCTGGCCCTGCTCGCGACCGGGCTGACCGCGCTTCAGCTTGGCCTCAAGGACGCCCCCTCGCTCGGTTGGAGCGCGCCGCGCGTGGCGGCCTGGCTGGGGCTGTTCGCAGCCTGCGCGGCGGCGTTCGTGTGGCGCACGCTGGCATCGCGCGCGCCGCTGGTCGAGCTGCGCTGCTTCGCGGACCGGAACTTTGCCATCGGTTGCGTGCTCAGCTTCGTGCTTGGCTTCGCTCTGTTCGGATCGACCTACCTGATGCCATTCTTCCTGGGCCTGGTGAGGGAGCACGGCCCGCTGCGGATCGGCGAGATCATGCTGGTGACCGGCGTCAGCCAGCTGCTGGCGGCTCCGCTGGCGGTCTACCTCGAGCGCCGGATCGACGCCCGGCTCCTGACCGCCTTCGGCTTCGCGCTGCTGGCGATCGGCCTGCTGATGTCCACCCGCCAGACCGCCGACACCGATTTCGCGGACATGATCCTGCCGCAGATGGTGCGCGGCGCGGCGATCATGTTCTGCCTGCTGCCGCCGACGCGGATGGCGCTGGGGCGCCTTCCCGACCGCCTGGTGGCGGACGGCAGCGGCCTGTTCAACCTGATGCGCAATCTGGGCGGCGCGGTCGGCCTCGCGCTGATCGACACCACGATTTTCAGCCGGGCCGCAACCGAGGGCGCCCGTATCGCGGGGCAATTGCGCGCGGGCGACCTCGCCGCCGCCGTCGGCATTGGCATCCCCCGCGATGCCTTCCTCGAACAACGCGGCCAGCCGCTCGACGATTTCGCGGTCGAGATGATTCGCCCGCTGGTGGAGAAGACCGCTCTGGTCCCCGCGGTGAATGCCGCCTGGCTGCTGTGCGGAGTGCTGGCCGCTGCGGCGGTCACGATGGTTGTGTTCGTCAAGCGCGCATCGCCCGGCGTGTCCGAGGCATCCCAGCAGGCCGGCGACGAACCCACGCCGAGAGAGTGACGCGGAGCGCCGGGTTCCACACTCCCGCGCGAATGCGTTGCCGGTCGATTCATGGTCCCCGTTCAGCCTCTGTTAGCGCGGAGACCGCCACACCCGGCGCCGGTGGGATCGGGACAACGGAGCCGCGCGCTCCATCAAGGGGAGGGTCGCCCTCATGAAGCTCAAGCTGTTTGCCGGCGCGCTCGCGCTGGGCTGTGCCACCGTGTCGTCCATTGCCTACGCCGATGACCCGAACGATCCGACCATGCGCAGCGCCACCGCGCGGGCGCGCGACAAGGCGATCATCCGCCAGCTCAACCTCGACCAGGCCGCCTACGTCAGGGCGCGCGACGCGCGGCAGGCGGCGGGCTGGCGCGCCTACAAGGCCTATCCCTCGCGGCAGGCCGCCCACGAGCGCCGCATGGCCGAATGGCGCCGCGCGGTGCGGATGTGCGAAAGCGGGCATCATGAGTTCTGCGCCCGGTAAGCTTGGCTTGAGTCCCGGGCGGGCCTAGCCTGCCGGGGATGAACCATCGCCTGTTCGCCGCGATCCGCCCGCCCGCCGAGGTTATCGACGCGCTGCTCGATCTCGCCGAGAAACCCGGGAGCGACATCGCCGGGGCGCGCTGGCAGGACGAAAGCCAGCTCCATCTGACGCTGCGCTTCTTCGGCGAGATCTCGGCGCCCCAGGCGGACGATATCGACGCCGCGCTGGCGCAAGTCCGCGCGGCGCCCTTCGCGCTGGCGCTGCGCGGGGTCGGGCATTTCGAAACCGGACGCCGCCCCCATACGCTGTGGGCCGGGCTCGCGCCCTCCGACCCGCTGCTCGCATTGCAGCGCCAGGTCGAAACCGCCGCGCGCCGCGCCGAGCTGCCCCCGGAGACGCGCAAGTTCGCGCCCCACATCACCCTCGCCCGCCTTAATCGCGCGGGCGGGCCGGTGCTCCCCTTCCTCTCCGCGCAGGCCGCGCTGACGAGCGAGCCGTGGCCGGTCGAGGCCTTCGACCTGATGGAGAGCACGCTGACCGCCGCGGGCGCGCAGTACGAGACGGTGCGGCGCTATCGAATGATAGGGTAGCTTCGCGCCCGCAACCCCCTCCCTTGCCTCGTCGCCCCGCGCCTTACCTCGTCACCCCGCGCCTTACCTCGTCACCCCCGCGAGAGCGGGGGCCCAGTCGATTCCGTTGCGCTGAGAGCCGGCTGGCTCCCCGCTTTCGCGGGGATGACGAACTTGCCTCCGATGTCGGGCTCGGCCAACATCGTGACCGAGGCTCGACACCGCTCGAAAAGCGCTTGCCATTTCGGATCATCCCCGGTTCACGCACGTTGGTTTCAATCGTTCCCATTCGCGCCGCCGCGCCCCGCCCGTGGAATCGCGCGCGGCCACGAGAACTTACCTCTGGAGAGATGCATGAAAGCCCCCTTGCTCGCCGCCACGGCATTCGCCGCCCTCACCCTCGCCGGCTGCGCCACCGTGCCCGCTGAGCGCATGGCTTCGGCCGAGGCCCTGCCCGCCGCGCCGGCGATTCCGGAAGCGACCGGCTATTTCGCCGAGGACAGCAGCCTGCCCTTCCACGCGCCCGATTTCACCAGCATCGCCGAGGCGGACTATGTGCCCGCCTTCGAGCAGGGCATGGCCATCCAGCGCGCCGAGGTCGCCGCGATCACCGCCAATCCCGAAGCCCCCGGTTTCGACAACACCATCGTCGCGCTGGAGAAATCGGGCCGGCTGCTCGGCCGCGTCAGCCGCGTGTTCTATGCCCTCGCGGGCGCCAACACCACCGACGGGCTGGACGCCATCGACGAGCGGATGAGCCCGCGCCTCGCCGCGCATTCCGACGCCATCAACCTCGACCCGGCGCTGTTCGCGCGCGTCAAGGCGGTCTACGACAACCGCGCGGGCATGACGATGACGCCCGAGGACGCGCGGCTGCTCGAGCGGACCTATGAGGAAATGGTCCACGCCGGCGCCATGCTCACCCCCGAGCAGCGCGAGCGGGTGAAGGCGATCAACACCGAGCTGTCCACGCTTACCACCAAATTCGGCCAGGACGTGCGCGAGGCCACCGTCGCCGGCGCGGTGTTCGTGACCGACAAGGCGGAGCTCAAGGGCATGAGCGAGGCGGACATCGCTTCGGCCGCCAAGCTCGCCGCCGAAAAGGGCAAGCCGGGCCAGTGGGCGATCGCGCTCCAGAACACCACCCAGCAGCCCGCGCTCCCCAGCCTCGAGAACCGCGCGCTGCGCGAGCGCCTGTTCAACGCCAGCCTCCACCGCGCCGACGGCCAGATTGGCGCCGACACCCGTCTGCTCCTGGCCAGGATCGCCGCGCTCCGTGCCGAGAAGGCCAGCCTGTTCGGCAATCCCGACTGGGCCACCTATGCGATGTGGGACCGCATGGCCAAGACCCCGAGGACCGCGCTCGATTTCATGAACCGCATGGTCCCCGCGCTCGCCGCTACCCAGCGCGGCGATGCCGCCGCGCTGAACGCCCAGATCAAGAAGGAGGGCGGCAAGTTCACGGTCAAGCCGTGGGACTGGTACCGCTATGCCAACAAGGTGAAGGCCGAACGTTACCAGATCGATGAAGACAAGATGATGGAGTATTTCCCCATTCAGAAGGTGCTGGAGGACGGCGTGTTCTATGCCGCGAACCAGCTCTACGGCCTCAGCTTCAAGCGCCGCACCGACATCCCGGTCTATCACCCCGACGTCTCGACCTACACCGTGCTGGATCGCGACGGGAGCGAGCTCGGGCTCTTCTATTTCGACCCCTATCAGCGCCCGAGCAAGCGCGGCGGGGCGTGGATGAGCAATTTCGTCGAGCAGAGCCATCTGTGGGGCAACAAGCCGGTGATCTACAATGTGCTCAACATCCCCAAGGCCGCCGAGGGCTCGCCCCAGCTGGTCAGCTTCGACAACGTCAACACCATGTTCCACGAATTCGGCCATGCGCTGCACGGCTTCTTCGCCAGCCAGAAGTACGAGAGCCTCAGCGGCACCGCGACCGCGCGCGACTTCGTCGAATATCCCAGCCAGGTCAACGAGATGTGGGCGACCGACCCCAGGGTGCTGGCGAACTACGCCAGGCACTACAAGACCGGCGCCACCATCCCGACTTCGATGATCGACAAGATAGAGGCCGCGGGCAAGTTCAACCAGGGCTACGACTTCGGCGAAACGGTCGAGGCGGCGCTGCTGGACATGAAGTGGCACGCGCTGACGCCGCAGGCAGCGGCGGCGATCGACACCCCGGCGGAGGTGGACTCCTTCGAGGCCAAGGCGCTAGGCGAGACCGGGCTCGAGGTAGTGTTGATCCCGCCGCGCTACCGCTCGACCTATTTCAACCACATCTTCAGCGACCCCGAGGGCTATTCGGCGGGCTATTACAGCTATCTGTGGACCCAGATGCTCGACCAGGACAGCCGCAAGTGGTTCCGCGACAACGGCGGGCTGACGCGCGCCAACGGCGACCATTACCGCGCCACCGTGCTCAGCCGCGGCGGGACGATGGACTATTTCGAGATGTTCCGGAACTTCGCCGGCCGCGACCCCGACATCGGCCCGCTGCTCGAAGCGCGCGGGCTGACCTGCGGGACCGCGGCGCCGGGCGCGACCACCGACGACGGCGGCGCGGCGAAGACGACCGACCCCGCCAAGTAGGGTGCTTCGAGATGGCTTCAGACTGCGTCTTCAGCCTCCTCAGCACGAACGGTACTGGACACTCCGTTCGGGCTGAGGAGCGGAAGCCGAATGGCCGAGGCGTCTCGAAGTCCTAACCCGCCACCAGCGCTCTCGGCGGGCCTAACCCACCACGAGCGCTTTCTGGCCCGGCTCGCCGAGCCAGCGCGCGGGCACGCCCCAGACGCGGTCGATCACCTCGGTGGCGAGCGCGTCTTCGCAAGGCCCGTCCGCCACCACTCGGCCATCGTGCAGCACCACCGCCCGGTCGGCATGGTTCATCGCCAGCGCGAGGTCGTGGAGCACCAGCACCACGCCCGTCCGGTTCTTGGCGCCCTCATCCGCCGCGCGGCGCAGATGCGCGAGCAGCGCGAGCTGGTGCGCGAGGTCGAGCGCGGCCAGCGGCTCGTCGGCGAGGATCCAGCGCGGCTCCCCCGCCAGCACCCGCGCCAGCAACACCCGCGCGGTCTCGCCGCCCGACAGCGCCTGCGCGCGTCGCTCGGCGAAAGCGGCGAGATCGAGCGCGGCGAGCGCGGCCTCGACGGGTTCGGCGCGCGCGTCGCCATACGGCATCCGCCCCAGCTCGACCAGGCTGCGAACCGGCACGTCCCAGGCGATCTCCGCCCGCTGGGGCAGATAGCCGATCGCCCGTGCCCGTTCGCGCGGCGTCATGGCGGCGAGCATGGTCTCGGCAAGGCGGACATGGCCGAGATCGGGCGCGATCAGCCCCGCCAGCGCCTCGAGCAGCGTCGATTTACCCGCTCCGTTGGGCCCGCAGATCGCGGTGATCGTGCCGGGCTCTAGCGCGAGCGACACATTGGCGAGGCGCCTGGCCATGGTGAGGTTGTGGGCGGACAGGGTCATTCCACCCTCCCCGCACCAGAATCCAAGTCCCGTTCGTGTCGAGCGGAGGCCGCAGGCCGTAGTCGAGACACCGCGCGCGCCGTGTCTCGACTTCGCTCGACACGAACGGAGATCGAGATGCTCATAGACGCCCACTCCGCATTTTCACCAGCAGCCACAGGAAGAACGGCGCGCCAAGCAGGCTGAGCGCGATCCCGAGGCGGAGCTCGGTCATCAGCGGCAGCACGCGCACCGCGCTGTCGGCGACCAGCACGAGCAGCGCGCCGGCAAGCGCGCTCGGCCCGATCAGCCGCGAGGGCCGCCGGTCGGTCAGCGGGCGGACCAGGTGCGGGACGATCAGCCCGACGAAGCCGATGATTCCCGCCACCGCGGTCACCGCGCCGACGGTCAGCCCGACCCCGAGCACCAGCAGCCACAGCAGGCGGCTTGGCGAGACGCCGAGCGAGCGCGCCACCGTTTCGCCCAGCGTCAGCGCGTCGAGCGCCGGCCCGGCGGCGCGGAGCAGCGCGATGCCCGCCAGCACCAGCGGCGCGGCGAGCCAGACCTCGCGCCAGCTCCGGTCGGTCAGCGCGCCGTTGAGCCAGGCGACGATGCTCTCCATCGCGAAGGCGTTGGGCGCGAGGCTGATCGCCAGCGCGGTCAGCGCACCCGCCAGGCTCGCGACCATCAGCCCGGCGAGCGTGAACAGCGCGATCCCGCCGGTGCGCCCGGCGATCGCGGCCAGCAGCGCCATCGCCCCGCCCGCACCCACGAGCGCGAACAGCGGGATCAGCCAGGCGCTGTTCGCGTAACCGAACCACAACGCCGCCACCGCGCCCAGCGCCGCGCCCGGCGCGATGCCGAACAGCCCCGGATCGGCGAGCGGATTGCGCAGATAGCCCTGCATCGCCGCCCCCGCCGCGCCCAGCCCGGCGCCGGCGATGAGCGCCAGCAGGCTGCGCGGCAGCCGCAGCTCGGCGAGGATCAGCGCGGCGTTGGGAGTGCTCGCGGGGTCGAGCCAGACGCGGCCCGCGAGCAGCGACAGCGGGAGGGCGAGAGCGATGAGCGCGAGGAGGAGAGGGATGGGGCGGGTGGTCATGCTCTCGGCGCCCGAAAAGCCCTCCCCCGGACGGGGGAGGGTTGGGTGAGGGTTTGCGACGCTCGCGAGCCAGGACGCGCACCTCCGGTGCGCTCCCCCTCCCCCGACCCCTCCCCGACGGGGAGGGGAGCAAAGCCGCCCCGCACCCCCCGCAACCGCTCCATCGCCTTGAGAATGCTCGGGCCGCCGCAATAGAACAGCCGCGGTTCGAAGCGCGCCACCTCGAGCCCGGGGATACGCTCGAGCAACGGATGCCGCTGTCCCCGCTCCTCGCCCGCCACCAGCAACAGCTCGGGCGGATCGGCGGCGATGGTCTCAAGCGAGAGGTAATCCCCCTGCGCCATGCCGCGCGCCTCGGCGTAGCTCGACAGGCCCGCGCGCTGCATCAGGTCGCTGACCAGCGTGCCCCTGCCCGGCACGATGCCGCCGCCCTGCCACAGTGCTGCCTCGACCGGAGCGCCCGGCCGCGCGACAACACTCGCCTCGATCCGCCGCACCAGCGCCTCGGCGCGCTCGGGGTGCCCCGCCAGCTTGGCCAGCGCGCGCACCTGCGCCACGCTTTCCTCCACCGTGGCGGGCGAAGCGAAGGTTTCGACCCGCGGGCCCAGGTCGCCGAGCGCATCGCGCGTGGCGGGGGCCATGAAGCTCGAGCCGACCACGAGATCGGGCGCGAGCGCCGCGACTTCCTCCGCGGTGCCGCCGGTGGCGCGGAAGCGGCGCGCTTTCGTCACATCCATCGAACTCGCGCGCGCATCGTGGCTGTAGTGCGAGATCGCGAGCAGTTGCGCCGGATCGGCCACCTCCGCCAGGATCGCGTCCGCGCAGGGGTTGAGGCTGACGATGGTGGGGTGCGCGCGAGGGGTGCGCATCGGATGGGCGCTACAACCGCCTAAAAACATCATCGTCATCCCCGCGAAAGCGGGGATCCAGTAGACTCTTGTGGCCGCAAAGAGCCGACTGGGCCCCCGCTTTCGCGGGGGTGACGAGAATGGGGATGGGGTCACATCCTCCCCCTCACCCCCACGAACGCCCCTCGGCCCGCCGTGGCATAGCCGGCGGCGGTCTGGTAGTCGGCGTCGAGGACGTTTTCGACCCGGCCGAACAGCTCGATTTCGTCCGTCAGTGCGAATGCCGCGCGCACATCGACCAGCGCGTAGCCGCCCAGCCGCACGCTGTTCGCGGCATTGTCGAAGCTGGCGCCCACGAGCCGCAGGTCGGCGCCCAGGCTCAGCCCGAAGGGCGCCGCATAATCGGCGAACAGCGTGGCCGCGTGGCGCGGGCGGCGGGCGAGATCGCGGCCGCTGGTGCGGTCCGCGGTATCGATCAGCGCGTAAAGGCCCGATATGCGCAACCCTTCGGTTACCTGCGCACCGGCCTCGACCTCGATCCCCTGCGCGCGGGCGCGGGCGATGTTGGCGTAATAGCCGAACGGGCGGGTGGCGCAGAGCGGGGCAGCGGAGCCGAAGCAGGAGGCAAACCCGATCAGGTCGGAGCTGTCGCGGCGAAAACCGGTGAGCGCGAAATGTGTGCCGGCGCCGCGCCGCCCGAGTTCGACGCCGAGATCGTAGCTGGTGCTGCGCTCGGGCTGGAGGCTGGCGTTGCCGTAATCGGAAAAGAGCTGGAACAGCGTCGGGGTCTTGAAGCCCTCGCCCACGCTGGCCTTGGCGCGCCAGCCGCCGCCGAGACCGTAGCTGATATCGCCGCCCAGGCTGACCTCGCCGCCGAACAACTCGTGATCGTCCACGCGCGCGCCCAGATGCGCGGCGAGCCCCCCCAGCACCCAGCCGGCCTGGAGATAGCCGCCGATGATGCGCGCGCTGGCGCGGGCGTCGAAGCTGGTCTCGTAGCGCGAGGTCCGATGCTCGCCGCCGAAGGCCAGCGTCAGCCCGCCGATGGCGCGGTATTCGCCGCGCAAGGTGACGCTGGCGGTGCGGCCGTCGCTGGCGAAGGTGGGGCCGAACACCGGGTCCGCGTTTTCGCGTTCGGTGTCCGAAATGCCATAGGACGCGCGCAGCGTGAGGTCCTGGCCGTAGTAATTGAACCCCAGCGCGCCCGAAAACTGGCGGGTGCGCTGGGTCTCGAGCGTGTCGGCGAGCACGAAAGCGGGCGCGGGAAAGCCGTCGATCCCCAGATCGCCCTCGGCGTAGCGCGCCGTGACGAACAGCTCGGTGCTCCCGGCAACATCGACGAAAGCGGAACCGCCGAGGCCGAACTGGCGCAGCCCGTCGGGTTCGCTGCCCGCCGCGGCGGCGGAGAAGCCGTCGCTGCGCAGCGCCGAGCCGTTGAGGCCGACGAAATAGCCCTCGCCCTCCAGCGCCCCGGAGGCGGCGGCGGTCAGCGTATCGCGCGCGCCATATTCGACGCTGGTGGCGAGGCCTCCGCGTCCGCGCGTGGAGATGGCGAGCACCCCGCCCAGCGCGTCGGCGCCCCAGATCGTGCTGTTGGCGCCGCGCAGCAGATCGAGGCTGGCCACGTTTGTCGCGAGCAGCGTGCCGAAATCGAACCCGCCCGAGGGCGAGGCCTGGTCGGCGACGCGCACCCCGTCGATCAGCACCAGCAACTGCTCCGAGGCCGCGCCGCGCACCGACACCCCGGTGAAGCTGCCGAGCGGGCCGTTGCGGGTGAAGGCGACCGACGGCGCGCGGTTCAGGACGCGGGCGATGTCGGCGCCCTGGATGCGCTCGATCTCGTTCTGTCCGATGACGGTTACCGACTGGCCCGTATTGGCGCTGTCGGTCGCCAATCCCGTCGCGGTGACGGTGATCCGATCGTCAGCGGCCCGCCGGTCGGCGATGACGATTTCCTCGCCCGCATCCTGCGCCGCCGCCGGAAATGAACCTGCGGCAACGCTTAGCAAAAACAGATACTTCAACACAAAGACCTCCTGTCACAAGCGAAGTCGCCCATGACGGGAGGGAGCGGGATTGCTCGTCTCCGCGCTTGCCATCGGTGCACCCCGCCCGCGGCTCGAACGACGTCGATGGGCAGGTCTCCTGGCTCCCGGATCGCCGCTCCCCGCCGCCTTCCCACCCCAAAGGACAGTGGCATGTGGCGGTTCGCTCCCCGGTCACAGTTGCGGGGGCAGCGGAGGTATCGCGCCTCCTTCCCTCTTCGGGCGCGGGAGCAACCCCGCGCCAACCCATGACTGCCGCGCCTGTAGTCCTAGGTATTGCGCTGCACAAGGCGTTTACGCCCGCTAAACCGTGTTGGCGAACCGGGGCTTAGGCTGCGCAGGCTATTGCCGTCCGCATGCCGATTCACTTCGCCGCCGCGCGCTGCGCGTCCCGCTCTCCCGTGGCCCGCGCGCTGGCGCGCAAGGCGGTCCGCCGCGCCGCCAACGACAATCCCGGCGGCGCCGGCGAGTGTGGATTGGAGGCACGCGTGCTGAGCGCGGCGCTGCGCCATTTCGCCGCCCACGGGCTGCGCGCCGCCGAGGAAGCCGCCCTGCTCGCCGAGCGCGCCTTTCGCTCGGGCGAAGCCGACACCTGCCGCTGGTGGACCGAGGTCTGCCACAAGCTCGACCGCAAGCTGGCGCTGGATCTCAAGCGGCGGATGACGCTGCAGGACGTGGGGTAGGCGAGACTTTACCTCTCACCAATCCAAGTCACTCCGTCGCCCCGGACTTGATCCGGGCAGTGCTCACTTCTGGCGCCGCGCCGGTGAAGAAAAGCCTTGGCCCGGATCCAGTCCGGGCCGACGAGGTTGTGAAATACTCTCTATCGCTACTGTAGAATCTAGAATCGGGGACAGTATACCTAGAATCGGGGACAGTAGAATCGGGGACAGTATACCTATTTTCTCGCTTGCATTGGCCCAATTTGCCAGGCCCCTCGCAGAAATATGTATACTGTCCCCGTATGTCCGGCGGTTCACACGAAGACACGAAGATGCCATTCTCGCGGCGTCGCCGCCCTCTCCCGCACATCTCGCCGGTGAGGCGGACAGCCCTGACCCTGAAAAAGCCCTCTTCGTGTCTTCGTGTGAACCAACGGCGAGCCATCCCTCGAGCCGATGCGATCGTCCGGGCCTTCAAAGCGACATTATCGCTATTGCGAATAATTTGCAAAGATAGTTGAAATGCGGCGCGGCTTAGCGGTTGCAATCCCCCACGCCCGCGCCTAACCCGCACCCCGTGTTCGCCGGGCGCGAGCCCTCCCCGCGGGCGGGAGGCGCGCCAGTCACGGCCGCGATGCAGACCTGACCCGCCGCGGAAAGGACGCTCGCCCCACCTATGTCACGCAAGAAAATCGCCCTCGTCGGCGCCGGCAATATCGGCGGCACGCTCGCGCACCTCGCCGCGCTCAAAGGCCTCGGCGACGTGGTTCTGTTCGACGTGGTCGAGGGCGTGCCGCAGGGCAAGGCGCTCGATCTTTCGCAGTGCGGCCCGGTCGAGGGTTTCGACGCGACAATCACCGGCTCGAACGACTACAAGGACATCGCCGGCGCCGATGTGGTGATCGTCACCGCGGGCGTGGCGCGCAAGCCGGGCATGAGCCGCGACGATCTGCTCGGCATCAACCTCAAGGTGATGAAGGCGGTCGGCGAGGGCATCAAGGCCAACGCGCCCGACGCCTTCGTGATCTGCATCACCAACCCGCTCGACGCGATGGTCTGGGCGCTGCGCGAATTCTCCGGCCTGCCGCACCACAAGGTCGTCGGCATGGCGGGCGTGCTCGACAGCGCGCGCTTCGCCACCTTCCTCGCCTGGGAATTCGGCGTCTCGGTCAAGGACGTGAACGCCTTTGTGCTCGGCGGCCACGGCGACACCATGGTGCCAGTGCTCAGCTATTCGACGATCAGCGGCATTCCGGTCCACGATCTCGCCAGGATCAAGGGCGTGGACGCAGCCCGCCTCGACGAAATCGTCAAGCGCACCCGCGGCGGCGGCGGCGAGATCGTCGCCCTGCTCGGCACCGGCAGCGCCTATTACGCCCCCGCCACCAGCGGCATCGCCATGGCCGAGGCCTATCTCTACGACCAGAAGCGCATCCTCCCGGTCGCGGCTTACGTGAAGGGCAAATACGGCCTCGACGGGCTCTATGTGGGCGTCCCCGCCGTGATCGGCGCGGGCGGCCTCGAGGAAGTGGTCGAGATCGAATTGTCCGCCGAGGAAAGGGCCAACCTCAAGGTCTCGACCGACGCGGTCGAGGAACTGCTGGTGGCCTGCAAGGGGCTGGATAGCAGCCTTGGCTGATTGGCGACCGGGGGATTTTGTAGGCTCAATCTTCGTCATTGGGCTGACATTTGTTGAACCGGACGGTTCAGAACGCTTCGAAAGCTATGTTGGCACGGTAAAGGAGTTCGACGTCGATAATGGTGAGTTTGAGGATCTCGACGATGGGTCAGATTCAGCTGCTCTGATTATTGAGTGTCACGACGGACAAGTCCGCACCTTCCCATTTCAAAGTGACACAATCGAAGTCGCCGAGAGCGGGATTTACGAACTTCCTGATGGCACGACTGTCGAAGACCAGGATTATGAGATGCACTGGCGCATAACGCCGCCAACAAGGAATTGAGGCAACGTAATGAGCATCCTCGTCGACAAGCACACCAAGGTCATCACCCAGGGGATGACCGGCGAAACGGGCACTTTCCACACCCAGCAGGCGCTCGCCTATGGGACGCAGATGGTCGCGGGCGTCACGCCGGGCAAGGGCGGCAGCGAGCACATCGGCCTGCCGGTCTATGACACCGTGGCCGAGGCGGTGAAGGCCACCGGCGCCACCGCGAGCTGCATCTACGTGCCGCCACCCTTCGCCGCGGATTCGATCCTCGAGGCGATCGATGCCGAGGTGCCGCTGATCGTCTGCATCACCGAAGGCATCCCGGTGCTCGACATGGTGCGCGTCAAGCGCGCGCTGACCGGCTCCAAGAGCCGGCTCATCGGCCCTAACTGCCCCGGCGTGCTCACGCCGGGCGAATGCAAGATCGGCATCATGCCAGGTAGCATCTTCCAGAAAGGCAGCGTCGGCGTGGTCAGCCGCTCGGGCACGCTGACCTATGAGGCGGTGCACCAGACCACCCAGGTCGGCCTCGGCCAGACCACCGCGGTCGGCATCGGCGGCGATCCGGTCAATGGCACCAATTTCATCGACGTGCTCGAGCTGTTTTTGAAGGACGACGCCACCAGGTCGATCATCATGATCGGCGAGATCGGCGGCAGCGCCGAGGAGGAAGCCGCCGAGTTCATCGCCCACCAGGCGAGGAAGGGCCTGACCAAGCCGATGGTCGGCTTCATCGCCGGGCGCACCGCCCCCCCGGGCCGCCGCATGGGCCACGCCGGCGCGATCGTCAGCGGCGGCCAGGGCGGCGCCGACGACAAGATCGCGGCAATGGAGAAAGCCGGCATCCGCGTGGCGCAGTCGCCGAGCGAACTGGGCACCACGCTCGACGCGCTGCTGAAGGAGCGGGTGTGAGTGTGACGCGCCCTCCGAGTCCCCGCGAAGGCGGGGACCTCAGTCGGCAAGCGGTGCCCACGCGGCCTGGGGCCCCCGCCTTCGCGGGCGCGTGGTGAGGCCCGGCTATGTCTACATTCTCACCAACAAGCCGATGGGAGTGCCCTACATCGGAGTCACCGACGACCTACCGAAGCGCATTGAGCAGCACCGCGCCAAGGCAGTCAGTAGTTTCACGAAGCGTTACAATCTCTTCCGCCTGGTTTGGTTCGAGCGTTTCGAGAACATCCACGATGCCCGCGCATTCGAACGGCAGATGAAGAAATGGAATCGCGCGTGGAAAGTCAATCGCATCGTCGAGATGAATCCGACTTGGCGCGATCTCGCGGACGACCTGAATTGTTGAGCTTGCCGACTGAGGCCCCCGCCTTCGCGGGGGCGCAGAATCAACTAGAGACGAACGATGGGTAACGAAGCACACGCTTTCCTTCCCGAGCCGTCCGACCAGGACGACCCGCAACCTGGGCCGAGCTGGGCGAAAGGCGACTGGCGCGCCGCGCTGGCCGAGGACGAGCTGACGCAGGGCCTCGACCCCATCGCCATGAAGCTCGCGGTCAAGGACGCCGCGCAGAAGGCCGGCAAGCCCGCCGATCCCAGGGCGATCGAGCAGGCCGCCGAAGACTCGATCTGCGCCATGCTGCTGATCCGCACCTTCCGGGTGCGCGGGCATCTCGCCGCCGATCTCGATCCGCTCGGCCTGTCGAAGCGCGAGATTCCGCGCGATCTCACGCTCGAAGGCACCGGTTTCGCCGGCAAGGACGACCGCGAGGTCTTCGTCGGCGGGGCGCTGGGTTACCAGTGGGTGACCGTCCGCAAGCTCTACGACACGCTGGTCGCGAACTACTGCGGCAAGGTCGGCCTCGAATATATGCACATCGCCGATGTCGAGGAGCGCCGCTTCCTCCAGGAGCGGTTCGAGGGGCCCGAGGAGGTCATCCAGTTCACCCCCGAGGGCAAGCGCGCCATTCTGGCGGCGGTGATCCGGGGCGAGCAGTACGAGGCATTCCTCGGCAGGAAATACGTCGGCACCAAGCGCTTCGGGCTCGACGGGGGCGAGAGCATGATCCCGGCGCTGGAAGCGGTGATCAAATATGGCGGCCAATTGGGCGTGCGCGAGATCATCTACGGCATGGCGCACCGCGGGCGGCTGAACGTGCTCGCCAATGTTATGGCCAAGCCCTACCGCGTGATCTTCCACGAGTTCTCGGGCGGCAGCGCCAACCCCGAGGACGTCGGCGGCTCGGGCGACGTGAAGTACCACCTCGGCACCAGCACCGACCGCGAATTCGACGGGATCAAGGTGCATATGAGCCTGGTCCCCAATCCGAGCCACCTCGAAGCCGTCAATCCGGTGGTGCTTGGCAAGGCGCGCGCGCAGCAGGCGATCCGCGACGACCTCACCAAGCACGAGCAGGTGCTGCCCGTGCTGCTTCACGGCGACGCCGCCTTCGCGGGCCAGGGCATCGTGTGGGAGTGCCTCGGCTTCTCGGGGGTGCGCGGCTACAACACCGGCGGCTGCCTGCACTTCGTCATCAACAACCAGATCGGCTTCACCACCAGTCCGCAGTTCGCGCGTAGCTCGCCCTACCCGAGCGACGTCGCCAAGGGCGTCCAGGCGCCGATCCTCCACGTCAACGGCGACGATCCCGAAGCGGTGACCTTCGCCTGCAAGCTCGCCATCGAATACCGCCAGCGCTTCGGCCGCGACATCGTGATCGACATGTGGTGCTACCGCCGCTTCGGCCACAACGAAGGCGACGAGCCGAGCTTCACCCAGCCGCTGATGTACGCGCAGATCCGGCAGCATCCGAAGGTCAGCCAGATCTACGCCGCGCGGCTTGAGGCCGAGGGGGTGATCGAGCCCGGCTTCGCCGACGCCCTCTGCACCGAGTTCATCGATCATCTGGAGCAGGAATTCGCCGCCGCCGACGGCTACCTGCCCAATGAGGCCGACTGGTTCGGCGGGCGCTGGGCCGGGCTCAACAAGCCCGCCGATCCCGAGACCGCGCGCCGCAATGTCGAGACCGGCATCTCCGACAAGCTGCTCGCGAGCCTCGGCCGGACGCTGACCGAGGTGCCCGCGGACCTCACCATCCACAAGACGCTGGGCCGCGTGCTCCAGGCCAAGGCGGACATGTTCAAGAGCGGCGAGGGCTTCGACTGGGCCACCGCCGAAGCGCTCGCTTTCGGCAGCCTCGTCACCGAGGGCTTCGGCGTGCGCCTGTCGGGCCAGGATTCGGGCCGCGGCACCTTCAGCCAGCGCCACGCGGTGTGGATCGACCAGACCGACGAGCGCAAATACATTCCCCTCGCCACGCTGCCGCACGGCAAGTTCGAGGTCTACGACAGCCCGCTGTCCGAATACGGCGTGCTCGGCTTCGAATACGGCTTCGCCATGGCCGATCCCAAGAGCCTCGTGATGTGGGAAGCGCAGTTCGGCGATTTCGCCAACGGCGCGCAGATCATGCTCGACCAGTTCCTTGCCGCGGGCGAAAGCAAGTGGCTGCGCGCCAACGGTCTCACCCTGCTCCTGCCGCACGGCTACGAAGGCCAGGGGCCCGAGCACAGCTCGGCGCGGCTCGAGCGCTTCCTCCAGCTCTGCGCCAACGACAATTTGTGCGTGTGCAACATCACGCTGCCGGCGAATTACTTCCACCTGCTGCGCCGCCAGATGCTGCGGCAGTTCCGCAAGCCGCTGGTGATCATGACGCCCAAGAGCCTGCTGCGCCATCCGCTGGCCAAGTCGGGCGCGGACGAGTTCACCGGTGAGAGCCATTTCCGCCGCATCGTCAGCGACACCGCCGACATCGCCGATGCCAAGGTGCGCCGGCTGGTGCTGTGCAGCGGCAAGGTCGCCTACGACCTGATCGCGGCCCGCGACGAGGCCGGACTGGCGGATGTCTCGGTGGTCCGCATCGAGCAGCTCTACCCCTTCCCCGGCGAGCCGCTGGCCAGGCGGATCGAGGCGATGGGCGCGCTCGAGGAGATCGTGTGGTGCCAGGAGGAGCCGCGCAACAACGGCGCCTGGTTCTTCGTCGACCGGCCGATCGAGGAGGCCGCGCGTGCAGGCGGCAAGGCCCTGCGCCCGAGCTATGCGGGACGCGATGCCGCCGCCTCCCCCGCGACCGGTTTCGCGCCGCGCCACAAGCAACAGCAGGACGCGCTGATCGCGGCCGCGCTCGGTTTGAAGGCATGATCGAATTCTTCCCCTCTCCGTTCGTGTCGAGCGAAGTCGAGACACTCGGGCACCGTGTCTCGACTTCGCTCG
>JAIETR010000082.1 GCA_019745075.1 Qipengyuania sp.
AAATCCTCCCCGCCGCCTTGGGTGGGGTCCTACGCGTCCCCCGGGGGCCCCGTGTGCCCTCTTCGGCCCCCCACAACGGGGGTGGGTTTAGGGAAAATAAGTAATGGCCCAGGAAATCAAGGTACCCACGCTCGGCGAATCCGTGACCGAAGCGACCGTCGGCGAATGGCTCAAGCAGCCCGGCGATCCGGTCAAGCAGGACGAGCCCGTCGCCAGCCTCGAAACCGACAAGGTCGCGGTCGAGGTCCCCAGCCCGGTTGCGGGCGTGATGGGCGAATATCGAGTCCAGGTCGGCGACACGGTCGAGGTCGGCGCGGTGATCGCCACCATCGCCGATGCGATCGGCGCGGGCGAGGAGCCGCCGGTCGCGCAGCGCGAGGAACCGCAACCGGCGGCGCAGAAGGCCACCCCCGCGCCCGCTGCCGCCGTCGCCAAGGAACTCCCCGGCGATACCGTTACCATGTCCCCCGCGGTGCGCCGCGCGGTGCTGGAGCACGGGGTCGATCCCACCCAGATCAAGGGCAGCGGCAAGGACGGCCGGCTGACGCGCGAGGACGTCCTCGCGGCGGCGGCGAAGCGTTCCGATGGCCCTTCGACAAGCTCAGGGCGAGCGGATGTTGGTTCCGAAACAGGTTCCGCTCGTCCTGAGCTTGTCGAAGGACGCGAAGGCCAGCGCCGCGAGGAACGCGTCAAGATGACGCGGATGCGGCAGACCATCGCCAAGCGATTGAAGAGCGCGCAGGAGACCGCCGCGCTGCTGACCACATTCAACGATGTCGATATGAGCGCGGTGATCGCCACGCGCGAGCGCTACAAGGATCTCTTCGCCAAAAAGCACGACATCAAGCTCGGTTTCATGAGCTTCTTCGCCAAGGCCGCCTGCCTGGCGCTCAAAGACATCCCCAGCGTCAACGCCCGGATCGACGGCGAGGAGATCGTCTACTTCGACTATGTCGATATCTCGGTGGCGGTCAGCGCGCCCAACGGTCTGGTGGTGCCGGTCGTGCGCGACGCGGACTCCAAGAGCTTCGCGCAAATCGAGAAGGACATCGCCGACTTCGGCGCGCGCGCCAAGGCGGGCACGCTGACGATGGAGGACATGAAGGGCGGCACCTTCACCATCTCCAACGGCGGGGTGTTCGGCGGGCTGATGTCCACCCCGATCGTCAATCCGCCGCAGAGCGCGGTGCTCGGCCTCCACCGCATCGAGGACCGCCCCGTGGTCCGCGACGGCCAGATCGTGATCCGCCCGATGATGTATATCGCCTTGAGCTACGACCACCGCCTGATCGACGGCCGCGAGGCGGTGACCGCTTTGAAGACGATCAAAGAGGCGATAGAAGACCCGGCGCGGATGCTGATCGATTTGTGAGAGCGAACATGGACTACACGAAGCACATTGAGACCAAACCCGGGGTGCTGGGCGGCAAGCCCATCATTCGCGGGCAACGCATTTCTGTGGAGATGATCCTCAAGTTTCTTGCAGCCGGATGGTCGGTGGAGCAGGTGCTTGAAGAATATCCCACGATCAGCCGGGAAGACGTCCAGGCCGTCTTCGCCTTGGCCTACGAGCTTGTATCGGAAGAGCGCTACATCATCGAATCCAAGGTTGCCTAGTGCGTCTTCTCATCGATGAGAACGTCTCGCGCAGCGTCGCGACCGCGCTGATCGAGGCCGGCCATGAAGTCGAACGCGTCGCTACGGCCCTGCCTTCGGCTCGCGACGACCTCGTGCTGGCTCATGCGATTGTCACGGATGCAGTTCTAGTTACGTTCGATGCCGATTTTGGTCGCATGATTTTTGCAGAACGCCATGCCTCTCCGAAAGCGGTGATATTCCTGCGCTCGCCGCCTCCCACGCCCGCGGAGACAGTCGGTCGCATCCTGCGCGTTTTGGCTTCGGACGCTCCTCTGATCGACGGGCATTTCGTTTCTGTCGATGCAACCGCGCGCTACCATCCCCTTCCTGAGAGCAATTTCAATGGCTGACCAGACCTACGACTACGACGTCCTCGTCATCGGCGCCGGGCCGGGCGGCTATGTCGCCGCGATCCGGGCGGCGCAGCTCGGGCTCAGGACCGCATGCGCGGAGAGCCGCGAGACGCTCGGCGGGACCTGCCTCAATGTCGGCTGCATCCCCTCCAAGGCGATGCTCCACGCGAGCGAGTATTTCGAGGCCGCCGCCAACGGCGCCATGGCCAGGATGGGCGTCGAGGTGACGCCCAAGCTCAACCTCGAGGCGATGCACGCCCAGCGCCGCGACGCGGTCAAGGGCCTGACCGGCGGGATCGAGTTCCTGTTCAAGAAGAACAAGATCGACTGGAAGAAGGGCCACGCCAGCTTCGTCGATGCCCACACCGTCAAGGTGGGCGAGGAGACGGTGACCGCCAGGAACGTCGTCATCGCCACCGGCTCCTCGGTCACGCCGCTGCCGGGCGTCGAGGTGGACAATGCGAAGTTCGTGGTGGTCGACAGCACCGGGGCGCTTGAATTGCCGGCGGTACCGAAACACATGGTCGTGATCGGCGCGGGGGTGATCGGGCTCGAACTGGGTTCGGTGTGGCGCCGGCTGGGCGCGCGGGTCACCTGCGTCGAGTTCCTCGACGAGGTGCTGCCGGGCATGGACGGCGACATCCGCAAGGAAGCGCGCAGGATCTTCAAGAAGCAGGGCATCGAGTTCAAACTCTCCACCAAGGTCACCGGCTGCAAGGTCAAGGGTAAGAAGGCCACGCTGACGATGGAGCCCGCGGCGGGTCCTTCGACAGGTTCAGGACGAGCGGACACCGAGACGCTCGAGGCCGACTGCGTGCTCGTCTCGATCGGCCGCAAACCGAACACGGAGGGGCTGAACCTCGAGGCCATCGGGTTGGAGCTCAACCAGCGCGGCCAGATCGAAACCGGTCACGATTTCGCTACCCAAGTCGAGGGCGTCTGGGCGATCGGCGACGTCATCCCCGGCCCGATGCTCGCACACAAGGCCGAGGACGAGGGCATTGCCGTCGCGGAGAACATTGCCGGCGAGACCGGGATCGTGAACCACGCGGTGATCCCCAGCGTGGTCTATACCTGGCCCGAGATCGCGGGCGTCGGCCTGACCGAGGAACAGGCCAGGGAACGCGGCGAGGTCAAGATCGGCAAGTTCCCGATGCTGGCCAACAGCCGCGCCAAGACCAACCACGAGCCCGACGGCCTGGTGAAGATCGTCGCCGACGCGGCCACCGACCGGGTGCTCGGCGTCTGGGCCATCGCCGTCCCGGCGGGCACGATGATCGCCGAGGCGGCGCTGGCGATGGAGTTCGGCGCCACCAGCGAGGACATCGCCTATACCTGCCACGCCCACCCGACCCACTCCGAAGCCGTCAAGGAAGCGGCGATGGGCGTGACCGGCAAGCCGATTCACATCTGATCGCATGGCGGGCTCGGTCGCTATCGTCGGCGCCGGCCAGATTGCCTACGCGGCCAGCCAAACATTCGCGCTCGCGGGCTGGGAAGTCACACTTCTGGCGCGATCGCCCCCGGCGTGGCCGGGCGGACAAGAGAGGTTCCAGAGCTATCTGGCGGGTCTCGATCCTGCGCCGACAGGCGATGTTGTCCTCGATACGATAGCGTTCGATGAATCCGATGTCGCGCGATACGATCCCAAAGGCGTCGGGCGGTTGATCGTCGTTTCGTCCGCCTCGGTCTATCGCGACAGTGCTGGCCGCACACTCGATGAAGCAACGCGGAACGGCTTCCCCCGCTTCGCGACTCCCATCACCGAGAGCCAGCCGACCGTCGGACCGGGTCCGGAGACTTATTCGACCCGCAAGGTGCGAATGGAGCGCGCTGCCCTGACGCGTTTCGGCAGCAGGGCGACGGTGCTGCGTCCCTGCGCCATTCACGGGGCTTGGAGCCGTCACCCGCGGGAGTGGTGGTTCGTAAAGCGTATCCTGGATAACCGCCGAATCATACCCCTCGCCGACGAGGGCCGGAGCCGCTTTCAGACCACCGCCGCGAACCTCTTGGCCACCGCCGCCGAGCGGGCCGCCACTTTCCAAAAGGGTGGCACCTTCAACATTTCCGACCACGGAGCGCCAAGCGTGGCAGAGATCGCCAGTGCGATCGCCGCCCGAATGCGCGCCTCGCTCGAGCTGTCTTGCCGCAACATTTCCAGCGCCGCGGGAACTAGTGTCGGACGAACGCCCTGGTCTATCCCCCGGCCGATGGAGGTCTCCGGCTCGCACGCCAACCAGACCCTGGGCCTTGGTTCAAAGCCCTACGAGAGTTCGTTCGATGCGGGCGTCGATTGGCTCGCGGCGCACGCTCCGTCCGATTGGCGAAAGGCCTTTCCGCAATTGGCGGCTTATCCATGGAATCTGTTCGACTACGCGGCCGAGGACCGCGTCTTAGCCTAACGTTAGCCCTCCGATAGACCCGCCGGAGAAGGAGCGAAAATTCGCCTTTCCTATACACCCGCGATTTGCCTAGGCTCTCACCATGCCCGCCTCCACACCCCTTTCGCTATCCCGGTACCGGCAAACGGGCGCGCGCGACAGCGGGACTTCTTTCTTTTGGACCGTGTAACACCCGGTCCATGTCTCGCAGGAACGGGAGCGATTTGATGAACGAATCGATGGGGAAGAGCGCGTGGCATATCCAAAGCTGACCGACCGGCCCGGCGCGATCGCCACCGCGGCGGCGGTGCGGCGCGGCGAGTGTACCCCATTGCAGGCGGTCGAGCGCGCCATCGCCAAGATCGAGCAGCTCGATGCCCACATCAACGCCGTGGTGGTCACCGACTTCGACCGCGCGCGCGAAACCGCGCGGGCGATGACCGTGGCGAGGGGCGACCAGCCGCTGTTCGGCGTACCGATGACGGTCAAGGAAAGCTTCGACGTCGCCGGACTGCCGACCACCTGGGGCCATGTCGAGTTCAAGGACAACATCGCCGCGCGCGACAGCGTGGTGGTCCAGCGGCTCAAGGCCGCGGGCGCGGTGATCCTGGGCAAGACCAATGTCCCGCCCGACCTCGCCGACCTCCAGAGCGACAACCCGCTTTACGGCCGCACCAACAACCCGCACGACCACGCGCGCGTCGCCGGCGGCTCCTCGGGCGGCGGCGCGGCCGCGGTGGCGAGTGGGATGGTGCCCTGCGAATGCGGCAGCGACATCGGCTCCTCGATCCGCAACCCCGCGCATTTCAACGGCATCTGGGGCCACAAGACCAGTTTCGGGCTCGTCAGCCGCCGCGGCCACACGCACCCGCTGGCCACCGGGCGCGACGTGCACGATGGGGTGCTGAGCGTGGTCGGCCCGCTGGCGCGCGATGCCGGCGACCTGGCGCTGCTGCTCGAGGTCACCGCCGATCTCGCGCTCGCGCGCCGCGACAGGCCGCTGCGCGCCATGCGCTTCCTCGCGGTGCTCGACCACCCCGCGAGCGAAGTCGATGCCGCGGTGCGCTTGCCCCTGGAGGCGGCGCTGGCCGAGCTGCAGAAGGCGGGCGCCACCGTCGACCGGACGAGCGCGCTGCTGCCCGATCTCGCCCGCCAGCACGCCGACTATCTCAAGCTGCTCAACGTCGCGATGGCGCGCGGCCAGCCGGGCCCGAACGGGCAGGCGCTGCCGCTCGCCGAGTGGTTCGCTCTGCTCGACACGCAGGCCGTCAATGAATACGCCTGGGAGGCGCTGTTCGGGCACCACGACTTCGTGCTCGCCCCGCCGCTCGCCTTCCTCGCCTTTCCGCATGACGCCACCCCGCTGCGCGACCGCCGCATCGCCATCAACGGCCGCGACAGCGCCTTCGCCGACACGCTCGCCTGGGCCGGTCTCGCGACTTTCCCCAACCTGCCCTCCACCGTGCTGCCGGTCGGCGAGACCGCGGGCCTGCCCTGCGGGATGCAGGTGATCGGCAAGCGCTGGGCCGATTTCGATTGCATCGCGGCGGCCAAGGCGATCGGCGAGGTGCTGCATGGCTGACGGCGGGGAGCGATCGCGATGATCCTCACCCCGCTACTCGACTGGCTCGACCTCGCGGGGGTGGCGGTGTTCGCGCTCACCGGGGCGCTAGCGGCGGCGCGGGCGCGGCAGACCTTCGTGACGATGGCCTTCTTCGCGCTGCTGACCGGCGTCGGCGGCGGCAGCGTGCGCGACCTGCTGATCGGCGCGCCGGTGTTCTGGATCCACGACAGCTGGGTCGCGGCGCTATGCCTCGCCGCCGCGGCGCTGGTGTGGGTCACGCCGATCGGGTGGTGGCAAGGCAAGCTGCTCGACTATGCCGACGCCGCCGGCCTCACCGCTTATGCGGTGCTGGGGAGCGCCAAGGCGCTGAGCTACGGCGTGCCGCCGGTCCCGGCCTTCGTGATGGGGGTGGTGACCGGTTGCGTCGGCGGGATCATCCGCGACGTGATCGCCGGGCAGCCCTCGATCATCATGCGGCCCGAGCTCTACGTCACCGCCGCCGCGCTCTCGGCGGCGCTATGCGTGGCGGGCGAAGCCGCGGGCCTGCCCAACGCGACGGTGTGGGTCGGCGCGGCGCTGGCCGGCTTCGCGCTGCGCGCCGCGGCGATCCGCTGGCGGCTCGCGCTGCCGGCCTATCGCCGGGCGAGCGGGTAGCGGTCCGGACCTTCTCCCGGCATCCGTTCGTGTCGAGCAGCCATTTGGCCGAAGGCCGGATGGCGCCCGTCGAGACACGCTGGCGGAACGATGCGTATCTCGACTTCGGCCACGCGCTACGCGCGCAGCCTGCGCTCGATACGAACGGACGGGGGTGAGGCTCAGCCCTGGGGGCCGGCGGCCACCTCGCTGTCGACCGCCTCGCCCGGCAGCGGGCCGCCCGGGTAGGCGGGCTGCGGGCCGGTAGCGTCGTTCGCGGCTTGATCGGTACGCGCGGAGCGGTAGCTGTCGCCCGCCTGAGGGCCGGCGGCGCCGAGCTCCCGCGCGCGGCCGCCGACATCGAGCCGCTCGATGCGTCCGTCGGCGCCGATCGAGCAGCTGAAGGCGGCGCCATCGGCCATCGCGCCGCTCACCAGCCAGCCCCCGGCGGTGCGCTCGACTCGGGTCACCTCGCGCGCGCGGGCGTCGCGCTCGACCTCGCGCAGGCACAGATCGGCCGCGCCCTCGATCCCCCGGGGTCCATCGGGGCGATAGTCATAGCGAGTATCGGGGCGCCGATCGGGGTAGGGATAGGGGTAGCGGTCGGGATAGGAGCGGCGCTGCCGCGCCTTGCTCGCGGCATTGGCCACGGCGGCGATAGTGCCCAGGATCAGCACTCCGGTCAGGATGTCGCCCGCGGTGCTGCCGCGATGCCGGCCGTGGTGGCCTCCACCCCAGCCCCAGCCACCGCCGAACCCGACATAGGGGCCATACTGGCTGGCGGCTTCGGCCGGCGCGGGATTCGTCATCGGGAGTTCCACCGCCGCGGCGGGCGTGGCGGCGAGCGAGGCCGCGGCCAGCATGGCGGGCGCGGCGAGAAACTTGTGCAACATGGTCACGATCCCCTCACATCGCTCCACCAGGCGAAATTGCGAACCGCACAGCGTTACGCGGCCCAGCCTGTAGGAAGCCTGAACCGTCGGGACTCGGGCCTATCGACATTCGGTGCAGCGGTGCATCGGCGGCTCGTGGTGGAGGGGTCGAGCGCTGCGTCCATCGCCCCTCCGTCAGCCGCGCTGGCGCGCGCCTCCACCTCCCCATTTGCGCTGCGCGAAAATGGGGAGGATCGTCCCGCCGCCTCACTGCTTCGGCGGAACCTCCAGCCCGGTGTGATAGGCCAGGAACGCCATCACATCGGCCCCTTCCTCGATGATCTTGTCGGTCGGCTTGCCGCTGCCGTGGCCGGCGCGGGTCTCGATGCGGATCAGGTGCGGCGCGCCCCTGGGGTCGGCGGCCTGGAGCGCGGCGGCGTATTTGAAGCTGTGCCCCGGCACCACCCGGTCGTCGGTATCGGCGGTGGTCACCAGCACCGGCGGATAGGCGACCCCCGGCTCGAGGTTGTGATAGGGCGAATAGGCGCGCAGCACGCGCCAGTCGGCTTCCTTCGAAGGGTAGCCGTAATCGTCCACCCAGTAGCGGCCCGCGGTCCACTGGTCGAAGCGCAGCATGTCCATCACGCCCACCGCCGGGGCGGCGGCGTCGATCAGCTCGGGATGCTGGTTGACCACCGCGCCGACCAGCAGTCCGCCGTTGGAGCCGCCCTGGATCGCGAGACCGTTCGGCGTGGTGTAGCCGTTGGCCTTGAGATATTTCCCGGCCCAGGCAAAATCGTCGAACACGTTCTGCTTGTTGCCCAGCCGGCCCGCGTCGTGCCAGGCCTTGCCGTATTCGCCGCCGCCGCGCAAATTGGCGAGCGCATAGGTGCCGCCCGCCTCGAGCCACGCCATGCGCCCGGCCGAGAAGGTCGGCGTGTAGGACACGTCGAAACCGCCATAGCCCCACAGCAGCGTGGGCGCCGGGCCCGTCCGGCCCTTCTTTCGGACGATGAACATCGGGATCTTCGTCCCGTCCTTCGAGGGATAAAAGACCTGCGTGGTCTCGAACTTCGCCGGATCGAAGGTCAGCTTCGGCTCGGCGAAGACCTCCTGCGCGCCGCTGCTCATGTCGAGGCGGTAGATGGTGCTCGGACGGGTGAAGCTGGTGAAGGCGTAGAAGGTTTCGGGATCGCCCGGCTTGCCGCCGAAGCCGCCCGCAGTGCCGAGCTCGCCAAGCGCGATGTCGCGCACCGGCTTGCCGCCCAGCGTATGGACCGCCGCGCGGGTGGTGGCGTCCTTGAGATAGGTCAGCACGAGCTTGTCGCCGACGATCGAGGCGCCGTCGATGGGCTGCCCGGTCTCGGCCACCACCGTGCTCCAGGCGGGCGTGGCGGCGGCGAGATCGATCTTCACCACGCTGTATCTGGGCGCGCCCTTGTTGCTGGTGAAATATGCCGTGCTGCCGACCGTATCGACCAGTCGCCAGGCGTTGTCGAAGCCGCCGATCAGCTTCTTCACCTGCCAGCCCTTCGCGGGCGAGCCCTTCGACAGGTCGACGGTGTGGACCTCGTAGCGCGAGTCGGTTCCGACCGAGGTGGTGATGACCGCCCATTTCTCGTCGCTCGAGACCGCGATGTAGTGCCCGTATTCCTTGTTCGCGGGGGTCGCGAACACCTGCAAATCGGCGCTCTGCGGGGTGCCGAGCCGGTGATACCAGACCGCCTGGTTGTAAGCGAGCGACTGGAAGTCGGGCTTGTCGCCGGTGGCGGCGAACTTGGAATAGAAAAAGCCCTCGTCGCCCAGCCACTGCACGCCGCCGCCGAACTTGGCCCACCGCAGCTCGTCGTCGAGGGTCTTTCCGGTGGCGACGTCCATCACCTTGATGATCCGCCAGTCGGTGCCGCCGTCCTGGATCTCGTAGGTCATGAACTTGCCGCTGTTGGAAGGATCGTAGGCCGAAAGCGCGGTGGCGCCGTCCCTGGCCCAGCTGTTGGGATCGATCAGCAGCCGCCCCTCGCCGTTCCAGCTGTCGCGCACGAACAGCTGCGCCTGGTTGAGGAGGCCGGGATTGTAGGTGTAGAAATAGCGGCTGCCGGCCTTGCGGGGGATGCCGAAGCGCTCGTAATCCATCAGCTTGCCGATGCGGTCCTTGAACCACGCCTTGCCCGGCAGCGCATTGAGCTGGGCCTGCGTCACCTGGTTCTGCGCCGCCACCCAGGCCGCCACCTCCTTGTCGGTGCGGACGTCGTTCTCGAGCCAGCGATAGGGATCGGCCACGGCCTCGCCGAAGACGGTCTCGACCACCTCGCCGCGGCGGGTCTCGGGATAGGCGGGCGTGGGCATGGCGGGCGCCTGGTTGGCCTGGCCCTGGGTCCAGACGGCGGTCTGCGCCTGCGCGCCCGAAGCCAGGGAACTGGAGAGGGCGAGCAGCGAGGCGGCGGAAAGCAGGCGAAGCATGGATGGAAATCTCCCGGGCCGGAATCGGCGATCGGAAGCAAAACTAAGCGGCGATAGTCACAAATGAAAGGGGCCGCATGCGCAGCGAGTGGTGGAGGGGACTTACGCCGCCTCGAGCTCGTCCTCGTCCTCGCTCATCGCCGGGCCCGAATCCTGGCCCTTGGCATCGACGTCGCGGTCGACGAACTCGATGATCGCGAGCGGCGCGGCGTCGCTGGCGCGGTAGCCGGCCTTGACGATGCGGGTGTAGCCGCCCTCGCGGCCCTCATAACGCCCGGCGAGCACCTCGAACAGCTTCCTGAGCTGGGTCTCGTCGCCCAGCCGGCTCATCGCCAGGCGGCGGTTGGAGAGCCCGCCGCGCTTGGCCAGCGTAACCAGCTTCTCGGTGTAGGGGCGCAGCTCCTTCGCCTTGGCGAGCGTGGTGGCGATCTGCTCGTGCTTGACCAGCGCGGCGGCCAGATTGCGCAGCAGCGCGTGGCGGTGGCCGGTCTTGCGCTGGAGCTTGCGGCCCTTGATGCCGTGACGCATGGGGTGTTCCTTCGTTCGTAAGGGGGCCGTGCAAGGTACCCCGGTCCTCGCGGGGAAATCCGCGACGCGCGCCCAGAGCCGAAACCGCGGGCAAAGTCAATCCTCCCGTCAATGGGTTCGCGCGAAGACACGAAGAGCGCGGCACCGCGGGCTTTTCAAATTGGCCCATTGCTTCGCGTTTGAAGGGCGGCTTCGTCGCAAGCGCGACATCTTCGTGTCTTCGTGCGAACCCGATATCACATCGTCCGAACCCGCGGCTCCGCCTGCGGCGCCAGCAGCAGCGCGCCGGCCCGCGGGCGCGCTCGATCGGCCTGGCCGGCCACAGCGAGCCCGCCACATCGGGCAGCAGCACCCCGTCGAGCTCCTCGCGCCCCATCCGCGTCCCGCCATAGGCGCGTTCGGCCGCGGCCACGAAGGCCGGCGGCGGATGCGGGTTCTCGCGCGTGCCGCCGCCGGTCCGCGCGGTGTCCGGCTCGGCGAGGATGGGGGTGAGCGCCGCGCAGCCGCCCCTGGGCGTGGTGGTGACCAGCGGGCGCGGTTGCGGCCCGCAGCGCAGGCCGAGCTGGAGCATGTCCCAGGTGGCCTCAGGACGCCTCCATTCGGCGAGCTCGTCGCACCGGCGATATGGTGCTGCGGCCCGCGCAGCGCCTCCGGGCTCGCGCCCGAGAACAGCGTCGCGGATTTCCTCCTCCCGCGCGCAGGCGAGCAAGCCGCTCGGCCCCTCCACCATCACCCGCCGCGCCTCGTCGATGGTGGCGGCGACCAACGCGATGCGCAGCGGCCCCGCACCCCCTCCGTCAGCCGCTTGCGCGGCTGCCACCTCCCCCAGACGGGGAGACTCTCCCTCCACGCGACCCAGACACTCCCTTCCGGGGGAGGCGGCTGCCCGCAGGGCTGACGGAGGGGCCCGCCGAGCTATCCCGCACCGCAGCCAAAACCCACTCCGTCCCCGCCCGCGTCTTCCCGAACCCGCGCCCCGCCATCGGCACCCAGGTCCGCCAGTCGCCGCCGTCGTCCAGGGCAAGCGGCGCCACCTGCCCGCCATGCGCCCACGCGGGGAAATGGCGGTTGCCGGCGAGGAGCTCGTGCTCGGGCATGAGACGCAACAGCGCCGCCGGCCTGGCCAGAGGGAGGCCACGCAGGATTTGGGGGATGGTGGGCATGGGGAATACTTCGTAAGCGAAGGGGCGAAAGCCGGGCGCGCGCGGCTTTTGTTTGCCACATGTCGGGACTTAGCCGAAGGCAGCCACCACCGTATCGATGGGCAGATACAACCTGCGACTGTCAGCCGGAAACACGGTGAACTCGGCGCAGGCGAGATAGAAGCGCTTCGCTTCTTCGCTCTTTGCCTGCACCCGCACCGCGCCGATCCCGATGCTTTGGACGGCCAGCGCGATGCGCCGCAGCGTGTCGGCCAGCAGGTCGGCGCCCAGCCCTTGCCCGGCGTGAGACCTGCTCACCGCCAGCCGCCCGATCACCGAGACGGGCACCGCGTCCGGCGCGTTGCGGCGGAGCTTGCCGGGGGCGGCGACGCGCTCGACCGCACCGGCGGCTATGCAGTATATAGCCGACGACACGCCTGCCCTCGCTTACCGCATAGGTTCTCGAGAAGCGGCTCTCGTTCCTCAAGGCGCGATGGCGGAGCCAGTCGTTCAGCGCCGGCTCGCCGCAGTCGAAATCGCTCGGGTCGTGCTCTGCGGTTAGCGGAGCCGGAGGACGCGACGCCACCGTCGGCTAGGTGTTCGCGTCCGACGCCCACCCCGGCCCGCGCCTCAGCAGCGCACGCAGCTTCGGCCCCGGCGCCGGCGGGTTGTCGAGCGCATCGACGAAGGCGGCGTGGCGCGCGTTGCCGAGCACGAAGAGCCGCCGATCGAGCAGCACATCGATCGCCTGGGCGTGGGCGCTTGCGATCATGAATTCGGTGCGCGTCTTGCCCAGTATCGCGGCCGCATCGTCGATAAGCTGGCGCTCGTTGGCGCGGAGGACGGGGCGTGGCGTCTTGCCTCCCTGCGTTCCCGCGCAGGCGGGGACCTCGTTCGGGGTAGCGCCAAGTTGCTGGAAGTCCCTGTCCGCGGGGGGACTCAGTGTCTCCCGCGCCGCCGCGAGAGCGCGCGGTCCCAACTCACCGCGAAGGCAGGGTTGCGGCGGCGGAACCGATAGGGATAGGTCGGGTCGAGGCCGCAGGCGCGCGCCGCGCTGGCGACGCTGCCGCTGCGGGCGAGCTCGCGCAGAAAGGCGCGCCGCCACGCGGGCGGGGGTTGCGGGATTTGGTCATGTGGGAGTGTCCTGGAGTGCGGGCGCGAGTTCGCCAGCGTTCCCGCTCTGTGCCATATGAGCGTTACGCTGTCAAGTTTTTTTACCGTTGTGGTTATTTGTTCGCGGCCGCCCCTCGCGATGCTTGCGAATTTTCACACGAAGGCACGAAGCCACGAAGATGTTGTCCTGCTCCGCAGGCCTTTGCCCTCACCCGCTTCGCTTGAGCGATGAAGCGGCTCGCCGTCCGCGCCGCCTCTTCGTGTCTTCGTGTGAACCAAAATGGAAAAGGGCCGCCCAAGCGGACGGCCCTTTTGCGTGTTTTTTAGCTGGGGCCCGGATCAAGTCTGCTTTGCAGAGCTTCACTTCCCCGGGTGACGAAGGTAGGTGTTAGCCCAGCAGCTCCTGCTCGAGCTTCTTCGCCATTTCCTCGATGTTTTCGGGCGGCCAGCCGGGGATGTCCATGCCCAGGCGCAGCCCCATGCTGGAGAGCACTTCCTTGATCTCGTTCAGGCTCTTGCGGCCGAAGTTGGGGGTGCGCAGCATCTCCGCCTCGGTCTTCTGGACCAGGTCGCCGATGTAGATGATGTTGTCGTTCTTGAGGCAGTTGGCGCTGCGCACCGACAGCTCGAGCTCGTCCACCTTCTTGAGCAGATAGCGGTTCAGGGTGTTGGTGTCGCTCTCGGGCATTTCCGCGGCGTGGCCGATCGGCGCGCTGCCGACCGATTGCGGGATGCCCTCCTCGAAGTGCACGAACAGGCTCAGCTGGTCCTGCAGGATGCGCGCGGCATAGGCGACCGCGTCCTCGGGGCCGACGGTGCCGTCGGTCTCGACCGTCAGGCTCAGCTTGTCGTAGTCGAGCTCCTGGCCGACGCGCGCGTTCTCGACCTTGTAGCTCACCTGGCGGACCGGCGAGTAGAGGCTGTCGACCGGGATCAGCCCGATCGGCGCATCGACCGGGCGGTTCATCACCGCCGGCTGGTAGCCCTTGCCGGCATTGGCGGTCAGCTCCATGTTGAGCGTCGCGCCCTCGTCGAGGTGGCAGATGACGAGATCCTTGTTCAAGATCTCGATGTCGCCGCTGACCGCGATGTCGCCGGCCGTAACCTCGCCCGGGCCGGTGGCGCTGAGCTGGAGGCGCTTCAATCCCTCGCCCTCCATGCGCAGCGCGATCTGCTTCACGTTGAGCACGATATCGGTCACATCCTCGCGCACGCCGGCGAGGCTGGAGAACTCGTGCAGCACGCCCTCGATCTTGATCGAGGTGATTGCCGCGCCCTGGAGCGAGCTGAGGAGCACGCGGCGCAGCGCGTTGCCGAGCGTCAGGCCGAAGCCGCGCTCGAGCGGCTCGGCCACGAAGGTGGTCTTGCGGCCGCGCAAGGCGCTGTCCTTGACCTCGAGGTGGGTCGGCTTCTTAAGTTCCTGCCAGTTCTTGGTGTTGACGGCCATGGATATACCCCTGGTTCGGATGCGGGCGGGACCGGAGCGCTGAAATCGGCGCGTCCGGTCCGTGGGAGATGTTCGGCGGGCCGGACGGCCTGCCGGGCAGGTACGGATCAGACGCGGCGGCGCTTGCTTGGCCTCACCCCGTTGTGCGGGATGGGGGTGACGTCGCGGATCGAGGTGATCGTGAAGCCGACCGCGGCGAGGCCGCGCAGCGCGGACTCGCGGCCCGAGCCGGGGCCCTTGACCTCGACCTCCAATGTGCGCACCCCGTGCTCGGCGGCCTTCTTGCCGGCGTCGTCGGCGGCGACCTGGGCGGCGTAGGGCGTGCTCTTGCGGCTGCCCTTGAAGCCCATCATGCCGGCGCTCGACCAGCTGATGGCATTGCCTTGCGCATCGGTGATGGTGATCATGGTGTTGTTAAACGAAGCGTTAATATGGGCAACGCCACTAGTAATGTTCTTGCGTTCGCGCCGGCGGAGGCGGCTGGGTTCGTGTGCCATGGTTCGTGTCCTGTCCTGATTCCTGAGCGAGAAGTCTGCCTGGGTTTCCCTCGCGCCCGCATCCCGATCCCGCTCGTCCCGAGCCTGTCGGATGATGCCGCGCGGGGCCCTCGGCCTACTTCTTCTTGCCGGCGATCGGCTTGGCCTTGCCCTTGCGGGTGCGTGCATTGGTGTGCGTGCGCTGGCCGCGCACCGGCAGCCCGGCGCGATGGCGAAGGCCGCGGTAGGAGCGCAGGTCCTGAAGCCGCTTGATGTTCATCGCGGTGTCGCGGCGCAAGTCGCCCTCGACCGCGTGATCGGCGTCGATCGTCTCGCGGATGCGGAGCACTTCCTCGTCGCTGAGGTCGGCCACGCGGCGGGCGTGATCGATGCCGAGCTTGTCGGCGATGTCCATCGCCGTCTTGCGGCCGATGCCATGAATATAAGTCAGCGCGATAATCATGCGCTTTCCGGTCGGGATGTTAATCCCTGCAATACGAGCCACTAAGCTTTCTCCATGCTCCACGGGAGCGGCCGACGCGGCCCCCATCTCATCGCTGCCCATTCCAGGGTCGGGAGCGCCCGAACGCAAAAGGGCCGGATAGCGCGCAAAAGCGGCCTGCCGGACCAACCCGAACCTGTCGAATGAGCGGCGCGCTTAGGGCGATTCCTCGGAGGCGTCAACCGCAAAAGCCGCGCACAACATCAGGCCGCCGATATGGGCGGTCCACGTGTCGATGCAAGGGTGTAGCGCAAAGGCTGGCGTCAGTCAAAGCGGGGGGCGGCGAAATCTGCGCCGAACGCACTTCAGGCGATATCGATGCCCGCGGACCGGCTCGACGATCGTCACCCGATACCCGTGAGCGCCCACTCGAGATTCAATCGGTGTTCGGCCCGTCCGGAGGCGGTTTGGCCGAGGCTTCGGCCGCTTCGTCGGCGCCATGCAGCGCGCCGAGATGGGACTGTAGCCGCCCGAGCTGCTCGCTCATCACCCCGTCGACCGCCGGTGCGATCTCGGCGATCTTGTAGCGCATCGGCCCGCCGACATTGTATTCCCACAGGATCCGGGTGCCGCCGGGCACTTCCTTGAGCGTGATGGTGAGGACGCCGTTGGCCGGCTCGCCCTGTAAGGGGCCGAAGCCGCCGCGCATCCGCAGCACTTTCATGGGGAAAGCCTGCAACACCTCGGCGTGGCGCGCGCTGCCCTCCATCGCCGACGAATTGCCGCTGTCGCCCACGGGAATGCGCTCGCAGAAGCAGCCGCCGCCTTGCGGGGTCAGCGTCATGTTTTTCGCATCGCCCGACCAGCTGTGCGCCGGATTCCACCATTCGCCGGGCCTGGTCAGCGCCAGCCAGGTCGCCAGCGGCGTCGCCCTGACGCTGGCGGTGGCGCGGGTGACGAAGCGGTCGGCTGTGGTCTCGACCACTTCCGCCCCGGCGGGAGCAGCGGCGAGCACGGCGGCGGCGAACATTGTGGCGCGGATCATGCGGCCCCCTTCCCTGGCGAGCAGCCTAGGCGGACGGGATGCGTCAGGAAACCCCGCTTCGGCCCGCCAGGATCGCGTCGATGGCGCGCGTCACCTCCTCGATCGCCGCCATGCCGTCGATACGGCTGACGATCCCGCGCGCCTCGTAAAGCGGCAGGATCGGCGCGGTCTTGGCCCGGTATTCGGCCATGCGCGTGCGAACGGTCTCGGCGTTGTCGTCGGGGCGGCGCCTGAACTCGGTCGCGCCGCAGACATCGCATATGCCATCGACCGCGGGCCGATTGAACAGATCGTGATAGCCGGCGCCGCAACTGGCGCAGGTGAAACGCCCGGTGATCCGTTCGACCAGCGCGTCCTCGTCGACCTCGAGTTCGATCACATGGTCGAGCTGGCGGCCGTGTCCGGTGAGGATCGCATCGAGCGCTTCGGCCTGCGCGGCGGTGCGGGGATAGCCGTCGAAGATCGCGCCGACCTCGGGACCCATCGCGACCAGCTCGGCGTCGATCAGCGCGGAGACGATCTCGTCCGAAACCAGCTCCCCGCGGTCCATCACCGCCTTGGCCTCGAGCCCGATGGGGGTGCCGGCCTTGACCGCGGCGCGCAGCATGTCGCCCGTCGAGAGCTGGCGCATGGCGTGCTCGGCGACGAGGCGCTGCGCCTGCGTGCCCTTGCCCGCGCCCGGCGGCCCCAGAAGGATGATGTCCATGCGCGCGCGCCCCTGTTCCCTGCCGCCTCGCCCGGTCCGCGCGCACTAGCGCAGCCGGCCCTTGAGCTTCGCCTTCTTGATCAGATCGCCATACTGGTGCGCCAGCAGGTGGGACTGAATCTGGGCAATGGTATCCACGGTCACATTGACGACGATCAAGAGGCTGGTGCCGCCAAGGAACAGCGGAATACCGGTCTGCGCGATCACATATTCGGGCACCACGCACACGAAGGTCAGGTAGATCGCGCCGATCACGGTGATGCGGGTGAGGACGTAGTCGAGATATTCCTCGGTCCGCTTGCCCGGGCGGATGCCGGGAATGAAGCCGCCGTTGCGCTTCAGGTTCTCGGCGGTGTCCTCGGGGTTGAACACCACCGCGGTGTAGAAGAAGCAGAAGAACACGATCCCGATGGCGTAGAGCAGCAGGTAGATCGGCTGCCCATGCTGGAGATATTGGTTCAGCCCGACGATGATCTTGCCGGTCGTGGTCTCGGTGCTGACCGAATTGCCCGCGAACTGGGTGATGGTCAGCGGCAGCAGCAGCAGCGAGCTGGCGAAGATCGGCGGGATGACATTGGCGGTGTTGATCTTGAGCGGCAGATGGCTGCGGTCGGCCTGCATCACCCCGCGCGCGGTGGCGCGCTTGGGATACTGGATCAGCAGCCGTCGCTGCGCGCGCTCCATGAAGCTGATCAGCAGGATCAGCCCGACGACCATGAGCAAGAAGCCGACGATCAGCGCCGGGCCGATCGCGCCGGTGCGGCCGCCTTCGAACAGATTGCCCGCGAACTGCGGGAACTGGGCGACGATGCCGGCCATGATGATGAGCGACACGCCATTGCCGATTCCGCGAGAGGTGATCTGCTCGCCCAGCCACAGCAGGAACATGGTCCCGCCGACGATGCTGATCACCGCGCCGATGCGGAACATGATTCCCGGATCGACCACGGCGTCGATGCCGCTCTGCGCGCCGTAGCTTTCGAGCCCCGCGGCGACGAACCAGCCCTGGATCGCGCACAGGAACACCGTTCCGTAGCGCGTGTATTGGTTCAGCTTCTGGCGCCCGGTGGCGCCTTCTTTCTTGAGCGCCGCCAGCGTCGGGTGCAGGGCCGATGCGAGCTGCACCACGATCGAGGCGGTGATATAGGGCATGACCCCCAGCGCGATCAGGCTCATGCGCTCGAGGCTGCCGCCGGTGAACATGTTGAACATGTCGAGGATGCCGCCGCGGGTCTGCTCGGCGAGCTGCGCCAGCACCAGCGGGTTGATGCCCGGCAGCGGCACGAAGCTCAGGAAGCGGAACACGATCAGCGCCCCGATCGTGAACCAGATCCGCTGCTTGAGCTCGGTGGCCTTGGAGAAGTTGGCGAGACTGAGATTGCTCGCAACGGAATCGGCGCGGCTTGCCATCGGGTGAGATCGATCCTGGTTTTGCGCCGGACCCTCCCGGCTCAGATCGGGTAGATAGGGGGCGGGTCCGTCAATGTCGAACCCGCCCCGCAATCTTTTGTTATTCGGCCGGCTTGGCCGCAGCTTTCTTGGCCGGGGCCTTCTTCGCAGGGGCCTTGGCGCCGTCCGACTTGGCAGCGGTCCGGGCCGCCTTGGCAGAAGCCTTGCTCCTCGGGGCGCGCGAGCCGTCGGCCTTGGCGGCCTTGTTGGCAGCGGCGCGTTCGGCCTTCTTCTCGGCCTCGGGGCGATCCTTCTCGATCACCTCGACTTTGCCGCCGGCCTTCTCGACCGCCTCGATCGCGCCCTTGGAGGCGCCGGCGACCCGGAAGGTCAGCTTGGCGGTCAGCTCGCCCTTGCCGAGCAGGCGGACGCCGTCCTTGCCGCCGCGCGCGAGGCCCGCGGCCTTGAGCGCCTCATGGTCGATGGTGCCCTTGGCCTCGAGCTTCCCGGCGTCGATCACGCGCTGGATCGCGCCCAGGTTCACCTCGGCAAAGTCCTTGGCGAAGATGTTGTTGAAGCCGCGCTTCGGGATGCGCATGTGGAGCGGCATCTGGCCGCCCTCGAAGCCGTTGACGGCCACGCCCGAGCGCGCCTTGGCGCCCTTCTGGCCGCGCCCGGCGGTCTTGCCCTTGCCCGAGCCGATGCCCCGGCCGACGCGCATGCGGCCCTTGCGGGCGCCGTCATTGTCGCGGATGTCGTTCAGTTTCATAGTTTGCACTCGCTTTCGCTTCTGTCGCGCTTCAAAAACCACCCCTCCCCTTCAGGGGAGGGGACGGGGGTGGGGAATGTGCCGCTGACCCGACGCCGGTGACAAACCCCACCCCAACCCCTCCCCTGAAGGGGAGGGGCTGAGTTGTTCAATCGATCACCTGCACCATGTGGGGCAGCTTGGCGATCGCGCCGCG
>JAIETR010000049.1 GCA_019745075.1 Qipengyuania sp.
GGGCGGTGTGTTGTGGCCCGGGGGTGTCGCGCGCGCGTCCCCCTGGGCGTGTGGGGGGGGGGGGGGGGGGCGGGGCCCCCGTGCGCCGGACTCTCCCCCTCTCCCAACCCTCTCCCCTGAAGGGGAGAGGGCTATTACGCTCGCCGTCATTACCGGCGCGCATGGCGTGACGGGCGAGGTCCGCCTCAAGCTGCTCGGCGAGGGGTTCGCGGCGCTCAAGCCGCACAAGAGCTACAACGAGGGTGCGCTGACGCTGCAAAAGCTGCGCGACGACGGCAGGGGCGGCGCCATCGCCCGCTTCGAAGGCGTGACCGATCGGACCGCGGCGGAGAAGCTGCGCGGCACGGCCCTGACGGTTTCTCGCACCGCGCTCCCGCCATTGCAAGAGGGCGAATTCTACCTTTCGGACCTGCTCGACCTCCCCGTGGTCACGGAGGCCGGCGAGCCGGTCGGCCGCGTCCGCGCGGTCGAGAACTTCGGCGCCACCGACATCGTCGAGATCGAGAAGCCCGACGGCGGCAGGTTCATGGTTCCGCTCACGCCCCAGGCGGTTCCCGAGTGGAACGCCGAGCGTCTGGTGGTTGACCGGGCCTTCGTGTCTTAGTATCTACATCGCGTATATACAGGATCACATCATGGGCCAGGAATACACCGCCAAGAGCTTCAAATCGGGCAATTCGGTCGCGATCCGCATCCCCGCGGCGCTGGGGATCGCGCCCAACGCCGAATGGCTGGTGTCGGAGGAGGACGGCGAGCTCCATTTGCGCCCCAAGCCGGAGCCCAAAAAGTGCATCGACGTCAGCGGGTTCGCCGGGAAGGCCCCAGGGATCAAGCTTCTGCCGCGTGAAGATTTCGAGGAACGGCCAAGCACGATCGCGGCGCGAGAGGCGGCCCGCCGGTCGTGATCCGTTACCTGCTCGACGCCGATGTCTCTGTCTATGCGATGGATCCGGAACGGCACGACCGGATAGGCGCTCGGATTGCGTCATGCGAGGCGGGGGAGGTCGGTATCTCCGCGGTGACATTCGCGGAGGTCGCGATCGGTACGCAGGCGGGCAAACCTCCGCCGCCTGCGGTGCTCGAAGCTTTTATTGCCGCTATTCCCATCCTGCCCTTCGATGAGGCGGCCGCGCGTGTCTATGCAAAATTGCCTTTCAAGCGTGCCCGCTTCGACCGGCTGCTCGCCGCGCATGCCTTGAGCATCGGGGCAACCGTGGTCACCAACAACGAGGGCGATTTCGCCCCCATATCCGGCCTCGAGCTGGAGAACTGGACGCTCTAGCGCCGCAACGGTTTCTCGCGGGCGAGGTGATTGCGGATCGTGGTCGACGCCACGCCCGCCTGGCCCATGGCGTTGCTGATCTGGTCCAGACCCGCCACCACGTCGCCTGCGGCGAACAGCCCGGGGATGCCGGTTTCCATGTGGTCGTCCACGATCACGCTATCCTCATCCGTCAGCTTCGCGCCGATTTTCGCCGCCAGTCCGGAGCGCACCACCGAGCCGAGCGCGGGATAGACGCTGTCGAAGGCCATGCGCTCATCGGCGGTGTCGAGCGCGAGCTGGCCGTTTTCGATCGCAAAGCCGCCGCAGGGCCCGGCGACGCGCCTGATCCCCGCCTGGGCGAGCTGCGCGGAGCAGACCTCCGACAGGTCGTGATCGCCGTCGGGCGAAATCAACGTGACGTCCCGGGTATAGGTGCGGACGAACTGCGCCTCGGCCGTGCCGTGCGCGCCGGTGCCGATCACCGCGACCCGCTTGTCGGTCACCTCGTAGCCATCGCAGACCGGGCAATAGCGCAGGAGCCCGCGGGCGAGCGCCTCGTCGTGAAGCTGCGCGTCGATGCCCTCGGGGCGGTTGTTGACCACGCCGGTGGCGAGCAGGACGGTGCGGGCGCGGTATTCCTCTTCGCCGCAAGTGACGATGAAACACTCGCCGACCTTTTTGAGATCGGTCGCTCTTTTGGGCTCGATCGCCGCGCCATATTTGCCCGCCTGCTCCCGCATCCGCTCGAGCAGCTCGTTGCCGTTGACGCCCTCGGGAAAGCCGGCGTGGTTGTGGCTGGTCGGAATCCAGCTCGCCCGGCTGGTGCCGCAATCGAACAGGCGGATTTTCAGGTAATAGCGCGCCAGATAGATCGCCGCGGTCAGCCCCGCCGGGCCCGCGCCCACGATGATGCAGTCGTCCGCTTCGCTTGCCATTCGGGCGTGCCCTCCGCATGGGCGGACGATGGGTTTCGCCGCCACCATCCTAACGCTTTACCCCGAGATGTTTCCCGGACCGCTCGGGATTTCGCTCGCCGGGCGCGCGCTCGAGCGGGGGGACTGGTCGTGCGAGACGGTGCAGATCAGGGACTTCGCGACCGACAAGCACCGCACCGTCGATGACACGCCGGCCGGGGGCGGGGCGGGGATGGTGCTGCGGGCGGACGTGCTGGCGGCGGCGCTGGATCATGCCTTGGCACCCAACGAAAACCACCTCCGTTCATATCGAGCGGAGCGCGCAGCGCGTAGTCGAGATACCGCGGCGTCGCGCTCGCGTGTCTCGACTTCGCTCGACACGAACGGACTTTCGATCTTGGCCATGACCCCGCGCGGTAAGCCCATCACCCAGGCGCGCATCCGCGAGATCGCCGCCGGCCCGGGCGTCGTCCTGATCTGCGGGCGCTTCGAGGGCTTCGACGAGCGCTTCTTCGAGGCGCGGCCCGGGGTCGAACAGGTCAGCCTCGCCGACATCGTGCTCTCGGGCGGGGAGCCCGCGGCGCTGGCGATTCTCGATGCTTGCATTCGCCTGCTTCCCGGCGTAATGGGCGCGCCCGCAAGCGGGGTGGAGGAGTCGTTCGAAAACGGCCTCCTCGAACACCCGCATTATACCCGACCTCAGCAATGGGAAGGGCGCACGATCCCCGAAGTGCTGCGATCGGGGGATCATGCGAGGATCGCCGCGTGGAGGAAAGCCCGCGCGGAAGAAGACACACGGTCACGCAGGCCGGACCTTTGGGAGCGCCACACCGGTGCTCGGGCCCAGCCTGCCTCTGGCGCGCGGCGCGACGATACGGACTGAACAGATGAACCTCATTCAGCAGCTCGAGGCCGAAGCCATCGAGAACCTCGGCAAGGACATTCCCGAGTTCCGCGCCGGCGACACCCTGCGCGTGGGCGTGAAGGTGATCGAGGGCACCCGCGAGCGCGTGCAGAACTTCGAAGGCGTGGTGATCGCGCGTTCGAACCGCGGCATGGGCAGCAATTTCACCGTCCGCAAGATGAGCTTCGGCGAGGGCGTCGAGCGCGTCTTCCCGCTCTATTCGCCGATCGTGGACAGCATCACCGTGGTGCGCCGCGGCGTGGTGCGCCGCGCCAAGCTCTATTATCTGCGCGGCCGCACCGGCAAGAGCGCCCGCATCGCCGAACGCCGCGACAACGCGCCGAAGGGCTGAGTATTCGCGCGGCACCCTTCGACAAGCTCAGGGTGAGCGGGTCGGTGCTTATAGCAATTTCCGCTCGTGCTGAGCTTGTCGAAGCATGACCGGCGAGACTGTCAAAAAAAGGGCGGCGTTCCGAGGGAGCGCCGCCCTTAGCGTATCTGGGAACGATGCGACCGGTGCCCAGAAGACATCCGGAACGCGCATGGTGACCGCCAAGGCTTAACACCGGCTCGCCAGGCGCGCTTAACTCGAAATTGACCATAGGCCGCGCGAACATTCCGCTTCGCGCTTGGGGTTGGCGACGCGCTCGATGGTTCACACTAAGACACGAAGATGTCCGTCCGCGCCGCAGGCAATCATGCTTCCATGCCGAACGCGGCTTGCAGATTCGGACTGGCCTATCGGCCATCGCTGCCCTCTTCGTGTCTTCGTGTGAACCAATATCGGGCGGCATCCGCCCGGGTGACGGGTTCAGGAGAAATCGTTGCGAAGAGACGGATAGCCCCGCTAGGCAGGCGCCATCGTCATGGGAGCCCCGCCTTGCGCCATATCCTGCTTGCCGCCACGGCGCTTGCCGTATTTCAGCCTCTTCATGCCCAGGAGCCGGCCGTGCAGTCCGTGCCGACCTTCGAGCGGGTCTTTGCCAGCCCGAGCCTGAGCGGTCAGGCGCCGCGCGGAGTCAAGCTGTCGCCCGACGGCAAGTGGCTGACCGTGCTGCGCGCGCGGGACAGCGACAAGGACCGCTACGACCTGTGGGGCTTCGAGCGCGCGAGCGGCGAATGGCGGATGCTGGTCGACAGCGAAAAGGTGGGCAGCGGGCGCGAACTCTCCGAGGCCGAGAAGATGCAGCGCGAGCGGCAGCGGATCGGCAAGCTCAAGGGGATCGTCGCTTACGACTGGGCGCCGGACGGAAGCGCGATCATGGTGCCGCTCGACGGCGATCTCTATCTCGCGGGGCTGGACGGCGGCGTTCGGCGGCTCACCGACACGCCTGGGAGCGAACTCAACCCGGCGCTGAGCGACGGCGGGCGCTACCTCTCCTTCGTGCGCGACAATCGTGTCTGGATCGGCGCCCTGGGCGGGGCGGCAGCGCAGCCGATCACCCCGGCGGGCGAGCCCGAGACGGTGAGCTGGGGCGTCGCCGAATTCGTCGCGCAGGAAGAGCTCGACCGCATCGAGGGGCTGTGGTGGGCGCCGGGCGATCGTCGCATCGCGGTCCAGCGCACCGACGAAGCGCCGGTCGGCGTGGTCACTCGCACCGCCATCGGCGCCGACGCCACCACCGTGACCCGGCAGCGCTACCCCGCCGCGGGGACCGACAACGCCTTGGTCCAGCTGTTCCTTATGGACCCCGACGGGCAGAACCGCGTCGAGGTCGATCTCGGCACGGACAAGGATTTCTACCTCGGCCGGGTCGATTGGGCGAAGGACGGGCGCACGCTCTACGTCCAGCGCCTCAGCCGCGCGCAGGACCGGCTCGACATGCTCGCCGCCGATCCCGCCACCGGCAAGACGCGCGTGCTGTTCACCGAGCGCGCGGCGACGGGGCACTGGATCAACCTCACCGACAACTACAAATGGCTCAAGGACGGCAGCCTGGTGTGGTGGTCCGAGCGCGACGCGCACGGGCACCTGTATCGTTGGAAGGGGGGCAACTTCACCCAGCTCACCAGAGGCGATTGGGAGGTTACCAATCTTGCCGGGGTGGACGAGGCCGGCAAGCGCATCTTCTTCGACGCCACGAAGGACGATCCGCTGGCGCAGCAGACCTATGCGATCGCGCTCGACAAGCCGGGCACGCCGCGCCGCCTGACCGAACTCGGGTTCGCCAACGCGGCCACCATGGACAAGCAGGCGCGGGCGCTGCTGGTCAGCCGCTCGAACGCCACCCAGCCGCCGCAGAGCTATCTGGCCGATACCGAGGGCAGGCGGCTCACGTGGATTTCGGAGAACCGGGTCGCGGGAGACCATCCCTGGGCGCCTTTCGCCGCTTCCGCGCGCGCCGAGGAGTTCGGCACGCTCGAGGCCGCCGACGGGCAGATTCTCAACTGGCGCATGGTCAAGCCGGCGATGGAGCCGGGCAAGCGCTACCCGGTGTTCTTCCAGCACTATGGCGGCCCGCGCTCGCAATATGTCACCAAGGCGTGGAGCAACCCGCTCGAGCAGGCGATCGTGGCGCAGGGCTACATCCTGTTCGAGATCGACAACCGCGGCAGCGCGAACCGCGGGGTCGCGTTCGAGAAGCCGCTCTACCGGGCGATGGGCGGGGTCGAGGTCGCGGACCAGAAGCTCGGCGGCGAGTATCTCAAGAGCCTGCCCTTCGTCGACCCGGACAGGATCGCGCTCTATGGCTGGTCCTACGGCGGATACCTGACGCTCAAGCAGCTCCAGGCCGATCCCGGCTTCTACGCCGCGGGCATCGCCGGCGCGCCGGTGGCGCGGTGGGAGCTCTACGACACCGCCTATACCGAGCGCTACATGGGCGATCCGCGCGAGGTGAAGGTGGCCTACGACAAGGCCAGCGCGCTCGAGGATGCGGACAAGATAAAGGACCCGCTGCTGCTGATCCACGGCATGAGCGACGACAATGTCGTGTTCTCCAACTCGACCGCGCTGGCGGCGAAGATGCAGCACGCGGGGGTCCCGTTCGAGATGATGTTCTATCCCGGCGAAGCCCACGGCGTGGCGGGGCCGGAGATCGGCCCCCATCTGTGGCGCACCATCATGCGCTTCCTGAAGGCGCACGGGGTGACGCCGCCGTGACGCCGGGGATCGGGCCGACCGCGGACCTGGCCCGTCTGGCGCAACTGCGCGCCGACGTCGCGGTGCGCCCGCATGATCCGATTGCCCGGCACAACCTCGCGGTCGAATTGCGAAAAGCCGACCGAAGCGAGGAGGGGCTGGCTGAAATCCAGCGCGCCTGGGCTGGCGGGCTGCGTGTCGGCGAGACGGCGCTGATGCGGGCAAATCTCCTCGCCGATCTCGGACGGTTTGACGAAGCGGTGGCGGCCTATCGCGAGACGGCGCGTATCAAGCCCGAACTGGCCGACTCGCACATCGTGCTTGCCAATCTTTTGCCGCAGCTAGACCGCGCCGATCCGCCGCTGGCCAGCTTCGATGAGGCGCTGCGCCGCGTCCCGGGAAGCGGCCCGCTGTGGGCTCAGGCCTTTGCCAGCGCAAGTGCCAGCGGGTCTCATGCACAGCTGCTGGACTGGACCGCACGGGCCCTGCGGCACTGGGGCCCGGATGCGACGATATGCACGTACCGCGCGATGGCGCTTTCGGGCCTCGATCGCGATGCCGAGGCCCAGGCGCAGATCGCCGAAGTCGCGAAGGCCCATCCCGATTTCGCTGCCGGGCAGGTGACGCGCGCGCACATCCTTCTGAAGGCTGGTGACCCGAAGACCGCAGCCGAGGCGGCGCTCGTGGCTGTGCGAAGCGAGCCTGCGCATCAAGCCGCCTGGGCCCTGCTTTCCACCGCGTGGCGCCTCCTGGGCGATCCGCGCGAAGACTGGCTCTGCGATTACGAGAAGCTCGTGATGTCGATCGACATTGCGGTCGATGAAGCGCTTGGTCCGGCTCTGGAACAGCGCCATCAAACCGCTGCTCATCCGCCCGATCAGTCGCTGCGCGGCGGCACCCAGACGCGCGGCAATCTCTTTGAAACCCGCGATCCGGCGATCCTTGCCCTTGCCACGCAACTGCGCGATGCCATCGAAGCGCGGCTGCTTGACCTGCCGCGCGACCCCCAACACCCGTTCCTCGCCAGAAATACCGGCAGGATCGCGTTTCCGACCTCATGGTCGGTCCGCCTCCGCAGCGCGGGCAATCACGTCAGCCATATGCATCCGCTGGGATGGATGAGCAGCGCCTTCTACATCGCGCTGCCCGACGAGGTGACGGAGGGGACGGGGCAGGGGTGCCTGACCTTCGGCGTACCCGATGCCGCGCTCGGGCTCGACCTGCCGCCGCGCCGGGTGGTGCAGCCGCAGGAAGGCAGGCTGGTGCTGTTCCCCTCCTACCTCTGGCACGGCACCACCCCTTTCGAGAGCGCGCAGGCCCGGTTGACGGTCGCCTTCGACATGCTGCCGGTGGACAATTCGCCCTCGGGAAGCTAGCGGCAGCCTCCCTTTCGCACAGGAGTAGGTCATGGGCTATCGTGTCGCCGTCGTCGGCGCGACGGGGAATGTCGGGCGCGAGATGATGCAGGTGCTGGCCGAGCGCGAGTTCCCCTGCGACGAGGTCGCGGCGGTCGCCAGCAGCCGTTCGCAGGGCGCCGAGGTCGAATTCGGCGACAGCGGCAAGATGCTCAAGTGCCAGAACATCGAACACTTCGACTGGGCGGGCTGGGACATCGCGCTGTTCGCGGCCGGTAGCGGCCCGGCCAGGGAATATGCGCCCAAGGCCGCGGCGGCGGGCTGCGTGGTGATCGACAACAGCTCGCTCTACCGCATGGACCCCGACGTGCCGCTGATCGTGCCCGAGGTAAACCCCGAGGCGATTCACGACTACAAGAAGCGCAACATCGTCGCCAACCCGAACTGCTCGACCGCGCAGCTGGTGGTGGCGCTGAAGCCCCTCCACGATGCCGCGACGATCAAGCGCGTGGTCGTCAGCACCTACCAATCGGTGTCCGGCGCGGGCAAGGCGGGGATGGACGAACTGTTCCAGCAGAGCCGCGCGATCTTCGTGGGCGACGCGGTCGAACCGGCCATGTTCACCAAGCAGATCGCCTTCAACGTCATCCCGCACATCGACGTCTTCCTCGACGACGGCTCCACCAAGGAGGAGTGGAAGATGGTGGTCGAGACCAAGAAGATTCTCGGGTCCCGGATCAAGCTCACCGCCACCTGCGTGCGCGTGCCGGTGTTCGTCGGCCATTCCGAAGCGGTCAACATCGAGTTCGAGCGCGAGATCGGCGCCGATGCGGCGATGGACATCCTGCGCGAGGCGCCGGGGATCATGCTGATCGACAAGCGCGAGGACGGCGGATACGTCACCCCGGTCGAGGCCGCGGGCGACAGCGCCACCTATGTCAGCCGGGTGCGCGAGGACCCGACGGTCGAGCACGGTTTGAGCCTGTGGTGCGTCAGCGACAACCTGCGCAAGGGCGCCGCGCTCAACGCGGTCCAGATCGCCGAGCTGCTCGGGCGGGAGTGCCTGAAGAAGGGTTGAGCGAATGCTATCACTGTGATAGCGTAAGCTATGGCACAAGCCCTGATCCGCAAGCTCAACGATGCGACCCTTGCCGATTATCGCGCAGCGGCGCAGGAAAAAGGCCGCTCACTCGAAGCTGAGTTGCGCGAGGTCCTGGAGCGCAATCGCCCGCGGCGGGTGCTGACCCCGGCGGAACGCGAGGCCTTGGCAAAGCGGCTTGGCGCGAACCGGGATATGGGGAGCGACAGTACGCCGTTCATCCGCGAAGTCCGCGAGCGGCGCTTCGCTCCCTAGCCGCTTTGCTGGTGATCGACGCCAATGTTGCCGTCAAGTTTGTGGCGGCGGAACCAGGACAGGTCGAGGCTTTCGCTCGTGTAAGCTCGGAAGCGACGCTCGTCTCACCTGATTGGGTGCTGATCGAAGTGGGTCATGCCTTGTGGCGCAAGGTTCGCGCCGGCGACATCGACCGGGCTATGGCCGAGGAGAGTCTCAAAGCTCTGCCGACCCTCCTCCAGAGCCTGACAGCGTCGGCAAAAGTCATCGACCGCGCCCAGGCACTGTCGTTCGAACTCGATCACTGGCTGTACGACTGCCTCTATCTGGCGACCGCCATCGACCTGGATACGGCTCTGCTCACTGCGGATCGAAAGTTCTGGAACGCAGCGAAGCGTGCCGGGTATGGAGCGCAGGTCGAGCTGCTGACCTGGCCAGGAATGACCTCATGAACCGAATCCTCTCGGGCGGATGTCAGTGCGGCCGCGTGCGCTACGAAGCCGATCTGGCCGGTGACGATGCCTATTGGTGCCACTGCCGGATGTGCCAGAAGGCGACCGGAGGGATCGCCGCGGCCTTCGTGCAGGCGCCCGAGGGCGCGGTGCGCTGGCTCAGCAAGCCCGACTGGTACGACAGCTCGCCCATCGCTCACCGCCCGTTCTGCTCGCATTGCGGCACGCCGCTCGGCTTCGCCTTTCTCGACGGCAAGGGCGGGACCGACCTGACTGTCGGCAGCTTCGACGATCCTTTCGCCTTCCGCCCGGTGCTGCACGCCGGAGCGGAAAGCATCCACGAGGTCTGGCTCGACACGCGCGAGCTGCCGCGCCACTACACCGCAACCACCCGGAGCGTGGCCCAGCGCTACGAGGCCGCGGGCCTCAAGGTGCCCGATTGAGCGAAACCTATCCGAGCTTCGACGGCGCGCCGCTCGCGCTGCACCGCGCCGGTGCAGGGCGCCCCGTCATCCTCCTCCACGGGTTGTTCTCAAGCGCGCATATGAACTGGATCAAGTTCGGCCATGCCGAAGCCATCGCCGCGCAGGGCTACGAAGTGCTGCTGCCCGACCTGCGCGCGCATGGCGCCAGCGCCGCGCCGCACGATCCCGCGGCCTATCCGCCCGACGTGCTGGTGCGCGATCTCGCCGCGCTGGTGGATCACCTCGGGCTCGACGACTACGATCTGGGAGGCTTCTCGCTCGGGGCGCGCACCGTGCTCCATGCCGTGGCCAAGGGTGCGGTCGCGCCGCGGCGGCTGATCGCCGGCGGGATGGGGCTGGGCGGGCTGACGGATTGGCAAGCCCGCGCGGAGCATTTCATCGCGCTGATCGACCGCTTCGATGCCATCACCCGCGAGGACCCGGCCTGGCTGGCGGCGCAATTCATGAAGTCGCAGCGGGTGGACCGCGTTGCCGCGCGCCTGCTGCTGGGCAGCTTCACCGATCTGCCGCTCGATCTGCTCGATCGGGTAACCATGCCCACGCTGGTGGTGTGCGGCGACGAGGACGACGACAACGGCTCGGCCAGCGATCTCGCCGCGCGCCTGCCCGACGCTACCCATGCCGAAGTGCCCGGCACCCATATGGACAGCGTCACCCGGCCCGAGTTCGGCCGCGCGATCGCCGGCTGGCTGGGGCCCGCAGATGGAAGATAGGCGCGCGCTCGAGACCATCGGCTGGCGCGAGCTGGTGCATCTGCCCGAGCTCGGCCTGCGCGGCATCCCGGCCAAAATCGACACCGGCGCGCGCACCTCGTCGCTCCATGCCACGATCCTCGAGGAATTCGAGCGCGAGGGCGAGACCTTCGTTCGCTTCGCGGTCGACTTTCCCGACCAGCAGGTGCGCCAGGTGTGCGAGGCGGTGCATATCGACTGGCGCGGCGTCACCAGCTCCAACGGGACGACGCAGCTCCGCCGCATCATCAAGACCCCGCTCAAGATCGGCGCTGTCCGCTTCCGGGCCGAGATCAGCCTCGCCGACCGTTCCGACATGCAATTTCCGATGCTGATCGGTCGATCGTCGCTTAGGAGGCGGTTCGTGGTCGACTCGGGCCATAGCTGGCTACAGTCGCCCGGCCGCGCGCCGGTGAAAGGACACGCATCGTGACTGCATCGCCGCTCAGGATCGCCATGCTGGCGCGCAATCCGGACCTCTATTCGCACCGCCGCCTCGCCGTTGCGGCGGCGGCGCGCGGGCACACGCTCGACGTGCTCAACACGCTGCACTGCACCGTCCACATCGCCACCCACCGCCCGACCGTGTTCTACCGCGGCGAGCCTGTGCCCCGATACGATGCGATCATCCCGCGCATCGGCGCCTCGGTCACCCAATACGGCATGGCGGTGCTGCGCCAGTTCGAGATGAGCGGGGTGTGGCCCTTGAACGAGAGCGTCGCGATCGGGCGCAGCCGCGACAAGCTGCGCTCGATGCAGATTCTCTCCAAGCACGGACTCGGCCTGCCGCTGACCGCCTTCGCGCACGATCCGCGCCAGACCGACGAGATCATCGGCGCGGTCAAGGGCCCGCCGGTGGTGATCAAGCTATTGGAGGGGACGCAGGGCATCGGCGTGGTGCTCGCCGAGACCGAGGCCAGCGCCAAATCGGTGATCGAGGCGTTCCGCGGGGCCAACGTCAACATCCTGGTGCAGGAGTTCATCAAGGAGGCCGGCGGCACCGACATCCGCGCCTTCGTGATCGGCGGCAAGGTGGTCGCCGCGATGAAGCGCACCGGCGCGCCCGAGGACTTCCGCAGCAACCTCCACCGCGGCGGCAGCGCGGAGGTGGTCAAGATCACCCCCGAGGAACGCTCGACCGCCGTCCGCGCCGCCAGGCACATGGGCCTCAACGTCTGCGGCGTGGACATGCTGCGCAGCAATCACGGCCCGGTGATCATGGAGGTCAACTCCTCGCCCGGCATCGAGGGCATCGAAGCGGCGACCGGCAAGGACGTCGCCGGCATGATCATCGACTTCATCGCCGCCAATGCGGAAGTGGGGAAGACGAAGACCAAGGGGGCGGGGTGACGGGTCTTGAGACCTTTGCTCGGCTTGTGCCCGCAGAGCTCTGGAACCGTTCGGGTGCGGTCTTCTATTCGGGCCGCGCTGCCTTCTCGTGCCCATCGTCGATTTACCTCTTGGGGATCAACCCGGGAGGCGACCCGAACGAGATCGTGGATCAGACCGTTGGGTCTCAGATCGAGTTCGCAAGAGTCGTAGTTCCGGAGCAATGGTCCTCGTATCGCGATGAGGAGTGGAGGGGTAAGCTGGCTGGTACTCACGGGATGCAGCCCAGAGTGCTGCACTTGTGTAGGCGACTTAATCTCGATCCGGCTCTCGTCCCCGCAAGCAATTTGGTTTTTCTGCGTTCTCGGCGTGAGGCTCATCTTAAGGACAATTATCGAGCACTCGCGGAAAAATGTTGGCCGTTCCACAATGCGGTGATCGATCATTTACAGGTCAAGATCGTCATCTGCTTTGGTAAAACTGTAGGCAAATTCGTTCGGCGCAAGGTTGGTGCTAACATTGAGCGAGCTCAGTATGTCGAACAGAATGGTCGCCGCTGGACCTCAACTATTCACGCCTCTCCACACGGACTGCACGTTGCGACGCTCACCCATCCGGGCATCGCCGCTTGGAATAGCGATCAGGCGGACCCTACCCAAATGCTCGTCGAGTGTTTGGCCGGTCTCATCGAAACGGTGGCTAATTGAAGGCGCGCAGCTTGCGGCTGTGCAAACCCGGCCCCTCGTCGCGCAACAACCGGCAGGCGGTGACGCCGATCTGGAGGTGGGCAGCGATCGCTTCCTCGTAGAACTTGTTGGCCTGGCCGGGCAGCTTGATCTCGCCGTGGAGCGGCTTGTCGATGACGCACCGAGGAATCAATTCCCGGCTGCCTTCCGCGGCCGCCCGCCCTTGGCTCCGTTCGCTCGCGCCGCTGCGGCCTTGGCCTCCGAAGTCGCCCGCCCGGCGCGCGCGGCCATAAATTTGGCCGTGCCGAAAACGCCGTTGACAAGCCCGGGCACGGTGTAATCCTCGTCGAGCGTTTCCCAATGCAGGCCGTACCCTTTGCCGATTACCTCGACCTCCGCCAGTTCGTCGTCACTGGCACTAGTCAGGCCTTCGACCAGCGCCGGAGGAAAAGCGAAGGTCGCACCGTTGGTCAGTTCGACGATAATTCGGCGCGCCTTGGCGTCATAACGCGCGCTGGTTGCATGAGGTTGGGTTTCCGCGACGATCCGGCCGCGCTCGCGAGCCGCTTCGATCTCTGCGTCCGTAATTTCAGCCATGGATACTTCCCCAGCGTGCCAACAATTCGGCTTGCCGCTCAATCGCGATTTGCATCATCCGCCGTACATCAGACGTCTTGAAGCTCTGGTAGTGCAATATTCTAGGGTTCCCATCAGGGCCGACCAGTTCAATCTTTGCTCGACCGTCACCGACAACATGAACATGTGCAGGGGGATGATCGTCCTTGAAAATGATGAAGCGTAAACCCGCTTCTCGATGAACGGTCACCATTCGCCGTCTTAACCTAGCACGATGGGTTTTTCAAGTGAGCAAGATTGCGCGTTCTAGCCTCAGCAGCACAGGTCATTTAGAGAGCGCGATGAGATAAGCTTGGTCCGTTCGTGTCGAGCGGAGGCCGGAGGCCGTAGTCGAGACACATGCCGGCGCCCGCATGTCTCGACTTCGCTCGACACGAACGGCTTAGGGTGGAAACGTCGGCACGGAACCGCTTTGGCCTGTCGCGAGGCGCGAGGAGGGAGCCATGCGCAAGCAAAGTGACCGACGAGCAACGAAGCGACGGGCCAAAAGTGGCTCGCCCCGGTGGGGTCGCGCCAGGAAGCCCGCTGGCGTCGTCGCATCCCTTGCACGGGCAACCAGCCCGCGCTGCACGCCGCTTCTACCCAGCGGGTTTCTGCCGCGATGACGATGCTTCCACCCTGCTGAAACTGGGTCTAAACGGCGGCTCGTTGATCGCGCGCAGTTTCCGCGAGTGCAAACCCGGCCCCTCGTCGCGGAGCAGGCGGCAGGCGGTGACGCCGATCTGGAGGTGGGCGGCGATCGCTTCCTCGGGAGACTTGTCGGCGTGCTCCGCTCGGAATGATTTTCCCCTCGGCAACTCCTTCATCGTTCCCCGGTTACTCAGAAAAAACTTTCCTACATCCGCCTCTTTGTGCCCAAAACTGTCGGATGAACAAGCACACGCCCCCGCCCGCCCCTTCCTCCCCCGTGGCGGAGGAGGATTCCGACGACGACACGCCCTGGGATCCGCACGACAACCCCTATGTCCAGGTCGAGAAGGACCGGATCGCCACGGAACGCGCGGCCGAGGAGGCGGCGGCGCGGGCCGACGCCGCGGCCCGGCCGCCTTTTGCGCTGACTGCCGCTAGCTCCCGCACGAGCGCATACGATGGCGATGCTCTGGACGGGGAGCAAGAAGATCGCTGGTCCAAGCGCAAGATGGCCGATTTCCTGCGGGTGCTCGCCGCGCAGCAATCGGTCGCTGCCGCCGCGCGCAGCGTCGGGATGAGCCGCCAGTCGGCCTACAAGCTGCGCAACCGCCTCAAGGGCGAGCCCTTCGACATCGCATGGGAAGCGGCATTCCAGCACGGCTACGACGCACTGCACCAGGCCGCGCTCGAGCGCGCGCTGCACGGCGTGGAAGTGCCGGTGTTCCACAAGGGCGAGCAGATCGGCGCCCGGCGCCATTTCGACGAGCGGCTGACCACCTTCCTGCTCGCGCGGCGCAACACCGTGGGGGCGCAGCGCCTCGGCCGCTACGGCGCGGCCGCCGAATTCTGGTCCGAGCGCTGGGAGCGGATGCTGGAGCAGGTCGAAACCGGCCCGGTGGTCTGGCTCGACGAGGCGGGCCAACCGTTCCGCGCCAACGACGCCAAGCTGAGCGGCGACATGCTGATCCGCCACGCGCTCGACGAGGCCGAGGACCGGGCGCGTTTCGGCGGCAAGCGGTGAAAAACGCCGATGTGTCGCCCGGGGGCGCCCTGGGGGCAGGAAAATCTCTGGGGAACAGGCATTTGGCCGTCCGCTCGCATGGGTGACAGGTGGGTGACACCTGTCACCCTGTCACCGCAAACATTCTCCGTTCGTGTCGAGCCCTTCGTCTGCCCGCAGGGCGGGCGCTCAGGATGAACTTCCGCCGCAGGCGGAAGTCGAGACACCGCGCGCAACGTGTCTCGACTTCGCTCGACACGAACGGGGGGTTGGTTCTATTGCGCAGTCAACTACCTGAACGGCGGCTCGTTGAACGCCCTCAGCTTGCGGCTGTGCAGCCCGGGCCCTTCGTCGCGCAGCAGGCGGCAGGCGGTGACGCCGATCTGGAGGTGGGCGGCGATCGCTTCCTCGTAGAACTTGTTGGCCTGGCCGGGGAGCTTGATCTCGCCGTGGAGCGGCTTGTCGCTGACGCACAGCAGCGTGCCGTAGGGCACGCGGAAGCGGTAGCCCTGGCCGGCGATGGTGGCGCTCTCCATGTCCACGCCGACCGCGCGGCTGAGGCTCATCCGGCGCGCGCTGCTGGTGTAGCGCAGCTCCCAATTGCGGTCGTCGGTGGTGACCACGGTGCCGGTGCGCATCCGTTTTTTCAGGTCGCTGCCGTGTTCGCCCGAGACCATCTCGCTGGCCCTGGCGAGCGCCTGCTGGACCTCGGCGATGGCGGGAAGCGGGATTTCGGGCGGCAGGACCGGGTCGAGCACATGGTCGTCGCGCAGATAGGCGTGGGCGAGGACGTAATCGCCGATCCTCTGCGTGGGGCGCAGGCCGCCGCAATGCCCGATCATCAGCCAGGCCTCGGGCCGCAGCACCGCGAGGTGGTCGCAGATCGTCTTGGCGTTCGAGGGGCCGACGCCGATGTTGACCAGCGTGATCCCGCCGCGGTTCTCGCCGACAAGGTGATAGGCGGGCATCTGGTGGCGGCGCCAGGCGGTGTCGGAGAGCTGGCCGCGGGCATTTTCCATCCGTTCGGTGAGGTAGAGACCGCCCGCGCCGGCCAGCGCGGTGTAGCCGCCGCCACCCAGCTGGCGGCCTGCCCAGTCGACGAATTCATCGACATAGCGGTGATAGTTCGTGAACAGGATGAAGCGCTGGAAATGCTCGGGCGCGGTGCCGGTGTAATGGGCGAGGCGCGCGAGGCTGAAATCGGTGCGCAATGCGTCGAACAGCGACAGCGGGATGGCGTCCTCTGGCCCGCCGAGCTCGATGCCGTCGGCCAGCTCGTCGCCGATCAGCGCCAGTTCGGTGGAAGGGAAGTGGCGCGCGATCTCGTTGGGATCGACGCCCGCCAGCTCGGCGCCCGCCTCGCCGTCGAGGACATAGGGGAAGGGGATTTCCTGCTTCGAGGCGCCGACCTCGAAATCGACCTCGTAATTCGCCGCGATCAGCTCGAGCTGGTCGGCGAGATAGTCGCGGAACAGCGCGGGCCGGGCGATGGTCGTGGCGTAGACGCCCGGCGCGTTGAGGCGGCCGAAGGCGCGGCCGCGATTGGCCGGCTGCTCGCCGCCGCGATAGCGCACTCTGAGCTCGGGATAGGCATAGGAGCCGTCGCGCCGCCGCTCCAGGGGCGGCAGGCCGCGGTCGCGGCCGAAGGCGAGCACATCCTCGCGCAGCCGGCCGACGGCGGCGGCGTGGTCCTCTTCGAGTTTGTCGAGGATGGTGTCGATGGAATTCATTCAGGCTCCCTGTCCGCAGCTCTGTTTTGGTGTCGTCACGCCCTGCCACGGCCCGGCGCATTTGTAAAAAGGGCGCGGGAAGCCGAAGCCGCCCGCGCCCTTTTTTCTCACCGAGCCCCCGCGAAGGCGGGGGTCTCAGTCGGCCTGGTCGCCCATTGCCGAACGAGACCCCCGCCTTCGCGGGGGATCAGTTCACTCGTCCTGGTCGCGCTCGAACAGTTCGGCGGGGATTTCTCCCGGCTCGAGGCTGCCGTCGATGCGAGCGGCATCGGCCTGTTCCTCGGCGGCGGCCTGATCGTCGGCGAACATCTGGGCGAGCACGTCCACGCCCTGGCGCTGCAGCTCGGCCTCGTCGTCCGAACGCGCGACATTGGCCTTGATCTTGACGTGCACCTCGGGGTGCAGCGCCACGGTCACCTCGTGCAGGCCGATCGCCTTGATCGGGTGGCCGAGGACGATCTGCTTCTTGTCGACCTCGTGGCCCTGCTCCTTGAGCCCGGCCGCGATGTCGCGCACGCTGACCGAGCCGTAGAGCTGGCCGGCGTTCGAGGACGAGCGGATCAGCACGACTTCGGCCCCGTCGACCTTCCGGCCGTCGGTCTCGGCGGCCTGGCGGCGCGCGGCGTTGTCCTTCTCCAGCCGCTCGCGATTGGCCTCGAAGACCTTGCGGTTGGCGTCGTTGGCGCGCAGCGCCTTCTTCTGGGGCAACAGGAAGTTGCGGGCGAAGCCGTCCTTGACCGAGACGACGTCGCCGATGGTGCCCAGTTTCTCGATGCGTTCGAGGAGGATGATATCCATGTCTAGTCTCCTCCTACTTCACGACATACGGCAGCAGGCCGATCTGGCGGCTGCGCTTGATCGCCTGGGCGAGCTCGCGCTGCTTCCTGGCGCTGACGGCGGTGATGCGGCTGGGGACGATCTTGCCGCGTTCGGACACGAACCCCTGGAGCAGACGGACGTCCTTGTAGTCGATCTTCGGGGCATCCTTCCCGGCGAACGGGCAGGACTTGCGGCGGCGGAAAAACGGGCGGGCCATCAGTCGCGCTCCTCGCGGGCTTCACGGCGCTTTCGGTCGCGCTCGTTCTTGCGCATCATCACGCTCGGGCCGGTCTCGTGCTCGTCGACACGGATGGTCAGGTAGCGGATGACGTCTTCGTTGATACGGGTCTGGCGCTCGAGCTCGGCGACGACGGCGCCGGGGCCCTCGATGTTGAGCATGACGTAATGCGCCTTGCGGTTGCGGTCGATCTTGTAGGCGAGGTTCTTGAGGCCCCAGGTCTCCGTCTTGGTGACCTTGCCCTGGTTCGCTTCGACAATCTCGGTGGCGGTGGCGGCCAGCTGGTCGACCTGAGCCTGGCTCAGATCCTGGCGCGCCAGAAAGACATGCTCGTAAAGAGCCATGTTTCCGTATCCTTTGCACTTGGCCGATCGCTGGCCGATCCGCGGGATTGCGGGGCCCCTCCGGCTTTCTTCGAATTCCCGCGTCCTTCGACAGGCTCAGGATGAGCGGGAGCGGGGCACATAGCGGCATGGCCGCGAAATGCAAGCGTGGCGGGGCGGCCCCCGAACCCGGCCACAGAGTCCGCGACTAAGACCGGCTTGTTCACCCGATGAGTAAGCCGGTCTTTTTGTACTAGCCGAGAAGTGACCTACTCCTCCCCCATCCGCAACGCCGCGATGAACGCCTCCTGCGGGATGCTCACATTGCCATACTCCCGCATCCGCGCCTTGCCCTTTTTCTGCTTCTCCAGCAGCTTCTTCTTGCGCGTTATGTCGCCGCCATAGCACTTCGCCGTCACGTCCTTCCTCAGGGCGGCGATGGTCTCGCGGGCGATCACCTTGCCGCCGATCGCGGCCTGGATCGGGATCTTGAACAAATGGCGGGGGATGAGGTCCTTGAGGCGCTCGCACATGCCGCGGCCGCGCGCCTCGGCGTTGGCGCGGTGGACGATCAGGCTCAGCGCGTCGACCGGCTCGTTGTTGACGAGGATGCTCATCTTGACGAGGTCGCCCTCGCGCAGGCCCAGCGGCTCGTAATCGAAGCTGGCGTAGCCGCGGCTGATGCTCTTCAGCCGGTCGTAGAAGTCGAACACCACCTCG
>JAIETR010000045.1 GCA_019745075.1 Qipengyuania sp.
CCTCGCCGCCGTCAAACGCTTCTGTCAAAAGGCTGACCTGACCTTATGTGGCGAACTTTAGATTCAGGTGACTAGCATCGAACTGCCACGCGGTCGCGGGAAGCAGGAACGGATTGCCGGTCTGGCCGGTCAAATTGCCGCTCGACGAATCGATGCCGATGTTGAGGAAGTTGCGGAGATAGGCATTGTCGGGCCGGGTCAGGACCTTCGAGGCCGCAAGGCGCAGGATGATGTCCCGACCCAAGCCGAACTTGAGGTTCGCGCTAGGCAGCCAGTAGTCATATTGCATCTGTGCGGAATTGAACTGGTTCTGCAATCCATTGACGCCCGCGAACGTCTGGAGACGCGCATAGGCGGCTGGGCCGATGGTGCACAGTCCGCCTGGTACTTGGGGCGGCGTCCCTGGCGGGGAATTTGGCGGAACGGTCGCCATGCAGCGGACCGCGAAGGGCTGCGCTATCCCCAGCGCGACCTGGCCGGGGATGTTGAGTTGGCCATCCGACTGCACATTGGTGGTCACGTAGCGGACGCCGACATTGCCCGACATCCGCACCGAATCGCCGAACATCGTATCGCTGCCGAACGAAAGCATCGCATAGGCGGCGCCGTCCTTCTGCGTGACCGGTTGGATATCGGATGGGATATAGGGGGTGCCCGCGATGGCGTTGGGGCGGCCGGCCAGCGGGTTCCAGGTCGGGTTGGAGCCAAAGGCGCGCGCCTGATCCTGGACCGAGCGGAAGAAGGCGACCGATTGGTCGTATTGCCCTGTGAGATCGCCCGAATAGTAGAACGCACCCGGTGGTCCGGGAACCGCCCCGCGGAAGAAATTGGGAAATTCGTAACGTGCGGAGGCGGCCGCGGGCGTGTCGGCGAAGTTGACCGGACGCGAGCCCGACCAGGTTTCGCTGAGCATGCCCCAGTTATAGGTGGTGTAGCGAACGATCTGCTCCCGGTCCTGGTAGCGCGCGCCCACCTTCACCCGGCGGATGAAGGCATCCTCGTCGAACTTGTATTCGAGGTCGCCCCGGAACGCATACTGCGTCCCGGTGCTGTCTTCGGCGTGGTCCATCGCCGCGCGCCAGAACTGGAAGCGCGGATCGGTGAAGTATTGCGCCTCGCTCGCGCCGCCCAGCGCGGGGCTCGGCTGCGACCAGGTGTAGCCCAGGAACTGAGGCTTGCGCGGGATCACGACCGGCAGGCTGCCCGAGATGTCGAGTTGCTGATCGATGAAGCTCGACCCGAACACGCTGACATCGAGGTTCTGCTTGCGCGAGGTGGCATATTGCGCGTCGAGATTGAGCGTCATGCGTTCGGTGAGATCGGTCCGGAGATTCAGCCCCCAATCCTGGTTCGTGGTCTCGTCGGCGACCTGGCGCCGGGCCAGCGAAGTCTGCGATCCGCCGATCGGGACGTAAGGGGAGCCGCCGCCGACCCCAGGATTGTAGTTGTTGGTGGCCCCGCGCCAGCCGTTGCTGGCGTTGACGATGTATCCCGACTGGAACAAATTGTTGGCGTCATAGACATAGTCGGTGAAGCCGCCGACCGGGCATTGCGCGCGGGCAGTGGCCCCGCCCGCGGAGGTGGGCGGTCCGTCCTGGTTCTGCCGGCAGCCGATCGGATAGGTCGTGTATTCCGAAAGATCCGGCGCGGTCTCGTATGTGTATTCACCCGAGTCGTTCGTGGTGCTCGAGCGGATGAACTCGGCGGTGACGAGCGTCTTCTCGTCGGCGCTCTCGAATTGCGCGGAGGCGCTGAACCCGACCCGCTGGCGATCGAATTCCTGGGTCCGGAACTGACCGCCCACCGGCGCGACCCGGTAGCTCGCATAGTCGGCGAAGCCATCCGCGCCCGCGGTGCCGAAATTGCCGCAAGCCGCTCCCGGTGGCGGAAGTGTCAGGGTATTGGCGCCCGAAGGCAGCGGGTTGCGGCAGATCAAGGTGCCGCCACCGGTGTTGGCGGCGCTGACCGCCCTCCCGTCGCGGGTCTGATAGTTGGCGATCTGGAGGCCGTCGGAGCGGCTCTTGATCCGCGAATAGGCGCCACTGACGAGGATGCCGAAACGGCCCCAGTCGCCTTCCCAGGTATTGCTGATCAGACCCGAGAAGGTCGGCGTCCACTCCTCGCGCATATCCCCGTAGTTTGCTTCGGCGCCGAAGGAGATGTGGAAGCCGCGTCGGTCGAAGGGCTTGCGGGTGTTGAGATTGACGGTGCCCGCCAGCCCGCCTTCGATCATCTCCGCGGTGGCGTTCTTGCTGATCAGCACCGATCCGAGCAGCTCGGAAGGCACGTCGGCAAAGTTGAGCGCCTGCCCGCCGACGCCGGCGGCGAAGGCGGTGCGGCCGTTGAATTCGGAGCGAACGAAGGTCAGGCCGCGGATCGCGACGCCGGAGCCTTCGACCGAAAAGCGATCGGGATCGTTCGAACCGGCGAAGCGGTTGATCGCGATGCCCGGCACACGCTGCAGCGCCTCGGTTACCGAGCGATCGGGCAGCGCGCCGATGTCCTCGGCCGTGATGGCGTCGACCACGGTGTCCGAATCGCGCTTGATGTTCTGCGCATTGGCCAGCATCTGCCGGATGCCGGTGACGACGATGACGTCTTCGGCGTCGGCGGACGTATCGCTCGTCCCCGTTTCGGGCGTTTGCCCCGTGGCTTCGGTTTCGGTGGTCTGCGTCTGGTCCTGTGCATGGGCGGCATAGCCCGCGAGCAGCAAGCCCATCGCGAGGGCGGAGACCCCGGCGCGCAGGCCCGCGCGCCCCGCGGCGCAGTCAACCAGTCGAGATTTTTCGCGAGCAAGACCCTTGGACACCAGGCCGATCCTCCCATGTTAGCGCTACCATTATCCGATGCGGTGAGCGTTTCTTTGCGAGCCCTGAGTATCGAGGCACGAGGCACTTGGCAAGCCCGGTTGCGACGCTTTACGGTGGCTGTTGCAAAATTGTTTCAGGGGAGGCGCGAGACCGAGGCTATGAATGATACCGGTAACAAGTCGGTCGTTATCGTCGGCGGCGGGACCGCCGGATGGATGGCCGCGGCGGCGCTGTCGCGCTATTTCAACGACGGGCGCCGCACCGTTACGGTGGTCGAATCGGATGCGATCGGGACGATCGGCGTGGGCGAGGCGACGATCCCGCCGATCCGCGGCTTCAACGCCATGCTCGATATCCCCGAAAACGAATTCCTCCGGGAGACGCGCGGGACCTTCAAGCTCGGCATCGAATTCGTGAACTGGGGCCGCCAGGGCGACCGCTATTTCCATCCCTTCGGCACGCACGGGCAGGACTTGCACGGCATTGCCTTCCACCAGCTCTGGCTGCGCGAGCAGGCGCGCGGGGATGCGCCCGCGGACTCGATCGCCGCCTATTCGATGAGCTCGGCGGCCGCGGCCGCGCGGCGCTTCGGCCGCCCCTGCGCGGGCGCGCAGCCGCCGCTCGGCGAACTCAACCATGCCTTCCACTTCGACGCCGGGCTCTACGCCGCTTTTTTGCGCCGCCTCGCCGAACGGCAGGGCGCGATTCGCCGCGAGGGCTGCATCCTGCGCGTCGAGCGCGACGGCGACAGCGGCGATGTCGTGGCGGTCGTGCTCGAGGACGGTTCCCGGATCGCGGGCCAGCTCTTCCTCGACTGCTCGGGCTTTCGCGCGCTGCTGATCGAGGAAACGATGGGCGCCGGCTTCGCGGACTGGAGCCAGTGGCTGCCGATGGACAGCGCGCTGGCGATGCCGACCGCCAACGTCGGATCGCCCGATCCCTTCACCCGCGCGACCGCGCATGACGCGGGCTGGCAATGGCGCATCCCGCTCCAGCATCGCACCGGCAACGGCCATGTCTTCTCGAGCGCCTACATGGAGGCGGAAGAGGCGGAGCGCGTGCTGCGCGCGAACGTCGAGGGCGAAGCCCTGGCCGAGCCGCGGCTGCTGCGTTTCACCACCGGAATGCGGCGCGAGGCCTGGGTGGGCAATGTCGTCGCCCTCGGTCTTTCGGCGGGGTTCGTCGAGCCGCTGGAATCGACCGCGATCCATCTCGTCCAGAACGGCATCCAGCGGCTGTTCGCGCTCTTCCCCGAAGGCCGCGTCGATCCGCTCGAGCGCGACGAATACAACCGCGGCATGCGCGCGCTTTACGAGGACGTGCGCGACTTCGTGATCCTGCATTACAAGGCAACCCAGCGCGACGACACCGCATTCTGGCGCTATGTCCGGGACATGGATGTGCCCGAGAGCCTGGCGCGCCGGATGGAGCTGTGGCGGCTCCACGGCCGCGTGTTCCGCGAGAACGCCGAGCTGTTCACCCTGCCGAGCTGGGTGGCGGTGATGCTGGGGCAGAACCTGTGGCCCGAGCGCCACGACCCGATCGCCGACACGCTCGACCCGGACAAGGTGGCGGGCGCGATGGCGCGGATGCGCGAGAGCTATCGCGCGGCCGCGGCGCGACTGCCGACGCAGGAGGCGTTTCTCAGGCAGGCCGGGGCATGGTGCGAGGAGGCGCCGCTGAGCGCCGCGGCATCGTGACCGGCCAGCCGATCCGCCAGATCGTCATCGTCGGCGGCGGCACGGCGGGCTGGATGGCGGCGGCGGCGCTGTCGCGGATCATCGGGGCCATGCCGGGCCTGTCGATCGCGCTGGTCGAGAGCGAGGCGATCGGCACCGTCGGCGTGGGCGAGGCGACGATCCCGCAGATCGTCGGCTTCAACCGGCTGTTGGGGATCGACGAGGCTGAGTTCGTTCGCGAAGCACATGCGACCTACAAGCTGGGGATCGAGTTCGTCGATTGGCTGCGCGTGGGACATTCCTACGTGCATCCCTTCGGCAGCTACGGCATCGACATGCTCGGCATCGAGTTCCAGCATTTCTGGCTGCGCGGGCGGGCTCTGGAGGATTTGACCGAGCTCGATTCCTATTCGATCGCCGCGGTGGCGGGCAAGGCGGGGAAGATGGTCTGGCCGCGGCCCGATCAGCCCAATTCGCCACTTTCCAAGCTCTCCTACGCCTTCCAGTTCGACGCCGCGCGCTACGCCCGCTTCCTGCGCAAGCTGGCCGAGGCGCAGGGGGTCACCCGCGTCGAAGGGCGCATCGCCAGCGTCGAGCAGCATCCAGAGAGCGGCTTCGTCACCGCCGTCGCGCTCGAAAGCGGCGCCCGCATCGCGGGCGAGCTGTTCATCGACTGCTCGGGGTTCCGCTCGCTGCTGCTTGGCCAGACGCTGGGCGTGCGCTTCGCCGACTGGAGCCGCTGGCTGCCATGCGACCGCGCCATCGCCATCCCGTGCGAGCTGGGCGGCGATCGCGAGCCGCTGACCCGCTCCACCGCGCGCCCCGCCGGCTGGCAGTGGCGCATCCCGCTCCAGCACCGGATCGGCAGCGGCCATGTCTATTCCTCCGCGCACATGGCCGAGGAGACCGCGCTCGATCTGCTGCTCGCCAATCTCGACGGCAAGGCGCTGGCGGAGCCCAACAAGCTGCGCTTCACCGCCGGCCACCGCGAGCGGCTATGGGAGAAGAACGTGGTCGCGTTGGGCCTTGCCGGCGGCTTTCTCGAACCGCTCGAATCGACCGCGATCCACCTGGTCCAGTCGGGCATCGCGCGGTTGATGGCGCTGTTCCCGACCCAGGATTTCACCCCGAGGGAGATCGACCGCTTCAACTTCGAAAGCGCGCGGGACTACGTCGACATCCGCGATTTCCTGGTGCTCCACTACAAGGCCACCGAGCGCGACGATTCGGAGTTCTGGCGCTACTGCCGCGCGCTCCCCCCGCCCGACGGCCTCGCCGAGAAGCTGGCGCTGTTCGAAAGCTCGGGCCGCGTGATCCGCGAGCACAACGAGCTGTTCACCGAAACGAGCTGGCTGGCGGTCATGGCGGGCCAGGGCGTCTCCCCTCGGTCCCATCACCCGGTCGCGCATCTGCTCGACGAGGCCGAGACCCGCCGCCGTCTCGCCCACATCCGCGAGGTCATCGCCAACGCGGTCGCGCAGATGCCGACGCAGGACGAATTCCTCGCCCAAATCGGCGGCGCGATCGACCCGGCCAAGCGCGTCGCGGCATGAGCGGGTATCCGCGGACAGGTTTGGGCCCAGCGACCCCGCTGCCCGAAATCGCGGGGCCGATCGACGCCGCGCGTTTTGCCGCGATCCGCGCCGGAGGCCGCCCGGTCGTGCTGCGCGCGCAAGCCGCCGATTGGCCCGCGGTCGCCGCCGCGTGCGAAGGCGACGAGAGCATCGTCGGCTATCTTGCCCGCGAGCCCATGACGCGTCCGGTCCGCGCCATCGCCGCGCCGCCGAGCGAGAACGGGCGCTTCTTTTACAACCGCGAGCTGACCGGCTTCAATTTCCAGGCCGCGAACGGCAGGCTCGACCTGTTCCTCGCCGACCTGCTGCGCGCCCGTGACCTGGCCGATGTTCCCGCGATGGCGGTGCAGTCGGAGGAGATCGCCGATCTGCTCCCGGGCTTCGCCGCCGAGAACCGCCTGGCCCTCCTGCCCGGAGCGAGCCCGCGCATCTGGATCGGCAACCACATCCGCGTCGCCCCGCATTTCGACCTGAAGGAGAACGTCGCCGTCTGCGTCGCCGGCCGCCGCCGCTTCACGCTGTTCCCGCCCGCTCAGATCGCCAATCTCTACCCCGGCCCGCTCGAGCAGACCCCGGCGGGGACGCCGGTCAGCATGGTCGACCAGCACGCCCCCGACCTCGCCCGCTATCCCCGCTACGCCCAGGCCTGGGAGACGGCGCAACAGGCCATCCTCGAGCCTGGCGATGCGATCTACATCCCCTATTGCTGGTGGCACGGGGTCGAATCGCTCGAGCCGGTGAGCATCCTGGTCAACTACTGGTGGAACGAGGGAGCGCCGGAGGGCGCGGGCAGCCCCTACGACGCAATGCTCCACGCCATGTTCGCGCTCAAGCATCTGCCGCGAGAGCAGCGCGACGTGTGGCGCGGCATGCTCGACTACTACGTGTTCGAAGCCGAGGGCGATCCCGCGGCGCATCTGCCCGAGCACGCAAGGGGCATGCTCGGCCGGCCGGGTCGAGGCCTGTTCGCCAATATGCGGGCGATCGCTCGCGAGGCGTTGCGTTGAGCGTCAGCGCACCATGAACTCGGCGTAGGGCGGCGCGAAGGCGAGGGCCGCTTCGGCCTGCCGGCGGAACCGGAGGGCCTCCGCCGCCGCGGATGCGGCAGGACCTTGCGCGGCGACCGCCTGCGGGCCGCGTCCCTGCGTGAAGCCCAGCGCCGCCAGCAATGCCTGGAACTCCTGGCCCAGCAGCGGCGCTTCCTCGCGGAAGGGCAGGCGGCCCCGGCGCGCGAACTGGTCGAGCGCGCCGGCGAGCGCGGGCGGGAGGATGGGGAGGCCGAACACCCGCTGCGCCGCGGGAGCCGCGTAGTGCGCGGCGAGCGTGTCGCGCACCGCGTCCATCGTCAGCGCGGAGCGGCGATTGTATTCAGCGCGCTCGGGCGGCTCGATGGCGCGGCCGGGCAACAGCTCGAGCAGCAGGTCGAGCTGGCGGTGCGCGAGGTCGAGGTTGAGATGCGCCAGCGGCTCGAACCGCGCGGCGGCATCGCCCAGCGCGACGACATTGCCCAGCCAGGGCGCCCGGGCGCGGCCCGGCTCGAGCTGGAAGCCGGCGAGCGGCGGGGCGCCGAGCGCGCGCAGCGCCGCGTCCTCGGTCACGCCGGGGGCGACGCCGAGCGCGATCTGCAAGCCGGCGCGCCCCGCCACCTCGCCGAGCCAGCCCTCGGAGAGCAGCGAGAACCGGTCCTCGAGCGCGAGCATCCCCTGTTGCGGCCGCGCGACGATCAGCCTGCGCAGGGGCAATTCCACGCTCCAGTCCTCGAGCGCGAAGCCGGGCAGCGCGGTCAGCAGCAGCGCCGCCGGGCCGGTGCAATCGACGAACAGATCGGCCGGCAGCCGCCCCGCCCCGGCGATGGAGAGTGCCGCGATGCCCCCGGCGCCGTCGGGCTCGATCGCGGCCAGCTCGCCCGGGGCATGGATCACGCCCAGCTTCCGCGCGGTTTCGATCAGCAGCGCGCGGTAGCCGTCGGGATGCCAGCGCAGCGCGTAGTCGACCTCCGCCAGAGGCGACGGCTCGCCCTCGGGCGGAACCGCGAAGCGGCCCGCATCGGCGAGCACCTCGCCGAGCGAGCCCGCCGGCATCTGCCCGGCAGCATTGCGCGGCCCGCCGCCCCACTCCTGCGCGAAACGGGTGCGCAGCGCGGGGTCGATGCTGGCGCCATAGGGCATGGCGCCGCCCTGCCCTTCCTCGCCCCAGCCGAAATAGCGCGTCACCAGGCGGTGGCTGCCCTGCGCGCGGGTTACGATGTCGTTCTCGGCGATGCCCAGGCGGTCGTGGAGGCGATTGGTGAAGGGCAGCGCGGTGGCGGCGCGATCGGCCAGCGCGCCGGGATCGGGCGCGAGGCCGAGCACCACCACCTCGGCGCCGGGCAGCGCGCGCCTGAGCCCGATCGCGGCGAGCACGCCGAGCTGCCCCGCCCCGGCCACGACCACGCGCTGGAGCGGATCGCGCGCCGCGCTCATGCCGGGTCCGCCAGCCGCGTCGTCTCGCTGGTCAGGAAGGCCTCGTGCCCCGGCATCGCCGCGACCTCCTCGCCGATCGCCTGCCGCAGCCGGTCGAGCGCCGCCTTCACGCGCATCGGATCGGCGAAGGCGGCGCGCGCGTCGTGCCGTTGGGGCAGCAGCCCTTGCCCGACATAGACCGCGATCCAGCTGGCATCGTAGAACAACCCGTCGGAGTATTTCTCGATGCGTCCGGCGCGCCGCCACAGCTCCAGCTTGTCGGCCAGGCTGGCGGGCACCTCCATCGTCCGGACATGGTCCCAGAAGGGCGAATCGTCGCGCGTGGTGGCGTGGTAGTGCAGGATCAGGAAATCGCGCACGCGGTCGTATTCCATGTCGACCAGGCGGTTGAATTCGTCGCGATCGCGGTCGTCGATGCGGCCGGCTTCGGGGAAGAGTTCGATCAGATAGGTGATCGCCATCTGCGCGAGATAGATCGAGGTCGATTCGAGCGGCTCGAGAAAGCCGCTGGCGAGCCCGACCGCGACGACATTGCGTTGCCACGAATTGCGCCGGCGGCCGGCGCGAAAACGCAGCACGCGCGGATCGGCGAGCGGCTCGCCCTCGGCGGAGGCGCGGATCGCGGCGCAGGCCTCGTCCTCCGACAGGAAGCCGCTCGCGAACACATAGCCGTTGCCCATGCGGTGCTGGAGGGGGATCTGCCAGCGCCAGCCGGCGGGCATGGCGGCAGCGGTGGTGTAGGGGCGCAGCGGCGCGCCGGGCACATGCGCGCAGGGCATGGCGGCGGCGCGGTCGCAGGGCAGCCAGCGCGACCAGTCCTCCCACGGCTCGGCGAGCTCGCCGCCGAGCAGCAGCGAGCGGAAGCCCGAGCAGTCGATGAACAGATCGCCTTCGATCCGGCGCCCGTCCTCGAGCGCCAGCGCGCCAACGTCTCCGCCGGCGGCTTCGCGCTCGACCGAGGTCACCAGTCCCTCGATCCGCTCCACGCCCAGTTTCAGGCCATGCTCGCGCATGAAGGGACCGAACAGCGTGGCGTCGAACTGATAGGCGTAGCCATAGGTCGAGGCCAGGCTCTGGTCCTGCGCGGGCGGCGTGAAGCGGTTCGCCCGAGCCGCCGCCACCGCGAGCGAATAATCGCCCAGCGGGCCGGCCAGCCCCTGCCGCGCGAGCTCGAGCCAGTAGTGGTGGAAGGCGACCTCGGCGACCTTCTCGCCGAAGCTGCCAAAGGGGTGGATGTAGCTCTCGCCGATGCGGCCGAAATCGCGGAAGTCGATCCCCAGCTTGTAGGTGGCGTGGGTGGCGCGCATGAACGCCGCCTCCTCGATGCCGAGCTTTTCGACATAGCCGCGGATGTGCGGCAGCGTCGCCTCGCCCACTCCGACGATGCCGATGTCCTCGCTCTCGACCAGCGTCACCGAGGCGAGGCCGGGGAGCAGCGCGGCGATGCCCGCCGCGCTCATCCACCCGGCCGTGCCGCCGCCCAGGACGACGACGCGAACGGGTTGGCGCTGTTCGATGCTCATCGCTCCCACCTATCCCGCTCATGGTGAGCTTGTCGAACCATGAGCGTCGCGCCAGGCCCGTCCTTCGACAAGCTCAGGACGAGCGGGACAGGGGATTCACCCGGGCGCCTCAGCCCTGCATTTCCTCCAGCTCCTTGCCCTTGGTCTCGGCGACGAACCTCTGCACCAGGAAGAAGCTGATCACCGCGCACACGGCGTAGAAGGTGTAGCTGGCGGCAAGCCCAATCCCCGCCGCCATCACCGGAAAGCTCTGCGCGATCAGATAGTTGGCGAACCACTGGAAGAAGCCCGCCATCGCCAGCGCGGACCCGCGGATCTGGTTGGGGAACATCTCGCCCAGCATCACCCACATCACCGGACCCCAGCTGACGTTGAAGAAGACGACGTAGAGATTGGCGGCGACCACCGCGACCACGCCCATCTCGGTCGACAGCTGGAGGTCGCCGGAGGCGTCGAGGCTGCCCTGGCCGAAGGCGAAGACCATCGCGAACAGCGTCACCGCCATGCCCGCCGAGCCGATCAGCAGCAGCGGCTTCCTGCCGATCCTGTCGATCACCGCGATGGTGACGAAGCAGGCGGCGATCGAAACCGCGCCCGAGACGATGTTGATGAGCAGGCTGTCGGCCTCGGTGAAGCCGGCGAGCTGCCACAGCGTCGCGCCGTAATAGAAGATGACGTTGATGCCGACGAGCTGCTGGAACACCGCCAGCATGATGCCCACCCACACGATTCCGCGGATGCCGAGGAAACCCCGCGTCCCCGCCGGCGCCAGCACGTCGCGAAGCTGCGGGCGGTGATCGCCGGTGAAGCTGTTCCGGATTTCGAGGAGCTTGGCCTTGGCCACCACCTCGCCGAACAGGCTGGTGAGCACCCCGCCCGCTTCCTCGTGGCGTCCCTTGGAAACCAGGTAACGCGGGCTTTCGGGAATGAAGAACAGCGCCACCAGGAACACCGCCGCGGGCAGCGCCTGCATCAGATACATCCACCGCCAGGCGGCGATGCCGAGCCAGAACTCATTGGTCGATTCCCCGGCCGAGGCGGCGAGGAAGTAGTTGACCAGAAAGGCCGCGGTCAGGCCGGTGATGATCATGATCTGCTGCACCGTGGTCATCCGCCCGCGAATGTTCGCCGGCGCGACCTCCGAGATATAGGCGGGCGAAAGTACGCTCGCCGCGCCCACCGCCATGCCGCCGGCGATCCGGGCGATGACGAAGATGGTGTGATCCTCCGCCAGGCCCTGGACCAGCGCGCCGACCAGGAACAGCAGGGCGGCCACGCGCATGACGTTGCGGCGCCCCATCGCGTCGGCCAGCGTGCCGGCGAAGAAGGCGCCGATGAAGCAGCCGATCAGCAGCGATCCGACAGTGAAGCCGAGCCCGCCCTCGTCGAGGCCGAAGCCCTGCCGCAGCCCGTCCTGCGTGCCGTTGACCGCGCCGCTGTCGTAACCGAACAACAATCCGCCGATCGTCGCCACGGCCACGATAGCGGAAATGAGCGCCATGTTGGCGCGAGCCCCTGATTCTTGCATGGCGGTGGCTTGCATCGGCCCTCTCTCCCCGTCCCCCACGGCGCTTGCCGCCGCGATGTGGTAGCGCTACCTTACGCGGACATGACCGGCGCGCAAGCGAAATTGGGAGAGGCGGATGGGGATCGACCGCAGACAGGTGCTGGCCGGGCTGGCGACCGCCCCCGCGCTGGCCGCCGCACGGCGCGTCGCGGCCCAGCAGGCGCGGGGCCAGCCGACGATCGGCAATCCGACGCTGCCCGATCCGATCGACAGGCGGATGCGTTGGGCGATCGTGGGGCTCGGCACCTTCGGGGTGGGCCAGGTCATCCCCGGTTTCCTCGACGCGCGCAAATCGCGCATCGCCGCGCTGATCTCGGGCAATCCCGCCAAGGCGCGCACCATCGGCGAGCGCCATGGCGTCGCCAGGTTCTACGGCTACGACACCTACGACCGCATCGCCGCCGATCCGGACATCGACTGCATCTACATCGTGCTCCCGGTCGGGCTCCACGCCGAATACACGATCCGCGCATTGGAGGCCGGCAAGCACGTGCTGTGCGAAAAGCCGATGGCCTCGAGCAGCGCCGAATGCGAGGCGATGATCGCGGCGGCCAAGGCGGCCAACCGCCAGCTCGGCGTCGCCTATCGCGTGCATTTCGAACCCAACAACCGCGAGGCGCTGCGCCGCATCGAGGCGGGCGAGCTCGGCGCGATGCGCTTCGTTTTCCGCCGATCACGGCTTCAACGCCAACCCCGACTGGCCCCCGCATGCCTGGCGCCTGACCAAGGTGCTCGGCGGCGGGGGCTCGATGTACGACATCGGCATCTACGGGCTCAACACCTCGCTGATGATGCTGCCGCGGGACGAGGTCGTCTCGGTCAGCGCACTCGATTCGACGCCCGCGGGCGACGCGCGCTTCAAGGAGGTCGAGGGCGGCCTCGAGTGGCGCCTGCGGATGAAGAGCGGCATCACCGTGGCCGGGTCGAGCTCCTATTGCTGGAGCCCCTATGTCTCGCGCCAGCGCTATTTCGGCGCGAAGGGCTCGATCGGGATGCAGCCCGCGACCACCTATTACGACAACCGGATCGTGCTCGAAGGCGCGGGCGGTGGCGGAGAGGGTGTCCGCCCAAAATGCCAAAATAACGCTTTCTTTTCAATGAGATAGAGAGAGTGGTGGCAATAGTTTCTTTTGGCTTTTCTTATCGCAGAAAATGCACGGTTTGGCGCTAATGGCCGGAGAAATTCGGTTATAGGTTTGGGATGCCCTCCAAGATAACAGCCAACGCATCGTCAAGAATTGCATCTTAGCTGTCAGTCGAGCCGTCAGCCTTAGTTGCCTTCGCCGCCCGCTTTGCCACATCGAATGTCAGGGCGGGAAGCGCCCCTTGGCGACGGGCAATTTCCGCGTAGCTGTAAGCAATCTTACCGCTCGGTCCGCTCACTTTCCCTGCGGCAATTTCACCCGATATGCCTTCGACGGTGGCGTTCCAGTCCGAGTTAGCGCGCGCGATAGCCGCCTCGCGTTGCGCGAATGCTTCTATGACGCGCTCGGCAATCAAGTCTTGCTCTGCCAATTCAACGAACGGCACCCGCGTCTTTTCAACGTCCTCGTCCAGTATCGCGGGGTAGCTGGAACCTGTGCTCCACTTCCTAAACTGTTCTCTAGTGCTCTCCAACCGAAGCACGAAATGAAGGTAGTAAGGGTTCACCCCTTCTTTCGGGCAGAGAACGGTGAATGCAGTGGAGGCGATTTGATTGTGAAGTTCGACAGGCACAACAGCGACCGCGCCTCGCGTGGGGCGGCAGGTCGATACGATGATATCGTGGGCGGCTATGACTTTGCGTGCCCGCGACGGTGCTTCTTCCCCGCTCAATTCTTGGGGATTGACGATTGAGCCGGTGGCTACCTCGACACTCGCGATGTCGACATATTGGAATAAGTCGTCCGGGTTTTGGCTCGGGTCCCGCTTGAGCTTCCTAACCGTGGCTAGGTCTCGGATTTCCTTGACCGATGCGTTGCTGAACTGTTGAATTTTCTCTGGCGGGAGATGGAAGTCGATATCCCAACGCCCTGCCTTGTCGAGAACCGAAAAATCCAAAACCTTCGTTTTCATCTTACCACTCAACATGCTTGCGGAACGCGGCTGCGGCTTCAGCTACCTCAGCTCCGGCTTTTGCCCTACCTGTCGCATCGTAGCCAAGGTTTTCGACCTCGCACAAGAATACTGGCTTCTTCGACGGTTCCGCGTCTTTCGCGCGTTTCTGGAAAATGCAGAGGCATGTTTTCACCATCGCGCCAAACGGGGTGAAGGCATCTTCGGGGAAGAAAAATATTCCCTTCAGGTCAACGCTATCAGCAAGCCACTTTCTAACAAATGCCCCACTTTTCCCCTTAGTCAAATGCTCCGGTAGCACGATGGCTAGCCGACCATTGGGCCGGAGAAATTGCACGCTCCGCTCTAATCCCAACACTTCAAGCGGCAGCGACTTGCGCTTGTGTCCCAGGTCGAAGCGACCCAACATTTTCAATGTTTCTTGCTTCATTATGCTACCAAAGGGAGGATTGGTGAGAACCACATCGAAAATCGCGGGCTCGCCACTATCCGTCAGGGCAGAAATGTCCGGGTAGTTGTCAAAACTCAAGAGTGCATCTTGATTTCTGATATTTGTATGCCCGTCATCGTTTAGCATCATGTCAGTCATTGCAATCCGAACCATCCGGTCCGACTTCTCGATGCCATGGAGATGGAAAAACTTGAACTCATGAAGTGCGTGTTCAGGCAGCTTAGCACCTTGATTTTCCATTACGAACTGTAGAGCGCGAGTTAGGAAATGCCCGGAGCCGCAAAATGGGTCGAGAATAAGCTCGTTGGCTCTCGGCTTTACCGCTTCGACTGCCAATGTGACTATCGGGTCCGGCGTAAAATACTGCCCCATGCCCGCGCGGATTGCCGGACCTAGAACTTTTTGGAATGCCCGGCCTTTGATGTCGGTGGGGCTGTCAATGAGCGAGAACTCCTGAAGGCGCTCGACTACGCTGTAAAGCGCACTGTCGCTCAGTCGGATTTGCGATTTGAAGACGCCCCGAGAACGGTCATAGCCGGGTATCCGCTGCGAATATTTCTCGACGTCGCTGTTCTTTGCTTCATCGTAGAGCGTTCTAATGTTGGACGCCACTTCCGACGCATTGCTTGCCCCATAAGTTTGAAAGCGGAAAGCCGTCCCCACATCCTCCTTGACGGTTTGTCGCTCATCATAAATCTTCGTGTAGAGAACCTTACAAATCTCGTCCAAAGCTTCATCAGCGTGAAGGCCGTCGATGTCGCGCGCTGCACTATGGCATTCAAATAGAATGCGTTCATAGTCAGCCGTGATTGATTTCAGGCCAGTTTTACGCTCGCCGCCAACCTCAGGGATTTCGCGAACAAGCTGCACCTTAACCGACGCTTCAAGGCCGTATTTAGGAAGGTCTGCAATATAATCGAAATCGTTCGGGTCGATTTTCTTCCGAAGCGTTTTAACCCTGTCGCCATCGGTTATGAGGCCAATAGTGGCAGTGTGGGTAGATGCGAGATAGGTCTCAAGTTGCCTTTCCGCCTCTTTGAACTCAGCATCTGAAACCCCACGCTTTTTTGTCTCGACGTAAAGGAACGTTCTGCGGTTCGCATTTCGAATAGAAATGTCTGCCTCTTTCTCGGTGGAGCCCATCTTGACTGGCTCCTCGATAATGAGGCGCTCCCCAAGTCATTCCTTGGGGTAGTCGTAGTGGCTAATCAGGCGAGCGAGCGCCCATTGACGCACAAATTCCTCATTGCCATATTCTGCACCCTCATAGGTGCCGTTGGCTTCACGGTAACTCTCGGCACGGCGCTTACAATCTGCCACGTCGCCATGTGACTGAAAGAGCCAGTTGGCCGGTTCAATCAACTCAAAATCACCGATTAGCGGCATGCCCGCTCCCTCTCAAATGTTGGCGTGGGGTTGGGGGGAAATTGGCTCGGCTGCAACCGAGAACAATCTTATGCCCACAGATAGGCAACTTCCCCTCGCAAACGGTTCGGCGGATTACTAAGGTGCCATTTCGAGCGGCGAAAGCTTTGAAGTGCCATCGAAGTTTGCCCACGGTCATCCCCTGCCCTTACGGGCGTTCTTATTGTCGGCCTCTTGGCGATTAGAATGGCGTATTCGCTGGCACCTTAGCCGGTCTAGGCCTATGCCGGGACTATGGGAATTGAGCGCGACAACAGGTTGGCGGACGAAATTGGCCGTCGCGTGGCTCATTATCAGCGCAACCCGGACGTTGATTATGACCCAGTTAAGTCCCCTTCAATGGCTCTGACTGTCATTGGATTTGGGGTCGCTTCGCTTGCATTCGGGTGGCTATCCCATTTCCTCTATCAAGACGGCGCGCATTGGCTGGTTTGGGGGCTACCCGGTTTCGTTAGTGTGGGATTGGCGCTGTCGGTCCTCTACTTTTTGAAGGCCTAGCCAACCTCAAACCAACCGCTCTGGCGGCACGGCTAACGCCCCCATTTCAATCAACTCTTGGCGCGTAGCCCGCCGCCCGATGCCCGCCAGCGCCCAAGGGTCAACCGGAACCGCTTCAGGGACCGGGGGCGGGGCCGGAACAGGCGCTGCGCTGGCCGCAGGGGCCGCGTAGAGCGTCCGCAAGAAGCGCGCCCCTGTCAGGGTGGCGGCGCGGGCCTGAAGCTGCCCTGGCGGCTCGCCAGCGGCGCGCATGGGAGTTCGAGGGACAGTATACTTAATTGACAGGCATCGACTCGCTCTCACCTTGAGGCGATGGCCGACTTGCCGGCATCGTCATCCCCCGCGTTCCCCATCGCGTCAGCCAGCGCGGCATCCGATCATGACGCGGATTTCGCGATCAATACCGACCGCGGCTACACCGCCAACGGGCTCAATCAGTACGGCGCGGTCGCCGGCGCCGGGTTCGGCTACGACGCCAACGGCAATCCCCGCCTTCGCGGGGACAGGCTCTGACCTCGGATGGCGCCAACAGCTACATCTACGATGTCGAGAACCGCCTGGTCAGCCGCAGCGGCGGCGCGAGCGCCAGCCTGCGCTACGATCCGCTGGGTCGGCTCTACGAGGTCGGCGGCAGCTCGGGCACGACGCGGTTCCTGCATGACGGCAGCGATCTCGCCGCCGAGTACGACGCCTCGGGCAATCTGCTGCGGCGTTATGTGCATGGACCCAGCGAGGGCCGCGACGACCCGCTCGTGTGGTTCGAAGGCGCTGGGGTCGGTGATAGCGCGCGGCGCTATCTGTTCACGGACGAGCGCGGTTCGGTCGTCGCGGTCACCGACGGCAACGGCAACGCGCTCGCCATCGACAGCTATGACGAATATGGCATCCCCGCCGCCGGCAACCAGGGCCGGTTCCAATACACCGGGCAGGCATGGGTTCCCGAGCTCGGCATGTACTACTACAAGGCCCGCATGTACTCGCCCACCCTCGGCCGGTTCATGCAGACCGATCCCATCGGGTATGCGGATGGGATGAACATGTACGCCTATGTGCGCGGCGATCCGGTCAACGGGGTGGATCCGACGGGTTTGGAGATTGTGGTTTGCGCTTCGGGGACATGGGATGGCGAAAATTGCGCGGCCGATATAGTGGTAACTGGCACAAGGCCAGAACCATACGTTTCCATTGGAAGTGGCGGAGGTTTTTTTTGGTCGCCAGGATCAGGGATGGCTGGCTCCTCGCTCTTTGGGCCGGACGATGGTGGGGGAACGCCGCAAAGTGGGGAGCTAGCAGACAGATGCCTTGGGCGAGCTTCCGCGTTGGGCGGAACTCCGGCTTACAAAGCCACGGTCGTTTTAGACACGGTCAAGGCAAAGTTCGTCCAACATGAATCTAGTTTCCGTCCAAACGCGGCAGGCACAAGCACCATTGACCAAAGCTATTGGGCGTCGACTTTTGGCTTGGGAGACTTGGAGATAGCAATATCGCAGTCGCGCGCATATGGAGCTACTCGAGCTGCCAATGGCGCCGTGAGGGTAACATTCGATACCGGCAAACGAGTTGGATATGATCGCGATAACGCTTTTGCTGCAACTAATTTCGTATCAATTTATTTTTCAGCGCCAACCGGCCGTGATCCTCAGACGGGCCTTCCAATTCGAACTTTCGTTTCGGCGAGGCCGGGATGTTGATACAGTTTTCGATTCACACGCTCAATATTGGTCTCACAGACTCGTCCTTGGAGGATCTTTCGCTTGAATTTATCGAGAACTTCAATCGCCTTGGGAGGTATGCAAGTCGCATTGACATTGGCGATGATGTCTTAATTTACGGTAACCAACCGCTAACTGGCATACTATTGGATTACTGCAACGCACTTTCTGAAATCAGGAAAGGCCGATTTCGCGAGTTCATCATTGATAGTAATTCTGTCGCGAAAACATGCGTAGGGGACAAATCAGTTGATCTAGATTTCGGCGAGAACAGGGATGGGACACTCAAGACATTTTCAATTCCCTTAGAACAGTTCGAAGATAGACTAGTTGAATCGATTTATCGAATAGCCTTCGGAATCTACATGATTGACCTTGCGGAAGGTTCGGCTGATAGGCCTACTTTCTAATAATAGTTGGATGCGTTACATCGTCGGTCATCCGACGGCGCACGACTGGCCGGTCAACGGCCTAAATAGCTTTTGGGCAACGGAGTTCCGGGGACAGTATACTTAATTGACGCCCTGCCCCAATTGGCCCGCTCCCCCTTCATGGCGCGCATCGTCCTGTCCGGTGTTGCGCATCACCGTAGTTCCGGGTAGATGCGGAGAACCGCCTGGTCGCCATGAACGAAGTGCGACGCTGCGCTACGATCCGCTGGGTCGGCTCTACGAGGTCGGCGGCAGCTCGGGCACGACGCGGTTCCTGCACGATGGCTCCGACCTGGTCGCCGAATACGACGCCGGGAGTTCCAGGGACAGTATACTTAATTGACAGGCATCGGCTCGCTCTCACCTTGAGGCGATGGCCCGACTTGCCGGCATCG
>JAIETR010000047.1 GCA_019745075.1 Qipengyuania sp.
GCGCTGCCGATCACCATGTGGCGGGTGAACTTGTAGCGGCCCAGCTCGGCCTCGGCGAAGCGCTTGGCCAGCGCCTTATGAGCCTCGGACGAATGTCGCCGCAGCTCGCGCGCCTGCTCGTGCAGGACGTCGAGCCGCTTCTCCGAAATCTCCCACCCACGCCCCTTCTTCTTAAGCGCGGACGCGGCATTGGCGGTTTCCGACGGATCGCGGAGTTGGAGAGTTTTGCGAACGCTCATTTTTTTACGCGGACTTCGAGGATCGCTTGGATCGCAAAATTCTCGAGATCCTCGACGAATGGCTTAAACCCGCTCTCGATCAATGCGTCCCGTTCGCCATTGGGGTCGGTTGGCATCATCTCGATGGCTTTCGCTTTATACGCTGACGAAAACCCGTCGATTTCAACCTTGCAAGCTCGGAATGCTGCGCGCGCAATGATCTCGGGGGAGGTTCTTTTGTCGTCGAGGCGAACTGCTTGGGTCCCAACACAGATTGACGCCGCGTTTCTTGCCTGGTTCACTAATTCCCAGCCCGCAGGTTGGGCATGTAGGGGGGCGAAAGGAAGGCTGAAGAGAAGCCCAAGCGAGAGGCAGCGGGTCATCCGACACTTCCTTCCAAACTGATCGCCAGCAGCTTCTGCGCTTCGACCGCGAACTCCATCGGCAGCTGCTTCATCACGTCCTTGGCGAAGCCGTTGACGATCAGCGCGACCGCCTCCTCCTGCCCGAGGCCGCGCTGCATCGCGTAGAAGAGCTGGTCGTCGCTGATCTTGCTGGTGGTCGCCTCGTGCTCGATCTGGGCGGAGGGGTTCTTGACCTCGATATAGGGCACGGTGTGCGCGCCGCATTTGTCGCCCAGCAGCAGGCTGTCGCACTGGGTGAAGTTGCGCACGCCATCGGCATTGGCGGCGACGCGCACCAGCCCGCGATAGGTGTTGTTGGACTTGCCCGCAGAAATGCCCTTGGAGACGATCGTCGAGCGGCTGCCGCGGCCGTTGTGGATCATCTTGGTGCCGGTGTCGGCCTGCTGGAAATTGTTGGTGACCGCGACCGAGTAGAATTCGCCCACGCTGTCCGCGCCGTTGAGCACGCAACTGGGGTATTTCCAGGTGACCGCGCTGCCGGTCTCGACCTGCGTCCAGGAAATCTTCGAGCGCGCGCCCTGGCACAGCCCGCGCTTGGTGACGAAATTGTAGATCCCGCCCACGCCCTCGGCATTGCCGGGGTACCAGTTCTGCACGGTCGAATATTTGATCTCGGCGTCTTCGAGCGCGACCAGCTCGACCACCGCGGCGTGGAGCTGGTTCTCATCGCGCATCGGCGCGGTGCAGCCTTCGAGATAGCTGACGTAAGAGCCCCTCTCGGCGACGATCAGCGTGCGCTCGAACTGGCCGGTGTTCTCGGCATTGATGCGGAAATAGGTGCTCAGCTCCATCGGGCAGCGGACGCCCTCGGGCACATAGACGAAAGTCCCGTCGGAGAAGACCGCGCTGTTCAATGTGGCGAAGAAATTGTCGTGCTGCGGCACCACTCTGCCGAGCCATTTGCGGACGAGGTCGGGATATTCGCGGATCGCCTCGGAAATGCTGCGGAAGATGACCCCCGCCGACTCCAGCTCCTTCCTGAAGGTGGTGGCGACGCTGACCGAATCGAACACCGCGTCGACCGCGACCTTCTTCGCGCCCTTGACGCCCGCGAGCACCTCCTGCTCGGCGAGCGGGATGCCGAGCTTGTCGTAGACCGCCTTGATGTCGGGATCGAGCGCGTCGAGGCTGTCGAGCTCGATCTTCTTCTTGGGCGCGGCGTAGTAGAACGCGTCCTGGTAATCGATCGCCGGATAGCCGAGCTTGGCCCAGTCGGGCTCGACCATGCCCCGCCACAGGCGGAACGCTTTCAGACGCCACTCCAGCATCCACTCGGGTTCGGCCTTCCTGGCGCTGATGAAGCGCACGGTGTCCTCGCTGAGGCCCTTGGGCGCGAATTCGGTCTCGATGTCCGCCGACCAGCCATATTCGTAGTCGGCGGCCTTTTCGGCAGCCTCGCGCGCGGCGCGATCCTGGATGTCGAGGTTATCCATCAAACCAGAACTCCGTTCGTGTCGAGCGAAGTCGAGACACCTGCGCTTATCCGCCTCTCGACTTCGCTCGAGGCGAACGGAGAGGAGAGGCGAGTGAGAGATATTCCGGCGAGCGCGCCGCGCAGCGCGGCGTTGACCACCGGCCAATGAGGCCGGACGCGGCAATCGTGGTCGTGAATGCAATCGTGCCCCTCGAGGCAGGCCGTGAGCGCGATCGGCCCCTCGACCGCCTCGACGATGTCGGCGAGCGTGATCGCCGCCGCCGGGCGGGCCAGTTGCAGCCCCCCGCCCGCTCCGCGCGTCGAGCGCAGCAGGCCGGCGGCGGACAGCTTGCTGACCAGCTTTTGGACGGTGGGGACGGGCAAGCCGGTTTCCGCCGCCAGCTCGGCCGCGCTCGACCGCGCGCCGCCGCAATGGCGAGCGGCGGCGCTCATGGTGACGACGGCGTAATCGGCGAGATTGGAGAGGCGCATGCTTAATCGGACCAAATTGTTCCGATTAATGATCTAGGAACGCTGCACGTGGCTCTCAAGGAGATTCGACTATTGCGAGTCGTTCTCGCCGGGCATCGCTTCATAGTGCCCGGCAAAGGTTCCTTTACCATTCGCAACGCACCCTGCCAGTCAGCGCCAAATCGGCCGCTGGGTTGCGGCTCGCCCAGTGCTGTCGGGGCGACCCGCGCAGGTAAAAAAAGGGCGGCCCCAGAAGGAGCCGCCCTTTGAAAGTCAAGGAACTCGCCACAGACCCTGCGCCGAGCCCTTCGGGTCGCAGGAGTGTTGTAGCGCAAGCCGGGGCCAGAGAATTGTATGCAAGCGACAATTAATCTTCCGCAATCGTTTTTCCTTCTGCCTTCCGGCCGCGGTCCTGCCCTTGCTCGACAGCCACTCGCGGCGCGGGCATAGCCCGCCGCGCCGATGCTGTTCCGCCTTGCCCGCCCCGCGCTGTTCGCGCTCGATCCCGAACGCGCGCACCGGCTGACCATCGCCGCGCTGAAGGCCGCGCCGCTGCTCCCGCGAGCGGCGCCCGGGCCGCTGAGCGTCGATCTTGCCGGGCTGCGCTTTCCCAATCCGGTCGGGCTCGCGGCCGGCTTCGACAAGGATGCCGAAGTGCCCGATGCCGCGCTGGGGCTGGGATTCGGCTTCGTCGAGGTCGGCTCGATTACCCCCTTGCCGCAGGCCGGCAATCCGAAGCTGCGGCTGTTCCGGCTCGCCGAGGACCGCGCGGTGATCAACCGCATGGGGTTCAACAACGGCGGTGCGGCCGCAGCGGCCCGGCGGCTCGCGGCGCGGCATGGGCGCGGCGGAATCGTCGGCGTCAACCTCGGCGCCAACAAGGACAGCGCCGATCGCATCGCCGACTACGCGGCCACCGCCCGCGCGATGGCCCCGCTGGCGAGCTATCTTGCGGTCAACGTCTCCAGCCCCAACACGCCCGGCCTGCGGGCGCTTCAGGACGAAGGTGCTTTGCGCGAGCTGCTCGGCGCCGTGATCGACGCCCGCGCGGGAAAATGCGGGGGCGCCGGGCCGCCGATCTTCCTCAAGGTCGCCCCCGATCTCGAGCCCGGCGACATCGACGCGATCGCGCGCATTGCCGTCGAGACAAAGCTGGGCGCGCTGATCGTGAGCAACACCACCATCACCCGCCCGCCATTGCGCTCGCGTCACGCGGGCGAATCGGGCGGACTGTCGGGGGCGCCGCTGCGCGATCTCGCGCTGCAGCGGTTGCGCGATTTCCGCCAGGCGACAGGCGGCGCGGTTCCGCTGATCGGAGTCGGTGGCATCGCGAGCGCCGATGACGCCTGGCAGCGCATCCGCGCCGGGGCGAGCCTGGTGCAGCTCTACAGCGCGCTGGTGTTCGAAGGTCCGGGGCTGGTGCGGCGGATGGTTCGCGGGCTGGACAAGCGTTTGCGCCGAGATGGATTCGGATCGATTGCCGAAGCGGTCGGAAGCGAATAGTCCCTTCGCCATGTCGATCCGCTTGCTCGCGCCGTTTTCGCTTCTCGCCGCCCTGGGCGGCTGCGTCCAGACTCTCGGCCCCCTCGCCTCCGCGACGCCCTCGGCCTTCATCGGCGAGGTTACTGCCGCCGATCCGCGCGCGCAGGAGGCAGGGCTGGCCATGCTGCGCGAGGGCGGCAATGCGACCGATGCCGCGATCGCGACCATGCTGGCGTTGACCGTCGTCGAGCCGCAGAGCTCGGGGATAGGCGGCGGCGGGTTTTACGTGCGTGGGACCGCGGGGGGCGAGATCGTCAGCCTCGACGGGCGCGAGACCGCACCCGCGGGGGCCTTTCCCGAGTGGTTCCTCGATCCGGACGGCAGCGTCCCGCCCTTCGACGAGAGCCAGGCGAGCGGGCTTTCGGTGGGTGTCCCCGGCAATGTCGCGCTCGCGTGGAAGGCGCATCAGCGTTACGGCAAGCTGCCTTGGGCGGCGCTGTTCCAGCCCGCGATCGCGCTCGCGCGCGACGGCTTCACGATCAACCGACAGCTGTTCAACTCCGCGACCGCCAACCGGGACATCGCCGCCGCTTCGCCCAGCGGGCGCGCCTGGCTCTACGGCGCCGACGGCAAGCCGAAGCCGGTCGGGGCGCGAGCGACCAATCCGGCCCTGGCCGAAACTTTTGCCGCCATCGCGACCGATGGCCCGCAGGCGCTCTATGGCGGCGCCCGCGCGCAGGCGATCGCCGGCACGGTGGCGGCGGCGACCCCTCGCCCCAGGCCGATGACCCCCGGCGACATTGCCTCCTACACCGCCAAGGAGCGCTCGCCGGTGTGCGGAACCTACCGTGGCTACCGCATCTGCGGGATGGGCCCGCCAAGCTCGGGCGGGATGGCGGTGGTCGGCATACTCGGCATGCTCGAGCGCTTCGACCTCAAGGCGCTGGGGGTGCAGAACCCGGTCACCTGGCACCTGTTCCTCGAAGCCCAGCGCCTCGCCTATGCCGACCGCGAGCTCTATGCGGCCGACAGCGATTTCGTCGCCGTGCCGGTGCGCGGGCTGACCGATCCCGCCTATCTCGCCGAACGCAGCAGGCTGATCGCGTCCGACCGCAGCCTCGGCGTTGTGCCCCCCGGCAGGCCCGCCGGCGCGCCGCTGGCGCTCGCCGACGGCGACGAGCCGCCCGAGCAGGGCACCTCGCATTTCGCCGCGGTCGATGCCGCCGGCACGATGGTCAGCTATACCTCGACCATCGAGAGCGCCTTCGGCTCGGGGCTGATGGCGAACGGTTTCTATCTCAACAACGAGCTGACCGACTTCAGCCGCAACCCGAAGGGCGCCGACGGCAAACCGGTCGCCAACCGGGTCGAGGGCAACAAGCGGCCGCGCAGCTCGATGGCGCCGACCGTGGTGTGGGATCCGCAGGGTCGACCGGTGCTCGCAGTTGGCGCGGCGGGCGGACCGACGATCCCGGTCCAGACCGCGCGCGCGATCGTCGGCTTCATCGATTTCGGGCTTACCCCCCGCGAGGCGATCGGGCTGCCCTTCGTCATGGCGTTCGGCGACCAGGTCATGCTCGAAAAGGGCACCTGGCTCGACGGCGCGGCGGACCGCTTCCGCGCGCTCGGCCATACGCAGCTAATGGTGCGCGAGGCGCCGGTCAAGGCGGGTGCGGTGGGACGTTTGCGGGACGGCGGCTGGCAGTCGGCGCGCGACCCGCGCGTGGAAACCAACGTCGAGGTTCCCTGACGCGTCGCGAGACAGTCGCGGTGGGCCGGCTTGCCGTGGCGTCGAGGGCGAATTAAGCGCCAACCCTGGCGGTGGCCCCGCCCAACGACAATTCGCTCGCGAGGACGCCTGCCTGTGCTTTCGGACATCGACGCCGCCGACAATCTCGTTGCCCTGTTCCTGAGGCGAGCCGACGAGGGGGGCGATGCGGCGTTCCTGGGCGCCCACCGCGGCGGCTCCTGGGAAACGATCAGCTGGGCCGAGGCGGCGCGGCAGGTCTGTCTGCTGGCTGAGAGTCTGCGCCGGATCGGGCTCGAGGACGGCGACCGCGTGGCGCTGGTCAGCGAGAACCGCCCCGAATGGTGCATCGCCGATCTCGCCATCATGGCCGCCGGGCTGGTGACGGTGCCGGCCTATGTCACCAACACCGAGCGCGATCACGTCCACATCCTCGACAATTCCGGCGCCCGCGCGGCGATCGTCGCGAACGAAAGGCTCTCGGCCCCGCTGATCCCGGCCATCATGCGCACCGGCATGGTCGAGCATGTCATTCCCATCGACGACATCCGCCAGTATCAGTCCGGAAACATCACCTGCCATTCCTGGGCGGCGATGCTCGAAGGCGATGCCGGCGCGGCGCGCGCGGCGGTCGAAGCGCGGATTGCGGGGATCGGCCGCGCGACCACCGCCTGCCTCATCTACACCAGCGGTACCGGAGGCGCGCCGCGCGGAGTGATGCAGCACCACGGCGCGATCCTGTCCAATGTCGCTGGCGCCGCCGACATCCTGGTCGGGGATTTCGGCATCTCGCGCGACGAGCGCTTCCTTTCCTTCCTGCCGCTCAGCCACGCCTATGAGCACACCGGCGGGCAGTTTTTGCCGATCGGGGTGGGCGCGCAGATCTATTATGCGGAGGGGCTCGAAAAGCTGGCCGGCAATATCGAGGAGACCCAGCCCACGATCATGGTGGTGGTGCCCCGGCTGTTCGAGGTGCTGCGCACGCGGATCATGAAGCAGGTCGAAAAGCAGGGCCGGATCGCGAATGCGCTGATGGATACCGCGCTCGCTGTCGGCGAGCGGCGTGCGGCCGGCCAGAAGCGGATTGGCGACGGGGTGCGCGATTTCGCGGTCGAGAAACTGCTCCGCCCCAAGATCAGGCAGAAGTTCGGCGGGCGGATCAAGGCGATGGTCTCGGGCGGGGCACCGCTCAATCCCGAGGTCGGCATTTTCTTCGAGGCAATGGGCCTCACCATGCTTCAGGGCTACGGCCAGACCGAAGCAGGGCCGGTGATCAGCTGCAACCGGCCCGCCGCGGGCATCGCCATGGCGTCGGTCGGCCCGCCGCTGCGCGGAGTCGAGGTCAGGATCGCCGAGGACGGAGAGATCCTCGTGCGGGGCGAACTGGTGATGCACGGCTATTGGCAGAACCGCGCCGAGACCGAGCGGACGCTCCGCGACGGCTGGCTCCACACCGGCGACATCGGCCATTTCGATGGGGCGGGCCGGATCGTCATCACCGACCGGAAGAAGGACATGATCGTCAACGACAAGGGCGACAATATCGCGCCGCAGAAGCTGGAGGGGATGTTGACCCTGCAGCCCGAGATCGCGCAGGCGATGGTGAGCGGCGACAAGCGGCCCTATGTGGTCGGGCTGGTCGTCCCCGACGCGGAGTGGGCGCTCGAATGGTGTCAGGCGCAGGACGAGAAATTCGATTGCAAGAAGGTCCAGGAGCTGCCCGCGTTCCGCAGCGCGGTGCGCGCCGCAATCGACCGCGTCAACGCCGAGTTATCGGTGATCGAGAAGGTCCGCGGCTTCGCCTTCGCCGACGAGCCCTTCACCATCGAAAACGAGCAGCTCACCCCCTCGATGAAGATCCGCCGCCACAAGATCCGCGAGGTTTATGGCAAGCGGATGGACGCGCTTTATCGGGGTTAACGACTCAACTCGCCGCAAGCACGATTCGTCTTACCTTGCGGGCCTACTCGGGATGTGGACATCGCACACGATTGCGAGGAAGGTCTACTCAGAGGGTTGGCTTATGGCACATTCACAGCAGGTCGAGATTCAACGAAATTACGCGACCTTCCTGGACATGGTAGGCAAGCTTCTGGCGGCCCATGCGGGACGTTATGCGCTTTTCCACGATCAGCAACTGGCTGGCGTTTTCGACAGCCCCGGCGAAGCGGCGCGAGCCGGATTTGCGCAGTTTGGCCATGAACCGTATTCGATACAGTACGTGACAGACGAACCTGTCGATCTGGGGTTTATGAGCAATGCGATTCGTGCGGGGGCAAATCAGGGATAGGCGCATCCTGATTCCCGTCGGCATTCGCACATTCGCGGACGATCCCGCAACAGCCCCTGGCTTCACCTTCCACGAGTTTACCGCACTCGTCGACACAGGCGCGTCGCGGACTTGCATCAGTCAGAACGTAGTCGATCGAGTAGGACTGCTGGGGCGGGGCCAGATTCCGGTTGGGAACGTCAAACGCACGGAGATGCACGAGACGTTCTTGTTTTACGTAGGAGTGTGGCCATCGACCGAAGATCAAACGCCATCCGCAGTCTTTGGGGTAGGAGATGAGATTCTCGGCATCGATGGGGGAGATAGTCGCTTCTACGATGTCCTACTTGGAATGGATATCTTGAGCAGGGGAACATTCAAGCTCGATCTCGACGGCTCATTCGAGATTGGATTTCCCGATTAAGCCGCTGCTTCCTCGATGAACTCGGGGAAGAAGCCGGGTTCGCGGGTTGACCAGCCGGCGGCGGTGGCGGCGGCTTCGCTCAAGGACTGAAGCAGCAGCTTGCGGCGCTCGGGCTCGATCTGGGGGAGCGCGCTGGCGGCGCAGAAGGCGCTCGGCAACCAGGGGCGCACGGTCGCGCCCAAGAGGCGCTCATAGAGGAAGCGGAAGGCGCCGAAGCTCTCGAGCCGCCCCTGGGCCAGGTCGAACGCGGCGAGGCGGGTGAGCTTGCCGCAGAACGCCTCGATGCCTTCGAGGCTGGTCTCGTCGGGCAGCGCGCCGCGCAATGACTTCAAATCCTGATAGGCGACATATTGCGCGCGGATCGACATGCATTCGGCTGGGCTTCGGCCCCACAGGGTGAAGGCGTCGCGGCGGGCCAGGCCGATGTCGAGGCTGCGCCGAATATAGCGCTGCTCGGCAGGAGCGAAGCTCGCGAACTCGCGCATCTCGGCAATGGTGATCGACGCGGTACCAGCCAGAGCCATGACCCGATTCCCTCTTGTTGCGAAGGTCATCATGGCGGAGATTGGTTAACGGCCCCTAAGCGCCGAAACGAGATTTGCCAGCGACGAGCGGAACCGGTCAGATCAGTCCGGCGAGGGGACTGGAAGGATCGGCATATTTCCTGGTGGCCATACGTCCCGCGAGATAGGCCTCGCGGCCCGCTTCCACCGCCAGCTTCATCGCGCGCGCCATCCGGATCGGGTCCTTCGCCTCGGCGATGGCGGTGTTCATCAGCACCCCGGTGCAGCCCAGCTCCATCGCCACGGCGGCGTCGCTGGCGGTGCCGACCCCGGCATCGACCAGCACCGGCACGCTCGCGCCTTCGACGATCAGGCGGATGGTGACGCGGTTCTGGATCCCCAGCCCGCTGCCGATCGGCGCGCCCAGCGGCATGACCGCGACCGCGCCCGCGCTTTCGAGCTGCTTCGCCGCGATCGGATCGTCGGTGCAATAGACCATCGGCAGGAAGCCTTCGCTGGCCAGCACCTCGGTCGCGGTCAGCGTCTCGCGCATGTCGGGATAGAGCGTTCTCGCTTCGCCCAGCACCTCGAGCTTGACGAGGTCCCACCCGCCCGCCTCGCGCGCCAGCCGCAAGGTGCGGATCGCCTCTTCGGCCGTGAAGCACCCGGCGGTATTGGGAAGGTAGGTGATTGTCCTGGGGTCGATGAAGTCGGTCAGCATCGGCGCTTTCGGATCGCTGACATTGACCCGGCGCACCGCCACCGTGACGATTTCGGCCCCGCTCGCCGCCAGCGCCGCGGCGTTCTGGGCGAAGTCCTTGTACTTTCCCGTCCCGACGATGAGTCGGGAGCGGAAGGTGCGCCCCGCGACGCTCCAGCTATCGCCGTGGTCGCCGCCGCCGACGAAATGCACGATCTCGAGCGCATCGCCCTCAACCAACGCCGCCGCCTCCAGCGTCGAGCGCGGCGCGATGGTCCCGTTGCGCTCCACCGCGACCTTGGCCGGGTCGAGTTCGAGCTCGCGGACGAGCGCGGCGACGGTCGCGGCGGCGGTGCGGCGGGTCTCGCCGTTGACGATGACAGCAATCATGCGCGCGGACCTAGTGGTCTGCGCCGTGGGTGCAAGAGGTGTGGAGGTGGCGCAGGTTGAGAATGTGACCGAGCGACACCAGCGCGACGCCGATGATCGTGAGCACCGCCTCTTCCGCGCCATGCGAAACCGCAAGCGCGCCACCCATGAAGCTCAAACCCATCATCGCCACCACGAAAGGCGCGGCCATGCGGTGCTTCATCGCTCCCCAGCCGATCGCGACCGCCGCGACCAGCGTGGCGATCAACAGCCCGAACCGGTGAATGGCCGGATCGAGCAGCGCCTCGGCCCCGAGCCCAGCCCCGAGGCCGATCACCGACACCAGCAGCACACTCAGCACGCAATGCACCGCGCACAGCGCCGACAGCGCGATGCCGGCACGGTCGAGCCGCTGGCGAATCGGGGTTACAAACGACTGCATGATGCTGGCGGTAGTTATGTTATGCTGTAACACGTTGCAACCCTCGACGTCGCATGTTCCGCCGATGGCGCTCGCCTCGGCCTCTTGCCCGACAATGGCAGGCCCACCTAAAGGCGTGGGCATGGACGGGACCGAATCCGCAAGCACCGCGCGACCGCGGCCCGAGGCGCTGGCCGTCTGGCTGTTCGTGGTGGCGGCCATGGTGGTGGCGATCCTGGTCGTCGGCGGGATCACGCGGCTGACCGAGAGCGGGCTGGCGATCACCGAATGGAAGCCGCTCAGCGGCGCGATACCGCCGCTGACGCAAGCCGACTGGGCGCGCGAGTTCACGCTCTACCGGGAAACGCCGCAATTCATCAACCAGACCGGGCCGGCCGGAATGGACCTCGCCGGTTTCAAGTTCATTTTCTTCTGGGAATGGTTCCACCGCGTGATCGGCCGGCTGATCGGCCTGGCTTTCGCGCTGCCGCTGGCGTGGTTCTGGTGGAGGAAGGCGATCCCGGCCGGATACAAGCCGCGCCTTCTCGCACTGCTGGCGCTGGGCGCGCTGCAAGGGGTGTTCGGCTGGTACATGGTCAGGAGCGGGCTGTCGGGCACGCGCACCTCGGTGAGCCATTTCTGGCTCTCGATCCACCTGATGACCGCCTTGCTCACGCTCGCGGCGCTGGTCTGGACCGCGCTCGACCTGCGGCGGCTCGCCCGCATCGGCAAGGCGCAACGCGCGCGCTGGACCTGGCCCGCAACCGCCGGGGGGTTGGTGCTGGCGATCCAGCTCCTGCTCGGCGCCTGGGTCGCGGGGCTCGATGCGGGCCATGCTTCCGATAGCTGGCCGCTGATGCAGGGGCGGCTGGTACCCGAATTCGACGGCTCGCGCGGGCTGCTGCAAGCCGCCACGCACGATCCCTTCCTGATCCACTTCCTCCATCGCTGGTGGGCCTGGGTGGCGGTGGCGGCGCTTGTCTGGTTCGCGCGCCGCATCCGCCCGCTCGACCGCAAGGCCTCGGCGGCGATCCACAGTGCTTTCGGCGTCCAGATCCTGCTCGGCATCGCGGTGGTGGTCCTCGGCATGCCGCTGTGGCTGGCCGTCGCCCACCAGCTCGTCGCCGCGCTGCTGGTCGTGGCCTTCGCATGGGGCGCGCATGTGCTGGGGCGGACCCCGGTTTGAGCGTGGGCGACGACGCTCCCGCGGCGCTGATCTGGTGCCCCTTTCCCGACGAGGCGGCGGCGGGCGCGGCCGTTGCCGCGCTGCTCGACGCGCGCCTGATCGCCTGCGCCAACCTGCTCCCGGGCATGCGCTCGCTCTTCGCCTGGCGCGGCGACCGGGAGGAAGCCGCGGAATGCGGGGCCCTGCTCAAAACCACCGCCGCGCTGCTCGACGAGGCCATGCGGCGCCTGGCGGAACTGCACCCCTACGATACCCCCGCCATCACGGGCTGGACCGCGTGTGCGGATGCGGGCACTCTGGCCTGGCTGAGGGCGGAGACGCGCGGGGCATGAGCGAACCGGGTTACGATCGCAGGCAGGTTGCGGGGCGCATCGCGGCCGCCGCGCTGTTGCCGCTCGCCGCACTGGGTATGCCGATCTCCCCCACGATGGCGTTCCCGCGCAAGCGCGCGGCGCCGGCCGGCAGCTTCGCACTGCAAAGGGTGCTGACGCGCGAGCTGGGCGACGGCGCCGCTATCGTCGTAACCAGGCGCTGGCGCATCCGCTTCGCCACCGCCGCGCCGGGCATGTTCGTGGCGGGCGAGCAGATCTTCGCCGAGGTGGCCGCGCCGCCCGCGCTCTCGCCGCTGGCCGCGCTGGAGAAGGCGCGGTCCACGGCGAAGTTGTTCCCGATCCGGCTCGATGCGATGGGCCAAATCGCCGGCAGCGACCAGGAGACGAGCGCCGCCGAGCTGCTGCGCGCCATCGACGTCGGTCAGGCCATGCTCGAAAGCGGGGCGGGCCGAACGGCGATGGCGGATGATGCGCGCAGCTTCATGGCGCTGCTCGCGCGCATGGGGGCGCAGGCCGTGAGCGCCATGCCGCGCGACCTGTTCTTTCCCGTGGCCGCGCGCGACTCCGCCCGGCGCGATGTTGCGCTCCCCGGCGGCGAGACGGGCACCATCAGCGTGGCCACCGATGCCAGCGCGGACGTGCGGACGGGGCTGTTGCGGGCGAGCGAGCGCGTCGTGGTGACCCGCGTCGGCGGCACCGCGCGAAGCTCGCGCGAGGGCTGGTCGCTGACGCCGAACGGATGACGGTATTATTTTACCGCCTCGTCGAGCGGTGCTTTTCCTTGACTTTCGGCGCGTCCTGAACCAATTGCGCGCCGCTTCGCGGGCCCGGGCAGCCGGATTCGCGTCCAGCCCCGGTCCCAGCTCATGGCTGGACCGGTCAGCCAAATTCGAGAAACGGAAAGACAGCCCATGAAGGCGCTCAGCAAGATCACGCGGTCGATCAAGCCCGCCGAGGTCGAAAAGAACTGGCATCTGATCGATGCCGACGGCCTCGTAGTCGGGCGGCTCGCCACGATCGTCGCCAACATCCTGCGCGGCAAGCACAAGCCGAGCTACACCCCGCACGTCGATTGCGGCGATCATGTCGTCATCGTCAACGCCGACAAGGTGAAGTTCACCGGCAAGAAGCTGACCGACAAGCGTTATTACAAGCACACCGGCCACCCTGGCGGGATCAAGGAAACCAGCCCCGCCAAGGTGCTGGAAGGCCGCTTCCCCGAGCGCGTGCTCGAGAAAGCCGTCGAGCGCATGATCCCGCGCGGGCCGCTCGGCCGGGCGCAGATGCGCGCGCTTCACCTCTACGCCGGCAGCGAGCACCCGCACGCCGGCACCCAGCCCGTGGCGCTCGACGTCGCGGGGATGAACCGCAAGAACAAGGCAACCGCATGATGGCCGACACTCCCGAAACCACCTCCGAGACCGAAGTCGAAACCGGCGCCGAAGCCGTCGCGACCGCGGAGGCGACTCCGGCTCCGGCTGCTGCCGCTCCGACGGCGGTGACCGATCTCGCCGACCTCGGCTCCATCGCCGGCGACGCCCCGCAGGGCGATGCCGCCGTGATCGCGCAGCGCGCCGAAGTGCCGCTGCGCGAGCAGGAGCTCGACAAGCAGGGCCGCGCCTATGCCACCGGTCGCCGCAAGGACGCGACCGCGCGCGTGTGGGTCAAGCCCGGCACCGGCAAGGTCACCATCAACGGCCGCGACCAGGAGGTCTATTTCGCGCGTCCGACGCTGCGGCTGATCATCGACCAGCCGTTCGCCATCACCGAGCGCCAGGGCCAATACGACGTGATCGCCACCGTCAAGGGCGGCGGCCTCTCGGGTCAGGCCGGCGCGGTCAAGCACGGCATTTCGCAGGCGCTTTCAAAGTACGAGCCGGCGCTGCGCGGCACCGTCAAGGCCGCCGGCTTCCTCACTCGCGACAGCCGCGTGGTGGAGCGCAAGAAGTTCGGCCGGGCCAAGGCGCGCAAGAGCTTTCAGTTCTCGAAGCGCTAACCGCTTCCGTCCGCAGCCAAAGCGAAAGGGCGGCGCCGGGAGGGAGCCGCCCTTTTTCTATGTTCAATGCACCGGCGGATCGACTCGCGGCACCTGGTTGGCGGGGGCGACGGGATCGCCGGGTTCGCGCGGCGGAAGGGCGTTCTCGGGTACGTCGTCGATCTGCATATCCGGCGTCGGCAGTTCGGCGAGGTTGCGCACCTCAACGGTCAGGCTCTCGCCGTCCCAGGCGATCTCGTTGAAGCTCGGCGGGGTCGAGCGGATGCGCTGCGACAGCGTGCCCGCGCCGATCATCCGCACCGGGCCGTTCGCCGTCTCCTCGACGAGATCGAAGGCGTCGTGAACATGGCCGGAGAGCACCGCCGCGACCGGGCGCCTGGCCAGCTCGGCCAGCGCCCGCGCGCCGTTGCGGGTCAGGGCGGTGCCCTTGGTCCCGACCTCGCGCAGCGGATGATGGGCGGTGACGATCGCCCTCGTCCCCTCGGGCAGCGCGTCGATGGCCGCGAGGCAGCGCGCGAGCGAGGCGCCGGTGATCCAGCCTTTCGACCAGTTGAGCCGCGGCTGCGCGCGCGCGGTGGTCCTGAGCGGCACGATCGCCAGGCCGGGCAGCGTGAGTTCGCGCTCGACCATCTTCTCGACGCCGTAGAACTTGGCGTAGGGTTTAAAGAACCGCTCGATCAGGTTGAAATAGGGCAGATCGTGGTTGCCGACCTCGAGCGTGACGGGCGCCTCGAGCGAGCGGATCCATTTGGTCGCGGCCGCGAACTCGCGTGTCCGGGCGCGCATGGTGATGTCGCCGGTGATCGCGACGGCGTCGGGCTTGCGGGCCGCGACCTCGGCCTTGACCCAATCGAGCGCGCGGTTGTTCTCGAGCCCGAAATGAATGTCGCTGATGTGGAAGAGGGTGAGCGGTTCAGCCATCGCCCGCCGTCAACAGATCGACCTCCAGTCGGGCAAGCGAAAACCGCAGGGCGGCCGGGCCACGACCCCGCTCGCCGTCGAGCATGAGTTCGATCGGGGACCCGTCGATCGAGGCGAGACGGATTTGGCGATAGAGGCCGAGCTCCTCGTGGGGGCCGGATCGAAAGTCGCGGCGGAGCAGCGCCATTCCCTGCGCGACATAATCCGCGATGGTCTCCGCGCCATAACCCTCGATCTCGATGCCAGTGCTCGTGGGTGTGAGCCGGATGCCCGAATAGCCCTCGGGCTTGCCGATCTCGGGACGCGAGAGGACGACCGTCGAGCCGCCCGCGCTGGCCTGCGCGGCTTCCACCGCGGTGCTGGCAACGGCGGCGACGTCGCCTTCGCGCAGGCCCTCGCGCACGTCGCTCCACTTCGCTCCGGGCCCGGCGAGCACCTCGATCACCGCCGTGCCCGCCTCCGAGCGCAGGCACTGGCGCCGCGCGCGCGCCATCCTTGGCAGCTCGGCCAGGATTTCGCCAAACGGTCGGTCGCCGTGGAGCGCCTTCGACAGCAGATTGGTGGTGCCGCCGGGCAGGACCAGCACCGCGCCGCTCCAACCCTCGAGCCGAGTGAGCGCCGAACGCAGCGTCCCGTCGCCGGCGTAGATCGCGACGAGCCCGATGCCGCCCGCGCCGAGCTCGGCGGCGGTGGGAAGCTCGGCGTCGGGCACGGCGACCGAACGCGCAAGCACGATGCCGTGCGCGGCCAGGCCATCGCTCAGGGCCGCGCAAGCCTCGGGCGTGTTGCCGCCGCTGGCGGCGTTGACGATGAGGCAGGCCCGCGCGAATCGATCCATCCCCCTCGCAATGGACCGTGCCGGGGCGGGTTCCCGGTCCTTCGTCCTCGCCTCGCGTTCGTTCGTCGATTACATATGTAGTCTATCCGTTCGGCGGTGCCGCTGGTCGACCGCCGCGCGTCGCTCCGAATCTCTCCGAACTAAGAAGACTGGGCGAGCCGGGCGGCCCCCACCCCCCCGATCGATCCCGGCCGGTCCGCTATTTTGGAGGAAAGACCATGCTGAAGACGACGATCGGTGCGCTGGCCCTGGCCGCCACTCTCCCAGCCGCTGCCGGCGAAACCCGGCTTGTGCGCTACGATGACCTCAACCTCGCCAGCCCCGCCGGCATGGAGCGCCTCCAACGGCGCATCGATGCCGCCGCGCGCGGTGTCTGCGGCGACGAAAACAGCAGGCGCGTCCTCGGCGTCGCGGCCCAGGCCGGGATTCGCGCGTGCATGGCCGAAGCGAAAGCCAAGGCGGCGCGGCAAGTCACCGCTCTCGACCCGAACCAGGCCCGGGGCGGCTAACTCGCCGTCCAGAGACCCCGGCGGCATGCGCTGCCGGGGTTTCGAACCGAAGGGCTCAGCGGCCGGCCATCGCCTTGACCTTGGCGAGATAAGTGCGCCCGATGCGCAGGGTCTCGCCATCGCTGGTCTCGACCGACCACACTCCCAGCCCGTCGTGCCGCAGACCCGCGATCCGGTCGCGTCGCAAGATGATCGAGCGATGGATGCGGATGAAACGATCGGGATCGAGCCGGGCCTCCAGCCCGGCGATGGTCTGGAGCAGCAGATAGCTCCGCTTCGCCTCGCCCTCTCCGACATGCAGCCGCACATAGTCGCGCTCGGCGTCGATGCGGCCGACTTCGGACACCCCGATCCGGACCAGCTCCGAGCGATGCGGCACCCACAGCTCCTCGAGCCACGGCGAATCCCCGGCGCGCCCGCCGGCCCCGCCGCCCCGCCGCGCCGCCGCGCGCGCGATCGCCCGTTCGAGCCGATCCTTCTCCACCGGCTTCAGCACATAATCGACCGCATCGAGATCGAAGGCCTCGACCGCGTGATTGTCGTGCGCGGTGACGAAGATCACCGCGGGGGGATTTGCCTGCCGCGCCAACCGCCGCGCCACCGCCAGGCCGTCGAGCTCGGGCATGGTGAGATCGAGCAGGACAAGGTCGGGAGAGAACTCGGCGATGCGCTCGAGCGCCTGCGCGCCGTCGCTGGCGGTGCCGGCGAGGCGCACCATCGGCAGCTGTTCGCAGATCGTCCGCATCCGGTCGATCGCGAGCGGTTCGTCGTCGACGATCAGCGTCGCGAGCGTGTCGGATTTCGCTTCAGCCATGCCTCACCAGCGGGATCCTCAATTGGGTTTCGTAGCCTCCCCCTTCGACCGGGCCGGAGCTGACGCTCGCCCGATCGCCGAAGCGCGCGGCGAGACGGTCGCGGACATTGGCGAGCCCGATGCCGAAGCCGTTGCCTTCCTTCCTGGCCTTCGACTTCACGGGCGCGTTGTCGGCGACCGTGATAACCAGCCGGCCATACTCCTCGCGCGCCTCGAGGCACACGGCGACCGGCGCGGCGCTGGCGGAGACGCCGTATTTGACCGAATTTTCGACCAGCGGCTGGAGGATCATGCCCGGCACCCGGCATCGCGCGAGGGCCTCTGGCAAATCGTAGCGGGTCTTGAGCCGATCCGGGAAACGGACCTTCTCGATCTCCAGATACTGGCGCTGGAGATCGAACTCATCCGCCAGCTCGACATCGGAGCTGGTGTCTTCGGCCAGGCTGTGGCGGTAGAAGCGCGAGAGCGACTGGATCATCTGCTCGGCCTTGTCGGGCCGCCCCGTCATCACCAGCGCCGACAGCGAATTGAGCGCGTTGAACAGGAAGTGCGGGTTGACCTGATAGCGCAGGCTCCTGAGTTCGGCGGCCTTGGCGGCGGTGCGGAAGCGCTCCTCGCGGCGCTGCGATTCGCGCGTCTGCGCGCCGGCCAGCATGGCGAAGTAGAACGAGGCCCAGGCCAGGATCACGAAATAACGCGCGAGGGCGCTGTCCACGATCTCGCGCCACCGGTCGGCCGCGGTGGGGGCGGGCTGGATGAGCACCGTGGCCGATGCGCCCGGCACGCCCGAAGGTGGCCCGCCAGGCAGGTTCTCGAGCTTGTCGATCGGAATGTCGACGAGGATGTTGCCGGACCGGTCGCGGCGCAGAGCGAAGCCCTTCTCGCGCACCTGGCGGGCCTCCTCGCGCTGCTGGATGTCGTGGAAAATCCACTGATTGGCCTGCGCGATCGGAATCGAGGCCGGCGCCGCCACCAGCAGCGCGACCAGGATCTTCGTCCACAGGGGTTTGGCGTCGAACAGGCGCAGGATCAGCCACACGATCAGTGTCAGGGCGACGCCCACCAGCATCACCACCGCGCGGCGCCACAGCATCTCATCCTGGAACCCGAAGCCCTGGATCAGCGAGCGTACCGACGTGAGCAGAAAATAGAACAGCCACAGCGCGACGATCGACGCCGCCACCAGGCGCAGCGGCACCGTCGCGCGCGCGTCGGGCGCCTGGATCTCTTCTGTCGTCATGGATTCGGCTTCTAACCGCTCCAGCCGGTCAGGCATCGCCGCCCTCGTCCAACGGCGCCTCGATTTCGTTCAACGACTTCACGTGTTTTCGAGCAGATGTTCCGCGGCGATCCTGGCCTTCCACTC
>JAIETR010000070.1 GCA_019745075.1 Qipengyuania sp.
TCCTCGCCGCCGTCAAACGCTTCTGTCAAAAGGCTGACCTGACCTTATGTGGCGAACTTTAGATTCAGGTGACTAGGGGAATTGAGCATGAACAGTTTATCGATGTTGTTGCGCGCTGGCGTTGCACTAGGCACCTTAGGGACGGCGATGCCGTCGTTTGCGCAGACGGCGACGGACCAGGCGCCGCAAGTCTCGGCTAAAACGACGACTTCGGTCGAAGCGACTGCGCAAACCGGCGAAGTCGAAGTGGAATCGAACGACGCCGAACAAGCTGACGTCGAAACAGCTGATATTGTCGTCAGCGGGTCGCGGCTCTCGGACTCGATTGCGACCTTCCCAGGCTCTGCCACGGTACTCAATCAGGCAGTAATTGAGGACCAGCTTGCGATCACTCGGGATGTCGCCAAAATTCTCGCTTTCTCCGTTCCGGGCCTGGCGCAGGCAACCGATTCCGCCGCTAATGTCGAACAAAGTCTTCGCGGTCGACCCGTTCGCATCTTCATCGACGGTGTCCCGGTTTCGAACCCGCTCCGCGACGGTGGCCGTGATGTGCGCCTAATAGCGCCGAACGCACTTGGGGCGATCGAGGTGATTCGCGGATCGTCCGCGCTCTACGGACAGGGCGGCGGCGGCGGTATCATCAACTATATCACCAAAGCCGGCTCGGCCAGCGACGAATGGGCCTTCCGGTCCGAGGTCGGGGCGAGTTTTTCGACCGAACGCTTCAACGACAGCGCTCGTCCTTTTATCTTCCAGAGCGCGTCCGGCGGCGTCGCCGGCTTCGATGTCAACCTGAACGGCAGCTACGAACGAGTGAACAGTCAGTTCGATGCCGATGGGAATCGGATACCCCCCGACCCCCAACTGTTTGGCGGCATCGCGGATTCCGATATCTATAATCTCTATGGCAAGATCGGCTACTCGTTCGCCGGAACGCACCGCATCGAAGCGATGGCCAATTATTACGATCAACAGCAAAACACAGACTATGGCACCGCGCGCGGCGATGTCGCGCGCGGCATCCCGACCAGAGCGGTCCTGCAGCCGTTGGATCCGCGGGCGCTCCAACAGGCCAACCGCAATTTCGTTTCCTATCTCGCCTATACCAACAGCGACATCATAGGCAGCGCACTGCGCAGCCAGTTTTACTTTCTGAAGAACTATACAGTCTTCGGATTCGAGTCGGATCGGCTCGGCGGGACATATACGACGATCGGGTCCAAAAAATATGGCCTGCAGACCGATTTCCGCACCAAGCTCGATTTCATCGGCCTTGATCGCGGCCTGCTACTGTGGGGTTTCGACGTCAATCGCGATATCACAGAACAGCCCTTGTTGCCGGATATTGGCGGACGCGTCTTCACGCCTCCGCTCAACCAAACCAACTATGCGGTGTTCGTCCAGGCGGATTTGCCGCTGACCGACTGGTTTACGCTACGCGCGGGGGTCCGGTACGACGAGTTCCGGCTGAAAGCGGACACGTTCGTCGCCGGCTTGACCGGTCTGACCGTTCAGGGCGGCGAGCTATCTTATGCAGCAACTCCGTTCAACGTCGGTGCGACGGCCGACGTCACGGAGGGAGTCCAGATCTTCGGCGGCTTTTCGCAGGGTTTTTCGGTTCCGGATGTCGGTTTACCACTCCGCAACGCTAGGTTTCCGTCGATCGACGCGCTCAAGCCCGAGGCCGCGCTCGTCAATAATTACGAGATCGGCGCTCGAATGAACGTAGGCGGCATCAAGGCGACGGCGGCCTATTATATCAGCACGTCGAAGTTCGGCACCGACTTCGTGATCAATCCGATCGCCCCGACCGAGATACTAATCTTGCGTGAGAAGGAGCGGATCCAAGGGTTCGAGGCGACGCTCGACGGAAAGCTGGGCGTAGCGACGCGCTGGGGGCTGGTGTTCTCTTGGGCCGAAGGCAAGCGCGACGCAAACAAGGATGGCAAGGTGGAAACACCGCTGACCGGCCGGCGGATCAGTCCGGAGTTGCTCAATGGCTTCATTGAGCACGACATTGCCGACAATTGGCAGGCGCGTCTTCAATTCTCCTACTCGGGCGATCGCAACAAATTCCCAGGCGTGCCCGTCGGTAACTTCTATACCGGACGAGTCGAACCGACGACCCGCATCGATGCATCGACCGAGTACAAGATGGGTCCTGCAAACTTCACGCTGGGCATAAACAACCTGCTGAACAACGACTATTTCCCAGTCATATCTCAGGCGATTAACCGCAACGAGCGCTACAGCAAGGCGCTCGGCCGCACGATCTTCCTCCAAGTTGGCATCGATTATTGAGCCAGTTTTGTCTCTTGAGACGAGACTACGACTTTCGCGTTCAATCCGCCGGATGGGCATTTGAACAGGTGCAAGCACTTTTCGCGCGCCGGCTGGTCCAGGCTTTCCGCTAGAAGGATTTTATGTTGAAGTTGAACCAAACCGCGCGCGATGCGGAACTGTCGGACTATGAACTAGGGCAAACGACGGTCGTCGCCTGTCAGGCCGACCAGCGTTTCTCTTACTGCCTCTATGTGCCGCCCGCGCTGAACGAGCGGGGCGCGCGTGCGGCGGCCGAGGTGCTCGTTGCCGTTCATGGCAGCGGGCGTGGCAACCAGGCGATGCGCGACGCCTTCATGCCGCTCGCCGATGCGCTTGGCGTCATCGTGCTAGCGCCGCTGTTTCCCTGCGGCATCGTCGATGCTCTCGATCGGGACAACTATAAATATATCGAGTACGAGGGAATTCGCTTCGATCTTGTCCTGCTCGCGATGCTGGGCGAGGTGAGTGCGCGCTACGGCGTGCCGGTCGAGCGCGTTTCTATGTTTGGCTTTTCAGGCGGGGCGCACTTCGCCCATCGCTTTCTCTATCTCCATCCTGAGCGTCTGGACGCGATCTCGGTATGCGCGCCTGGCTCGCCGACACTGCTCGATCCTTCGCGCGATTGGTGGGTCGGCATTCGTGATCTCGAGACGCGTTTTGGCCGTCCGCTCGACAATGTTGCCTTGCGGCGCGTCGCCGTTCACCTCGCGGTTGGCGGTGACGATACCGATACCCACGAAATCACCCACAGACCGGGCAGCCCACACTGGATGCCTGGCGCAAACGACAGCGGCGTTACACGTGTTGAACGGCTGACGACGCTCGCCGCAAGTCTCCATGCCGGGGGCGTTGTTGCGGAACTCGACATCCTGCCAGGTGTGCGCCACGAGTCGGGCCCTATCATTGCGAGCGCGTCGGCGTTCTTTGAACGCCGACGCGCTCAAGCTGCCGAACAGAGTGTAGCGCGTGTTTCGGCCTAACCGCCTCAAGCGCCGCTTAGATGCCGGTGAGCGCACGCTCGGAGGGTGGCTGTTCATGGGAAGTCCCGCGGCCGCCGAAATTATGGCGCGCTGCGGCTTCGACGCGTTGATCATTGATCAGGAACATTCGCCGGGAGGTCTCGAGACGGGAATCGAGCAATTGCGGGGTGCAGCGGGCACCGACGTGACGATGCTTTGGCGCCTCGCGGATAACCAGCCCACGCCGGTCAGACACGCGCTCGACGCTGGCGCCGAAGGCCTGCTCGCAGCAAACGTGGAGACCGCCGCTGACGCGGAACGCCTTGTGAATTCAAGCCACTATCCCCCGGTCGGGAGCCGCACCGCTCATTTCACGGTTAGCCGCGCCGCCGGCTGGGGGGTGGACGCGACAAGTTATGCCGAGTCAATTCACGACAATCTGCTTGTTGTCGCGATGATCGAATCGGCGCGCGGTGTTGCCGCGATTCCGGAGATCGCGCGCGTGCGTGGTATCGACATGCTGTTCCTCGGACCGCTCGATCTGTCGGCAAGTATCGACCGGATGGGCCGCTACGATGATCCCGCAATGTGCGAGCTGATCGACGAGGCGGAGCGGCGGACGATCGAGGCGGGTCTTTTGCTCGCTGGCCCGAGCTATCCGGGAGCATCGGCGCCAGGCCTGTTCGAGAGAGGCTATCGCTTTGTAACGGTTGCAAGCGACGTGGCGCTATTGCGCGACAGCGCGCGGGAAGCTGCTGAACGCGCCGGTGAATCGCGCCCAGCGAAAGAATAGCTTGTCATTGGCGACAAAATTGGCGACTATTTCGCGAATGAGATGGACGATCCGACGGAGTTCGAATCCCGGCGCTGCGAGGACAATGGCTCAATGGCTCGGCTTAAGGCGAATGCCTGAACAGAGGAAGCAGCGGACATGAAGAACAGTATTACGCGTTGGCTCACCGCGGTCGCGCTTGCCGCCGCCGGCGTAACGCTTTCAGGATGCGGCAGCGAGACGGCCGAGCCTGGCGCGACTAACAGTATCGCGGCCGCCGCCCAAGACGCTGCTGGCCCGCTCTACCCCGATTACTATCCGGCCGATTACGCCAAGCTGGTCGGAGATGCAAAGAAAGAGCCTGGACTTCTAATTTACTCCAATGTCGCCGAGTATAATTGGCGCGAGATCCTGGAGGGATTCAAGAAGAAACATCCCTGGGTGAAGGTCGCCACGCTCGACATGGGGCCGAGTGAGGTGTTCGAGCGCTATTATGCTGAGATATCGACCGACAAAAAGACTGCCGACCTGATCGTCAGCAGCGCGCCCGACGCGTGGCAGCGCTTCATCGCGAAGGGCGCGCAGGATGAATATGTAAGCCCTGAAAGCGACAAGGTGCCCGAGTGGAGCCGACCCTTTCCCGGACTTTACACACTCGCAACCGATCCGATGATCATTGTCTACAACAAGCTTTTGCTCAAGCCGGCCGAATATCCTCAGAGGATGCGGCAGCTCGCGGCGATGGCGACTGCGGACCCGGGGCGCTTCCGTAACAAGCTGACCACCTATGACGCGTCGAGCCATTCTTTTGCCTACGCGATCCACTGGTCGGTGGTCGACCACGGCAATCCTCCTGGTTGGGCGCTGATGGAGAAGATCGGCCCGCTGACGCGGCCTGAATCGGGCGGTTCGACCATGCTCGACAAGGTCATGGGCGGTGAATATCTGGCTGCGTACTATACGTCGGGCATTACCGTATTTCCGCGAATGAACGATCGCGGCCGCGAACGCATCATCGGCTGGGCGCTCCCAAAAGACGGAACGCCAATGATGCTGCGCGGCATGGCCGTTACCAAGGCGGCGCGCAGCCCCCATACCGCGCGGCTCATGCTCGATTACATGCTGTCGCACGAAGGGCAGGTCGCAGCGGGGCGTGGCGGCATGACCCCCTATCGTCCGGACGTTGCGGCGAAAGAGGTGCCTTATCTCACCTATGACGCGATCGCCAAGCGGTTGGGCGGCGAGCAGAACCTGATCATGATCGGGTACGACCCCGACATGGTGACGGAATATCGGCCGTTCATCACCCGCTGGAACGCGCTGTTCAAGACGAAGCGCTGAGCGCATGGTCTCGCTCCCGATCCCCGCTCCGCTCCCGCTTCCAATCGCGAGGCCGTCAGGAAAGGACGACCGCTTCTCGCGCGCGCTATTCATACAGTCCCTCGTAGCCGTGGCGACTGTCATCCTGGTGGCGGCGCCTTTGGCCCCGGTACTGTGGCAGTCGCTCATCGATCGGCCGCTCTACGAAGTAGGCGGACTGTTCACCGCGGAGAATTATGTCCGGCTGTTGAGCGATGCAGGCTTCTACAAGGTAGTCTGGAATTCGCTGCTGCTGGCGTTCGAAACGACGGTGGTTGCGTGCGTGCTGGGAGTCGCCTTCGCGATTTTTCTGGAGCGGACCAATCTGCCCGGCCGTCGGGCGCTGCGCGCCGTGGTGCTCTGGCCGATGTACATATCGCACCTCGTGATCGCCTTCTCCTGGTTCGTCATGTACGGGCCATCCGGCTACATCACGCTGCTGAGCGAACATTGGTTCGGAGGGGCTCTGTGGAACCTCTATACCATCCCAGGGATGGCAGTGGTTGCTGGTACAGGGGCGGCCCCGCTGGTCTATCTGTTCTGCGCCAGTTCGGCCAAAGCCGCCGACGCGACGCTTGAAGACGCGGGGCGGATGATGGGGGCGGGATCGCTGCGTGTGATCTGGTCGATCTCCATTCCGTTGATGCGTCCGGCGATCATCTACAGCAGTCTCCTGATCTTCATCGGTTCGCTCGAGATGCTCTCGGTGCCGCTCGTTTTCGGCCGTCCCGTCGGCCTCGAGTTCTTCACGACCTTCCTCTACAGCCGCGGGCTCGGCGGCATCACGCCCGATTACGGCCTGCTTGGTGCGGCTGCCGCGATGTTACTGGTGATCATTTCGGTGTTGCTGGCCATTCAGGGCCTGCTGCTGCGAAACGCCGGCCGTTTCGTGACCGTCAAGGGCAAGGCGCAGCGCCGGAAACTCGCCGATCTTGGGCCAGCGCGCTGGCCGTTGTTTGTGCTTTTCCTGATCTACAATATCGTCATCCTGGGGATCCCGCTGGTCGGAATCGTGACACGCTCGGTCACAACATTCCTGACCCCGCTGATGGCGCCGTTGGATTTGCTGACCACCGATAATTTCACGCTGCTGTTTGCCTATCCAGCCTACGTTCGGTCAATGACCAATAGCCTGGTGATCGCGACACTGGGCGGAGCTATCGCGACCGCTTTCGTCGCGATGGTGACATTGGTGGTCCACCGATCCGAATTCCGGTGGCGCAAGCAACTGGAATATGTCGCGCTCTATCCACGCGCGGTGCCCGGCATCGTCGCCGGCATCGGGCTTTTCTGGGCGATGATGCTGCTGCCGGGAGTCGATCTCCTGTACGGCACGATCTGGATCCTGATCCTGGCCTTCACCATGCGGAGCATCCCGACCGCATTCGGTGCGATTTCGCCGGCGATGCTTCAGATCGGGCGTGAATTGGATCAAAGCGCCCGCTCGTGCGGCGCCGACTGGTGGAAAACATCGCGCACCATCGTGCTGCCGCTGCTCAAGCCGGCGATCTTCGGCGCCTATGTGCTGCTCTTCCTGTCGTTCCTGAAGGAATACAGTTCCGCCGTCTTCCTGTTCACGCCGGGCAGCGAGATCATCGGGACGACGATGCTGTCCTTCTGGGCCAACGGTGACACCGGCCCGGTTGCGGCTTTGTCCGTCATCCAGCTCGTCATTACCGCGCTGTTCGTCTTCGTCGCGCGTCTGCTTTTGCGAGGTCATCACGATGTCTGAACTGATAGTCGAAAATCTCGCCAAGCATTTCGGAGAGGTTCGCGCCATCGACGGGATCAGCTTCACCGTTGCCGAAGGCGAGTTCTTAACGCTGCTCGGCCCTAGCGGCTGCGGCAAATCAACCACGCTGTTCGCGATCGCTGGGCTCGACACGCCGACCGCCGGCGTGATCCGCGTCGGCGGTCGCACATTTTTCGACGGTGGACAGGGCATCCTGGTGCCGCCTGAAAAGCGCAACTGCGGCTTGGTTTTCCAGTCCTACGCGCTGTGGCCGCACATGACGGTGATGGACAATCTCGCTTTCCCGCTCCGCATCCGCAAGGTGAGCGCGGCGGACCGGAAGCGCCGGATCACGACGGCGCTGGAGCTGGTCGAAATGGGCGAATATATCCAACGATTTCCGCATGAGCTTTCGGGCGGCCAGCAGCAGCGCGTGGCGCTTGCCCGCACGCTGGTTTTCGAGCCGGCGTTGCTGCTGCTTGACGAACCCTTGTCGAACCTCGACGCCAAGTTGCGCATCAAGGCGCGCAACTGGCTAAAGGAGCTCCAGCAACAGCTTGGTATTACGACCATTTACGTCACGCACGACCAGATCGAAGCGCTGGCGCTGAGCGACCGGATCGCGGTGATGAACAAGGGCTCAATCGTCCAACTCGCCTCGCCGCAGGAGATCTATACCCGACCGTCAGGCGCCTTTGTTGCTGACTTCATCGGATCGAGCAACTTCCTGCGTGGTCGGATGAAGCAGAGGAACAGCGACGGTGACGCCGAGGTAATCCTCGAAAGCGGATTGCTTGTAAGAACGATCTGGGCGCCCGACGTAAAGGAGGGCACCGAAGTGCTGGTCGCTGTGCGGCCCGAGCATATACGGCTAACTGCCGCTCAGCCTATCGCAAACGGCGCAAACCTGCTCACCGGCTGCATCACAGCGCGCAGTTATCTCGGCGCGCGCTACCAATATACGATCGATGCCGCAGGAACTTCTATCATGGTGGAAACCGAGGATTCGCTCGACCAGCCCGAAGTCTATGCCAGCTTCGATCCCGAGCACGCGGTCGTCGTCCTGCCATGATCGCAGGTCGTATCGATCAGTATAGTAGCTGAAATGACGCGCCGACACTGGATATTGGTGCATCGCTGGACGGCGCTCGCGCTGGGGCTGCACTGGATGCTGCTCGCGCTCACCGGTCTCTTGCTCATTTTCCACCGCGAGATCGAAGCGGCATGGATCGGCGCGGGTTCGCCGATCGAGAGCCAGGTCCAGGTTGAGTCCGCGCTTGCCGCCGCGCAGGAGGCGTTGCCCGGTACGGCAACCCGGATAGTCGTCCAGGATGCGCCGGTGCGAGCGCTGCGCGTCTTCATCAACGTTGGCGATGTCCCGAACGTCGTTACGGTCGATGCGACTTCCGCACAAATATTGTCGATCACTCCTTTTGACGGCAGCGCGAGCCGAACGGGCGTCGTGCGCTTTATCTACCTCCTGCACCAGCAGCTCCTGCTTGGCCACAGCGGGGAGCTGCTGGTCGGTGCGAGTGGACTCTTTCTTTTGGTAACGGTCATTGCGGGCCTCTGGCTCGCCTGGCCTAAGCGCCGGCAATGGAAGCGAGCACTGTGGCCGCGGATTGCTGGTAAACCCTGGCAAAAGCTCTACGCGCTCCACCGCAGCGTCGGCCTGATCGTGGGTGGGTTTGTCATGCTATCGGCGCTGAGCGGCGCGGGCATGGTCTGGTCTAAGGACATGCGTCAATGGCTCGGCCATGCTGGGCTTACCCGCGCCTCGCCTCAACCTACGAAATCCGACGCCCCTCTGAGTGTTTTACCAGATGCCGCAGTAGCGCAGGCGATGCGGACCTATCCGTACGCAAGTTTCGTCCGGCTCGATCTGCCAGCGTCCGGTGCAGCTGGCTATGTTGTTCAGCTGCGCCAACCGGCAGAATTCAGAGCAGTGTTTGGCACCACTACGGTTGCCATCGACGGCCGTGACGGGAGCATACTTTGGCAACGCGATTCACGCCAGGCGCTGTGGGGCGACGCTGCGCTCGATGCGCTGTTTTCGATCCACAATGGCGAATGGTTGGGTACGCCGGGACGAGTTTTGCTCGTACTCGCTGGCATGATGCTTTTCGCGACTTCGACGTTCGGGCTTGGAATGTGGCTGCTGCGCCCCTCGCGTCTTTCGCCAGTCAATAAGACTGCGGCCAAGCTGACAATATCCACATGATAGAGGTCACTATGCTCAAGAATCTCCGGATTGCATGCGCGCAAACGAGCGCAACCCCCGATGCCGCGACTAACCTTGCGAATGCCGAGGCGTTGGTGCGCGAGGCTGCGATGGGGGGCGCGGAACTCGTCGCGCTGCCCGAAGCGTTCGACTTCCTGGCACCTGAAACATCCGCGATCCACGACTACGCGCGGCGCGAAGCAGAACATGACGCGCTTCGACGAGTGAGTTCGCTTGCTGCCGAACTGTCGCTTTGGATTCTTGCCGGATCCGTTTCGATGCGTGCTGCCGATGGCGTGCCTGTCAACCGGTCCGTGCTCTTCGACGCGGACGGACAAATGACTGCGCACTATGACAAGATACATTTGTTCGACGTCGATCTTCCTGACGGCGCTTCGAGCCGCGAGTCTGACTTGTACCGCCCCGGCGACCGCGCGACGGTGGCCGAAACACCTTGGGGCGGGATCGGACTAAGCATCTGCTATGATGTCCGCTTTCCCTATCTTTACCGCCAGATCGCGCGTCGCGGCGCAGGCATTATCATGGTACCCGCAGCGTTCAGCAGCTTCACCGGCCCGCTTCACTGGAATACACTGCTACGCGCGCGTGCGATCGAGACCGGCTGTTTCATCGTCGCGCCAGCGCAATGCGGTGACCATTACTCCGGCAGGCGAAGCTACGGCCATTCGCTGATTATCGACCCATGGGGCAAGGTGATGGCTGAGGCGGCGGACGATCCCGGGATCGTTATGGCGACGCTCGATCTGGGTGAGGTCGAGCGTTTTCGCGCGGCGATACCTTCGCTGGCTGCCGACCGCGCCTTAGCGCCGGAAACGGCAGCTTGAAAGCGATGGAGATCCGTCGCGTTCGTTTGGTCGAAGGCTATGACGTCGTTGTATACATTCATGGCGACGGACCAGAGACGCTCTTGCTCGCCAATGGTGGCCCGGGCCTTCCCTGCCGCTACCTGCTCGAGCCGCATGCGGGGTTGGCTGACGATCGATTTCGCATCGTCTCCTGGGACCAACTTGGGTGCGGCGCGTCCGACCGCCCGGAAAACTTCGCGCTGTGGACTCTCGATCGTTATGTCGCCGAGGCGGATCAGGTCCGCGCCGCGATCGCCGCCGAACGAGTGCACTTTCTCGGCCATAGCTGGGGAAGTTGGCTCGGAACCGAATATTGCCTGACTCATCCCGACCGGGTGGCGAGCTACATCATCGCCGACGGAGCATGCGACATTCCCCACCTTGTTAGCGAGCTGAACCGGCTTCGCGGAGCGTTGGGCAGTGAAACAGTTGCGATGATGGTCGCGCACGAAGCGGCGGGGACGATCGACCATCCCGAGTATCAGGCTGCGATCACGCTCCTCAATCACCGACATGTCTGTCGCCTGCCTCTGTGGCCGCAGAGCCTTACGACGTCGCTCGCCGACTGGAACATGGACCCCTACATGACGATGCAGGGGCCGAACGAGTTCACCTACACGGGCAATATGAAGGACTGGAATCGGATCCCCGCGATGTCGGCGATCACGGTGCCTTGTCTGGTGCTCGCCGGCAAATATGACGAACTGACCCCGGCTTGTGCTCACCGGATGCATGCGGCGCTTCCCAATTCCTCGATCGCGATCTTCGACCACAGCTCGCACATGCCCTTTTACGAAGAGCCGGATGCTTATTTTGCCAGGCTATCCAGCTTTCTGGCTGACCTATGATGGTCGGGCGCGTCGTCCAAACCTTCCTGAGGTGGAGATCTTCGGCGATTCCACTTCAACGAACATGGACCAGCTGATGATCACAGTGGGCAGAGGGAGGATAATCGCGATCCTGATCGCGGCAACCGCGCTCACGACGCCCGCTCATGCGCAGGACGTGGACACGCGCCTTGAGCAGCTCGAGGAGCGCCTCCGGCAGCAAGACGAACGGATCGCCGATCTTGAGGCGCAGCTTGCGCGCTAGGGCGGGATCGGCGGGCAATCCAATGCTCTGCGGCCAGCGTCATCCACCGTGTCAGCCTCGGTTCAGCCGATCGAGCCTTCCGAGCCAATCGGAAGCACACTCCCGGCGAGCGCGGCGCCTAGCATTGTTTCGAAGCTTGGGGTTGAATCTAGGCTCGACCTGTCGGGTGACGTCCGGCTACGCTACGAACTAAATTGGTCCGATGCTGACGCCCGCGACCGGGGCCGTGCGGTGCTGCGCGCGAGATTGCGCAGCAGCTATCGGGTCACCGATTTCCTCACCGTCGGCGGCCAGCTCGCCACCGGCGATCCCGACGATCCCAACAGCACCGACCTTACTCTGTCCAACTTCGATGACGACGCGATGGTCAGTCTCGACCAGGCCTATGCGCGGTTAAATTTCGGCGAGCTCACGCTTTACGGCGGCAAGATCCCGCAGGTGTTCAGCCGAACCGATCTCGTCTGGGACGGCGATCTGAGTCCGCAAGGCGTGTCCGCGACCTATGCCATGCCGCTTGCGGCGGGAACGCGGATCGACGCGCGCGCGCTTTACTTCCTGATCGACGAGTCAGTGGCTGGTCCCGACAGCGACATGGTTGGCGGCCAGTTGACCCTGTCGTCGAAAATGGGGCGCGACTGGCAACTCGATCTCGCAGCGGGCTATTTCGACTATGCCCTGCCCAGCGTCGCGGGCGCCGACATCGGCGATTTTCGGTCGAACCTGATCGGGCCGGACGGCCGCTATCTTTCCGATTTCAACCTGTTAGACGCTATCGGATCATTGACCTACGCAGGCTTTGGAGAACGCTGGCCGGTACGGATCGCTGGTAACTATGTCCACAATTTCGGCGCCGCTACGTCAGCCGACACCGGCTATGGGGTCGACCTAGCCCTTGGACGCGCGAGCCACCGAGGCGACTGGCGCGTCGGTTATGGCTTCACGGTTGCCGAAACCGATGCCGTGTTCGCTGCTTTCTCCCACGACAATCTAGGTATCGCGACCAACTACCGGCTTCACAGCCTCGCGATCGAATATCTGCCGTGGGATAACATCGTTCTCAACGCCACACTCTACCACTACCGCCCAGAACACACCGTCGATGCGGGGATCAACGACCCAGACGGTTGGCTCAATCGCCTGCGGCTCAATTTCCTTATTAATTTCTAAGGATCGATCTTCGTTGAGGTACTTCTTTAATAGCGAATTCCTTAGCGCACCGTCCGCCTTTCACGACGACGTCGGCCGGTTCTCCGGGCCGGCCAATCTCGCGATGCCACTCAGGTTGCAGCGCACTCAACGACGACAAAGGTCGTGTCCAGCGGCGTTGAGTGTTGCGATGTCCGTGCTTTCGGCTGCGCTAATTTATGCGGAACCGGCGCGCGCCGGTCAAATTGTATCGATCGAGGCCACCTATACCGGAGAGATTTGGAGCAATCTTCACGGCGGCCTTAGACGCGGCAGTGTCTACCTCGATGATCTCGATCTTGCAGCGACGGTCGATGCTGAGAAGATCGGATGGGAGAACACTACAATTGCCGTGTCCGCGCGCTATAACAACCGCTACACCTTCTCTGAACCAATCGTCGGCGATCTTCAGACGGTCAGCAACATCGACACCGATGGGTCTCTCCGGCTCTACGAAGTATGGATCGAGCGGGACTTCGGCAGGGCGGCGATCAAGGCGGGCTTGATCGATCTGAACAGCGAGTTCGACGTCAACACGCCTGGGTCGCTCTTTATCAACAGCTCGCACGGCATCGGCCCGGATTTCAGCCAGGTGGGTGAGACCGGTCCATCGATCTTTCCGCTAACCGGCCTGGGCGTGGTTGCGCGCGCCGACCTAGATCCTAACATTACGCTGCGCTCCGGCCTGTTCGAAGGCACCCCCGGTAACCCGGATCGTCCGCGACGGATGTCGTTCAATCTCGACGCTGACGAGGGCGCGCTGCTCGTAGGCGAGATCAGTCGTCGATTGGGAGAAAGGGGTCGGGTCGTGCTTGGGGCGTGGCATCACACCGGCGGCCGTGTCGAGCCGATTAATGCTGACCGAACTGAAAGCGCGTCGACAGGAGCCTACCTGCACGTCGAGGGGCCGATCGGCACTTTAGGGGACATCGTGATCGACGGGTTTGTTCGTGTCGGTTTCGCCGAGGCAGACGTCCATCAGATCGCGCGCTACACTGGCTCGGGATTCACCTTTACGGGTCCGATGCTGGGGGGCGAAGAGCGCGAGGAACGGATCGGGATCGCAATCGCGGTCGCGAGTAACGGCGACACTTTCCGCCGCGCCCAAGACGCCTTGGGCAAATCTGTCGACCGACGCGAAGTAGCACTCGAACTCATACCAAGTCCCATTGATCGTCACGCATGCGCCCAATGGCGCAACCCGATGGACATGATGCGCCACGGCTGATCGACGAGGCGATTCCAGGCGAAGCAGCAATGGTCGAGGATGTCGGCGTAGGATGTGAAGATGCGGTTCGAGAGCCAGTTGTCGCGCATGAACTGCCACACGTTCTCGACCGGGTTGAGCTCGGGGCATTTCGCCGGCAGCGGCAACAAGGTGATGTTGGCGGGCACGACAAGCGCGCCGGAGCCATGCCATCCGGCCCGATCGAGGAGCAGCACGGCATGAGCGCCCGGCGCGACGGCGGCCGAGATTTCCGCCAGATGCAGGGTCATGCCTTCGGTATTGCACCGCGGCAGCACGAGTGCTGCGCCCTTACCCTCGGCAGGGCAGATCGCACCGTAGATATAGGCTGATGCCGTGCGTTGATCCTTGGGCGCCGATGGCCGCGTCCCGCGCCTTGCCCAGCGGCGAGTGATCCCATTCTTCTGACCAACGCGCGCCTCGTCTTGCCACCAAAGCTCTATCGGCGTGCCGCGCGGGAGCGCTGCCCGGATCGCCGCCACTTGGGCGGGGAAGTTTTTTTAAATGCCGGGATGGCGTCGGCGTCCTGCGCATGATGGCGCGGCCGCGCCGACAGCTTGCGGTATCCCATGGCGCGAAGTTCCCGGCTCAGCGTCTGCTTGCTGATCTGGATGGCGAACTCGTCCCACACCCACTGCGCCAGATCGATCAGCCGCCAACGCACCACGCCATGCGACGCCGCAATCGGGCCACTCTCGACGATATCCGCCAAGGCGCGGCGCTGCGCATCATCGAGCAGGGGCACGCCACCAGGCGGAACCGCGTCGATCAGCCCGTCGGGACCGGCGGCGTTGAACCGCAGCACCCAATCGCGAACCGTCTGGAGGCCAACACCGCCAAGCCGCGCCGCCTCACCGCGTGTCCTCCCGTCGTAAATCGTTGCCAGCGCCAGCAGCCGACGCACCTGGTTCGCGTCGCCGCTCGACCGCGCAAGCGCCCGCACCCTCGCCGCCGTAAAATCATCTCGAAGCGCCACTGCCAATGCCATCGCAAACCTCCCTTCGGTTCGCGACCATTGAATCGAACTTCAGTCCGCTTGGGAATCCCCCATGAGTCTCCGCTCACGAGATTTGGTATAAACCAATCGGCGTACCAATTCCGAATCCGAATTGACGATAAGTTAGTCCTTTGACAGACATAGCTGCGGAGCTTGGGGGGAGTCGCGAATGTTCCATCGGGTTTGGGCTGCGGCCCTTCTCTTAATTTCGTGCGGTGTCATAGGCCCACTTGCTCAGGCGCAAGAGGCGACTTTGCCCGGTTTGGCGTGGCACGCTGAGCAGGCATCCTCGGTGTACGACTACGGACTGGGGCCCTTCGGATACGAAAACCGCTTCTATAATCCGTTCAAGATCAAGGATTACGCGACTCCCCAAGAGGCATGCGACGACGCGTTGCTCTACGTCCATAACTATCAGTTCGGCATCAAACCCGGAAGTGAACGGCTTGGGGATTTTGAGACAGCGATCAGTTACCCGCTCTACGGACCCAGAGAGGGGGAAGTCGTGGTCGTGCCCGGCTATCGCTGTCAATATTACCATACTTTTCCGAACGAAGATGAAGTCCCGGAGAATGTAAAAGACGCTGAGTTAGATCAGTACGGTTGGGATACCAAAACTGCAGTCGTGATTCGGCCACACTGCATTGATAAAAGTGCGCCCCAACTGGTTGGCGACACTTTCCAATGCCCTCCGGTGGCAGCTCCGGTCGCCAAGGAATCTCAGGATAGCTCATGTTCGCTGGGAGACAGCCCTTTCGGCGCTCTGCCTCCCGTGTTGGTGGGTAATCCGATCCTTGTCGATTCCGGTGCGAAGGTCGCGCAGGAGACGGACTATCGATCGGCCGACGGGCTCTTGACGGTAGAGCGCCAGTACAAGAGCCGCCCTCGCAATCCGCTGTATGTAAAGACAGCTCTGGAAATTCCAGGCTTCAGTCTGAGATGGCGCGGAGTCCTGCCTGGCGTGATCAATGTCGCGGGCGAAAATGCAACGCACTTTGCCTACCACGCGCCAAACGGCACCGTGCGACGGTTTAGGGTCAATGAATCGGCGCCCGGTGAGCTCGTCGCATACGATCAGACGCGGCTGCAGATGTCGATGATCGACAGTTCGGGGAGTCTGGCCGACTTTGTTCAGGGACCCACCGACTTATCCAGCGCAGGCGAAGTCCGTCTGCAGTTCGCAAATGGCGATTACATTCTATTTCGCAGGGCGGGCAGCTACGATGTGGCCATCCAGCGCCGCTTGCTGGTGCCTGTCGAACGCGGGAAGGCCGATGGCTACAAGCAGTGGTTCGATTATGCCGACGCTGGCAGTTATCCCAATCGAGTCCGCGACAGCTTCGGGCGCCAGCTTCTACTCAGCTGGGTGGAATTGGGCTGGTCGCACAACACCGTCGCCGGCGCGCATACGGGTCCCAATCAATCGACGCCTCCTTCCGGCCATACGCAGGAAAAGGGGATATCCGAGATTGCTCTCCCCGATGGCACCAAGCTGGTTTACGGCTACGGCGCTACCGAGGAGTCCGGCTATCTCGGCCGGCTCGAAAGCGTTGCTCGTAAGAGCGCTGACGGCGCGGTGCTGTGGGGGCGCTCCTACATGCACGAGGACGCGCGCCTCCCTGCCGCGATCACGGGAATCGTCGATCAGCAGGGCAATCGCTTGTCGACTTATGCTTACGATGAGCAGGGCCGCGCCAATTCTTCCGAGCAAGCGGGCGGTGTGGAGAGGAGCGAAGTTGCCTACTCCATCGGTGCGACCGAGGAAGTTTTCGGCGAGCCAAGCCAACCCGCGGACGTGCGAACTGTCACCAATCCGCTGGGTTTGGTGACGGAGTACAAATACTCCGCATTCGAGGCCAATTCCGAAGTCAGGGTCGGCCCGCCACCCGACCGAACTGCGCGACGCTTGCTGAGTATCGAGGTCAAGCCCTCCGCCGACGTCGCAAATAGTGTCGAAAAGGCGAGCTATTCCGACGAGGGACAGGTTGCGGGATCCACCGATCCGAATGGCAACCTCACCGAGATCGAAACCAATGACGAGACCCTGCGGCCGGACGCCATCACGAACGCCAACGGCGAGCGCACAGAGATTACGTGGACGCCAGGCCTCGATCTTCCCGCCGCGGTACGCCATCCGAACGGGTTGATCGAAACCTTCGAGTACAGCGCGGCGGGCCAGCTTCTTTCGCGCAGCCTCGGCTCGGAAAGCCTTCCTCCTCAGCAGAACCGAACCACCAGATACACCTGGGGCATTGGAGGGCGCATCGTCTCGATCAATGGCCCGCGTGACCCCGAAGGCTACGGTGGGAAGGACGATGTCACTTCGTTCACCTATGACCCGAGCGGCAACCGTCTAACCATGACCAATGCGCTGGGCCATGTGACGACCTTCGCCGCTTACGATGCTAACGGCAATCCGGGGGAGGTGATCGATCCCAACGGCATTCGCACGGCCTTCACTTACGATCCAATGGGCCGGCTCGCGTCTTCGACGATCAAGGATCCAACAAATCCGAGTCAGGATGCTACGACCCGCTACGATTACGACAGCGAAGGCCGAGTGGTGGGGGTTGCACGCCCAGAAACGGCCAAGCTGATCTTCGACTACGATCTTGCCGGCCGGATGACATCGGTGCGCTCAGATGACGGCGAGCGCATCGACTACACCTACGATGCGGCCAGCAATGTACTGAGCCAGACCGTGAGGCGCGCCGATGGCTCACAAACGCGAGCCATCCAACGCACCTTCGATGGTCTCAGCCGTATGTTGAGCGAGACTTTGGGCCCTGGCCGAACCACGCGCTGGCAATACGACAAGAACGGAAACCAAACTCAGGTCACCACGCCGCGGCTAGACATCACGTCGAACGCCTTCGATGCCCTGGATCGGCTCGTTTCGTCGCAGGCGCCTGCGGCCGGCACCGTTCGAACCGGCTATGATTCCCAAGACAATGCGACGTCGTTCAAGGACGGAATCGGCGTAACCACCCGCTTCACCTACAACGTCTTCGGCGATGTGACGAAGGAAGTCTCGCCTGATCGCGGCAGGACGATTTACACCTATGATACCGCCGGGGATCTCAGATCCGTCAAGGATGGCCGCGGTGTGACCGTCACCTACGAGAATGACGTACTCGGTCGCATCCTCCGGAAGACGCCCGACAATGTCTCTGAAGCGATCACCTACGTCTGGGACGCACCCGATACCGAAACGACCTATCGGATCGGACGTCTCACAAGAATACGCGATGCCAGCGGCACGATGTTCTTCAACTACGATCATCGCGGCAATCTCATCGCCCAGAGGCAACTGCTGGCAACGGGCGGCGATCCGTTCATCCTGCGCTATGCCTATGACCTTGCTGATCGCGTCATCAGGATGACCTATCCTTCGGGCAGACAGATCCAGTATCGGCGCGATGAGCAAGGCCGGGTGCGCTCGGCGCTCACTCGAGCCAGCAACAGCTCCGAGTGGACGACGCTAGCTTCGGCCAT
>JAIETR010000079.1 GCA_019745075.1 Qipengyuania sp.
CGCGGAGACGCAGAGAGCGCAGAGTTTTTTGCGCGCTCGCAAAGGCGCGAAGGCGCAAAGAAGATTCGCCGCGAAGCGGCTTTAAGGATCGACTCGGTTTTCGCAGATTGAGCGGCTTCGCCGCTGGCAGGGCATCTTCGCGCCTTCGCGCCTTTGCGAGCGCATCCTCCTTCTCCTCTGCGCTCTCTGCGTCTCCGCGCGAAACCATTGCCCGCGCAGGTCGCATAACCGCGCCACGCCGCTTGCCCGCGCGGGATCGCGACTCCATACCGCCGCCATGTCCGACGACCTTTTCGCCAATACTCCCGCCGGCAGCGGCGACTACGATGCCGCCTCGATCGAGGTGCTCGAAGGGCTCGAGCCGGTTCGCCGCCGCCCGGGCATGTATATCGGCGGCACCGACGAGCGCGCGCTGCACCATCTGGTGTCCGAGGTGCTCGACAACGCGATGGACGAGGCGGTCGCGGGCCATGCGACGCGGATCGAGATGCGGCTCGACGAGGGCAACCGCGTCACCGTTTCCGACAACGGGCGCGGCATTCCCGTGGCCGAGCACCCCAAATATCCCGGCAAATCCACGCTCGAGGTGATCCTCTCGACGCTCCACTCGGGCGGAAAGTTCTCCGGCAAGGCCTATGCCACCAGCGGCGGCCTCCACGGTGTCGGGATCAGCGTGGTCAATGCCTTGAGCAGCGAGACCCGCGTCGAGGTGGCGCGCGACCGCCAGCTCTATGCGCAGGACTTCGCGCGGGGCGAAACCTTGGGGCCGATCCGCGAGCTTGGGCCCACCCCCAACCGGCGCGGCACCACGGTCAGCTTCGTCCCCGACAGCGAAATCTTCGGCGACCGCGCTTTCAGCCCCAGGCGATTGTTCAAGCTGGCGCGCTCGAAGGCCTATCTCTTCGCGGGCGTCGAGATTCGCTGGAAATGCGCCGCCTCGCTGGCGAGCGAGGAGGCGCCCGAGGAGGCGGTGTTCAAGTTCCCCGGCGGGCTCGCCGATCATCTCGCCGAGCAGGTTTCGGGCCGGGAGTGCGTGACCGCACAGCCCTTCGTGGGCCAGCAGGACTTCCCGGAGGAGCAGGGCCGCGTCGAATGGGCGATTGCCTGGCCGCTATGGTCCGAAGGCGCGGCGAGCTGGTATTGCAACACCGTGCCCACGCCCGATGGCGGCACGCACGAACAGGGGCTGCGCGGCGCGCTCGCCAAGGGGCTACGCGCCTTCGGCGAGCTGGTCGGGCAGAAGAAGGCCAGGGACATCTCCGCCGACGACGTGATGACCGGCGCCGAAGCGATGCTGAGCGTCTTCATCCGCGAGCCGCAGTTCCAGAGCCAGACCAAGGATCGCCTCACCAGCCCGGAAGCGGCGCGGCTGGTGGAGAACGCGGTGCGCGATCACTTCGACCATTTCCTCGCCGACAACATGGACCGCGGGCGCGCGCTGCTCGGCCAGGTCATGGAGCGCATGGACGAGCGGCTGAAGCGAAAGGCCGAACGTGAAGTCAAAAGGAAAACAGCTACTAACGCGCGGAAGTTAAGACTGCCTGGCAAGTTGACCGACTGCTCGGGCGAAGGCTCGGGCGAAACCGAGCTGTTCATCGTCGAGGGCGACAGCGCGGGCGGCAGCGCCAAGCAGGCGCGCGACCGCAAGACCCAGGCGATCCTGCCGATCCGCGGCAAGATACTCAACGTCGCCTCGGCCAGCGCCGACAAGATTCGCGCCAACCAGGAGATCGCCGACCTGATCCTGGCGCTCGGCTGCGGCACCCGCAAGGACTGCGACAGCGCCAATCTGCGCTACGACCGCGTGGTCATCATGACCGATGCCGATGTCGACGGCGCGCATATCGCGACGCTGCTGATGACCTTCTTCTTCCAGGAAATGCCCGAGCTGGTGCGGGCCGGGCACCTGTTCCTCGCCCAGCCCCCGCTCTACCGGCTCACCGCCGGCAAGGAGAGCCGCTACGCCCGCGACGACGCGCACCGCGCCGAGCTGGAGGCCAGCGTGTTCAAGGGCAAGAAGGTCGAGGTCGCGCGCTTCAAGGGCCTGGGCGAGATGAACCCGGGCCAATTGCGCGAAACCACCATGGCGCCCGACAGCCGCAGCCTGCTCCGGATCACCCTGCCGCCCGAGTTCGAGCAGCGCGCGATGGTCAAGGAGCTGGTCGAGCAGCTGATGGGCCGCAATCCCGAACACCGCTTCAACTTCATCCAGAACCGGGCGGGCGAAGTGGACCGCGAGCTGATCGACGCCTGATTGCGCTTGCCGGGCGCGGGGCCCCGCCCTAACCCGGTTGCACATCGCAACGGGTAGGAACCCAGGAATGAATCAGCGTTTCGAAGGCACCAGCAGTTACGTCGCGACCGAGGATCTGAAGGTCGCGGTCAACGCCGCGGTTACCCTGCGCCGGCCGCTGCTGGTCAAGGGCGAGCCGGGCACGGGCAAGACGGTGCTGGCGGCCGAGGTCGCGCAGGCGATGGGCGCGCCGCTGATCGAATGGAACGTCAAATCCACCACCAAGGCGCATCAGGGGCTGTATGAATACGACGCGGTGGCGCGCCTGCGCGACGGCCAGCTCGGCGACGAGCGCGTCCACGACATCCGCAACTACATCAAGCGCGGCAAGCTGTGGGAGGCGTTCACTTCGCCCGAGCTGCCGGTGCTGCTGATCGACGAGATCGACAAGGCCGACATCGAGTTTCCCAACGACCTGCTCCAGGAACTCGACCGGATGCGTTTCGACGTCTACGAGACGCAGGAAACCATCGAGGCGCGCGAACGCCCGATTGTGGTCATCACCTCGAACAACGAGAAGGAGCTGCCCGACGCCTTCCTGCGCCGCTGCTTCTTCCACTACATCAGGTTCCCCGAGCGCGAGACGATGCAGGCGATCGTCGACGTCCACTTCCCCGGCATCCAGACCATGCTGGTGAAGAAGGCGATGGACGTGTTCTACGAAATCCGCGAGGTGCCGGGCCTCAAGAAGAAGCCGAGCACCAGCGAGCTGCTCGACTGGCTCAAGCTGCTGCTCAACGAGGACATGCCTTTGGAGGTCTTGCAGGACCGGAACCCGCACAGCGCGATCCCACCGTTGCACGGCGCGTTGCTCAAGAACGAGCAGGACGTGATGCTGTTCGAACGCCTGGCGTTCATGGCGCGGCGGCAGGGGTAAAATTCGCCGTCTCGATTGCTCTAACGTTTGGCACTTGCTAGCATTTCGGAAATTCAGATTCGATCACGTAAAGGCATTTGGAGCGGGGGGCAAATGAGGGGCCAGATACTTCACTACGATAATCTCACCGCCAGTGGCACCACGCGATAATTCTTGGCCGTGAATCTCGCGAGGAGCGTCGGATTGGACCTTCTCTCCGTGAAGGGCTTGGTCGAAGCTCAGTTTTCAGTCCGCGTAGGGTGCATTCAACCAAAGGTGAAATGCACTGGTGCCCAGCTCAAAATCCCGAGATCAGCATATCCAGCGCGTTGCCGATGGTCAGATCGTGATCGGCCAGGGAAGCGAGCGGCTCTCCAAGATCGGCGGCCTGCATCGTTGTCGCGAATTGCGTGACCAATGAATATAGCTTTCCGTCGAGATTGAATGCCGGATTCAATCGCGCGCCCGCTATCGGCGCTTCGTCGGTCGGCATCAGCGGCACCACAAACCGGGAGTTGAGATGGCTCAGTAGATCAGCCTGGCAATCAACGACCATGGTGATGCCGGCTCCAAGCCGGTGCACATCATATTTGGCCATTAGAACAAGCGGTATTTCGCCAACGGAAGCCCGTGTTTCTCGACATAACGGTTAGAGGATTCGATCGCCTCCGCGTTCTCCTCGAGCCAGTGTGCCTCTCGGGTCGCCTTGATCTCCCGAGCGAGGCCTTGCTCGCAGGCGCGCGAGAGATTGATGTCGAGTTCGCGTGCTGCTTCCACCAGGGATTGATCGAGCGAAACATTGGTCGCCCGCCGGAGCGAACCGCGAGTGGGAGCATTCATTCGCCGCACCTTTCATGCGCATGATAAACGCGCATAGATCGTGGTGCAAGCACTTGTTCGTGCCCACGCACGTCGTCAGATATCGGGCTCGCTTCCGCCCAAAGCAGCAAGCTCATCCCGGCAGACTCTCGCCAACGCCCCCAACTCGTCCCGCGCCGCATTCCACATGACGGTACTCGCGAGGCCTTCGTAGTCGTGCGCGATGACGTTGCGCATGCCGACGATGCCGGGCCACTTGATATCGGGATGCCGTGCTTTGAGTGTGTCGGAGAGCTTTCGCGCCGCCTCGCCGATCATTTGAAACCGGTACGCCGTCAGGTCGATCTCGTCGCGGTCGGCATGGAACTCGGCTTCGCTCAACCCTGCCAGGCGGCGCTCGATGTGCGCGATGAAGCGCAGCATCTGGCGCAGGTGAAACCAGTCCCTGTCCTGGTCCTTCAAAACACCCGCACCAGATCGCGTTCGATCTTTGGCTTCAGGTCGGGATGGATTGCGTGGCGCGCGAGGAAATCGACATGCCGGCCAAGCCGCTCCTCGAGCATCGTCTGCAACGAGGCCTGATCAAATAGATTGAACTTGCTATCGGGTTCGACGTCGAAAGCCAGGTCAATGTCCGAGTCCGCCCGACTGTCGCCTCGGGCAAATGAGCCAAACAGATACAGCGCCGCGATGCCCGAACGCGCAAGCTCGGGCTGCATCGCCTTGAGATGCTCAATGGTGGAATGGGCATTCATCCGCCGAAACTACCACGCGGGACGCGAAACGCCATACGCTGCGATCCGCCTGAGCTCTGCCATGCCGCTTTCCTACATGGAACCAAATGGGCTATGGCCGATGGCGTCGATGCGCTCTAGCGAACCGGCCTGGAAAGCTGGAAAGTGACACTTGAAACGCGAAAATCGCGACCAACCCACTTAAAAGCCGTCGGACATCGCGGAACCGAAGGTTTCCAAACCCCCACATCGGTGGTCCACGCAACCCCTCATCCGAACGTATACGCCACCTCGAAATCGCCCCAGCGGCGGCCGTTGATGAACATCGGGACATAGACGTTGCGGACCACGCGGTAGCTCTTGCCGTCGTTTTCCTGGCGATAGACCGCCATCATATAGGGCGCCTGGCTCTGCTTGGCGCGCTGGTCGATGGCGTCGAACAGGATGCGGCCATTGCGGCAAAACTGGGTGTCGTGGGCGACATCGCCGGTCGGCGGCATCGAGTGCTTGCTGAGGTGGGTGGGAAGATATCCCAGCTGATCGGTGCAGGCCGCCGCCATGATGCGCGGATCGCTGCCCGCCACCGCATCGAGCTTGAAGCGCCAGTTGGCGTGCGCCCAATCGGTAAAGGCGGTGCGAAAGCGCTGCGGGTTCGAGCCTTCGATGAGGCGGTAGGACTGGTCGAACGGCTGCGCCTCGCCGATCTCGCCCTTGGCGATCGCGGCTTCGACAAGCTTCTCCACGTCGCGGGCGTGGCGCTGGGCGAGTTCGACCATGGCGCTGTCCTGCGGCGAGAGGCCGGCGTGAACGAGGCGGTCGAACATCTCGCTCGCGGTCAGCTCGAGGTCGGTCATGCGCGCATGCGCGATTTCGAGCTGGCCCTCGTTTTCGGCAGCCGCCCGGTCGAAGCTCTCGATCACTTCCTGCACGCGGTGGACGTTGCCGGTCATCATCCCGGTGGCCTGGGCGATGGTGAAGTTCTGGCTGTCGACCTCGCCGACCAGCTCGCTGACCCCGCTCATGGTCTGCTCGATGCTGGCGACCGAGGCCTTGGCCTGGTTGCTCGCCGAGGCGCCCGCCTCGATCCGCTCGATCACGGTCGCGGCCTCGGCGCCGAGCGTCCCGATCACCGCGGCGATCTCGTTGGTGGCCTTGCGGGTCTCGCCGGCGAGGCCTTTCACCTCGTTGGCGACGACCGCGAAGGTGCGGCCGGCCTCGCCCGCGCGCATCGCCTCGATGGTGGCGTTGAGGGCGAGGATATTGGTGGTCTCGGCGATCTGCTCGATATCTCTCGAGCAGCGCTGGACCTGCTCCATCGCCGCGGCGAAGCCGGTGACGTGGGTCGCGAGCGTGCCGACGAGGTCGAGCAGCGAGGTGATCTGCGCCAGCGACGACTGGATCTGCGCGGTGCCCTGCCCGAGCCGTTCGATCGCGCGCGCCGACAGCAGGCGCGCCTCCTCGCTCGCCTCGGCGACCTTGCGCTGGTCCTTCTCGAGCTCCTGGACCACGCCCTGGAGCTCGATATGCTCGGCGCGCAGCACCCCCGAGGTATCGATGACCGCCTGGACGATGCCGGCGACATCCGAACAGCCGACGGTGACTTTCCCACAGGCCTCCGGAATACCATCGAGAGCGCTCGCGCTCGCGTTGTCGATAGCCAGCATTTCCATGTGCGACTTTGTCCTTCTTGGGGCCTCGATGCCCGTCCCAGTGCGCAAGGGCTTTACCCGAGACTTGGTTATGAAAGTGCTAACCACATCGCGGCGCTGGCGAGGCTCGGCTGGAGGCGCTAGACGGAGCCATGTTCTTCAACTTCGTCGACGAGCTGCGCGCCGCGGGCATTCCCGCCAGCTTCAAGGAGCACCTCGTGCTGCTCGAGGCACTCGACAGGGATGTGATCGAAACGACGCCCGAGGCGTTTTATTACCTCAGCCGCGCCACCTTCGTGAAGGACGAGGGGCTGCTCGACCGCTTCGACCAGGTCTTCGCCAAGGTCTTCAAAGGCATCGTCACCGACTATGGCGCGAACCCGGTCGAGATCCCCGAGGACTGGCTCAAGGCGGTCGCGGAGAAGTTCCTTACCCCCGAGGAGATGGCGGCGATCGAATCGCTCGGCTCGTGGGACGAGATCATGGAGACGCTCAAGCAGCGGCTCGAGGAGCAGGAAAAGCGCCACCAGGGCGGCAGCAAGTGGATCGGGACCGGCGGCACCAGCCCGTTCGGCAATTCGGGCTACAACCCCGAAGGCGTGCGGATCGGCGGCGAGAGCAAGCACAAGCGCGCGCTCAAGGTGTGGGACAAGCGCGAGTTCAGGAACCTCGACAACACCAGGGAGCTGGGCACCCGCAACATCAAGATGGCGCTGCGCCGGCTGCGCCGTTTCGCGCGCGAGGGCGCGGCGGACGAGCTCGACCTCGACGCCACGATCGAGGGGACGGCAAAGCAGGGCTGGCTCGACATTCACATGCGGCCGGAGCGGCACAATGCGGTCAAGCTGCTGCTGTTCCTCGATGTGGGTGGATCGATGGACCCCTTCGTCAAGCTGGTCGAGGAGCTGTTCAGCGCCGCCACCGGCGAGTTCAAGAACCTCGAATTCTTCTACTTCCACAACTGCCTTTACGAAGGCGTGTGGAAGGACAACCGGCGCCGCTGGCAGGAGCGCACCAGGACCTGGGACGTGCTCCATAAATACGGGCACGACTACAAGGTGGTGTTCGTGGGCGATGCCGCGATGAGCCCCTACGAGATCACCCACCCCGGCGGCAGCGTCGAGCACATGAACGACGAGCCCGGCGCGGTGTGGATGAGCCGCGTGACCGACACCTATCCCGCGTCCGTGTGGCTCAATCCGGTGCCCGAGAAGCAGTGGAGCTATTCGCAGTCGACCAAACTGCTGAAGCAGCTTATGAAGGACCGGATGTATCCGCTCACGCTCGCCGGGCTCGACGAGGCCATGCGCGAGCTGAGCCGCAAGCAGGGATGAAGCCGATGCGAACTCTCCCGACCCTCCTCGCCGTGCCCCTGCTGGCCAGCGCCACGCCGCCGGCCGCGATCGTCAGCCTCCCCTCTTACGAGGGACCCGCCCGGCCCTGGCCGAACCTGCAGGATACCGAGGCGAAGAAATACTGCCGCGAGCGGATCCAGCAGGCGCGCGCGGCCGCGGGCCAGCCGCGCCTCGACCGGTCCCCGGCGAGCGCGGACAAACCGATCCTGCACTACGCGGTGGATCGCAGGATCGACGGCTGCGGAGTGCTGGTGCCGGTGGGCGCGCCAGCGGAAATCCTGCCGCCACCCGAGCCCGGCCCGCCGGTCGTCCTCCCCGCCAAGCCCAAGGGCTGACGCGAGTTCAGCCTTTCCGGTCGAGCTCGGCGTCGAGGCGCAGGCTGCAGCGCCAGAAGAAGAAGGCGGGGATCGCGCCGAGGAAGGCGGCCGAGTAGAGCACGATCTGCACGCTGTCCTCGCCGTAGCTTGGCTTGAGCCAATCGGACAGCATCCCGAAGAACAGCGGCCCGAAGCCGAGTCCGATCAGGTTCTGGAAGAACAACAGCACCGCCGCCGCCATCGCCCGCGCCTGGGGGGCGACGAGGCCCTGCACCGCCGAATAGGTCGGGCCGTAGTAGAGCGAGTTGAGCAGCGTCGGGACGATCAGGATCGCCAGCGCCGACTGCCAGGTGCTGGCGGCATAGGCCAGATAGGCGAGCGGCGCCGCGACCGCCATCCCGATCGCGGGCGCGGTCAGGACATGGCGGCGGTTGGTCGCGCCGTATTTGTCGGCGATCTTGCCGCCCAGCCAGGTGCCCGCGATCCCCGCGAGCCCGTTGATGATTCCGAAATAGAGTCCGGTCTCGCCCGGCGAAAGGCCGTGGGTGCGCTGGAAGAAGATCGTCGCCCAGGTGGTCTTGCCATAGCTGAGGAAGGCCGCGCTCGAGGCGGCGATCATCAGCAGCACCAGCGCGCGCGAACCGAAGATGGCCCGCAACGCCGCCGCATTGCCGATCGGCGGCGCCGCCGCGACGGTGCTGGTCCCGCGATGGCGCGGGTCCTTCATCAGCCACGCCACCACCAGCGCCAGCAGCACCCCCGGCAGGCCGACGACGAGGAAGGTCCGCCGCCAGCCGATCGCATCGGACAGCAGCCCGCCGATGACCATCCCGAGCACCGTCCCGATCGGTATGCCCAGGGCATAGAACGCCAGCGCTGAGGCGCGGCGTTCCCTGGGTACCATGTCGCTGATCAGCGAATGCGCCGCGGGCGTGCAGCCGGCCTCCCCCACCCCCACGCCGATTCGCGCGAGCAGGAGCTGAACGAAGTTCTGCGCCAGGCCGCACAGCGCGGTCATGCCCGACCACAGCGCGAGCGCAATCGCGATCAGCTTCGGCCTGCTGGTGGTGGGCCGGTCGGCGTAGCGCGCGATCGGCAGCCCGAGCACGGTGTAGAACAGCGCGAAGGCGAGCCCGGTCATCAGCCCGATCTGGGTATCGCTCAGCTCGAGGTCGCGGGCGATCGGCTCGGCGAGGATGTTGACGATCTGCCGGTCGAGGAAGTTGAAGATATAGACGACCAGGAGCAGCCACAGCGTGGTGCGCACGCCGGTCTGGACGGCCGGAGCCGGTGCTGTCGCCATTGCGGAAATCTCTCCATCGTCGCGGCGCTTGTGCGCCGTCGGATAGAGCGAGGCTCGGGGAGGCGACGCCTCAGGTCAAGCGGGAATGCTCAGTAGAGCAGGCTGTCGGCAATTTCGGCTTGCCAATCCGTCTCGTCGGCCGACGCGAGTGCGTCGAGGTCGTCCGGCTCGGCCTCCGGATCGTCCACCCATTCGCGCAAGCCCGGGCCGCCATCGATGACATCGATCGCCAGGCGCTCGAACTCATACTCGTAGGGGAAATCCCGCCAGATCGGGTAGTCGGGATAGAGCCGCCGGATCGCCTTGAAGGCGAGCGCCTGGAGACGCCACGGCCGAAACCCCCGGTGATCGTAGAACCCGCCCTCGGCGTGGACCATCAACCCGTTGCACAGCGTTCCGGCGTGCTTGTGGAAGGTCGGCGTGAACCAGCATTCGCGCAGAGCGCAGCCGGCGAGCCATTCGGGCGCGAGCCGCTCCATCTCCGCCAGTATCGCCTTGGCATCGACGTCGGGCGCGCCGAAGAGGATTTCCAGCGGGCGCGTGGTGCCCCTGCCCTCGCTGAGATTGGCGCCCTCGAGCATGACCGTGCCGGCATAGGCGCGCGCCATGTTGAGACTGGCGGCATTGGGGCTGGGATTGATCCAGATGCGATCCTCGGGCCAGCCGAAGCCGGGGCCGTCATCCGGCCGCCAACCCTCCATCTCGACAACCCGGTAATCGACGTCGAGGCCGAAGTGGCGGATGAACCAGTGCCCCATCTCGCCCATCGTCAACCCGTGGCGCATCGGCATGGGCGCGGCGCCGACGAAGCTCTCCTGTCCGGGCGCCAGCAGCGTCCCCTCGACCGGGCGCCCCGCCGGATTGGGCCGGTCGAGCACCCACACGCTCTTGCCGTGCCGGGCCGCCTCCTCGAGCAGGTAGAGCAGCGTGGTGACGAAGGTGTAGATGCGGCAGCCCAGGTCCTGAAGGTCGAACAGGAACACGTCCGCGCTCGACATCATCTGCCCGCTCGGGCGGCGCAGCTCGCCGTAGAGGCTGAACACCGGGATGCCGTAATGCGGATCGGTCTCGTCCGCGGTCTCGACCATGTTGTCCTGCTTGTCGCCCTTCAGGCCGTGCTGCGGGCCGAAGGCGCTGGTGACATTGAGCCCGGCGGCGATCAGCGCATCGAGGCTGTGCGTCAGGTCCGCGGTGACGCTTGCGGGGTGCGCCACGAGGGCGACGCGCTTGCCCTCCAGCGGCGCGCGCAGGGCCGGCTCGGCAAGCAGCCGGTCGATGCCGAACTTCATGCGGCAATGCCGTCCCGGAGCGGAATGCGAAACCCGAACGGATCGTGGAAGTCCGGTTTCAGCCCGTTGTGCGCCAGCGCCCAATAGGAGGGGCGCCCGCCCTGCTCCTCGATCACCGCCGCGACCGCCGCTCGCTCTGCCCCGAGCAGGATGGTCGAATCGACGAAGACGGTCTGGACGAACATGCTGGCGCCCTGCTCATGCTTGATCTCGGGATGATCGCGCAAGACCGCATCCCCCGCCCGGTTGCGATAGCCGGCGAAGCTGTAGAGCGTCCATTGCCCGTTCGGCGAGAAATTGAACTCGCGGTAGCGGCCCTCGCCATCGTAAAGGAACAGCTCGAAGCAGGTGGTCCGCCACAGATTGTCCGCCTGGCCGTGCCCCTTGAACGGCGGCACGACCAGCGCGCCCGCGCCGTCCACGCGGTAGCGCAGCATCAGCCGCCCGTCCTCGAGCCGGGTCCAGCGCACGCTGACCCCGGTCACCCGCGCCGGGTGGAATGCGGGATGCGCCACCAATTCGAGCGTTTGCACCATTGTTCCCCCATGCTAGCGCGCACGCCTGCCGAGGAGCGCGATGAGCCAGTACCAGTCCGAACTTCTGCGCCTGATGGAAGAGCGCGGCTATGTCCACCAGCTCACCGATGCGACGGGGCTGGACGCCCTCGCGGCGCGGCAGGTGGTGCCCGGCTATATCGGCTTCGACGCTACCGCCCCGTCGCTTCACGTCGGCAGCCTGGTGCAGATCATGCTGCTGCGCCGGCTCCAGCAGGCCGGACACAAGCCGATCGTGCTGATGGGCGGCGGGACCACGCGCATCGGCGATCCGACGGGGCGCGACGAGAGCCGCAAGATGCTGACCGACCAGGCCATTGCGGAGAACATCGCCGGCATCCGCACGGTGTTCGAGAAGCTGCTGGTGTTCGGCGACGGACCGAGCGAGGCGGTGATGGTCGACAACCACGACTGGCTGGGCGGGCTCGGCTACATCGAGATGCTGCAGAAAGTCGGCACGCATTTCACCGTCAATCGGATGCTGAGCTTCGACTCGGTGCGACTGCGGCTCGAGCGCGAGCAGCCGATGACCTTCCTCGAATTCAACTACATGATCCTCCAGGGCTACGACTTCCGCCATCTCGCGCAGACGATGGGCGCGCGGTTGCAGATGGGCGGCAGCGACCAGTGGGGCAATATCGTCAACGGGGTCGAGCTCGGCCGGCGGATGGACGGGGTCGAGCTGTTCGGGCTGACCACGCCCCTGCTGATCACCGCCGACGGCGCAAAGATGGGAAAGACCGCCGCCGGCGCAGTGTGGCTCAACGAGGGGCAGCTCCCGGCCTATGATTTCTGGCAGTATTGGCGCAATGTCGACGATCGCGACGTCGGGCGCTTCCTGCGCCTGTTCACCGACCTGCCGCTCGAGGAGATCGCGAAGCTCGAGGCGCTGCAAGGCGCCGAGATCAACGACGCCAAGATCACGCTCGCCAACGAGGTCACCGCGCTGGTGCGCGGCAGGGAGGCGGCGCGTTCCGCGGAAGCGACCGCCGCGGCGACCTTCGCCGGCGGCGGCATGGGCGAGGACCTGCCGGTGCTCCGGCTCGGCGCCGAAGGCATCCGGGTCGGCGCGGCGCTGACCGCGCTTGGCTTCGCGGCCTCGGGGGGCGAAGCCAAGCGCAAGCTGGCGGAGGGCGCGGTCAGGCTCGACGGCGAAGCGGTGAGCGACCCGGCGCACGAAATCCGTCTTGCACCGGGCGTCGAAGCCCGCCTCAGCCTCGGCAAGAAAAGGCACGCCATTCTAAGGGGCTAGCGGGCGCAAGGTATCTCGACTGCGGCCTGCGGCCTCCGCTCGATACGAACGGGATCTAGGGTCAGGACCCAATACTGGCGCGGAGCGTGGTTGGGCTGAGCGGCCCTTGGGCGAGGAAGGGAAGCGCAGGAAATGCGGTGCATTTTCAAGTTTTCCTGACGCTGCACAGGGGCCGCTCAGGCCAATCCGCAGGACGCCAAAATGACTTCGATCTCGAACGAAAAATCGCTGGCAGAGGCATCCAGCCTCTGCGGCGCTCGCTTTCGCCCGATATCTTCGTCATTTTGACGCCACGCCCGTGCCAGTATTAGGTCCTGACCCTAGTTTTCTTCCAAGCTTTCTCCGTTCGTGTCGAGCGAAGTCGAGACACGCCACGCAGCGTGCTTAACCGAATGTCAGCCTTTTTGGTGCACCTAACCCTCAACGCAAAATAAGAGGGAAGCATAACCCATGAGCGCAGGAGCCCAGCTCAGCGTCACCGACCAGCGCCGGCTCGCCCGGCACCCCGTCGATCATCCCGTGATCGCCGAGCACTTCCGCGCGGGCGACATGCGCCTCCACATCGCCAACCTGTCGGCGCACGGCTTCATGGTCGATGACGCCAAGGAACTGGCGCGCGGCGACCGCGTGATCATCCGCCTGCCGGTGATCGGCCGGATCGAGGCCTATGTGATCTGGTGCCGCGACAACCGCGCGGGCTTCCAGTTCGAACGCATCATCCGCATCGACGATTTTCTCGCGATGATCGACACACTCCAGCCCAACCCGCGCCTGCGCCGCTCGCGCTGAACAACAACTTCTGTAGTCACTGAAACGCGGGGGCGCTTTCCAAGCGCTCCCGCGTTTGTCATTGGGCGCGCGTGAGCACCGCACCACTGACGGCCGAGCCAACCAGCCCGATCGCCATTCCCGACTTCCGCCGTTTCTGGCTGGCGCGGTTCATCGCGGTGGGCGCGACGCTGTCGATGGTGGTGCTGATCGGCTACCAGGCTTACGACATCGCGCGCAGCGATTATGGCTACAGCCGCTCCGAAGGCGCGTTTCTGCTCGGGCTGCTCGGCCTGGCGCAGTTCATCCCGCTGCTGCTGCTGACTCCGGTGGCGGGGTGGACCGCCGACCGCTTCGACCGCCGCGTGGTGGCCGCCTGCGCGAATATCAGCGATTGCACCATCGCGGGGGTGCTGGCCTATGCCACCTGGGCCGACACGCTCACCCTGCCGATGCTGTTCGCTCTGGCCGCCATGCACGGCGCCGCGAGAGTGTTCCTGGGCCCCTCGATGAGCGCGATCGCTCCGAACATCGTGCCGCTGCGGCTCCTGCCCCGCGCCATCGCGCTGTCGAGCATCGCCTGGCAGGGTGCGAGCGTGCTCGGCCCGGCGGTGGGCGGGTTTCTGTTCGCCGAGGCGCACTGGCTGCCGCATGCGCTCTCGGCCGCGCTGCTGGTCTGCTCGGCGCTGCTGGTGCTCTCGATCCGCCCGGTCCGCGCCGAGCAGGACGCCGAGCCCAAGCACCCGATTCGCCAGATGGTGGAGGGCGCGCAGTTCACCTGGCGTCAGCGCTTCCTGCTCGGCTGCATCACGCTCGACCTGTTCGCGGTGCTGCTGGGCGGCGCGACCGCGATGCTGCCGGTCTTCGCGCGCGACATCCTGATGGTCGGGCCGGAGGGGCTGGGCATCATGCGCGGCGCGCCCGCGCTCGGCGCCGCGGCGGTGGCGGCGTGGATGGCGTGGCGCCCGCTCGAGAACGATGTCGGCAAGAAGATGCTGCTCGCCGTGGTCGGCTTTGGCCTCGCCACCATCGCCTTCGGCCTCTCGACAAATTTCGCCTTCTCGGTGGCGATGCTGGTGCTGCTGGGGGCGAGCGACATGATTTCGGTGTTCATCCGTTCGAGCCTCGTCCAGCTCAACACCCCCGACCGGATGCGCGGCCGCGTCTCGGCGATCTCGGGCCTGGCGATCTCGGCCTCGAACGAGCTCGGCGAGATGCAGTCGGGCCTCGCCGCCGCCTTCCTCGGCGCGGCCGGGGCGGTTGTATTCGGCGGCGTCGGGGCCATAGTAGTGACCGTGATCTGGGCGGCGATCTTCCCCGAGCTGCGCCGGGCGAAGACCTTCGCTCCCGAATTCCTGCCCCCGCGAATAGAGGCGGAGGCCCGTCTCGACGCCGCAAAGGAGCTCTCGCGTGAAAGCTGACAACGTCCTCGCCACCATCGGCGGCACCCCGCATATCCGGCTCAGGAGAATGTTCCCCGACCACGAGGTCTGGGTGAAGTCCGAACGCGCCAATCCCGGCGGCTCGATCAAGGACCGCATCGCGCTCTCGATGGTCGAGGATGCGGAGAAATCGGGCAAGCTCGGGCCCGGCGGCACCATCATCGAGCCGACCAGCGGCAACACCGGCATCGGCCTCGCCATGGTCGCGGCCGTCAAGGGCTACAAACTCGTGCTCGTGATGCCCGAATCGATGAGCCTCGAACGACGCCGCCTGATGCTGGCCTATGGCGCCAGCTTCGACCTCACCCCGCGCGAGAAGGGCATGAAGGGCGCGATCGAGCGCGCGCAGGAACTGGCCGGCCAGACCGAGGGCGGGTGGATTCCCGGGCAGTTCGACAACCCGGCCAATGTCGATGTCCACCAGCGCACCACCGCGCGCGAGATCCTCGCCGATTTCGACGACAGCCCGATCGACCTGCTGGTCACCGGGGTCGGCACCGGCGGGCACCTGACCGGCTGCGCCGAAGTGCTAAAGCAGGAATGGCCAGGCATGAAGGCCTTCGCGGTGGAACCCACGCTGTCGCCCGTCATCTCCGGCGGCCAGCCCGGCCCGCACCCGATCCAGGGCATCGGCGCGGGCTTCATCCCCGAAAACCTGCACACCCAGGCGATCGACGGCGCGATTCAGGTCGAGGCCGACGAGGCCAAGGAGATGGCGCGCCGCTGCGCCCGCGAGGAAGGTCTGCTGGTCGGCATCTCGAGCGGCGCCACGCTGGCGGCGATCGCCAAGAAGCTCCCCGAGCTGGATGCGGGCGCGCGCGTGCTCGGCTTCAACTACGACACCGGCGAGCGCTACCTGTCGGTGCCGGACTTTCTGCCCGAGGAGTAGGCTAGATCACGTAATCCGGGTCGACATTGGTAGCGGCCGCCCGGCGCCGGGTCAGCTCGCCGTTGAGCCTGGCCACGCAGTCGCTGGCCGAACGCTCGAACACGGAAGGCACCACGGCGTGGATCAGGCATTTGACCCCACCCGCCACCATAGTGGCGCCGAAGCGCGAGGCGATGCCCGCATGCTCGGCATAGCTCTCGCCTACCGTTCGAGGATGCGCGAAGAGAAGGCGGTCGAGGAGGCCACCCGGTTGGGCGGCTGTCGGGTTGGTCGGTCCGTTGCTCATGGCCGTGTACTTATCCCAACCGCGCGGCGCATCCAAGCCTCGGACGCTCGCGAAGCGCGAAGGCGCGAAGAAGTTAGGCGCTCGCAGAGGCGCAGAGTGGTGGTGCGATAGAGTTGGGGTCGACTCATTCACACCTGTCATGAAGTTTGGGTCTGCGGCGCAGCCGCTCCAAAGATTCCTCTGCGCCTCTGCGCCTCTGCGAGCGTCTTCCCACTTCTTCTTCGCGCCTTCGCGCCTTTGCGAGCGAAAAAGCTCAAGTCGCCGTCGCGAAAGCCTCCGCGTCCAGCGCCATCATGGCATCGCTGCCGGCCTCGAGCTTGCGGCGCAGCGCGCCGGCATCGGGGAGGAAGCGTTCGGCGTAGAAGCGTGCGGTGACCAGCTTGGCCTCGTAGAACGCTTTGTCCTCGCCGCCGGCCCCCAGCCTCGCCCGCGCCACGCGCGCCATTTTGAGCCACATCCAGCCGAGCGTCACCAGCCCCATCAGCGTCATGTAATGATGCGCCCCGGCGCCGAGGTGGTTGGGGTTGGCCATCGTGTTCTGCATGAACCACATCGTCGCCGCCTGCTGCTCGCCGAGCGCCTTTTCGAGCTTCTCCGCCAGCGGAGCCAGAGCCTCGTCCGCCTTCGCCGCCGCGCATTCCTCGCCCACCAGCTTGAAGAAGGCCTGGATCGCCGCGCCGCCGCCCTGCGCCAGCTTGCGGCCGCACAGGTCCATCGCCTGGATACCGTTCGTGCCCTCGTAGATCTGCGCGATGCGGGCGTCGCGGACGAACTGCTCCATCCCCCATTCGCGGATGTAGCCGTGCCCGCCGAAGACCTGCTGCATGTCGACCGCCACCTGGAAGCCGCGATCGGTGCCATAGCCCTTGATGACCGGCGTCATCAGCCCGATCAGCGCATCGGCCTCGGCGCGCTCCTGCTCGGTCGGCGCCTTGTGGCTGAGATCGACTTGGAGCGCCCCCCACAGGCACAGCGCGCGCATGCCCTCGGTGAAGGCCTTGGCCTCCATCAGCATCCGGCGCACGTCCGGGTGGACCAGGATCGGATCGGCCTTCGCCTCGGTCTCGGCCGGCCCGGTCAGCGCGCGGCCCTGGCGGCGGTCCTTGGCATAAGCGACCGCGTTCTGATAGGCGACCTCGGCCTGGCTGAGCCCCTGCACCCCCACGCCGAGCCGCGCCGCGTTCATCATGATGAACATGGCGGCGAGGCCCTTGTTCTCCTCGCCGACCAGCCAGCCCTTGGCTCCGTCGTAGTTGAGCAGGCAGGTCGAATTGCCGTGGATGCCCATCTTCTCCTCGATCGAGCCGCACAGCACACTGTTGCGCTCGCCCAGCGAGCCATCCTCGTTCACCAGCACTTTGGGGACCACGAACAGCGAAATGCCCTTCGAGCTGTCGGGCGCGCCGGGCAGCTTGGCCAGGACCAGGTGGATGATGTTCTCGGTCAGATCGTGCTCGCCGGCCGAGATGAAGATCTTGGTGCCGGTGATGGCGAAGCTGCCGTCCGCCTGGGGCTCGGCCCTGGTGCGGATGAGGCCGAGATCGGTTCCGCACTGCGGCTCGGTCAGGTTCATGGTGCCGAGCCATTCGCCCGCGATCATCTTCGGCAGATACATCTGCTGCTGCTCGGGCGAACCCTTGGCGATCAGCGCCGCGACCGCCCCGCCGGCGAGGCCGGGATACATGCCGAAGGCGTGGTTGGCGCTGGAGATGAACTCCTCGAGCGCGAAGGCGAGAACATGCGGCATACCCTGCCCGCCGAATGCCTCGGGCTGCGCCAGCGTGCCCCAGCCCGC
>JAIETR010000076.1 GCA_019745075.1 Qipengyuania sp.
TCGATTCAGGCGCTGAGCGCCGAGGTGATGGCTGGCCGTCAGGTCAAGGGCCTTTCCGACTTCGCGACACTGCTGCCGTCGGTTTCGTTCGCCGGGATCGGACCGGGCCGGAACGAGCTGTATTTCCGCGGGATCGTTCCGGCTGGCGGGTCCTACGCCTCGGTCGGCTACTATCTCGACGAAATTCCGATCCCCGGGATCAACGTCCCCGATATTCACGTCTACGACCTCGAGCGCATCGAAGCGCTGTCGGGGCCCCAGGGCACACTGTTCGGCGCGAGCTCGCTGGCCGGCACGATCCGTTTCATCACCAACAAGCCAAAGCTCGGTGCGTTCGAGGCGGGCTATGACCTCGAAGCCAACAAGTTCGGACCGGGCGGTTTCGGCGGGCAGGCGCAGGGCTATGTCAATGTGCCGCTGGGGGAGGCCGTCGCCATGCGCGCGATGGGCTATTACCGGCGCGATGGCGGCTATATCGACAATGTCCCCAATAATGGCACCTTCAATGACGGGCGTCCTTCGGTATTGACGCTGGGCGACAACAATCCGGCCACCTCGTTCACGCTCAACAACGCGGCCATCGCCAGGGATAACTACAATTCGATCGATGAATATGGCGGGCGACTGCAATTTCTCTGGGAGCCCGCGGACGGCTGGGCGATCACACCTTCGGTTACCGCGCAACGGCAGATTTCCCGCGGCTATTTCGGCTTCGACCAGCGGCTTGGCGATCTCGAGGTCCGGGATTTCGACACGACGCGGCGGGACGACAAATGGTATCAGGCGGCGCTCACCATCAACGGCCATATCGGCGATTTCGATCTGGTTTCGGCGACGGGCTATTTTCGGCGGCAGGTCAAGCAGCTCAACGATTATACCTATTACACCGTGACCTACGACGGTTTCGGGCCTGGCTATGAAAATTATCTGCAATTTTTCGACCGCAGCGGCTGCACCGGATCCGGGGCGACGCTGAGGTGCACCACGCTGATAAACCCGACGCAAGTCTATATCGGCCTTCGGAACGAGCAGGCGTTTACCCAGGAGGTCCGCCTGACGACGCCGACGCAATGGCCCTTCAACGTCACATTTGGCGGTTTTTACCAGTCCCTGAATACCGAAATCAATAACGATTATGCCATCCGCGGCCTGGGACAGATCGTCGGCTATACCCAGTCGGGCGGCGGCGACAGCAACCCCGCCGGCTTCGGTATTCCGGTGGCGAATGGCGGAACGATGGTTTTGGGCTCGCCGGCCGTCAAGCGCGATGCCTATTACCTGTTCGAGCAGGATCCGCGCTTCAAGGACTGGGCGCTTTTCGCCGAGGGCTACTACGATATCACGCCGACGCTCAAGTTGACTGGCGGCATCCGTTACTTCTGGACCGACTACAAGGTCGTCGGCTTCGGCGGTGTGGCGGGCACGGCGCGGAGTACCGTCACGTCGCTGAATGTCGCCACCGGAACTCTGGGCTGCCCTGTCCCCCTTCCGGAAAAACGGCTGCAATGTCTCAACAGCAACATCGCGGCGCGGGACCAGGTCGGGCGCTACAGCGAGAGCGGCCAGACCTACAAGGTTGCGCTCGACTGGAGCTTTGCCCAGTCGAAGATGGTCTACGCCACCTATTCGACCGGGTTTCGTCCCGGTGGCTTCAATCGGCCGCTGCGCATCCGCAATTTCGGCCTCGCGACGGTCAACCCGTTCGGGGCCGAGACCCTGACCAACTACGAAATCGGGCTCAAAACGACTTGGAACAACATTTTCCGTTTCAATGCTGCCGCCTATTTCGAGAGATGGAACAATATTCAATATAGCGTCATCGTCTCGGGAGCTCAGGGCGCTGGCATCACCGGGAATGCCGGCAACGCCGAAGTCAGGGGCGTCGAGTATGACGCCGCACTGAAGTTGGGGAGGGTCACGATCTCGACGGCGGGGGCCTACAACGACGCCAGGTTGAAGGGTAATTTCTGCAATTTCGCCTTCGATCCGGCGACCGCGGCGATCACGCAGTTGCCGTCCTGTACGCTTGGGCAGGTTGTGCCCGGATCGAGCCCCCCCACCGCCCAGGTGGCGGCGGCGGACGGCACGAGGCTCCCCCGCCAGCCGCAGTTCAAGGGCACGACCACCGTGCGCTATGACACCGAGATCGGCGAATACCGCGCCTATCTACAAGGCGCGGCGCTCTACCAGACCGGGGCAACCCAGAGCCTGAATGTGCGCGACAACAACCTTCTGGGCAACACACCGGGCTTTGTCTCTTTCGATTTTTCGGCTGGGATCCGGAAAGACAATTGGACCGTCGATCTGTTCCTCAACAATGCTTTCGACCGGCGCGGACAGTTGACGCGAAACACCTTCTGCACGATCGCCTTCTGTTCGCAGTCGTCGCGCACCTTCATCATCAGGCCGCAGTTCTTCGGCATCCGCGTGGGTCAACGATTTTGACGTGAGGCGCTGAAACCGGGCGCGAGGCTGTCTGCGGTTATCCGTGGTAGCGAAGGGCAGCCTCGGCGACCATTATGGCAGGTTGCCGATCCGGAGATTGTTCTCTTGGCGCGCTCCGCGCGGCGCGGGGGCCTTCGCATTACAACGGTCGACAAGGCCGCAATCTCGGTGCCGACCAAATGCTACGCCTCGATCGTTCGCTTCTGGGGGAGCCGTCGAGGCGGATTCGGATCGCTTCTGGCGTTATGGTCGGCGGGATCGTCTTTTCGCGCTCGGATGAGCGCGCATCGACCGGCAAGCCCGCCAACGCGCGGGCATGTTCGACTTCCATTTCGATTTGAGCGACGACTCCGGGCAATCGGCGCATGGCGACAGCGAGCCTGTCGGTGCGCAATGAGCGCCAGATTTCGAGCCGATCGAGCAGGTGCCGAGCGTCAACCGGGGAGGGTGTGGCGATAGGGAGTTCGTAGCCTCGTGGAAGCGAGCCACGGGGCAAATCCCGTGGCAGCTTACGTAGCAGCCACGACCCTCAAGGCGGACGGCTTTCCGGGACTTTCTGGCCCATGACGGGCCATTCTCCCGTCGCTGTTTCTCGGAGCAGACGCTCTCCGGGGACCGTTCTTTGGACGGTTCCCGAGAGTTTTCCAACACTGGAGAAGTGCTGGTGCCCAGAAGAGGACTCGAACCTCCACGCCCTTGCGAGCGCCGCCACCTGAAGACGGTGCGTCTACCAATTCCGCCATCTGGGCACGGTTTCGGCCGCCGGTCGTCGTGTCCGGCCCCGAAGGTAGGCGCGCGCCACTAGCCGAGGGCCTGCGAGGCGTCAATCGGCATTCGCCAGCCCCTCGGCCCGCTTGCGGGGGCGGCGGGGTTGCGGCAAGGCGGGGCCGACTTCTTCTCGGCTTGCGCAAGACGGATATGACGATGGCTTCGACCAGGACGCTGCACGGCAAGACGGTGGTGCTGATGGGCGGCAGCGGCTTTCTCGGCGGCCATGTGGCGCAGGCGCTGCTCGCGCGCGGGGCGCGGCTGCGGATCGCCGCGCGCCAGCCCGACAAGGCCTGGGGCCTGAAGCCGCTCGCCAATCTCGGGCAGATCCAGTTCGTGCGCTGCGACGCCGCCGACCGCGCCAGCGTGGAGCGCGCGGTGCAGGGGGCGTATGCGGTGGTGAACTGCGTCGGCAGCTTCGCGGGCAATCTGATGCGGCTGATGGGCGAGGCGCCGGGCTGGATGGCGACGGCGGCGCGCGAGGGCGGGGCGCGGGCCTTCGTCCATGTCAGCGCGATCGTGCCCGAGCAGCACGAGGGCAACCGCTATGCCGAGGCGAAGCGGGCGGGCGAGGAGCGGGTGCGGGCGGCCTTTCCCACCGCGACGATCCTGCGCCCCTCGCTGCTGTTCGGGCCGGGCGGCGGGGTGGTGGAGCTGTTCGCCCCGCCGATCGCGCGTTTCCCGGTGCTGCCGGTGTTCGGCGCCGAGGCGCAGGTGCAGCCGGCCTATGTCGCGGATGTCGCGGAAGGCGCGGCGCGGGCGGTGGCCGACCCGAGGAAGTTCGGCGGCAAGACATTCGAGCTCGCCGGGCCCGAGGTGCTGACCATGCTCGAGCTCCAGCAGCGCATCGCCGCCGGCCAGCGCCGCGAGCCTGTCTTGCTGCCGATGCCCGACGGCATCGCGGCCTTCTTCGCCAGGCTCCCCGGCACGCCGATGAATTCGGACCAGTGGGGGCTGCTCAAGGCCGACAATGTCGCGAGTCCTGGTGCGCGCGGCTTCAAGGCGCTCGGCATCGATCCCAAGCCGCTCGACCTGTTCCTCGAGGACTGGATGGTGCCCTACCGCAAGCACGGGCGGTTCTCGGAGCGATTGAGTTATTGAGCAATCGTAGGGTGCATTGAGCCGATGGCGAAATGCACCACCGCGCCGGCAAAGGTGCATTTCGGCGATGCCTCAATGCACCCTACCGCCTGCTTCCTCGGTCGTTTGGCGATAGCTGCCCAATCGCTTGGCGCGGGCGGGCTCACGCTAACCCAGCCTCGGCAACTCGAGCGCCTCCACCGCCAAACACGCCCCGTTCACGCCCGCGATCCGCACGCGGGTGCCCGCCGGGCAGTCGGGGCCGCTGGCCAGCCATTCGCTGTCGGCGATGCGGACGCGGCCTTCGCCGCCTTCGATGGCCTGGGTCACCAGCGCGGTCTGGTCCACCAGGCGGGCGGCGCGCTGGTTCATCAGCGGGTCGCTGCTCTCGATCGGCTTGTCGCGCAGCCAGCGCCGGGCCGAATAGGCGAAGATCAGCGACAGCGAGACGAAGCTCACGATCTGCATCGGCAGCGAGGGCTCGCTCGCCAGCACCAGCACCCCGGTGGCGATGGCCGCGAGCGCGAGCCAGATGAGATAGACGCCGGGGACCAGCATCTCGAGCGCGGCGAGCACGAGGCCCGCGCCAATCCACAGCCAGTGGGGTTCGATGGGGGTCATTGGGTGTGGGGCCTGGGTATCGCCAACCGCCCTTCGACAGGCTCAGGACGAGCGGAAACTGCGTTTTTCACTCTCTCACATCCGCTCGTGGTGAGCCTGTCGAACCACGATGGGCGCAACGCTGGCCTCATCCCGCATCCCCCGAACGCGGCACGCTCGCGCCCTGGCTGAGCGGGCGGCGGGGGACCGGCTGCCGTTCGCGCGGCTGCGCTTGCGGTGGGGGCAGCGGGGTGCCCGCGTTCACCGTGCCCTCGGTCTTTCCGAAGGTGTCGCGGATCAGCTCGCCGATGCCACCGAGCGAGCCGATCAGCTGCGTCGCCTCGACCGGGAACAGGATCGTCTTGGCGTTGGGGCTGTCGGCGAATTTGGCCACCGCCTTGGTGTATTCCTGGGCGATGAAATAGTTGATCGCCTGGTTGCCCGAGGAGGCGATGGCGTTGGAGACCGCCTCGGTCGCGCGCGCCTCGGCCTCGGCCTCGCGCTCGCGCGCCTCGGCGGTGCGGAAGGCGCTTTCCTTCTGGCCCTCGGCCTTGAGGATCGCGCTCTGCTTCTCGCCCTCGGCGCGCAGGATGCGGCTGGCGCGCTCGCCCTCGGCCTCGAGAATCTCGGCGCGCTTCAGGCGCTCGGCCTTCATCTGCCGCGCCATCGCCTCGGAAATGTCGACCGGGGGGCGGATGTCCTTGATCTCGACGCGGGTGATCTTGACGCCCCAGGGGCTGGTGGCGTGATCGACCACGCCGAGCAGCCGCGCGTTGATCTCGTCGCGCTTCGACAGCGTCTCGTCCAAATCCATGCTGCCCATCACGGTGCGCAGATTGGTGGTGGTCAGCGCCATGATCGCCTGGAACAGATTGCTGACCTCATAGGCGGCTTTCCCCGCGTCGAGCACCTGGAAGAACACCACCGCGTCGACGCCGACCATCGCGTTGTCGGCGGTGATGATCTCCTGCCCCGGGATGTCGAGCACCTGCTCCATCACGTTCACCTTCTGGCCGACGCGGTCGATGAAGGGGGTGATGATGTGGAGCCCCGGCTCGGCGGACTTGGTGAACTTGCCGAAGCGCTCGATGGTGTAGACGTAACCCTGGCGGACGACCTTCACCGCCGACATCAGGAACACGATCAGCACCGCCACCAGCAACACCGCGGTTATCAGGCTACCGTCCATCGACCTCTCCTCGTCCTTGCGGCGATGCTATGCCAGCACCGGCCCGGTGGAAAGCGAAACCGGCGAGCCCGCCGGCAGCGGAGACCCCGAGCCCAAAGGCGACACCAAGGCGACACCTCCCGGCGGCGGTCGGCCTGCTTGCCGGCGCGCGGGTGTGCGGTACCGGGTAGACTGGGCAAGGCGGAGCAGGCGCGTCATGGCGCGAGCATAGCGGCTTCAAGCCCATATGGCAAGTAGATTGGTAACAGCTATCCAAATAGGCTAAATATAAAACGAGGCGTTCAAAGGGTGCTGTAAAGCGCGAGCAGCCGAGCCCAGGCGCGCTCGGCTTCGGCCTGGTCGTAGCTCGGCGAATCGGGCACGCACCAGCCGTGGTCGGCGGGATAGACCTCGATCTCCGCAGGCGCGCCGACGGCGGCGGCGGCGTCGCGCAACGCGTCCTTGTCGCCCGGCGCCTTGGCATCGTCGTTGCGGGCGATCGCGATCAGATAGCGATTGCTCGCCTCCATCGTCCGGTGCGGGCTCTTGGGGTCGCCCGCTTTGACCAGCCCGCCCCCGTGGAAGCTGGCCCCGGCGCTCAACTCGGGCGTGACGGCCGGCGCGACGAGAGCGAAGCTGCCGGTCATGCAATACCCCTGCGCGCCGATGCCGCGCGCGGTGTCGACCTCGTTCTGCCGCCGCAGCCAGCCGGCGATGGCGCGCGCGTCGGTGAGGACCGTGTCGGCGGTGAAGCGGCCGCGCCACGGCGTTACCTTGTCCCAGCCGCCATTGCCGGCGAAATCGGCGAAATCGGCGAACTGCTGCCCGCGCACATCGCGATAATAGGGATTGGCGAGCAGCACCGCATAGCCCGCCTCCGCCAGCCGCCGCGCCATCTGGCGCTTGGCGGGGCGGATGCCGGCGATGTCGGGCCACAGGATGACGCCCGGGGCCCTGGCGCCCCGGCGATGGTAGAATTCGCCGTCGAGCGTCCCGTCGGGCGTGGCGAACAGGACGCCGCGCTCGACCACGCGCGAGCCGGCCGGCGCGGCCGGCCCGTCGCTCGCCATCGGTGCGCAGGCCGCGACCGCGCCCACCGCGCCGATCGCGCCCATCTGGCGGCGGGTCATGACCGCGCGGCCCCAGTTCCAGACTTCGCTTTCCCGGCACATCGCTCGTCTCCGCTGTTAGCGCTCACGCCTACCCTAGCCGCCGTGCCGCCCCGGGCAAGCGCTCGTCGCCCGCGGTCACAGCAAGGCGGACAGCGATGCCGGCAGCGGCGGTGGCGGCTCGTCGTCCGGCCGCTGGTCGAAGCGCACGGTCTTGAAGCCGATGTCGCGCAGGGCGCGGCGCACCGTCAGACAATCGGCGTCGTCCAGCGCGGCCCCGCCGCTGAAGACATGCGCCTGCGCGTCGAGCAGAATGAAGCCCCCGCTCATCGCCTTGCGCAATGCCTTGGCGAGCGCGTGCTCGAAATAGACCGGGTTCCCGGCGACCAGCTGGCGGGGCGTGGAGAAGGGGATCTCGGCCGCGAAATCGACAAAGCGGCCGGAGCGCCGGTCGGTTACCTGGATGCGGTCGGGGTAAATCCCGATCTCGAAGTCGATGCGATGGAGCATGGCGCCCGTCTCGTCACTGTTCCCCCCCCCGGAAAGGTCGAAGGGAGAACAGACCGCGGTCGCTCGGGTTCCCGAGCATGCCGGTCCGAGCCCGGTCCGTTGCATTCGGGTTACACCGGGCCGCCGCCGATCAGCGCCGCGACAGCGCCGCCTCGCACTCGGCCAGCAGCTCGGCGACGATGGCGGCGACGGGTTCCTCCTTCGTCACCATCCCGACCGATTGCCCGGCCATCAGGCTGCCGTTCTCGACATCGCCGTCGATCGCCGCGCGGCGCAGCGCGCCGGCCCAGTAGTGCTCGATCTGAAGCTGCGCCTCGGCCATCGCCACCTCCTCGCGGTCGAGCCGGCCCATCACCTCGCGCTGGGTGGCGGTGAAGTGCTCGGTGCCCTTGTTCCTGAGCGCGCGCACCGGGATCACCGGCAGGCGCGGGTCGAGCTGGACGCTGGCGACCGCATCGCGCGCGCTGGCGCGGAAGAAGGCCTTCTTGAAATTGGGATGGGCGATGCTCTCCTCCGCGCAGGCGAAGCGCGTGCCGAGCTGCACCCCGCAGGCGCCCATCTCGAGATAGCCCGCGATCAGCTCGCCGCGCCCGATCCCCCCGGCGACGAAGACGAGATGCGAATTCCCGGATTCCGGGGCGGCCAGCTCGGGCAGCATCTCCTGCGCCAGCACGCTGGTCGAAACCGGGCCGATGTGGCCGCCCGCCTCCATGCCCTCGATGACCAGCGCGTCCGCTCCGCTCCTGAGCAGCTTCCTGGCCAGCGCCAGCGTGGGCGCGAAGCAGATCGTCTTCGCGCCGCCCTGCTTGATCGCCTCGACGCTGCCCTTGGGCGGAATGCCGCCCGCGAGCACGACATGGCTCACGGCGTGCTTCGCGCAGACCGCGATCAGCTCGAACAGCTGCGGGTGCATGGTGATGAGGTTGACGCCGAAGGGCCTGGCGGTGAGCGCCCTGGTCGCGGCGATCTCGGCGTCGAGCAGTTCGGGCGTCATCGCTCCGCAGGCGATCACCCCGAACCCCCCGGCATTGCTGATCGCGCTGACGAGGTTGCGCTCCGAAACCCAGCTCATCGCCCCGCACAGGATCGCGGTCTCGCTGCCGAGGAAGGCGGCGCCGCGCCGCATCAGATGGCGGGTTCTGGGGAAGCTGCTCAAGCCGCTTCTTCCTTCGCATCGAGGCCATAGGCGGTGTGGAGGACGCGGACGGCGAGCTCGGTCTCGTCCTCGTCGATCATCACGCTGACCTTGATTTCGCTGGTGCTGATCGCCTGGATGTTGATGCCGCGCTCGGCCAAGGCGCCGAACATGGTCGCGGCGACGCCGGCGTGGCTTTTCATGCCCACGCCGACCACGCTGATCTTGGCGATCTTGCTGTCGGCGATCAGCCTGTTGAAGCCGATCTCGGCGCGCTTGTCCTCGAGCAGCGCCTGCGCGCGCGGGAGGTCGGCCTGCGGGACGGTGAAGGTCACGTCGGTCTCGCCCTTGTCGCGGCCGACGTTCTGGATGATCATATCGACATTGATGCTGGCGGCGGCGAGCGGGGCGAAGATATGCGCCACCGCGCCGGGCTTGTCGGGCACGCGGGTGAGGATCACCTTGGCCTCGTTCTTGTCGTGCGCGATGCCGGTCACGAGCTGGCGTTCCATGTCGCCGTTCTCCACTAGTTGTTCCATTTCCTCCTCGGACACGATCAGCGTGCCGGGAAGGCTGTCGGCGGGGGCCGCCTCGTCGTCGACGAAGCTGGAAAGCACCTGCACGCGCACACCCTCGCGCATGGCGAGGCCGACCGAGCGGGTCTGGAGCACCTTGGCGCCCACGCTCGCGAGCTCGAGCATTTCCTCGTAGGTCACCGCCCTGAGCTTGTGCGCCCTGGCGACGATGCGCGGGTCGGTGGTGTAGACCCCGTCGACGTCGGTGTAGATGTCGCAGCGGTCGGCGCCGATCGCCGCCGCCACCGCCACCGCCGAGGTGTCCGAGCCGCCGCGGCCGAGCGTGGTCACGCGCCCGTCCTCGGCCAGGCCCTGGAAGCCGGGGATCACCGCGATCTCGCCCGCGGCCATGCTGGCCCCGAGCGCCGCGCCGTCGACGCCCTCGATGCGCGCCTTGGCGTGCGCCTCGACGGTGCGGATCGGGAGCTGCCAGCCGAGCCAGCTGCGCGCTTTGCAGCCGAGCCCCTGGAGCGTGATCGCGAGCAGCCCGCTGGTCACCTGCTCGCCCGAGGCCACCACCACGTCGTATTCGGCCGGATCGTAGAGCGCATTGGCCTCGCGGCAGAAGTTGACCAGCCGGTCGGTCTCCCCCGCCATCGCCGAGACCACCACCGCGACCTCGTCGCGCGTGCCGTCTTCCTTTGGCGCGGCCTGCTTGCGCACCAGATTGGCGACGCGGCGGATGCGCTCGGTCCCGGCCATGCTGGTGCCGCCGAATTTCATCACGATGCGCGCCAAACTGCGCTCCTGCTGGAAGTGCCAAGGCCGCGCTGTTACGGTTCGCCGATGAGCGATGCAACCGTGAGCGCCCCAAGCATTCCTTCGCCGACGATAAGGCCGCGTGAAGCGGCGAATTTCGGCGCGCAGGCGGCGCAATGGTGGGATCCCAAGGGGTCTTCGGCAATGCTCCATAAGCTCAACCCGGTGCGGCTCGGCTTTGTTCGCGCCGCCGTAGACCGGCACTGGGGCGGCGACCGCGAGAGCCGCCATCCGCTCGCGGGCAAGCGCGCGCTCGATGTCGGCTGCGGCGCCGGGCTGCTGTGCGAGCCGCTCGCCCGGCTCGGCGCCGCGGTCACCGGGGTCGATGCGGCGGCGGAGAGCATCGCCGTGGCCCGTGCGCATGCAAAGGCGATGGGCTTTCCCCAATCCGAAAAATCCGCTCGTGCCGAGCCTGTCGAAGCACGATTGGCGCAACCTCCCGCCCCGCGCCCTTCGACAGGCTCAGGGCGAGCGGATGTTGGGAAGATCGAGTATTTCGTCGGGGAACTCGCCGTGCTCGGGCTAGGCCGGTTCGACCTTATCGCCTGCATGGAGGTGCTCGAGCATGTCGCCGACAAGCCGGCCTTCGTGGCCCAGCTCGCGGCGCATCTCGCGCCCGGGGGGTTGCTCGTGCTTTCCACCCCCAACCGCACCCCGGCCAGCCGCGCGCTTCTGGTCGGGGCGGCCGAGGCGGTCGGGATGGTCCCGCGCGGCACCCACGACTGGCGCGATTTCGTCACCCCCGAGGAGCTCGCCGCGCTGCTGGCCGACGCGGGGCTGGCGATAACGGAGATGCGCGGCATCGCCTTCTCGCCGCTCAAGGGGCTGCACCTGTCGTCCGACCTCTCGCTCGACATCGTCCTCGCCGCCCGGCACGCCGCATGATCGAGCCCCCCGAGCTCAGCCCGCATCCCGACGACCGCCCTTTCCTGCGCCGCCTGTTCCTGGTGCTGGTGCTGGCGGCGGTGGTCACGGTGCTGGTGCTGGCGCACAATCTGCTTCTGCTCGCCTTCGGATCGCTGCTGGTGGCGCTGCTGCTGATCGCCGCCAGCGAGGCTTTCCAGCGCCGGCTGAAGCTGTCGAAAGGTGTCTCGCTGACGCTGGCGACGCTGCTGATGCTCGGCACGCTCGGCCTGATCGGCTATCTGTTCTTCGCCGAGCTGGAGTTCCAGGCGGAGATGCTGGGCCGCGAGCTGCCGCTCGCCTGGCAGGCGATGGAACGGCGGCTCGAGACAGGCGCGATCGGACGACTGCTGCTGGCCTCGCTGCAGAGCCGCCAGACCGTGACCTGGATCACCAGCGAGGCGGGCGCGATCGCGCGCGGCTCGGCGGTGGTGCTGTTCAACCTCGTCATCGTGATCTCCGCGGCGATCTACTTCGCCGCCGACCCGGCGCGCTACCGCCGCGGGCTCGCGATGCTCAGCCCGCCGCGCTACCGCGCGCTGACCGACCGCACGCTGGGCGAGATCGGCATGGCGCTGCGGCTGTGGCTGGTCACCCAGGGCATTTCGATGGTGGTGATGGGCGCGCTGTTCGCGGCCGGGCTTTACCTGTCGGGCGTGCCGGCCTGGGGGGCGCTCGGGCTGCTTGGCGGGCTCGCCGAATTCATTCCCTATGTCGGCCCGATCGTGGCGATGGTGCCCGCCTTCCTGCTCGCCGCGGCCGGGCAGGGTTCGCTCGCGGGCGTGTTCCTGACCTATGCGCTGGCGCGCGTGGTACAGGCCAATCTCGTCACCCCGCTGGTGACCGGGCGCGTGGTCTCGGTGCCGCCGGGCTGGTACATCTTCCTGATCCTGGGCGCGGGCTATGTGTTCGGCACCTTCGGGCTGTTCTTCGCCGGCCCGCTGGGAATCGCCGCCTATACCGCCTGGCTGGCGCTCTATTCGCGCGCGACGCTGGGCGATGCGGTCGAGACCCCGCGCGAGCACGCCGCCGCGCGCAAGGCGCGAAACGGCGCCGAGGCGGAGGCTATCGAGTCCCCTGCCGCAGAGCCGGAACCACGAGCGCCGGATCGTCGGTGAACACCCCGTCCACTCCGGCGGCTTCGAGCTGGCGCGCCAGCCCGGCCACATCGCCCGCCGCATTGAGGTTGCCGCCGCGCCGCAAGGCCGGCGGCAGGAAGGCGTTCTCCTTGCGCAGCGTCCAGGCGTGGACCTCGAGCCCCGCCGCATGCGCCGCCGTCACCAGCCCGCTCGGCGCGCCGTCGGAGCCGGCCAGCAGCCGCAGCTCGGGCCCGATCGCCGCCGCATAGCTCGCGATCTCGGCGAGCCCGGCGGGCTGGATCATTGCCGCATAGCGCAGCGTCTCGTCGTCGGCGGGCCCGCCCTCGGCGGCGATCAGCTGCACCAGCGACAGATCGGGCAGCAACTTGTGGAGCCGCCGCAGCGGCTCGATCTCGAAGCTTTGCACGAACACCGGCGTGCCGGGGCGGTCGAGCCCGGCCTCCTTCAGGGCGCGAACCAGCAGATCGACGCTGTCGATGCCGGCGTCCTGAAGCAGAAAGCCGGGGTGCTTGAGTTCGGGATAAAGGCCGACGCGGCGTCCTGTCTCGGCTTCCTTGGCCTTCACCAGCGTCACGATCTCCGCGAAGGTCGGCACCTGCCACAGCCCGTCGTAGCGGGCGTTGCCGGGCCGGACGCCGGGCAGGCGCTCCTTCGCGCGCAGGGTGCGCAGCTCCGCCAGGGTGAAATCCTCCGCGAACCAGCCGCTGACCAGCCTGCCGTCGATGGTCTTGCCGCGCTGGCGGGAGGCGAATTCGGCCCGCTGCGCGACATCGGTGGTTCCGCCGATCTCGGTCTCGTGCCGCGCCACCAGCACCAGGTCCTTGGTCGCCACCAGATCGGGCTCGATATAGTCCGCGCCCGCGTCGATCGCCCGCTCATAGGCGGCGAGCGTATGCTCGGGCCGCTCGCCCGACGCGCCGCGGTGGGCGATGACGAGCGGCGGGGCGGCGGCAGCGGGAAGCGCGGCGGCCCAGAAAGCGATGGGGGCGAGCAGCAGGACGAGGATCGGGCGCATTGGCGCGCCTTGTCGCATGCCGCCATGACAAATCAATGCACCAGAAGCCCCTCCCCTTCAGGGGAGGGGTTGGGGGTGGGGCATGTGCCACGCTTCGACAGCCCCCACCCCAACCCCTCCCCTGAAGGGGAGGGGCTAAAATGACAGAACTCGCGCCGATTCACGAGCCGATGCAATCGCCGCGCGCGCCTTTTCCTCGCGCTTTTCCCAGCGTCCGGCGATCCGCTTGAAGCCCCCGCCGGCGCGCACCAGCATATCCTCGGCGAGCACGGCGAAGCGCGCGCGCTCGGTCTACCGGCCGAAGAAGCGGGTGCCATCCTCGACGAAGGGGACATCGGGCTCGAACAGCAGATAGAGCTCGGCCTTGTCGTAGCCGACGCACCAGCAGGGCGATATTGGCAAGTCCGCACGCGACGGCGAGAATCTCGAGCGGGTTCATCGTCGGCGGTCAGGAAAGCGCGGCGGACCAACGGTCGGGATCGAAGCCCACCAGCAACCCATCCGGGTGCTCGACCACCGGTCGCCGGATCAGGCTGGGATGCGCTTCCATCAGTGCGAGCGCCTTGGCGCTGTCGATCCCCGCGCGCTCCTCGTCGGAGAGCTTGCGGAAACTCGTGCCGCGGGTGTTGAGCAGCAGGGCCCATCCCGCCCTGTCGGACCAGGCGGCGAGCCGCGCGGGATCGACGCCTTCCCGTTTGTAGTCGTGAAACGCATGGGCGTGCCCGTGCGCTTCGAGCCAGGCGCGCGCCCGCTTCACCGTGTCACAATTGGGAATGCCGTAAATGTGGATGTCCAAGCGAGCCCCGTCTTGCCCGCCGCGATAGTGGCAAAAGGGGATGGGGGCTTGGATGAAAGCGACAGATTGGCAAAAAAGCTCTTCAGCGGGTGAGATGCGCGTCGGCGATGGCCACCGCCAGAGCATCGGCGGCATCCGCGCCGGCCAGTTGCACGCCGGGCAGCAGCACCCCGAGCATGGCCTGGACCTGCGGCTTCTCGGCGGCGCCGGTGCCGACCACCGCCTTCTTGACCAGCCGCGCGGCGTGCTCGTCGACGGTGAGGCCGGCGGCGCCGCACGCGGCCAGCACCGCGCCGCGCGCCTGCGCCAGCTTCAGGGTGGATTGCGGGTTCCTGTTGACGAAAATCTCCTCCGCCGCGGCGCGGTCGGGCCGGTGCGTGGCGATCACCTGGGCGAGCCCGGCCTGGAGCGCGGCCAGCCGCGCGGCGATCGGCGCCCTGGGATCGGTCGCGATCTGCCCGTTGGCGATGTGGGTGAGGCGGCTGCCCTCGGCGCGGATCACCCCCCAGCCGGTGCAGGACAGCGAGGGGTCCAAGCCGAGGATGATCATGCAAGGAATCTCCCCCATTGGGGGAGGTGGCAGCGCGAAGCGCTGACGGAGGGGGCTTGGCCAGGCGCAGCGCCAGCCCCCTCCACCATGCTTCGCATGGTCCCCCTCCCCCAGAGGGGGAGGATCAGCACGGAGGTGCGCGATCGATATCGATGCAGTCGCCGTGCATGAAGAACCCGTTTGCAAACATCAGATAGCCAATCGCGATCACCGCAAGGATCGTGATCAGCCATCCCTTCCAATTCACCCCAGCTTCTCCATCACATCGTCGGGGATGTCGTAATTGCCCCAGACGGTCTGGACATCGTCGTCGTCGTCGAGCGTGTCGACCAGCCTGAGCAGCGTGGCCGCGCCGCCTTCGTCCATCGCCACGGTCACGGTCGGTTTCCAGGCGAGCTTGACACCCTCGGCTTCGCCGAGCGTCTCTTCGAGACTCGCCGCGACCTCGTGGAGCGCGTCGGCGGCGGTCCAGATCGCGTGGCCGTCCTCGCCGCTTTCGACATCGTCCGCCCCGGCCTTGATCGCGGCCTCGAGCACCGTGTCCTCGTCGCCGGCGCCGGCGGGATATTCGATCAGCCCGAGCCGCTCGAAACCGTGGCTGACCGAGCCCTCGGAGCCGAGGTTGCCGCCGTTCTTGCTGAAGGCGGTGCGGACATTGGTGGCGGTGCGGTTGCGGTTGTCGGTCAGCGCCTCGACGATCAGCGCCACCCCGCCCGGCCCGTAGCCCTCGTAGCGGACCTCTTCGTAGTCCTCGCCGCCCGCCTGCGCGGCCTTGTCGATGGCGCGCTGGATATTGTCCTTGGGCATCGACTGCGCCTTGGCCGCGTTGACCGCCAGCCGCAGCCGCGGGTTCATGTCCGGATCGGGCATGCCCATCTTGGCCGCGACGGTTATCTCTCTGGAAAGCTTGGAGAACATCGCCGAGCGCTTCTTGTCCTGCGCGCCCTTGCGGTGCATGATGTTCTTGAACTTGGAATGGCCGGCCATGGGGTCCGTCTTGCTGGCGTGGATGGGAGGTGCGCCGCCCTAGCCGAGCGGCGGCGCTTCATCAATCTCGGACCCTGACCGCGGTCCCGCTCGCGCTCACCATCAGCATCGAGCCGGTGTCGCCGATCACCTCGTAATCGAGGTCGATCCCGACGACCGCATTCCCGCCCTTTTCCGCGCAGGCCGCCTGGAGCTCCTGGATCGCCTGTTCGCGGGCATCCGCCAGGATGCGCTCGTAACTGCCCGAACGGCCGCCGACGATGTCGCGCACGCTGGCGAACAGGTCGCGGAAGATGTTGGCGCCGACGATCACCTCGCCGGTGACGATGCCGAGATAATCCTGGATCGGCCGCCCCTCGAGCGTCGGGGTGGTGGTGACGGTGATCCCGCGCGCGTCTTTCCAGGGTCCGGCCATGCTGCTCTCCCGTATCAGCCGTTGACGATGGTCCCGCCGTTGGGATGCAGGACCTGGCCCGACATATAGGAGGAATCCTCGCAGGCAAGGAACAGGAAGGCGGGCGCCACTTCGTTGGGCTGGCCGGGGCGGCCGATCGGGGTGTTCTCGCCGAAGGTCTTCATCTTCTCCTTGCTCGATCCGCCGAAGGGGTTGAGCGGGGTCCAGATCGGCCCCGGCGCGACCGCGTTGACGCGGATGCCGTCCGCGATCAGGTTCTCGCTGAGCGAGCGCGTGAAGGCGGTGATCGCCCCCTTGGTGGCGGAGTAATCGAGCAGCTCCCTGCTGCCCTGATACATCGTCACGCTGGTGCAGTTCACGATCGCCGCGCCCTTCTTCAGATGCGGACGCGCGGCCTGAACCAGATAGAACATCGAGAAGATGTTGGTCTGGAAGGTCCGCTGGAGCTGCTGGGCGGTGATGTCGCGGATGTCCTTGTCGGGATGCTGCTCGCCGGCGTTGTTGACCAGGACGTCGAGCCGGCCCCACTTCTCGACCGTCTTGTCGACCAGCTTCGCGCATAGCCCGGGATCGCCCAGGTCGCCGCGATGGAGCAGCGCCTCGCCGCCTTCGGCTTCGACCGCCTTCGCGGTCGCCCTGGCGTCATCGTCTTCCTCGAGATAGGAGATCGCGACCTTCGCCCCCTCGCGCGCGAACAGCACCGCCACCGCGCGCCCGATCCCCGAATCGCCGCCGGTGACGATCGCCACCTTGCCCGCGAGCCGTCCCGAGCCGGGATAGCGCGGTTCCCACTCGGGCTTGTCCGTCATCCGCGATTCGTGGCCCGGCATCCGGGGCTGCTCGCCGGTCTGCGCGATGACGGCGGCTTTCGCGCGCTTCGGCTTGGATTTGGCTTTGCTGGTCACGATTATCCTCGCTGACAGGGGCAGAGGACCTATGAACGGGGACGCCGAGGGTTCCGCGATCAGCCCAGGCCGAGCGCCGCCTTGTAGGTTTCGAGCACCATTTCCATCTCGGCGCGGTCGTCGGGCTTCATCTTCCTGAGGCGCACGATCTGGCGCATGATCTTGGCGTCGTAGCCGACCGCCTTGGCTTCGGCGTAGACGTCGCGGATGTCGTCGGCGATGCCCTTCTTCTCCTCCTCGAGGCGCTCGAC
>JAIETR010000072.1 GCA_019745075.1 Qipengyuania sp.
AGCCCCTTCACCCCGCTGACCACGCTGCGCATCGCCGAGCTGTGGAAGGACATCGCGCCCGCGGGCACGGTCAACGTCATCACCGGCCCCGACGAACTCGGCCCGCTGATCACCGAGCATCCCGATATCGACAAGATCACCTTCACCGGCTCGACCGCCACCGGCAAGCGGATCATGGAGGGCGCGTCGAAGGACCTCAAGCGCATCACCCTCGAACTGGGCGGCAACGACGCCTCGATCGTGCTGCCCGATGCGGATGTGGCGAAGGTGGCCGAGCAGTTGTTCTGGTCGAGCTTCACCAACGCCGGGCAAATCTGCGTGGCGGCCAAGCGCGTCTATATCCATGAGGACATCTACGACGAGCTGTCTCAGGCCATCGCCGAATATGCAAAGACCGTGAAGGTCGGCGACGGTTCGCAGCAGGGCACGGGAGTGGGCCCGATCCAGAACAGGAAGCAGTTCGACCGCGTCTGCGAGCTGATCCAGGACGCCAAGGATAACGGCTACAAGTTTCTGACCGGCGGAGACGTCGATCCGAGCGGCACGGGCTACTATGTCCCGATCACCATTCTCGACAATCCGCCCGAGGACGCGCGCATCGTCGCCGAGGAACAGTTCGGCCCAGTCATGCCGCTGATGAAGTTCTCGACCACCGAGGAAGCCATCGCGCGCGCCAACGCCAGCGAATACGGCCTCGCCGGCGCGGTCTGGACGAGCGACTCCGACAAGGGGGTCGAGATCGCCGAACAGCTCGAGACCGGCACGGTGTGGGTCAACGAGTTCCTCCACCTTTCCCCGCTCACGCCGTTCGGCGGGCACAAGCAGTCGGGCTTCGGGGCGGAATACGGCATCGAGGGCCTGAAGGAGTTCACCTATTCGCAGGTGATCACGGTCAAGCGCGAGGCGCCGGTCGGGCAGTAGGTAAGCTTTCGGCAATCCGCTGTTGCCGGACGGGACAGGGCGCAAACGCGCCCGCCCCCCAACGCCGCGCCCCTTTGCCGCGCGGGCGAAGCTGGCTACGGGGAGGGCAGCCGCTTAAGGATGCCGGATGACAGATACCGCCGCGATAGGCACCCCGCTTACCGTCGGGATGCTGTGGCACTCCCCCAATTCCGGCAACCTCGGAGTGGGCGCGCTCACGCTGGGCAACATCGCGCTCGCGCGGCGCGCGGCCGAGGCGGTGGGGGTCACGCCGCGCTTCGAGCTCATCGGGTTCGCCGATCCGGGCCGCGCGGGCTATGTGGCAGGACCCGACATCGCGGTGACCGAGATCGACGGCCGCGCCATGCTGCCCGGGGGCGCGCTGTGGCAGGCGCTGGCCCGCTGCGACGCGGTGCTCGACATCGGCGGCGGCGACAGCTTCACCGACATCTACGGCGCCAAGCGCTTTGCCTATCTGTGGATCAGCAAGCTCGCGGCGCGGTTCTTGAACAAGCCGTTGGTGTTCAGCCCCCAGACCATCGGTCCTTTCGACAAGGGCTGGTCGCGGGCGCTGGCGAGCTACATCCTCGGCCGCGCCCACCAGGTCTTCGCCCGCGATCCGAAGTCGCTCGCCGCGCTGGGCGAACTCGCGCCGGACGCGCCCGCCGCGCTCGCGGCCGATGTGGCCTTCGCCCTCCCCTACGAGAAACGCGATCACGGCGAGGGCATTCACGTTGGGGTCAACGTCTCCGGCCTGCTGTTCAACGGCGGCTACAGCGGCGCCAACGAGTTCGGGATGGAGATCGACTATCCCGCCTTCACCCGCAAGCTGATCGCGGCGCTGCTCCAGCGGGCCGAGGTCAGGGTGCATCTCGTCCCGCACGTGCTCAGCGACAGCCTGCCGCGGGATGACGACTACCGCGTGGCCGAAGCGCTGAAGCAGGAGTTTCCGCGCGTGATACTGGCCGAGAAGTTCGCGGGGCCGATCGAGGCGAAATCCTACATCGCCGGGCTCGACATGCTGGTCGGCGGGCGGATGCACGCCTGCATCGCCGCGCATTCGAGCGGGGTGGCGGTGGTGCCGGTCGCCTACAGCCGCAAGTTCGCCGGCCTGTTCGAAGACCTGCTCGGCTATCCGCATCTGGTGCCGGTGACCGGGCTCGACACCGACGACGCCGTCGCCTTCGTGCTCGACGCCTTCGAGCGCCGCCCCGCGCTGGCGCAGGATGCCTCGCGCAGCCGCGAGAAAGTGGATGCGCTGATCTCGGGGTATGTCGCGTCGCTCAGCGACCTCTTCGCTCGCTCCGCGCCGTAATGCGGCTCGCCAATCCTCTGCGCGGAATGCGCGGCCAGGCGCTGGCGGCGGTCATGCTCAAGGCTTTCGGCGTCGCCGCGGCGATGCTGCTGCAATGGCTGGTCGCGCGCAGCTATGGCGCCGCCGGCCAGGGGCTGTTCGGGCTGATGTCGACCACGGTGGCGCTGACCGCGGTGGTGGGCATATTCGGGCAGGATTACCTCGCCCTGCGCAACATCGCCGGCGATCTGGCGGAGAACAAGCCCGAGAGCGCGCGCGCCCACGCCCAGGCCTCGATCCGCATCGCCCAGATTGGCAGCGCGATCGCCACCGCCGTGGTGGCCATGACCGCGCTGGTCTATTACGAGTTTCTCGACAGCGCGCCGACCGCGCTGATCCTGCTTGCGGCGCTGCCCGCCTGCGCCGCTTTGGCGATCGGGCGCGTATTCAGCTTCATCGCCCGCGCCGGTGGCGACATCTTCAAGTCGCAGCTCGTCGACGGGCCTATCACCTCGGGCGTGGGCGTCCTGCTGGTCGCGGCCCTGTGGCTGCTTCCCGAGCGCCCGCCGGTGTGGGCGTTGGGGATCGCCTACAGCCTCTCCTATCTCTCCGCGCTGACGCTGGGTCTGACGATCGGGCGCCGCGCGCTCGCCGCGTGGCCGCGACCCGCCGCGGCCGCCCCAACCCGCCCGCTGCTCGTCTCCGGCGTCTCGCGCGTGGTCGGCTACGCCAGCCCGTTCCTGAGCGACTGGTCGATCGTCTTCACCATGACCGCGCTCTGGGGCGCCGCCGCCGCCGGGGTGGTGCGCGTGCCGACGCTGTTCCTCAACGCCATGTTCCTGATCGCGATCGCCTTCGACGCGGTGTTCGCCCCGAAAATGGCGGCGACGCTGCGGCTGGCCGACCGGGAGAGCCTGAAGCGGCTCTACCGCAATTATGTGATCGGCTCCCTTGGCCTCAACGTTCCGGTGGTGCTGGCGCTGACGCTAGCTCCGGAGCTGGTGCTCGGCCTGTTCGGTCCCGAGTTCGTGGCCGCCGCCCCGGCGCTGCGGCTCGGCGCGCTGGCGATGGCGCTGACGGTGGCGATGGGCCCGGCGGGGCTGGTGCTGGTGATGTCGCACAACGAGCGGCTGACCTATTTCAGCAATGGCTTCGGCCTCATCGTGCTGGCGCTGGGCTGCTGGTTCGCGATCCCGCGCTTCGGCATACCCGGCGGCATCCTGACCTTCGCCGCGGTCCAGCTCGGCAAGCGGATCATGGAGTTCGCGCTGGTCAGGGCGAAGCTCGGGATGCCGGTGCTTGTCTAGGCCGGCCGCGATCCTGGTCGTGGTCATCGGCCTGGCGGCGCTGGCTGCCACGGTGCTGGGGTACCGCGCGCGCAAGCTGGCCATCCTGGAGCCGCGCCAGCTCGATACGGCGCTCGTCTGGACGGGCCAGGCCGGTGCGCCGTGCACCCTGCTGATGATCGGCGATTCGCAGGTCGCGCGCTGGCGCACGCCACCGCCGCCGGACTGGCGCATCGCGCGGCTCGGTTTCCCGGGCGAGGCGGCGACCAACATCGCCGACGTCGCCTCCTCAGCCATCCGCGAAGTTGCGCCCGATGCGGTTCTCCTCGCGGCGGGCACCAACGACGCCTCCGCCGCGGCGCTCCAGTGGAGCGGCCGGGACCGCACGCTCGACCGTGCGGCCGACGCGGTTGCCCGCATGATTGTTTCGGCGCGGACGGCCGGGGCAAACCCGGTCATCGTGATGACGCTGGTGCCGCCCCGCGACCCCGCATTGTGGCGCCGGCCGATCTATGGGGCGCGACAGGCCGCGACGCTGACCGCCCTGTCCGGACGGATCGCCGAGAGTGCAAGGTCAAGCAAGGCCGAGGTGCTCGACGCCGATGCCCTGGCGCGGGATGCGCGGGGCCGGTTCCGCCCCGAGCTGCGCGCCGATGCGCTGCATTGGTCGCCGCGCGGATACGAGCTCCTGAGCGCGGCGCTGTGGCATCGCCTCGCCGGAAAGTGCCGGTGAGGCCGGGGTCAGCGCCCCCCGGAGGCCTTGCGCGCCTTCACTTCGTCCGCGGCCGCCTTGGCCTCGTGGTATTTCTCGGCGAGGATGCCGTAGCGGACGGTCTCGATGCCTTCCTTGATCACCTTGGCCGGATTGCCCGCGACGATCGATCCGGGCGGCACGTCGCGGTTGACCACCGCGCCCGCCGCCACGATCGAGCCGTCGCCGACGGTCACCCCCGGCAGGATTACGCTGTGAGCGCCGATGAAGCAGTTCTTGCCGATGCGCGTGTCGGCGCGGAAGCTGCGCGCCATGTCGTGCGCCAGGATCGCGACCCCGAAGGTGACGGTGGTGTATTCGCCGATGTGGATGCCCACCGGATAGGTCTTGTCGAGATGCGCCTTGAACGAAATTCGCGCGGTCGGATGGATGTCCATGCCCCAGAACCGGTTCCACCAGGCTATGCGGGCGCGCACCAGCGCATTGCGGATCGGGAGCAGGGGGCGAAGACTGCGCATGCCGGGGTTGTGTTCCTTGCCGCTGGCTTTGAACAGGATTTAGCGCGGATGTGTCCGCAATTGCTACAAGGCCGACACGGCGGCAAGTTCGCCGTGCCAATCGGATACAAGCGCGCTATGGGGCAGGGCATTTCGTATTTGGGTCATCACTTGCTCCTACGCTCGCGCATATGAAGATTTTCCCGCGCCCGGAATCGGCGAGCGTGCCGGCGGTCCCCGTGATGGCGGGGTTCGCGGTGCCGCGGCTGCCCCGCGAGAAGAAGTGGCAGCGGCGCGGGCTCTACGCCCTGCTGGCCTTCCTGTGCTTCATCTATTCGTTTTTCGTGATCTTGGTGCCGCGGCCGGTGATGATCCCGCTGCTGTTCCCGGTCCTGTTCCTGATCTTCTTCATCGTCTGGGCGCTACCGGTGGGGCAACGGTACCCTGGCAAGGCGGCGGAGCGATTGTTCTGGTGCTACACGGTCACGCTGCTGCTGTGGCCGAACTACCTCGCGATCGCCCTGCCCGGCCTGCCCTGGATGACGGCCGCGCGGCTTTTTGCCGCTCCATTGGTGCTCTTGCTGCTGATCCATGCATCGACCTCGCAGCCCTTCAAGGACATCATGCGCGCGCGGCTCGCGACCGTGAAGCCGCTGTGGATCATGGTGACGATCTTCGCGGTCGTCCAGGTGGTCTCGATCGTCATGTCGCCGCAGCCATTCATGACGGTCAACCGGGTGTTCAACAATCAGGTCGTGTGGACGGGCATGTTCTTCGCGGCAGTGTGGGCGCTTCGCGACCCGAAGAGCCTCGAGCGGTGGATCGTCGCCTATGTGGTCATGGCCTTCATCCTCGGCATCATGGCCATCCGGGAGGCGCAGGTCGAGCATGTGCTGTGGGCGCAGTCGATTCCCAGCTTCCTCAAGGTGGACGACGAAGTCGTGACGCGCATCCTCGCCGGATCGCGCCGCCTCACCGGACAATACCGGACCGTCACCACCGCGACCACGCCGCTATCCTTTGCGGAACTGATGGCGTTCGGGGTGCCCTTCCTGCTCTACACGATGCACAAGTTTCCGCGGCTGCCGGTCATCGTCGCCTGCCTGGTGGTCGATGGGCTGATCCTGAACTCGCTCATCCTCACCGACGCGCGGCTCGGCTTTGTCGGCTTCATCCTCGGTCACTTTCTCTATCTGCTCTATTATTCGATCGACCGGTGGAAGAGCCGTCCCGACAGCATCATGGGTGCCGCGCTGGTGGTGGCGTTCCCGGTGTTCATCGCCCTGGGCGTCCTGGTGGTTCTGTTCGTCGGGCGTGTGCGCGTCCGCGTGATCGGCGGTGGCCAACACACTTACAGCAATCAGGCCCGCATCGATCAGACCAATGGCGCGTTCGAGAAGATCTGGTCTAGCCCGGTGTTCGGCTTCGGATCGGGCGAAGGGGCGCAGCGGCTCGGTTTCGCCAACGGCGAGGGCACCATCACCATCGACAGCTATTTCCTGATGGTCCTGATGGATTATGGCTTCGTCGGCTTCTTCGTGTTCTACGGCATGCTCGTCTACGCCATCGTGGTCTGCGGCAAACTGGCGGTGAAGGCCCCGCAGGCCGACACGCGCCGGCTCGCGGCCGTGATCGCCATCTTCATGGCCGAGTTCCTGGTCATCAAGTCGGTGCTTGCCCAGGAGGCCAACCATCCGCTGGCTTTCATCCTGCTGGGCGCGGTAGCGACGATCGCCCACGCTTCACAGCAAGCCAAGGGCGTTACGTCTCGGTAACCCCGCCGATTAATTTGATCTTCACCCTCCTCGCCTAGCCCGTCTTCAGCACAGGGATCGTGCTGAGGGAAGGTGCGGCGCATGCCGCCGCACCGCAAGAAGGGGTCGGGCGGGATGGTCCGCAGGGAATTCTTACGCGGTCTGCTCGCGAGCGGCGCGGCGCTGGGCGTCGGCGCATGCGGCGGTGGCTCCGGCCCGGCCAGCATAGCGCAGGGCGGCGTGGGCAGCGCCCCGGCGCCGGCGCCAGCGCCGGCTCCGACGCCCACCCCTCCGCCGGTGCCGACCCTGCGCGGGATCACCATAGAGCAGGCCCAGGCGGAAATCGCCGCGCCCTTTGCGAGCGCGACCGAATGGCTGGACGCCGCGCGCACTCCGCAGACCGAGATCGTGGTGACGAATGCCGACCAGTTCCAGGCGGCCGTCGATCGGATGTTCGACATCGCATCCAACGCCCAGGCGCTGGCCACCAACCAGCGCATCGTCTGCGCATGGACGGGGCCTTCGATGCTGGCTGGCGGCATCGCCGCGCGCATTACCGTCGGCGCCAAGGCCCTCGCGAGCGCGCATCTCGAATCCGGCGGCAGCCTCGTCGTCGCCGCCGCGCCGGGTTACGCGCCGGATTTCGCGAATGCGGTTTATGTCTCCGGCCGTGGAATCAGGTTCCAGGGCATCGGGTTCACACGCAAGGCACTGGCGGTCGAGAACGCCGATGCCATGAACGCGGTCACCCTGCTGCGCAATGCGACCTATCCGGTGACCGGCTTCGTCGCATTCGAGGGCTGCGCCTTCGGATCGCGCAGCTATAGCGCGCAGAGCGCCGACGCCGCCTGGGTCAACGGCATCGCCACCGCCGGCCAGGTCGCGGATCATGTCTCCCTGAAGAGCTGCACCTTCATCGGGCAGCAGAATGCCGTGAAGATCGTCGCCAAGACACTGCGCATCGACGGATGCGATTTTCAGGCCGTCCTGCAGGATTGCGTGGGGCTCTACGGCCACACCTTCGAGACCGGCTATTACGCTCATGCGTGGGTTTCCCGATCGACGTTCCGCAATGCTCCCGACGAATGGGCGGCGCGCTCAGCGCATTCGGACACCATCCAGACCGGAACCCGGGGGGACCGCCATCTGGGCTACCGTCTGCTCGTTACCGATGTGTATACGCACCTCGGTCGCAGCTATTCGGGAGAGGTGGGCCTGGGCGGCGGCACCCAGGGCATCTACAACGACGACCATATCACCGCCGACAACCAGTTCGTGGTCCGCCGCAGCATCTTCCTGGTCACCGCTCCCCACGGCTTCTCCTATTTTTCGCCCCGCGCCTCGCGCCCGTCCTTCGTCGATCAGTCGGTGTTCACGCGGGCCGGCCGCGTGCCCTCGGCCTTCGCGCCCGACGTGGTCTCGCAGGACATGGCCATCGGCATCACCGGCAGCGAGCCGACCGGCGGACCCTGGCTTCTGGTCACCGACACCATTGCCAAGAACATGATGACCGCCGGCTCTATCGAGGTCGCCAGCGTCGATCCGCGCCGTGCCGACATCATCGCCGCCCCCGAGCGGCCCGAGACGATCTTCGCCGGACGCGATTTTGGCCGCGGGATTGCGGCGGTCAACGGCATCGCCGGCAAGTTCGGCTATCAACTGCCCAACGAGACGGGCAGCCAAGCGCGCTTCGTCGCCGATGTGTGGGCCAATTTCCAGACGCAGGCATCCTACGCCGGCCAGGGCCTGCCCAACCCCACCGCTCTCGCCTGGGGGTAGGCTGGCGCGGGACGAGGCGGTTGGAGCCGCGCGCATTCCGCTCTATGGGGGGGCAACCGGGCTAGTCTAAACGGGGTTTGAGGGTGACGGTGCCGCAAGCAGTGACTCTGGCTGAAGTCGCCGGGGGTCGCGACAACAATTTCAATCTGATCCGCATGATCGCGGCCTCCGGCGTGCTGGTGTCGCACGCCTTCCCGATCGCGCTGGGCATCGGCACCCGCCAGCCGTTCGAAGCTGCGACCGGATACACGCTCGGGTGGATCGGCGTGGCGATCTTCTTCGCGATTTCCGGCTTCCTCATCACCCGCAGCTTCGATCGCAAGTCGCGCATCGAAAGCTGGTTCAGCGCCCGCGTGGCGCGGCTGTTTCCAGGGCTGATCGTAGTCTCGATCCTGATCGCGCTGTTTTACGGGCCGGTCTTCACCACGCTCCCGGCCGCGGACTATTTTACCCGCGTGCAGACCTATACCTACGTACCGCGCAACGTCACGCTGGTGTCGTTGCAATACGGCTTGCCCGGCGTGTTCACCGATCACCCCTATCCGGTCGCCATCAACGGATCGCTGTGGACCCTGGTGCACGAAGTCGCCTGTTACGGCGGTGTGTTTCTGGCGGGGATCATGGGCGCGCTCGCGTCGCGGCGGCTGTTTTTCATGCTCTGCCTGTTGTATGCCGCCGCTTACGTGATCACCGGCCTGCCGCTCGTGGCCGAGGTGATGCCCGACAAGGTCGCTCCCCTGCGGCTGCTTTCCTACCCGTTCGTGATCGGAATGGTATTCTATGTCTGGCGAGAACACGTCCGGCTAAGCTGGATCGTCGCCGCCGCGCTGGCCTTGCTCGCCGCGGCGCTTCGGCCGACCGCGCTATTCGAACCGGTCTTCGTTGCCGCAATCGCCTACGCGACCTTCGTCGTCGCCTATCTGCCCGGCGGTCTCCTGCGGCACTACAATCGCATCGGCGACTACTCCTACGGCATGTATGTCTACGCCTTCCCGGTGCAACAGGCGGCGGTCGCAGTCGCCGGGCCGATGTCGCCGTCGATGAACATCGCGATCGCCTTTCCGGTCACGCTGCTGTTCGCGATCGCATCGTGGTATGCGGTCGAAAAGCCGGCGCTGGACCGGCGCCATCGGCTCGCGGGGTGGCTGGGCGCCTGGCGCAGCCAGCCACCCGTCGAGGCCGCGCTGCCGGCGGGGCCGGGGCCCGCGGCGCGATCCTCGCCGCTCGACTGAAGGTTTCGGGCCGCTGCCGTATCATTCGGTAACAGCCCTCGGTAAGCGTTTGCCATGCGCCGCGGCCACGCATAGCATGGCCCAAAATTGGCTTCGTCAGGTGAGGACGCTTCCGTGGAAACCGTTTACGACTGGGTCACCATTCTCGGCTTCGCCGGGCTCGTGACCCTTTTCCTCCAGCGCTCGTCGCTCGAGAGCCCGCCGGATACGATCTGGCACTATCTTCCGCCGTCGATCGGCGCGGCGGCGTGCAACTATTTCGGCAATGAAGGGCAGGATGCCATCGCCATCGCCATCGGGCTGGCGACGATCGCCTACGTCATTCTGGTCCTCAAGCCCAAGCTCCGCGCCTGACCCAGCCATCCCGCTCCGCGGCTCGCGCGCTCCGGCGCGACCGGGCGCGGGAAAGGTTGCCGTGGACAGGAATGGCCGTTAGCCGCCGACTCGCCGCCCCGGCGCCGGACCGGATCGAAAACTGGACGCGCGCAGCGGCATTGCGCCAAGGAAATCGCGAATGAACTGGTTGAGCAAGCTGATCGGACGCGGCGAGCCGGAATACGATGCCGGCGCGGGCACGATGGTGTTCGGCGGCGCAGAACCGCGAATTGCCGGCAGCAGCAGCGATCTGCCCAGCTTTCGCAATCCTGCGGGCCGCATCACCCGCCGGTTCGCGCGCGCGGGCGCGCAGGACGCGCGGGCGCTGATCCGCGATGCCTTCACACCCTCGCAGCCGGTGAACGAACGCGCCATGTTCGCGGGGCGCCGCAACCTTCTCGAAAATCTCATCGTCGCGATCGAGGACCAGCGCCTGCATTTCGTGCTCTATGGCGACCGGGGAATCGGCAAGACATCGATTCTCCATGTTCTCAGCGATCTGGCTGCCGACGCCGACTATCTGGTGTGCTACATCTCCTGCGGCGACCGGATGAGCTTCACCGATTTCGCCCGCCGGATCGCGCAGCGGATACCGCTGCTGTATCACGGCGATTACGCACCCGGCTCGGTCGAGATCGAGAAGGGTATGCACCTGGCGGACATCCTGCCGCAGGGCGACATCGACGTGTCCACCTTCGGGGAGACGCTGGGCAAGCTGTCCGATAGGCGTATCCTGATGCTGCTCGACGAATTCGACCGCGTCGAGACCGATGAGTTTCGCCGCTCGATCGCCGAACTCATCAAGACGCTTTCGGATCGGGCCGCGCCCGCGCAGGTGGTGATCGCGGGCGTCGCACCGGATCTGGCCGAACTGATCGCGCAGATCCCCTCGATCCGCCGCAACGTGCTGGGCGTTCTGGTCCCCAACATGAGCGACGAGGAGGTCGGCGAGATGCTCGCCATCGCCGAGCGGCGGACAGGTCTCACCTTCGGCGAGGAGGCGCGCGAACTGATCGAACTCGCCTCTCTGGGCTTGCCCTATCTGGTCGGGCTGGTCGCTCAACATGCGGCCCTGCTGGCGACCGATCGCGGCGAGATGGCCATCGGCAAGGGCGACGTACGCGAGGCGATCCGCAAGTCTCGCACCGAGCTTTCGGGCCGGATCGCGGCGCGTACGCTCCACGCCATCGCTCGCGCTTCGCAGGGCGACCAGCTGATCGAACTCGGCAAGCTGGCGCATGCCGCCCTGCGCGCGGGCGGTGTTCTGGCCGAGGAAATGGTGCCGCTCGCGGTGCGCGAAGCGGCTGGCGGCAAACCGGTGGGGGCCGAGCTGCTCGAACCGATCGAAGGCGATCCGCTTGGCCGCTGGCATTTCGTCGACGATGGCGCCTCCATCTATATCTGGCTGAGCGCGCTCTGCGCCGAGTAGCGCGAGGTGCACGCCGGGAGGACCACGTGACGCCAACCGCCGCCCGACCCAGCCTCAGCGTCATTATTCCGCACTACGACCAGGCGCAGGCGCTCGATGCCTGCCTCGCCTCGCTCGAGGCGCAGAGCATCGCACCCGAGCGGTTCGAGATCGTGGTGGTCGACAATGCCTCTCCCGGCGGGGTCGATCCGGTCCGCGCGGTGGTCCGCAACCGGGCCCGACTCTACGTCGAGACCACGAAGGGGGCGGGGCCCGCGCGCAACCGGGGTGCCGCACAAGCGCGGGGCGAAATCTTTGCCTTCATCGACGCCGATTGCGTCGCCTCGGCCAAGTGGCTCGAAGAGGGCCTTCGCGGCCTCGAACGCTTCGACATCGTCGGCGGGCGGGTCGATGTCTCGGTGGCCGAGGAGGCTCGCATGAGCGGCGCCGAGGCCTTCGAGCGCGTGTTCGCTTTCGACTTCCGCTCTTACATCGAGGACAAGGGCTTCACCGGCTCGGGCAATCTGTTCTGCCGCCGCACGGTGTTCGAAGCTGTCGGGGGTTTCCGCCCTGCGGTGTCCGAAGACATGGACTGGAGCCATCGTGCGACCGCGATGGGCTATTCGCTCGGCTATCACGAGCCCGCCGCGATCTCGCATCCGGCGCGGGCCGGCTGGCGCGATCTCACGCGCAAGTGGTCGCGGCTCAACCGCGAGAGTCTCAAGCTGAGCGAAGCCAGGCAGTGGGGCCGCCTGAAATGGCTGGCGCGCAACTGGCTGGTTCCGGCATCGATCGTGCCTCACGCCGCGCGCATATTGTCCAGTCCGAAACTGCCCGATGCATCCGCGCGCCTGCGGGCGCTCGTCACGCTCGCCAGGATCAGGCTGTGGCGTTTTGCCGATGCCCATCGCGCGCTGTTCGAGCGCGACGGCAGGTGATTCACGCGATCGCGCGCGCCAGCTGCGTCCCGACGAACCCCGCCCTCGCCCGGCCCGGCACGTTCTGCATGAGCTCGGATAGGAAGCGGGCGAGGTAGGGCCACGCCGGAGCGTCTTTATACCGGACGGTCGAGGCGCGCACCAGCATGCCGTCCCCCACCGTGCCCCGCATGGCGGCGCGCAGCCGATCCGACCGCTGCTCGGCGGCGGTGCGGGGCAGCGCCTCGCCCAGCCGGGTCCAGTAGACGATGTCTTCGAGACGGTCCTGCCCGTAGGCAGTGAGGAACACGGACGGGATGCGCCCGCCGCCTGCGAGTTCCACCTCGCCCATCTCGCGTTGCGCGATCCCCAGGCCGACCGCCGGATAGCAGGATTCGGGCCGGTGCAGCTGGAGCAGGTCGCTTTGCACGCCGCCATAGGCGATCAGCAGCATGACGGGCGGCCCCGACTCATCGATGGGATAATAGATCCGTGTCAGCGTGGCGGAATAGAGCCGATCGGCCAGGCTGTTGGGAGTGACGGGCGCGATCACCGCGCCCCCCGGATGCTCGCGCCAGCGGCCGAAGGTCTGCGGAATCGCCTGGTCCAGAGTGATCCCCGAAAACAGGCGGATACTCTGTCGTGGGCGCAGGTACTCCGACAGGCCAAACGCTCCCACGCCGAGCCCTCCGACAAGAAATTCGCGGCGGTCAGGCATGCGGCACTCCCGGATCGCCGCGGCGCTTTTGGATGAAGCGGCGCAGCACGGTGTCGAGCAGGATCGTCAAGGCCAGCGCGGCGGCGAACAGCACGATCCCGGTGGTGACGTGCAGGAAGCCCTGCGCCACCTCATCGCCCGCGTAATAGGTCAGCAGAATCAGCGCCATCACGCGCACGATGTTGACGATCACCGCAATCGGGATGATCGCCGCCCCCAGCGCCAAGGTGTAGCGGATCGAGGCGCGGTGAAGAATGTAGATGTAAAACAGCATCACCGCGACCAGCCCGATCAGCGAATTCATGCCCGAGCAGGCGTCCTCCACCAGCAACCGGTACTGCGCGATGAAGATCACGATCCCCTGGCGATCGATGGGATAGCCCGCCATCTCGAGCAGGCCGGTCGAAACCCCCGAGACGAGCATGCGCAGCGGGGCGGTGACCTGGTCCATCATCCAGCCGGGAATGGGCACCAGGAAGCCGAGATAGAGAAACGGGAACAGGTTCGCCCGGATCGGGCGCAAGCCGAGAAGAACGACCGCGGTCGCGAGGAAAAACAGATAGACCCCGAGCGCTTCGACCGCGAGCAAATCGTAGGGCCGGCCGAAGGCATACAGCGCGACGGCGACCACGAAACCCAAACCGGCGAGCAGCACCGGCGGCTTGCTGGCGAGCGCGGTCAGTTCGGCCCGGATGTGAAACAGCAGCCAGATCCCGGTCGCGAGCACGATCGGCCCGTGGGCGCCGATCTCCATCGGCCACACCTGATTGGCGAGGCGGATCATCGTGGGCACGGCGAGAACGCCCAGGCCGAGCAGCAGCGGCCAATGCGCCTTTATCAGCGACAGCAGCGTCAGCGGTGGCCGGGGCCGGACATCGGCTGCGGGCATGGCGTGGGCGTCAGCCGACATTGAGGAATGTCCCGACGATGGTGACGCGATCGGAGCTGAAATCGTCGATCAGCCGCTTCACGTCGGACACATAGGTCACATCGCGCTTCACCACGATGAGCGCGTAGCGGAGCACCGAGGCCACACGGCGAGCGTCCGAGCTGTGCCGTGCGGCTGGACAATCGACGATCGTGAAGTCGAAGCTGCGCATAAGCCCCGTGATGAGCTCGTCGAAGCGGCGCCCCGACAGCAAGGCTTGCGGATCGGCGGGCAGCGTGCCGGCGTGGATCAGCGAGAGGTTGGGCAGAACCTCGGCACGAATGATCGCCCCGGGATCCTCGACGGTGCCGGACAGGTAATCGCCAAGGCCCGGCTGGTCGCCAGGCGGTTGGAAATAGGTCTCGAGCTCGGGATCGCGCAGATTGGTATCGACCAGAACCGTCGATGCGCCCGCTTGCGCGGCCGCGATCGCCAGATTGGCGCTCACCAGCGAGCGGTTGACGTCGCTGTCCACCGAGCAGATTGCGAGCGAGCGACGACCGAGCCCGAGATGCTGCTGGGACAGGTGGTTGCGCAGCGCACCAACCGCGGAACTCTCCACGCCCGCGGGATCCGACAGCACCGCGATCCGGCGCGAGAAGCGGTAGCTGCCCGGCGCGCCATCGAAGGAGTCGAGTTCGATCGACGTGGAACCGGCGTCGAGAAACTCCGCATCGTCGTCGCGCACGAGCTCGGGCACCGCGCCGGCCTCGGCCTCTCCTTCGAGATCCTGTCGCGCGGGGTCGAAAGCGTCCATGAGCTTGTTGTCCTGTATCTGGGTCACGCCGCCGCCTGCTCTTTGCGGAACGGCAGGAGCTTGACGGCCCGCTGGGTGAGCGTCGGCCTCGGTTGTGCGAAGGGCTGAAGCGAGGCCATGCCGAGCATCGGAATCCCCGGCAGGTTAAGGTCGGCAGGACCGCGAACCTTGCGGGCAAGCAACTCGATCAGGATCGACAGCGCGATTCCCAAGCCCAGCCCGAGCGCGATCGAGCCGAGCAGGATCAGCGGGATCTTCGGGAACGAGGGCGACTTGGGCGCCACTGCATTACCCAGGAACGACATGCCGGTTTCGGTGGATTCGCCCTCCTGTTGCAGCTCCACCGTGCGCTTGGCGGCGGCGGCGACCTGCTCGCGCAGCACATTGGCGTTGACCGCGAGCTGACGTGCCTCGGCCACCTTGCCGCGCTGCTGGAGCACTTTCGCCTGCTGCTGGGCAAAGCGGGCCCCGGCCGACGGTCCGCTCGGCATCGCCGGCGCGCGGGCGGCGGCACGCGCCGCGGCCAGTTCCTGCGTCACGCTGCTCGCGATCGCGGCGCGCTGCTGGCGCAGGGCGACGAGGCGCGGATGGTTGGGGCCGAGGGTCCGCATCGCGGTCTCGATCGCCACGTCCATCTGCTGGAGTTGCGCCTGGGACGGGCTGATGATCGGCACGGCCGGAGCCATCATCGGCATGGCGGGCGAATCCTGCATACCGGCCATGGCCGCCAGGCGGACCGATTCGGCGTCGCGCATGTCGTCTTCGAGCACGATGTTGTTCTCGCGCTCGAACTTGGCCTTGGCTTCCTCGGCCTGGACGAGGTCCGCGCGCAGCTTGCGCGTTTGGCCCTCGAACCATTCGGCGCTGCGGACCGCCGCGCGCTGCTTGAGCAAGCGGGTTTCGGCCTCATAGGCATCGCGCAGCGCGTCGGCGATCTTGGCCGCGGTCTCGGGCTGGTCGGAGGTATAGCTGATCTCGAGGATGTTGCTGCCCGTGATGAGCTGCGCGTCGGTCCCGTCGACCACCCTCTCTGCCAGCCAGCGCCGGAAGCTCATGTCCGGGCCCGGGTTGGAAGCCCGATAGGAGGCCGCCAGCGCCGGCGAGGACGTCCAATTGAACCCATCGACCACGCGGCCCGCGACGCGGTAGTCCTTGATCAGCTCGATCTGGGTGGCGACGAATGCGCGCGCGAACTGCGAGGACAGGGCCTGACCTGTCACAGGGTCGGGCTTCACGATGTCCAGCATCAGCCGCGAGGTGGCGGTATAGCGTGCCGGCACCAGCTTTATGATCAGCAGCGCCGCGGCGATCGCCGAAAGCGTGGTAACCAGGATCAGGTTCCGGCGCACCCACAGGATGCGGAAGAAATGCGAAATGTTCATCGGTTCCCTCTCCGTCCTCAGCCCTAGAAGAACCGCTCGCCGACGACGATGACATCGTCCTTCTCGATCGGATCGCTCAGGCTGAATTTCTTGAGCTCTTCGCCGTTGCGGACCACGGTGATGCGCTTGTCCGATCCCAACGAGGTGAGACCGCCGCCCCGCGCCAGCGCCATGCGCAGGCTCATCTTGTTGCGGATGGGATAGGTGCCCGGCGCGTTCACCTGCCCGTATATATAGAAGGTCGGCGCTTCGGGCACGAATATCTTGTCCCCGGGGTTGACGACCGGATCGGCGGCATCGCCGCCGCGTGCAATATCTTCCAGCGTCAGCGGGATCTCGACCCCGCCGTCCCGGCGCAGATAGAACGTCTCCGCGCCGTTCGGCTTGATGCCGCCGACGCGCGCGATCATTTCCGAAGCGCGATAGGCGCGGTCGACCGGGACGAGGCCGGGGCTGGCGACTTCGCCCAGCACCGTGACGTATCGGCTGGAAATCTGCGCCACGGTGACCTGAATCGCCGGATCGACGTAATATCCGCCCTTGCTCAGGGCCGCGGCGATTTCCCTGCTCAGCTGAAGCAGGGTCTTGTCCTGCGCCTTGAGCGAGCCGACGTAGGGCAACTGGATAGTGCCGTCCTGCTGGACCTGAACGCGGCCGCGAAACTCGTCCGAGCCGACCATCGCCACATCGAGCGAATCGTTGACGCCGACGACATAGCCGTCCTGCAACGTCGCCTGGTTTGGCGATACGGGAGCGGCCGGAACAACAGGTGCCTGCATCGCCGGCGCGGCAGGCGTCTGCGCAATGGCGGGGGCAAGATGAGCCGCCGCGGCCATCGACAGCGCGGCAAGATAGGTGAAGAAACGCATCACACTGGTGCTCCTAG
>JAIETR010000077.1 GCA_019745075.1 Qipengyuania sp.
TCTGCCCCCTCGCTGGGCGCGGAGACGAGCACGCGCTTTGCTCCCGCACGGATGTGCGATTCAGCCTTCTCCCTGGAGGTAAACAGACCTGTGCATTCGAGCGCTACGTCCACTCCAAGCTCATCATGCGGAAGCTTTGATGGATCGCGCTCTGAAGATACTTGGATTTTACCAGACCCGACGTCGATCCAGTCTTCGCCGGTGGCTATTGATCCTTGAAAGGGGCCGTGAACTGAATCGTATTTCAGGAGGTGCGCCAACGTAGCAACCGGCCCGAGGTCGTTGATCGCAACCACCTCGATGTCCTCACGCCGTAGTTCGACGATCGACCTTAAAGCTAGTCGTCCGATCCGACCGAAACCGTTGATTGCGACCTTGACCGTCATGCCTGTGTCCCCTGGTTCGCCGAGATAGTTACGGCATATGCACTTCGCTCAGTGCCGACTGGCACCCGGAGGTGCACTCCGGCAGCGAAAGCTTGCCGATCAGACCATCCGCATTATGTATGCGTCACGCATAGACCTATCCGTCTGCAGGCTGTAGGTCAACGAGGCAATGTCGGCATCGAGGATCAGATTTGCGCTGCCCAGTTTCACAATCGACCTGGTGAAGGCACGCATACCGGCGAGATGAAGTGGCGTTAGATGTTTTCCCAAGAAGCAGAGAAGAGGCTGGCTGCGGCCAGAGCAGTCGACGAGATCGAAGATGGCATGTTCGTTGGCCTTGGGACCGGAAGCACAACAGCCTATGCCATTAAGAGCCTGAGCGACCGCATTCGGCAGGGCCTTCGCATCACCGCTGTCGCCACCTCCCGAGCGACCGAAATGTTCGCTCGTCGTCTCGCGGTGCCGCTCGTTCCTTTTGAGCAGTTCAGTTCGGTAGACCTCACGATCGACGGCGCTGACGAGATCGACTGCCACTTTCAGGCGATCAAAGGCGGCGGCGGCGCCTTGCTCCGAGAGAAGGTCGTGGCCGCCGCTTCTAGCCGGATGATCGTGATCGTAGACGCTAGCAAAGTCGTTCGACGACTCGGCGAGTTTCCTCTGCCGGTCGAAGTCGTGCCCTTCGCGAGCGAGTTCGTTCGAACGCATCTTGCCAAGCTCGGAGCCAGTGTGACGCTTCGCTCGGTCGGCGGAGAACCATTCATCACAGACCAGAGCAATCACATCTTGGATGCAGCCTTCGGCAAGGCCCTTCGGCCGATCGAGATCGCCGGAGCGATCGATGCTATCCCCGGCGTCATGGAGCACGGCTTGTTTCTTAGCGAGATTGACACTGTGGTGGTCGGACGCGGTGAGACGGTCGAGGTGCATCTCAGAAAGCAAGCCCCCGGATCCCTCCGTTAGGTGCCGACGAGGGGTGGCACCTGGCGCAGGCGTGATGTGATTCGGCCGTCAGGCAGCCGAAATCACGACAGCCCACCCCGATCCATAGCCGCCAGGTATCGCCATTTTGTGTGACCCGACGATCGAAGTCCTGTATTTCAATCTTCCGCGCCATCCGCAGCGTATCCTAAACCACTGTAAAGGCGCGCCTTTCGGTTTGCCACAATCCCCCAGCGCCGCAGGGGTATGGCTTGCTGTCTATGCTTCGCGCACATATAGATGGGGCAATGGATGGACCTCGAGATCGAAATATCTTTGGGGCGTTCGCACTCATGATCAGCGACGACATCGTTCGCGCTAGTTCATCGCGAGCGCCAGAAGCTGGACCCGCCGCCTCGGCGCTTGCGTTGATTGCCCATAAGCCAGGGCTATCGATCCGCATGCTGTCAGTCGGGGTGGGACTTTCCCATGCCGCGACCGTCCGCTTGGTGGACCGTTTGTCGACGGAGGGATTGGTCGAGCGGCGTGAGCATTCGACTGACGGGCGCACGCGGTCCCTCCATCTTACAGAGGCTGGCAAGGTCGCGAGCGATGCGGTCTTGGCGTCGCGCGACAAGGTGATCGCTGAGGGACTATCGATCCTCACCCCTACCGAGTTGGACGCCCTTTACAGCATTGCTGAACGCGTGCTGCGCGACCGCTTGGAAAACCTCGAGCATTCCTACCGCATCTGCCGTTTGTGCTGTTACGAGGGCTGCACGAATTGCCCGATCGATGCCGAATTGCACGAGCGCGGGGTAGATCGCGAGAACGGCGGCGAGGCTTAGGGCTCCGGAATTCGCAGGTTTCAGTGTTGAGCGATGAGATACGCCGCCAGGAACCCCACGACCGTGATCAGACCTATGAACGGCGGCGCCTTCTCGAAAGCCTCGGGGATCATGGCCTCCGCCAGCATCGCTATGACCGCGCCAGCTGCGAACGACAGAATGGCAGGGGCTTGAGTGGACGCCGAGCCGAGCAGAAGGTTTCCCGTACCGGCGGCGATGCAAACAAGTAGCGGAATACCGATCCAGACCGCGTAGATATAGCTTCGCGATCGGCCCGCGACCTTCATTCCGGAAGTGCTCGATAGACCCTGTGGCACATTAGCCAAAAAGAAGCCTGCCACTACTGCAAGGCTGATCTTGCCTCCGCCAGCCACGGACATCCCAATCACGAGGGCCTCTGGAATGCCGTCGAGAACGCTGCCGAGCGCAATCGCAGCACCGCTGCCGCGGTGCTCCTGTTCAGTGGCCTGCTCGGTGCATTCACCGCATCGCTTTCGATGCTTCGCGCCCCGCCGAGAGAGAAACCAGTTTGTGCCGCTGAAGATTGCGGCCCCTGCGAGCAGCGCAAAGATCGCCAAGGGTCCCATGCCAGCCGACACGCGATCACCGATGAGTTCGGTAGCGACCACGGCAATCAACACACCACCACCGAAGCCCATCACCGCTGAGATCATGCGGTGAGTGAGTCGCCCGTACAGCACGTCCGCAAGTACCGCCCCCACCAGAAGTCCGCTTCCTGACAAAAGCCCCCACAAGCCGGCGATTGCGTATTCGGGTATCATCGCAAGAACCCGGCTGACCTAGCGACGCGGGGCGAGCGCCATCGCGTGCGTATCGTTGATGACCGTCCCTGCGTGCTCATCGTTTCGCTCGGTCCAGTCGCCAGGCCGGTCGCTCGAAGTGGCAGCTATAGCCGCCGGGTCGACGCTGGAGGTACTGCTGATGCTCTGGCTCGGCCTCCCAGAACGGCTCTTCCGGGTTGATCTCTGACACGACAGGTCCCGGCCAGCGACCCGACGCTTCGATCTCGGCGATTGTCTCCAGAGCAACGTCCATCTGCTTTTCGGACGTGTAGAAAATCGCGGACCGATAGCTTGGTCCGACGTCGCTACCTTGTTGCTCGTATGTCGTCGGATCGTGGATTTGGAAGAAGAGTTCCAGGAGAGCACGATACGTCAGTATCGAAGGATCAAACGTGACCTCCACCGCTTCCGCATGACCATGGTGTCTCGTGTAAGTCGGGTCCGGCAGTTCGCCGCCGATGTAGCCCACACGCGTCGTCACGACGCCCTTCGCGCGGCGAAGTAAATCTTCGAGGCCCCAAAAACATCCACCCGCAAGTATCGCTCGCTCGGTTCGTGTCGGCGTTTGGTCAGTAGTGGGCAGACTCTGCATCCGATCAACCTCCGCTATGTGCACCACATCAGATCGCCGGCGCCGCACCTGCAGGCTGCGCATTGTTCGAAAGTTGGGTCTGCACATCCGAGCCTCGGACGAGTGTCAGGTCGACCGGACACCGATCCGCGATTTCCAGTATGCGCGCCCGCTGTTCATCGTTGAGCGGCCCGTCGAGAAAGACGGTGCGCGTGAAGCGGTCGGGAGGCACCATGTCCGCCACTTTCTCGTGTCGCACGGTCGTCGTCGCTCGCTCCAGCGGAAAGCCTTTGCGGTTCGCGTAAAGACGCATTGTCATCACCGTGCAGGCGGCCAGTCCGGCCGACACCAGTTCGTAAGGAGACAGCCCGCTGCCGAGACCTCCGACCGATTCTGGTTCATCGGCGAACAGCGTGTGCCCGCCACTACGGACCGTGAGTTGGAACTTCCCCGCCAACGTTTCCGACGCCACGACTCCATTCGCTAACTCGACTTGTGGAAGGTCCGCCGCGAGCGGCGGCAGGAAGCGGCTTGCCCACGCTGCGACCATAGCTGAGACGTAATTCGCATCTTCGACATCGGTGAGAAGGTGATCGGCCGTGTCGAGCGAAACAAAGCTCTTGGGATGGCGCGACGCGACGAAGATGCGCGAGGCGTGCTCGATACCCACGACTTGATCCACCGGTGAATGCATCACAAGCACCGGACGTCGAAGGGCAGCGATAGACCTCTCGATGTCCACTTCGTCGACCGTTTCCAGGAAACTGCGGCGGATCAGGAAGGGCCTGCCAGCAATCTCCACAGATGCCTCGCCCTCGCTCGCTATCGCGTCTAGGTCGGCAGGTTGAAAGACGCGCAATATATGCTGAAGGTCAGCCGGGGCGCCGATCGTCACTACCGCCGCGATATCCGGCAAGTCGGCGGCGGCTACGATCGCAGCCGTGCCACCCAGGCTGTGTCCGACAAGGAGGGAGGGCGCCTTACCGGCGACAGCCATGGCCTCCGCGGCGGCCTTAAGATCATCGACGTCGGAAGCGAAGCTTATCGCCTCATCCGCAGAACTCTCGATCCCTGTGCCGGCGAAGTCGAACCGCAAGACGCCGATGCCAGCCCGCGAGAGGGCGCGTGCGATGTACACGGCGGCGCGGCTGTCTTTCCCGCAAGTGAAGCAATGGGCGAAAATAGCCCAGCCGCGAGGCGTACCTTCGGGCGCCTCCAAATACCCGGTTAGATCAGAGCCTCCACCACCGGGAAACGTGAACGGTGTTCCTGTCATAAGCGTCGAGCCTCCCACGGCGACTTAGTGGGTGCACCGGAACCCTTGGGCCCTGGCGGAAGCGCCATCAGGCCCGGACTAGCCGTCCAAGACATTCTTTTTATATGCGTGGCGCATATAGACAAGCCCCTAAAGCGTGATTATATGCGTCGCGCATACTTCTGGACGAGGTCGATAAGACCGGTCTGGAAGCGGCATCAGTCAGGGCGTGCAGGCCGAAGGGCTATGGAACTCAATCAGGTCAGCTATTTCATCAACTTGGCCGAGACGCTGAATTTTACAGCAGCGGCGCGGTTGAGCGGTGTGTCCCAGCCAAGTCTGACACGCGCGATCCGCCGCTTGGAGGAAGAACTCGGCGGTCCGCTCATTTATCGCGATGGGAAGAACAGCCGTCTCACCGGCCTTGGCCAGGACGTGGAGGCTGAGTTTCGGCGCATGTTAGTCGCGATGAAAAGTGTTCGGCATCATTCTGAGAACTGGGCCATGGGAAGGCACCGGGTCTTGGACGTAGCCGTCGCTCCGACCGTCGGGCCGAAGCTTTTCACGACTTTTTTCGAGAGCGCGTTGGCCGAGGTGCCATCGATCGAGATCAAGATGCATTCGCTTGGGGCGAGTGAAGACACATCGGAGGTGCTGTCGGGCAAGTATCACGCATGCATCCTGCCACGCGAGACGCGGCCGGACCGCAAGCTTGATGTGCGACCTCTGTTCCGCGAGCGCTTCGTGCTCGGCTGTTCCGCAAAGCACCCGCTCGCGGCGAGCGATATCGTGCGCGGCGAGGACCTGTTGGAGTTCCCGTTCGTCGATCGTCTGAAGTGTGAGTTTCGCGAGCAGATCCTAGACCATTTCGCACGACGGGAGGTGCTGATGCGACCGCGCTTCCGGTCCGATCGTGACGATTGGGTGCAACGGGTCGTCGCCGAAGGCGAGGCCATATGCATCCTTCCGGAGCGGTCGGCTACAGCCCAAGGTCTGGTTACCCGCCCTATCGACGGGTTCGTCCTCGAACGAGAGGTCGTGATCGCGACGGTCTCCGGCTCCACGGCGCCGGTTGAGATCCGAAAGATCGCGCAGCTGGCGGCCAGATACGCGTGGAACTGAACACCGCTGACACAGCGGAGCTATCGAAACTATACGCACAGCGTATTGGATAAATATATTTGGCACTGCGATAGTCGAGGCGACCGTCAAGCAAGATAAGATGTCCGTAATGTGCCTGGCCCTGTAACCAAGTATTGGAGACGATCATGAAGTTTGAAAAGTCTCAGGCAGCGATCGACCGCCTGACCCCCGAGCAACGCCGGATCACCCAGGAAGACGGCACGGAGCGGGCCTTCACCGGCGAATACAACGACAACAAGGAACCGGGCATCTACGTCGATGTCGTGTCCGGAGAGCCGCTTTTCGCATCGACGGACAAGTTCGAGTCGAAATCCGGCTGGCCCAGCTTCACCAAGCCTATCGTCCCCGCGCACGTGAACGAGGTGCGGGACAGTTCTCACGGCATGGTCCGGACGGAAGTTCGATCGGTCCATGGCGACAGCCATCTCGGCCACGTGTTCCCCGACGGTCCGGCCGACCGTGGCGGACTGCGGTATTGCATCAACTCGGCCGCCCTTCGCTTCATCCCGCGCGATGAGATGGAAGCCGAGGGCTACGGCGAATATCTCGATCAGGTGGAGGAGGCGTAACATGCATCAGCGCGCTGTTCTCGCAGGCGGATGTTTTTGGGGCATGCAGGATCTGATCCGCAAGCAGCCCGGCATCGTGTCGACCCGCGTCGGATACACCGGTGGCGACGTCCCGAACGCCACCTATCGCAATCACGGCACTCACGCTGAAGGGATCGAGATCATTTTCGACCCGGCAGCGACAAGCTACCGCAACATCCTCGAATACTTCTTCCAGATCCACGACCCGACGACGAAAGATCGGCAAGGCAACGATCGCGGCCTCTCCTATCGATCAGGCATCTACTATGTCGACGAGGAGCAGAAACGGGTCGCCGAGGAGACGATCGCCGACGTCGACGCCTCCGGACTGTGGGACGGAAAAGTCGTCACCGAAGTCGAGCCCGTCGGCGATTTCTGGGAAGCGGAGCCGGAGCACCAAGACTATCTCGAGAAGCGCCCGGGCGGTTACACGTGCCATTTCCCGCGCGCGAATTGGGTGCTCCCCAAGCGTGACGACGCTGGTGCTACCCAGCCTACCACCGGAGCGGCAGCTGAATAGCTGCAGCGCCTATCGCGACATAGCGCTCTGCATCGCAAGCAATGGGACCGCATCGGCGAACGATGCGGTCCTCGAACGGCCCCTCAAGCGGTCATGCCGCTTGCCGGCCATCGATTTGGTAGGATTGCCCCAGCATGCCAGACCTTTCGTCATATCCGATCACCGAGCGCTGGCCTGCCTCCAATCCTGATCTCCTGCAACTCTATGCGGCGCCCACGCCCAACGGCGTCAAGGTGTCCATCATGCTTGAGGAGACCGGGCTGCCATACGAGCCGCACTTTATCGACATCAGCAAAAACGAGACCAAAGACCCCGCATTCGTGTCGCTGAACCCAAACGGGCGGATCCCTGCGATCATCGATCCGTCAGGCCCCGATGGTGAGCCGCTCGGGGTTTGGGAGTCCGGTGCGATCCTCGTTTACCTTGCCGAGAAGACGGGCCGGCTGATCCCACCGGGACAAGCCAGGCGCTATGAGGTGCTGAGCTGGGTATTCTTCCAGATGTCTGCGATCGGCCCGATGTTCGGTCAGCTGGGCTTCTTCCTGCGCTGGGGCGGAAAGGACTACGAAGACAAGCGGCCTCAGCAACGGTTCGCCGACGAGTCGAAGCGCCTGCTGGGAATCTTGGATCGCCAGCTTGATGGGCGCGAGTGGATCGTCGACGACTATTCCATCGCCGACATCGCGACGCTCGGCTGGGTCAATGCCCTGGTCGGCACCTATGACGCCGGCGACCTGTTGCGCATCGCCGATCATCGGAACGTCCGGGGTTGGTTGGATCGCGGCCTCGCTCGACCAGCCGTGCAGCGGGGCCTGGTCATCCCGGCGAGGCCCGCATGAGCGTCATCGCCGCTTATTATTACAACGAGGGTCGCCGCATCCGCGAGGTCGCTATCGACGAGCGGATCGAACTCGACAAGAACCGATCTGGCTTCTGCTGGATCGGGCTCAGCGAGCCTTCGGTCAGCGAACTCAGGGCGCTTCAGGCGACCTACAATCTGCATCCATTGGCGATCGATAACGCGATGCACCCGATGTGCCCGCCGAAGCTCGAAGTTTATAACGGCGAGCTCTACGTCGTCGCTCAGACGGCCGAGCTGGTCGGGGACCGCATACGCTACGGCAAGACGGCGATCTTCACTGGTCACAACCATCTGATCACCGTGCGTCACGGCAACGCCGGAGCGCTCGGCAATCTTCGCGAGCAGCTTGAGGGTTCGCCTGCTCAGTTTGGTAAGGGTGTCGATTACGTCCTGCACGCCATCCTTCACCGCATCGTCGATCAGTATCTGCCGATCTTCGAAATGATCGAAGACGACGTCCTCGCGATGGAGAGGCGATCGCTCGACGACTTCCTGGGGCGGGAGGAGGTCGCGCGCATCTTCGGCTTGCGGTGCGAATTGACCCGTTTCCAGCGAACCCTTGGCGCTATGGCGGAACTGGTGCGCAAGCTTGTTCGCGGACATTTCCCGTGTATCAGCGCTGAGGTGCGGCCGTATTTCAACGACGTTGCCGACCACGTCGACCGCGTCCAGTCCATGGTCGATGGCCTCCTCCAGGTGCTGTCCACGGTCTTCGAATTCAGCAGCCTTCTCGAGGCGCAAAGGACAGGCGTCATCACACGCCAACTCGCTGCATGGGCGGCGATACTCGCGGTCCCTACGGCTATCGCGGGGATATATGGAATGAACTTCAGGAACATGCCGGAGCTGGACACAGCGTACGGCTACTTCGTCGTGCTCGGCCTGATGCTGACGTTCTGTCTTTTCCTGTTCGTCCGCTTCAAGCGAGCCAAGTGGCTGTGATGGCGCTCCGCACCTTCCGTGCTGGTCGGTCACCGCGCCAATGCGCGCCTTCGGTCGGCGCGCAACCCTTACAATCCGAACTCGAGGTGCGTTGATGACAACTCAAGTGACAGACGTTCTGGACGCCGTGCAGTCTTTCGTGGCTAAGGGCTATGACCGAGAGTACCGTGTGAAGGACGGCGCTCTCGTCGATCTCGAGCTCGGATCGACCCTCGACGCATGCAGCATCCGTGTCGATGCCGCGGTACGCCTCGAAAGCGGCGATGGAGCCGAAGACGCATCGAACATCTACGCCATCACCGACCCGGCGACCGAGCACAAAGGTCTGCTGATCGATGCCTTCGATGTGTTCGACGAGATATGCCACCGCGACCTGTCCGAACGGCTTCTTGAGCATCGTGAAACATCTCCGGCCGGTGACGCGGACGTGCCGAGCAAGCATGGGCTGCGCAAGGTCTATAAAAGCGAGTTTGATCGCGACCCTGAGCGTTACGTTCTGCGGGAAGGCTTCCCAGACTTCCCGGCATGCCCGTTCGGGGGAGCCTTCAGCATCCTTGGCTTCGATACAGCAGAACAATCATACGTCTGGCTCGTGACGAGCATTATTCGGGATCCCCGGCTGATAAGGATTCCCTACCAGGGCGAAGACGTGATTCCCGACGAATGAGGTCGGCGCAGCGTGCGGGAACAAATTGGACCCGAACGAAGGATGGGATTTCCCTTTCAGGTCAGCGATAACGAGGCAGAGATGGACTGGAATAAGGACCACATTCGCGAGACCATGCTGTCTCTTGAGACAGCGGCACTGAAAAGCGCTCGCGAGAAGTATCTGGATTACGTTTCCACCGCGCGCCTCGATCGCAGCGAGCCGATCGAGAACGACGAGCAGGCGCAAGCCGAGGTGGCGAGCGATTTCGCTGAGGCGCTCGATGACACTCTCGATGACTATGTTGATAAGCTCGACAAGCTTCGGACGATCGATTTTGGACCGAAGTCAGAAGTCTCGGAAGGCGCCGTCGTCAAGCTGTCCGGCAAGCACTTCGTCATTTCGGTCTCGACTGGCAGGTTCATTTGTCATGGGCAGGAACTGATGGGCATCTCGACGATGGCCCCGATCTACGAGGCGATCGAAGGCGCGCGAGCCGGGGAAACGGTGCAGTTCAATGGCCGCGATTTGACCGTGGAGGCTGTTGCGTAGGCAAGGACCCGCGGTCCTCGGATCGTGAGTGCGGGCCATCGACGTTCGCAGCCTGACTGGACGACTGCTGGCCTCCCCATAGCTCCTTCTCGCAGATGATCGGCACTTACGAGCCAAGCCACCCCAGACCTGCGTAGGCGAGCATTCCCAATACCATCGCCACGATGACCTGGTTCGTGGCGATCGCTGCACCCAGCGCGACACCGGCCGCGATCCAGGTTGGAGGTGGCTGACCGATCAACGACGAAGCGACCAAGCTGACCACGATCAGCCCAGGCAACTCGTCCAGAACCCAAGCCTGCCTGGAAACCCTAATTCGCTCACCGGCAATCAACCCGGCGACCCGGATCGCAAACGCAGCCACGACGAGCAAACCGACGACAGCCCAGTGCGAAGCGCTCATCAGGCTGCCGCCTCGATCCTGCGCTTCAAGGAGATCACCACCAAGCCGAAGAATGCGCCGACGATGATCCCGTAAGCTTTGGGCATGCCGAGCGAGATGACGGCCATGGTCGCTGCCGCGGCCATGGTCCATGGCAGGGCTTGGGAACGTCCCCGCCACAGACCTCGCGCCATTGCAATGAAGGCCGCCGTGAACGCGAAGCTCAGGCCAAAGCGTCCGAGATCGGGCAGCGCGGCGCCAAGCAAAGCCCCGAGCGTCGTGGAGGCTGTCCACATGGAGATATTCACCAGCCCTGAGCCTATGAGGAATGGTGCTCCGACATCGGGGGACTTTGCCCGCTCGGACATCGTCAAAGCCCAGTTCTCGTCGCCAGTAATGTGGATGGCGAAGAGCTTTTTCCTCAGCGACAAGCCGGCCAGCACCTCGGATAAAGAGGCGATGATGCCGACATAGCGCAGGTTCAGTGACGCACCGGCCAGAACCGCGCCCAACACGACACCTGTGGAAGCGAACTGCTCAACCGCGATGATCTGCGAAGAGCCCGCATGGGTAGAGGCGCTCATGATCGCGACGCCCCACCATGGGAAACCTACCTGTACGGCCAGGAAACCGAAGGCCAAGCCATACACGCTGGCCCCGAAGGCCAACGGGAGGATGGCGATCGCCCCCCGTTTAGCCTCGTATGCGTCTCTCGGGGCTGAAGCCTTCACGCCCTCATCCATGACGCGTTCCACCTTGTTCTCAGCCAGGCTCCTCTAACAGCCGACTGGCAGTCCTTCGGTTATGGGCATCGTCGTCTCAGCGGCGCTGATCCGCCGGGGTTCGTATCATCGCGTCGAGCGACCCGGTTATCATCGCCGTGCTCGGGCAGCGTGTCGCTCTTGTCTTGACGGATCGGTCGGAGTGCCTACGCACACCGGCCAAGACCGCCAGGGCAGTCAGCAATGCCGCCGCGTAGAGGAACAGGCCGCCAGGACCGAGGAGGTCCATCACCAGGCCTCCGATGAGCGGCCCGGCGGCGGTTCCGATCCCGTTGAGTAGGAGAAGTCCGCGAGCGGTGCCCAGCAGCCGACCCGGAGGAAGGTCGTCGTTCGCAACGGCAAGGCATAGCGAATAGATGGGAATACCGAAGCCGCCGAACAGCGCGCCCGCCGCAAGTAGCACAGGCAGAGGCGCGTCCGCAGCCAGCGCTACGCCGATCGCGGCCGCCGCGGAAGCCAGGGCGGCGCCGGCAATGACGAGTGTCCGCGACACGCGGTCCGATAGCCATCCCAATGGCCACTGCAGCACGAGCGTTCCACCAAGGACCGCAGCCATGAACGAAGAAATGCCGCCCACATCGAGGCCAATCCTCTGCGCAAAATTGGGCCCTAGTCCCCAGAAGCCGCCGATGGCCAGACCGGCTAGGAAAACGCCGACCGACGGAAGGGGCGAAATTGCAACGAGATCGCGAAAGGCGACGGGCTCCTGTTGAACCTCGGCCGGGGGATGACTGGGCAGTAGCGTGACGGGGACGACGGCCGCAGATATCAGCAGCGAGACGAACAGGAACAGCGTCACGTCTGCGGGTGGAGCGATGTTGAGAAGCGCTTGACCAAGGGCCCATGAACCCATCGAAACAACGCCGAAAATCGACAAAAGCTGACCGCGCGTGGATTGAATCGCGTGAGCGTTGAGCCAGCTCTCAGTCGCCAGGATCATGCCTGCATAGGCGAAGCCGGTCACAAGGCGAAGCGGCATCCATACGTTCGCCTCCACGAATGCGACATGAAGAAGAGCCGTCATCGAGGCGATCGCGGCGAAGCCAGCGAAAGTCCTCACATGACCGACGGACACGATCATCCTGGGCAGCGTGAGAGCGCCAATGGTGAAGCCCGCAAAGTATAGGGACATCATCGCGCTGATCGTTTGAGCGGAAAAGCCTTCCTCACCAGCCCTCACGATCAGAAGGGTACCCAATAGACCATTGCCCAAGAGCAAGGTGGCGACACTCAACAACAGCGCTGCGACCGGCGCCAGAACGAGCCCCCGCGCGCAGGCCGCCTTCACGCTATCCATCGCCTGACTCATTTCCGAGCCTGGCGCGGCGGCTGATACGCCGCAGAACTGATGAACTGATCGAAGGCTTCGCACCAGATGACAACGGCACTGTAGTCGCGAACGTCGATGTCGGCGGGCACCTCCATAATGAAGCCGTTGAAGGCCCTCACATCGCCGACCCGAACGGACGCGGCCTTGATCGCGAGGAACGCTTCCTCGGTCTCTACGAAGTGCGGGGCGAGATAAAGCTTGTAGTCCGGCCCGGGAGAGAGACGGCCAATGTGCGCGATCCGGTGAGGCAGGATCTGCACTTCGCCTTCACCCCAGTGCAGCAGGTCGCTGCCGGCTAGATCACGAGAAAGCTTTCCCGAATAGAGCGCCTCAGGCGTCGAACTCCTCAACGCAGCTTCAGTGGGCGACGCCGGCGCGGTGAGGATAGGCAGCGTGTAGATGCCGGCAGCAAAGCCTGTGATGCCAACGACGAAGTGGGTGCAGGCTAGAATGAGCCACCGTGGCATGTTTCACGAGCTCTCCAAATTTGCCACCAAACGATCCGCGTCCAGGTGGAAATCCGAAAAGACGACGCAACCGTCGGCGTTGATGACCGTGAACCACGGCGTTCCCCGTGTCCGGTAATCCTCCATGAACGTTGGAAACGCAGCACCAGGCGGCGGTTCGTCGTGCCCGAAAGCGACGGGGAGACGGTACTCCACCTGATTGATGCGCAACTTGTCGAATGTATTTTCGTGCGCGCCTTCGAAGACCGTCTGGATCACTGCGAATCCGACGCCTCTGGACTCCAGCGCACCATGCAATTTCTGCAGTGTAGGAAACCCATGCAGATGGCAGCCCCTGCACCAGTGCTGAAACGCGAAAAGGACCTTCGGCCCTACGCCAAGATCCGATAGCTTGATCGGCGCCTTAAGGTCGCTTCCATCCACGCCGATCCACCGATGAATGCGAAGCTCTGGCGCTTGACGATCGGCCGCGCTCATCCCTCTCTCCGAACACGAAGCATGTGCCCGACGTGCAGCGAAAACTCGCGAGCGCAGGGGAACTGCTATACTTCACCGCCCCACGGCCCGAGCGTCGAATAGTCGATAAGACCAGAATCCTGTCTAGACTATACCCGACGAGGCCACGAGTTTACGTGGATGACTATGAATTCCAACGCCGGTCTTTTCCAATAGCGGCGTGACATAGTTTCTATGTCCTAGGCGGGAGCAAATTTAGCGTCCGTTCGACCCTTGCGGCGCCAGAAGCTGCACGTTGGAGGCCACAGGCAGCGCGCGCTTATGCGCGGTGGCTCGATACGCTCTTTGGATCGTCTCGACCGCCGCCTGGGCCACACCCCTTCCTTCGAGGTAATCGTCTATCTCATCATAGGTCACGCCGTAGGCGTCTTCGTCGGGGTGTAACGGCATCGCGTCATCCAAATCTGCCGTGGGAACCTTACTGATCAGTTCCGCCGGGGCGCCCAGATGAGACGCGATCGCGCGAACGCGCCGCTTATTGAGACCGGCGAGAGGGAGAACATCGGCCGCGCCATCGCCGAACTTTGTGAAGAAACCCATCACCGCTTCGGCTGCATGGTCCGTGCCAATCACAAGGCCGCCCAGGGTCCCCGCGAGAGCAAACTGGGCGACCATCCGTTGGCGTGCCTTGATGTTCCCGAGCACCGTACTGCGCAGGCCGGGGTCGGCGGACTCGTAATCGGAGCCTGTCATCCCGCTCCACAGCGCGTCGGTCGCGGGCTTTATATTGATCACGGCAACGCGGTCGGGCCTGATGGCTGACAAGGCAAGCTGAGCATCGCGCTCGTCCATCTGTTCGCCATAGGGCAGCCGCACCGCTACAAACTCGCATTCGTACCCGATCTGACGCAGATCCTTCACGGCCGATTGCGCGATTAGGCCCGCCGTCAGGGAATCGACGCCGCCGCTGATTCCAAGCACATACGCTCGCTGCCCCGACGACCTAAGATAGTCGCGGAGGAAGGCGGCGCGTTCTGCCGCCTCGCGTCGGGCATCGAACGACGCCGAAACGCCGAGCGCTGCGATAATCTCGTCTTGGATGGGAATGACGACCTCCTGGGCACGCCGCAGTCGCATGCTGGCGACCTCACCTCGCGAAGCTTCTCTGTCCCACGAGCCATAACGCTCACGCAACACCGATTCAAAGCTATCGAAACTATAGCGACAGGGCATTGGGAAAGCAGTCTGATATAAAGCTATAGTCGAGGCGGGATTATCGCGAGTCATAGTGATGAATTGCGTGTCTCTACTGATTTAACACCCGGTTGTCTGAACATCAGCTTTGCGATCCGCTCGATATCTTTCCTTTGCGAGGGTCATCTACGCATTAGCCTGAGATGAAGTCGGTCGGTCTGTCGTGACG
>JAIETR010000027.1 GCA_019745075.1 Qipengyuania sp.
AGGCCGGCAAAAAGCCCAAAGTCGTCCTCGTAGCCCTCATCCGAAAGCTCATCACCATCCTCAACGCCATCGTGCGCGACAACCAACCATGGCGGGTCGCTTAAGACGGTTGCTCCCCATTTAGCTGCGCGAAATGGGGAGGATCGCTGGCGGTCAGTCGTGGGCCGTCAGCCGGCGGCGAGCGCAGCCGCGATAGCCGTGCGCAGCGGCTTGGGGCGGTAGTCGTCGTCGTAGAGCGTTCCGCGCACTTCCAGCCCGTCGTCGCGCCGGGCCGGGGCGAAGCCGTTCAGCCAGTTGAACCGGTCGACCATGCCCCAGGCGAGGATGTCGTCGAGATGCGCGCCATAGTCGAGCATCAGGTCGAAATAGCGCCGCGCGTAGTCCGCGACCTTGGCGTCGCGCGTGGCGATGTCGGCGGCCAGCGCCTTGTCCTTGACGTCGAACTCGGTGATCAGCAGCCGGTAGCCCATGCCGGTCACTTCGTCGAGGAAGCCGCGCCATTCGCGCTCGGCGTAGGGGCCGAGTCCGGTCGCGGGATCGATCGCGAAGATCTCGATATGCGACTGGATGCCGAGCGCGTCGACCGGGGTGCCGCGCTTCCTCAGCGCCTCGAGCAGGCGCAGCACGTCGGCGACATGCGCGCGGTGCTGCGGCTCCCAGCTCATGTAGTCGTTATAGACCAACTGCGCGCCCGGCAGCGCGTCGCGCGCGGTGCGGAAGGCGAGGTCGATGGTGTCCTCGGCGGCGCCGATGGCGCGGCTGAGGCTGGTCTGCATCAGGCCGTTGGTGTCGTGATCGATCGCCTCGTTGACCACGTCCCAGCTCCGGATCGTGCCCGAATAACGGCCCGCGACGGTGCGGATATGGGTGGTCAGCAGGCGCTCGGCCTCGCGCGCGGGCGTAGCCCCGAAGTCATAACTGTTGAGCCAGGCGGGGAACCACTGCGGCCGGTGCCACAGCAGCGTGTGCCCGCGCACCGCCAGCCCTTGGCCTTGCGCCCAGGCGACGATCCGGTCGGCGCGGGCGAAGTCGAAGGTGTCGGGGCCGGGCCGAAGCGCCTGCCACTTCATCTCGTTCTCGGCGACGACGATGCCGCATTCGGCCTTCACGACAGCGGCATAGGCGGGGTTGTGGACGGTCGCGCCGGCCGGATTGCCGGCCGCGATCGCGCTGCCGAAGCGGCGGCCGCCGCGCCGGGCGAGGCTGTCGAGGCTCTCGCTCACCGGAGCGGGGCCGGGCGCGGGCGCGGGCGTCGAGACGACCGGTGGTGCTCCCGACGATCCACCACCGCCGCAACCCACCAGCGGCAGCGCCGCCAGCCCGGCAAGTGCGTTGCGGCGTGTCCATGGCATCAGACGATCTCCACCTTGGCTTGCTTGAGGCTGGCGCTGCTGTTCCCGACCGATATCGTCACCGGGCCGGGCTCGTTGACCTCGCGCATCTCGCGACTCCAGATCGTGAGCTCGCGCGGCGGGATCGTGAAGCGCACGGTCCGACGCGCGCCCGGTGCCAGCGTGACGCGCTCGAAGCCCTTGAGCTCGAGGACCGGTTGCGTGACCGAGAGGCCGGTGCGGGCGATGTACAGCTGGACCACCTCGTCTCCCGCGCGGCCGCCGGTGTTGGCGACATCGGCCTCGACGACGATCGGCTCCTCGAGACCGTAGCGCGTCTTGCTCGGCCGCGGCTCGGAGATCGCGAAGCCGGTGTAGCTGAGTCCGTGCCCGAACGGAAACAGCGGCGCCTTGTCGGCGAACAGATAGCCGCGCCGCGCGCTCGGTTTGTGGTTGTAGTAATAGGGCACCTGGCCCACGTCGCGCACCACCGTCACCGGCAGCTTGGCGCCCGGATTGATCTTGCCGAGCAGCGCCTCGGCGATGGCGGTGCCGCCTTCCTGACCCGAATACCAGCATTCGAGCACGGCATCGGCCCTTTCGACCACATTGGGCCAGCTCGGCGGACGGCCGTTGACGGCGCACACGATCAGCGGCTTGCCGAGCGTGGCGAGGGCGTCGACCAGCACGTTCTGCTCGCCCACGATGTCGAGGTCCGCCCGGTCGCCGAGATGATTGACCGCGAAGCCCTCGCGGCTGGTCTGCTCGGTGTCGCCGATCGCGAGCACGATGGTGTCGGCGAGCCGCGCGACCGAGACCGCCTGCGCGACGAGCTGCCGGTTGCGCTCCGGATCGGCGAGCACCACGGAATCGGCCGAGCGGTCGTCGCTGGTGGTGATGAAAACGCCCTGCGCGGTGACGATGTCGGCGTTCGGCGCGGCGGCGCGCAGCCCATCGACCAGCGTCACGGCCTGCCTGGGCACGCTCGAATAGCCGCCGAAGCGGACGATATTGGCGTTGGGGCCGATCACCGCGACGCGGCCCATCTTCGCCGGATCGAGCGGCAAGGTGTTGTCGCGGTTGGTCAGCAGGCACAGGCTTTTGCGCGCCGCCTCGAGCGCCAGCGCACGGCCCGCCGCATTGCCGGTCAGCGCCTCGGTCTTCGCGGCGCTGCCATAGGGATCGTCGAACAGACCCGCGCGCATCTTGAAGGCGATCATGCGTGTCGCGGCGCGGTCGATGAGCGCCGGATCGACCGTGCCGACCGCGATCTGGTCGGCGAGCGTCAGATAGGCCTTGCCCTCGGGAAGCTCGCTGTCCACCCCGGCCGCCAGCGCCATCCGCGCCGCCTCGGCGTTGTCGGCGGCGACGCGGTGAATGGTGACGAGTTCCTCAATGCCGGCGTAGTCGCTCGAAACGATGCCGTCGAAGCCCCACTCGCCGCGCAGCACCTCGCGCAGCAGCCAGCTGTTGGCGTGGCTCGGCACCCCGTCGATCTCGTTGTAGCTGGGCATCACCGCGCCGATCGAGGTGCGGCGGACGATCTCGCGGAACGGCTTGAAGAAGGTCTCGCGCAAGTCGCGGCGGCCGTTCTCCGCCGGGCCGGCGTTGGTCCCGCTCTGCGGCTGGCCGTGCCCGGTCATGTGCTTCAATGTGGCGAAGACGCGGTCCATGGCGAGCTTGTCGAACTTGCCGGGCCCCTGCAGCCCCTCGACGGTGGCGACGCCCATCTCGGCGACCAGATAGGGATCCTCGCCGAAGGTCTCCTCGATCCGTCCCCAGCGCGGGTCGCGGACGATGTCGACCACCGGGCTGAGGGTATAGAACACCCCGCGCGCGCGCATCTCGCCGGCGATTTGGGTGTGGACGCGGCGCATCAGGTCGAGGTCGAATGTGCCCGCCATCGCCAGCGCCTGCGGATAGGAGGTCGCGTCGGTGGCCATGTAGCCGTGGAGCGATTCCTCGTGGACCAGCACCGGGATGCCGAGCCGGGTATCCTCCATCGCCCAGCGCTGGAGCGCGTCGATGAATTCGACCGTCTGCGCCGGGGTGCGCCATTTCTCGCGCCCGCCACCGCCGGCCTGGCCGATCCCGGGCGTCCCGCGCTTGTCGGAAGGACGGCCGAGCGCGCCGATGCCGTCGGGGAAGCCGACCTTGGCTTTGGCTGCGTCGAACTCGAGGCCGGTGAGCATGCCCGCCTTGCCCGCCCAGGTGCCGCGCATCTGCGCGATCTTCTCCGCCAGCGTCATGCGCCGCATGAGATCGGCGACGCGCGCGGGGATGGGCGCCCGCGCGTCCTTGTAGAGCGGTCCCGCGGCCGCGAAAGCCGCGGGGGCTTGATGGATTGCCAGAGCGGTCGCGCTTCCGGCGGCGAGAAGCTTGAGCATGGAACGGCGGGCAATGACCTTCTCCCCTTGCGGGAGAGGGATGGGAGAGGGGACCGCCGCGCGGCGGCGGCTGTCGCCGCCGACCCCTTTCCCTCCGCCCCTGACGGGGCTCCCCCCTCTCCCGCAAGGGGAGAGGGCTTCGATATGGGTGCCAGTGTTTCTCACCGCCCCACCGTCAGCTTGACCTCTTCGAGGTCGCGCGAGTTCGGGCCCGCCATCAGTGTGAACGTCCCCGGCTCGGTCACGAATTTCATGTCCCGGTTCCACAGGCCGAAGGCGTCGGGCCGCACCGAGATCTCGACCTGCCGCGTCTCGCCCGGCCGCAGCGTCACGCGCTGGAAGCCGACCAGCTCCTTGACCGGTCGGGTGACCGAGCTGACATCGTCGCGCAGATAGATTTGCACCACCTCGTCGCCTGCGCGGCCGCCGGTGTTGGTCACGGGCACGCGCACCGTCACGCCTTCGCCCGGCCGGATGGCGGCGGTGGAAAGCGTGGGGGCGCCGAAGGCAAAGCTGGTGTAGCTGAGGCCGTAGCCGAAGGGGTAGAGGGGCGTCACCTCGCTGAACAGATAGCCGCGCCGCGCGCTCGGCTTGGCGTTGTAGAACACCGGCACCTGGCCGACGTCGCGCGCCACCGTCACCGGCAGCTTGCCGCCGGGGTTGACGCGCCCGAACAGCGCGTCGGCGATCGCCGGGCCCTGCTGCTCGCCGGCGTACCAGGTCTCGAGGATCGCATTGGCGCCCTCGGCGACCGCGGGGTAGCTCGGCGGGCGGCCGTTGATGAGCACCGCCACGATCGGCTTGCCGAGGGTCTTCAATGCCGCGAACAATTCGTTCTGCTCGCCCACGAGGTCGAGGTCGGATCGATCGCCCAGGTGATCGTCGCCCCAGCCCTCGCGGCTGGTCTGCTCGGTATCGCCGATAAACAGCAGGATGGTGTTCGCGCCCCGCGCCGCCTCGACCGCCTGGGCGATCAGGCGGCGGTTCTCGGCCGGATCGGCGAGTTCGACCTTGTCGGCCCACCAGTCGTCGTTCCTCGTGATGCCGACGCCCGGCGCGGAGACGATATTGGCGCGGTCGCCCACCAGCGCGCGGATACCCGCAAGCGGGCTCACGGTCTTGCGGGGGATGCCGTAATAGCCGCCGAGCCGCGCGACGTCGGCATTGGGACCGATCACCGCGATCGTCGGCTTGCGGCCGCTTCCATCCGGCATCGCCAGCGGCAGCGTGCCGTCGTTCTTGAGCAGCACAAGCGATTGCTCGGCCGCCTCGCGCGCCAGCGCCACGCCTTCGGCGGTGTTCGATGCGAGCGCGGCGCGGCGGTCGGTGGCGAAGGGCTGCTCGAACAGCCCGGCGTTGAACTTCATCGTCAAGATGCGGCGCACCGGCCGATCGATCGCGGCCTGCGAAACGCGGCCGTCGCGGACCTGTTCGAGGAGCGTCGAATAGGCGACCCCGTCGGGGAAGTCGATGTCCACCCCGGCGGCGAGCGCCAGGCGGGCGGCTTCTGGTATGTCTGCGGCGAGCTTGTGGCGGCTCACCATCTCCTCGATGGCGAAATAGTCGCTGACGACCGTGCCCTGGTACCCCCATTCCTTGCGCAGCACGGTATCGAGCAGCCAGACATTGGAGTGGCTGGGGATGCCGTCGATTTCGTTGTAGCTCGCCATCACCGCATCGATGGCGGTACGGTCCACCACCTGCTTGAACGGGGGGAAGAAAATCTCGCGCAGCGTGCGCTCGCCCAGCGAGGCCGGGCCGATATTGGTGCCGCTCTCCGGCTGGCCGTGACCGGTCATGTGCTTCAAGGTGGCGAGCACCTTGCCGGGCTTGAGCTTGGGGTCCTTGCCCACGCCCTGCAGCCCCTCGACCGCGGCGACGCCCAACTCGCCGACAAGGAACGGGTCTTCGCCGAAGGTCTCCTCGATCCGGCCCCAGCGGGGGTCGCGTGCGACGTCCACGACAGGGGAGAGAACCTGGTGGACGCCGCGCGCCCGGACCTCGCGCGCGATCAGCGCATTGGCATCGCGCACGAGGTCCGGGTTCCAGGTCGAGGCGAGTCCGATCGGGATCGGAAAGCTGGTGGCATCGCGCGCGGCGAGACCGTGCAGCGCTTCCTCATGCGTCAGCACCGGGATGCCGAGCCGGGTGCTGCGCCGAGCCCAGGTCTGGAGCGCGTTCACATAGTCCACGCTCTGCTCGATGCCGCGCGGCGAGGTTTCGCGCGGCGAACCGGCGCCCTTGCGGTCGCTCGGGCGGGTGTAGAAGCCGATGCCGTGGGGATATTTCGCCGCCGCCTTCGCGGGATCGAAGCTGTCCTCGGCGCCCTGGATTTCGCTTTTCTTGAGCCAGGTGCTGGTCATCTGCGCGACCTTCTCCTCCAGCGTCATGCGCTGGAGCAGGTCGGCGACGCGTTGCTCCACCGGCAGCGCGGCGTTCCAATAGGGCGCGTCGAGATTGGGCTTCGCGACGCTTGGGGTCTGCGCCGAGGCAGGGCTGGGGAGCGAAGCCGCGAGCGCGACTGCCGCCGCAGCGCAGACCCAGGCCCCGGCGGCCAGCGCGGAGCGCATCGAAAGGTGCATGATCGTCTCTCCCGGCGCGCGCGGCGCTTGACTGCGTTGCGTCTTGTGGTAGCGCTACCATGATGAGAGCGAGAGGGCTTGTCAACCGACTTGCGGTTGCGTTTGCGGCGTTGTTGGCGGCGCTCGCCCCTGTCGCCGCGGCAGAGGCCGAGGACGGCCATGCATTATGGCTCCGCTATGCACCGCTGGCGGGCATGGAGCTGGCTCGGCTCGAACGATTCAACCCGGTGGTCGATATCGGCGACGCGAGCGACCCGACACTCCAAGCGGCGGCGCGCGAGCTGGATCGTGGCATCGCGTTCTTGCTCGGCAGGGCCGGCGAGCCGCCTGCGGGAAATCGCAGCCACATCGCGCTGGATTGCCGAAGGGGGCCGGGCGACGGGAGTTACGCCATCCGATCCACCCCCAGGTCCATCCGTATTGCCGGCCCGGATCGCACAAGCTGCCTTTACGGCGCATTCGCCTTGCTGCGCGAACTTTCGCTCGGGCGCGATCCGGCCACGATCGCACTCGACGCGGCCCCCGCCATGCCGCTGCGGATGCTCGATCACTGGGACAATCCCGACGGCCATGTCGAGCGCGGCTACGCCGGGCGCTCGATCTTCGACTGGTGGCGGCTGCCCGAGCGGCTCGATTCGCGGATGATCGACTATGCCCGCGCCAACGCCTCGCTCGGCATCAACGGGGTGGTGGTCAACAACGTCAACGCCAGCCCGCTGTTTCTGACGCCGCGCTACCTGCCCAAGCTGAAGCGCCTCGCCGATGCCTGGCGGCCTTTCGGTATCCGCCTCTACATCTCGGCCCGCTTCAGCGCCCCGCGCGAGGTGGGCGGGCTCGGGAGCGCCGATCCGCTCGATCCGGCGGTGCGCGTCTGGTGGAAGGCCAAGGCCGACGAGATTTACGCCGCGATTCCCGATTTCGGCGGTTTCCTGGTCAAGGCGAATTCCGAAGGCCAACCCGGTCCGCACGACTATGGCCGAACCCACGCCGACGGCGCGAACATGCTCGCCGCGGCGCTGGGCGACCGCGGCACGGCGATCTGGCGCGCCTTCGTCTACAAGGCCGAGGACGAGACCGACCGGGTCAAGCAGGCCTATCGGGAATTCGCCCTGCTCGACGGCAAGTTCGCCGCCAATGTCATTCTCCAGGTCAAGAACGGCCCGCTCGACTTCCAGCCGCGCGAGCCGTTCCATCCGCTGTTCGGCGCGATGCCAAGGACCCGGCTGATGCTCGAGGTCCAGCCGACGCGCGAATATCTCGGGCAGGCGAGCGGCATCGTCTATCTGGCGCCGATGTGGAGCGAGGTGCTTGGCGCCGATACCGGGAAGGGCGGCACCGTGGCGCGAATCATCGCGCCCGCCGGGATGGCCGGCGTCGCCAACACCGGCAGCGATCGCAACTGGACCGGCGGCCACTTCGACCAGGGGAACTGGTACGCCTTCGGGCGGCTGGCGTGGAACCCGGCCCTGAGCGCTGAACAGATCGCCCGCGAATGGGCGGCGCAGACCTTCAGCCGCGATCCGGCGTTCCTCGCCACGATCGTCCCCGCGATGCTCGCGAGCCGCGAGGCGGTGGTCGATTACACCGGCCCGCTCGGCCTTGCCCATCTGATGGGGACCGGCCACCACTACGGACCCGCGCCCTGGGTCTGCGACCTCGCGCGCCCCGAGTGGAACCCGTGCTACTACCACAAGGCCGACCGCGCCGGGATCGGCTACGACCGCACCGCCAGGGGCAGCGACGCACTGGCGCAATACGCGCCTTCGATCGCACGGCAATGGGCCGATCCGGGCCGCATGGACGAAGCCTACCTGCTCTGGTTCCATCACCTGCCGTGGCAGCACCGGATGCAGTCGGGCAGAACGCTGTGGCACGAGCTGGTCACGCACTACGACCGCGGCGTGGCAAGTGTCGATGCGATGGCGGCCCGGTGGGCCGAGCTGGGCGATTACGTCGATCCCGCACGCCATGCCGATGTCGCCGCCGCGCTCGCCACGCAGGAGAAAGAGGCGCGCTGGTGGCGCGACGCCTCGCTTGCCTATTGGCAGTCGCTGAATGGCCTGCCGCTGCCTTTCGGCGTCCGGCCCCCCGATCGTCCGCTCGCCTGGTATCGGGCGCAGTCGTTCCCGGAGGCGCCGGGCCAGTGAGTGCGCGCTTGCGGCCTCCATGTCGCCACGCGTATGGCGCGAGCCATGGCTGATATCGCTACCTCCCCGTCCGCCCGCCGCAACCGCACCTCGCGGCGGAGCGGCGGCGCGCCCACCATCGCCGACGTCGCGCGCGAGGCGCGCTGCTCGCCGATGACCGTGAGCCGCGTCATCAACGGCGAGGGCAATGTCCGCGAGGAGACGCGCGCGCAGGTGCTCGATGCCATCGCCAAGCTGAACTACGCCCCCAACCGCGCGGCGCGCAGCCTGGCGGGGGGCGAGCAGCTGCGCATCGCGCTCATGTTCGACAACCCCAGCGCGTCCTATCTCAGCGAGTTCCTGATGGGGGCGCTGGAAGAAGCGAGCCGGGCGGACATCCATCTGGTGGTCCAGAACTGCGAGACTCTCGCCCAGGCCAAGCCGCTGATGCGGCACCTTGCCGAAGGCGGCATCACCGGCTTCATCCTCCCTCCGCCGCTGTGCGACGACCAGAGCGTGCTCGACCTCGTCAGCGAGGTCGATGCGGTGGCGATCGCGGTCGGACCGGGCAAGGCGAGCGGGTCGCACGCGGCGGTGCTGATCGACGATTTCCAGGCCGCCCTCGACATGACCCGGCACATCATCGGCCTCGGCCACGAACGCATCGGCTTCATCATCGGCAATCCCGAGCAGGTCGCGAGCGGGCGGCGGCTCGGCGGCTACAAGGCCGCGCTCGAGGAGGCCGGCATTCCGGTGCGCGACGAGCTGATCGTACAAGGGCGCTTCACCTATCGCTCGGGCATGCAGGGGGCCGAGAATCTGATCGCGGTCGAGCCGCGCCCCACCGCCATCTTCGCCTCCAACGACGACATGGCCGCGGCCACCGTCGCCGTCGCCCATCGCCGCCACCTCGACGTGCCCAACGACATCACCGTGTGCGGGTTCGACGACACCGCGATGGCGAGCACGATCTGGCCCGAGCTGACCACCATCCGCCAGCCCATCCGCGAGATGACCGCCTGGGCGGTCTCCGCCGCGGTCCGGATCGTCAAGGCGCGGCGTGCCGGGGAGCGCGCGAGCCCCGAGCAGAAGCTGCTGCCCTTCACGCTGGTGCGCCGCGAATCCGATTCCGCGCCGACGCTGGCCGCGGGCGGGCCGCGCATCCGCCAGCTCTGATGGACAACCCCTCACCGACGACCCGCCTGCGCAGCCGCGACTGGTTCGCCAATGCCGAGCGGATGGACATGACCGCGCTCTATCTCGAGCGCTTCATGAACTACGGCATCACGCCCGAGGAGCTGCGCAGCGGCCGCCCGATCGTCGGCATCGCGCAGTCGGGGAGCGACCTTTCCCCCTGCAACCGCATCCATCTCGAACTGGCCAGGCGCACCCGCGACGGCATCCGCGACGCGGGCGGAGTGCCGATCGAGTTTCCGGTCCACCCGATCTTCGAGAACTGCCGCCGGCCGACCGCCGCGCTCGACCGCAATCTGCTCTACCTCGGGCTCGTCGAACTCCTCAACGGCTACCCGCTCGACGGGGTGGTGCTGACCACCGGCTGCGACAAGACCACACCGAGCCAGATCATGGCCGCGAGCACGGTCGACATCCCCGCCATCGTGCTGAGCGGGGGGCCGATGCTCGATGGCTGGCACGAGGGCGAGCTGGTCGGCAGCGGCACCGTGATCTGGCGCAGCCGGCGGCTGCTGGCGGCGGGCGCGATCGACGAGGACGAGTTTTTCGAGCGCGCCACCGACAGCGCGCCCAGCGCCGGGCACTGCAATTCGATGGGGACGGCGAGCACGATGAACGCGGTGGCCGAGGCGCTGGGCATGAGCCTGACCGGCTGCGCGGCGATCCCCGCGCCCTACCGCGAGCGCGGGCAGATGGCCTATCGCACCGGGCAGCGCATCGTCGAGATGGTGCGCGAGGATCTGCGCCCGAGCCGGATCCTGACCCGCCAGGCGTTCGAGAACGCGATCGCCGCGGTGAGCGCGATCGGCGGCTCCTCCAACGCGCAGCCGCACATCCAGGCAATGGCGGCGCATGCCGGGGTCGATCTGCCGCTGTCGGTGTGGCGCGACCACGGCTACGATCTGCCGCTGCTGGTGAACATGCAGCCGGCGGGCAAATACCTCGGCGAGCGCTTCCACCGTGCCGGCGGCGTGCCCGCGGCCCTGTGCGAGCTGCTCGAGGCGGGGGTTCTTCATGGCGACTGCCTGACCTGCACCGGGCGGACGCTGGCGGAGAATCTGGCGGGCCGCGAAAGCACCGACCGCGAGATGATCCGGCCCTTCGCCGACCCGCTGCGGGACAAGGCGGGGTTCCTGGTGCTGTCGGGCAATCTGTTCGATTTCGCGATCCTCAAGACCAGCGTGATCTCCGACGAGTTTCGCCAGCGTTACCTCTCGCGGCCGGGGCACGAGGGGGTGTTCGAGGCGCGCGCGGTGGTGTTCGACGGCTCCGACGATTACCACCACCGCATCAACGATCCCGCGCTCGGTATCGACGCCGGCTGCATCCTGGTGATCCGCGGCGCGGGGGCGATCGGCTGGCCCGGCAGCGCCGAGGTGGTCAATATGCAGCCGCCCGACGCGCTGATCCAGGCGGGCGTGCAATGGCTCCCGACGCTGGGCGACGGGCGTCAGTCGGGCACCAGCGACAGCCCCTCGATCCTCAATGCCAGCCCCGAAAGCGCCGCGGGCGGCGGGCTCGCCTGGCTCCGCAACGGCGACACGATCCGCGTCGACCTCGATGCCGGAACCTGCAATGCGCTGGTTGCCGAGGACGAGATCGCGCGCCGCCTTGCCGAGGAGCCCGCGCCGCCCGTTCCCGAGAGCAAGACCCCCTGGGAAGAACTCTTTCGCGAAAAGACCGGCCAGCTCGGCGAGGGCGGGTTGATGGACTTCGCGCTCAAATACCGCGGCACCAGCACCAGGGGCCTGCCGCGGCACAATCACTGAACACCTTGCTCCGGTTCAGGCGGTCGAAGCCTCGATCCGCAGGGCGATGCAGGCGCCGCCGCCCGGGGGGAGGACGGTCATTGCGTCGGGGACGCGGTTGAGCGCGTCGGGCGTGTGGCCGACCGGCTCGAGGCAGAGCGCATCGCCGCCGGGCGGAGCATAGACGTGGCAGTGCGGGGCGCCGAACCCACGCAGGGCGATGGTCCCGCGCGCGTCGGCGATGGCGGCGCTGCCGGACCAGCGGGTGAAGCAGTGATCGACCAGCGTGTCGGGGAGCGTGGCGCCGCTGCTCCACGGGGCGAACATGTCCGCCGGATGGCGCGTGCCGTCGGGCAGGAACCCGGCGTCGATCCCGAGCATGGCCGCGGCGGCGAAGGTCACCGTCGTTTCCGGCGCGCGCCGGAAATAGGGGTGGAGGCCCAGCCCCATCGGCGCCGGCTCGTCGGCGCGGTTCTGGACCATCAGTCGGATGGTGCACCCGCTTTCGTCCAGCGCGACATGCTGATGGGCGAGATAGGCCCAGGGCCATTCGTCCGCGCCGTCATGGGCATGCTCGAGCAGCGCGCTTGCGCTATCGCCGCGCACCACGCGCCACGGCTGGAGCCAGCCGAGCCCGTGCAGCGGATGGCGCTGCGGGGGCAGGTTGGGGGTGAGGCTCACGGCTCGACCGGCAAAGGCGAAACGCCCCTCGGCGATGCGGTTGCAATAGGGCACCAGCGCGAAGCAGGCCGATTGCAGCGGGTGGTCGGCGTCCTCCCCCATGGTCCGCAGCACCGGCACCCCGGCCCGGTCGAGCACCGCCAGGCAACCGCCGACCCCGGGCCGCAATGCCGCGCGCCACGCGCCCGCCGCCAGCTCGATCATGCGCGGCAAGCCGCCAGCGCGCCCCCGCTCAGGCCCAGGCAGCGGCGGGCGGCGTGGGCGCGGATGTCGCCGAGCAGGGCCACGTCGGTGTCGAAGATCCCGAACCAGCCCTGCGGCTCGTGCGGCGGGTCGCCCATGTAACCCCCGGGCTGCAGATTATCGCCGTCGCGGAAGCGGGCGTCGGGATGGGCCGCGCGGGCCTCGCCGTTCCACGCCCAGAATGCGCTCCCGGCGATCGGGCCGCCGCTTCGCCAGCTGTCCTCCACCGCGCCGTGGATCAGGCGGTAGAAGCGCTGGCGCCAGACGGCGGAGGCGAGGGGCGAATATGCCTCCCCGTCGCGCGGAAAGCCGAATTCCTCGACCACGAGCGGCTTGCCGAGAGTGCTCGCCAGCCGCGCGTGCGCGTCCAGATAGGCGCGGGTGCGGGTCTCGACATTGCTCCAGGTGCCAGCGAGATCGCTGCCCTTGGCCCAGCCCCACACCAGCGGCCAGATATGCGCGGTGAGGTAATCGATGTCGCGATGCGCGCGCAGCGCCACCGGTTCCTGCCCGTTGGCGGCGTGGGTGCCCTCCTGGCCGAGGCTGACCAGGTGATCGGGCGCGAGCTGGCGCAGCCGCGCCGCGCTGGCGTCGATCCAGTCGTGATAGGCCTCGGCGTTGCGGGCGATCGCCGCGTCGCTGCCCCCGGGGCGGGGCTCGTTGGCGAGCTGCCAGGCGAACACCGCCGGGTCGCGCGCATAGGGCGTGCCGGTGATGGTGTTGGTGCGCGTCGCCACCCGCTCGAGGTGCTCGGCGAAGAAGCCGCGCGCCCGGCGGTCCGCGTAGAACTCGGCGGTGGAATCGGCAAAGGCCGGCCAGGGCTGCGCCGGATCGTTCATGTCCATGTAGCGCCCGCGCGAGCGCCACAGCAGCGTCTGCAAGCCCCCGGACCACTCCCAGAAGTTCGACAGCACCAGCACCGCGGTCATCCCGCGCCGCGCGATCTCGGTCATGGCGAAGTCGAGCCCGGCGAACAGCACCTCGTTGGGCGAACCGTCGGGGCGGGTGAAGCCGGGCTTGATCGAGTTCCTGAGCGGCCCTTCCTCGCCGCTCGCCATGATCCGCAGGTTGTCGATGCCGATGGCGGCCAGGCGGTCGAGCTCGCGCCTCAGCCGCGCGCGGTCGCCATAGGGCGCGTCGGCGCCGAGCCAGGCGGCGTACCACATATTCGCGCCGACCGGGCGATAAGGCGCGCCGTCGCGCGCGAAGCTGGTGCCGCTTCGTCGGACGAAGCCCGAGGCGGGCGGCGCGAGCCGTCCGAGCGGAGCGCAAGCCGCCAGCGCCGAGGCGGCGGCGGTCGCCACCAGTCCGCGGCGGTCCATCACCGCGTCACCGCCAGCTCGAAGCCCGGCACCGGCAGGCCGCGCGCGTCGTAGAGGTTGACGATGGGGGCGTCCGCCCAGGCGTGGCGCACCCGCGTCGCCGGCATGCCGCCGGTCACCGGGATCAGCAGGCGCGCGCCCTCGAGCGCGGGCACGACCCAGCGGCAGCTCTCCTGCGTCTCGCCGCAAATCTCGACACCGAGCGCATGGGGCCCGCCCAGCGCCGTGAGGCCGCCCTCGACGCCGGTGAAGCTCACCGTCAGCGTCTCGCCCGTCAGCACCGCCGAGCGCGGCATCGGCATCGGCTGGCCCTGCGCGGCCAGCGCGAGCCTCTTGCCGAGGTCGTTCTTGTTGGCCGGGTGGATGTCGGTGGGCTCGCCGATGTCGATCGCGGTGACCAGCGCGGCGTTGCCGTCGGCAACCACGCCGTCGAGCTGCTCCTGCCGCAGCTGCGCCCAGCCCGAGGCGGCCGGCGCGCTCCTCCGCGCGCCATAGTCGGCGAGCTGCACCACCAGCATCCGCGCCCGCGCGCCGAACTGGCGCCGCCAGCCCGCGAACAGCTCGCGCAGCTTCACGTCGTAGTCCGGCTGGCCGACGTCGCTCTCGCCCTGATACCAGGCGACCCCCGCCAGCCGCATCGGACCGAGCGGGGCGATCATGCGGTTGTGCATCACGCCGATGCCGGCATTGGCGTCCCACGGCGCGCGCGGGGGCACGCCATCGACCGCGCCGATCGAATACTCCCAACCCGCGCCGAGCGGGATTTGTCCGCCGCCAGCGACTTCGAAGAACAGCCGGTCCGCCCCGGCGAAGAACCCGCCGGTGTCCCACATGTTGTTCGCCGCGATCAGCACGCTGTTCCTGCCGGGCTTCAGGTAGCTCGTGGGGATCGTGTAGTGCCGCTCCACGCCCCAGCCGAAGGTGTAGCCGATGGGCTTGCCGTTGACCCAAGTGAGGTCGAGATCGTCGATCGCCCCGATCGACAGCGTCCCGCCGGCCTTGGCCTGCTCCGCGGTCAGCTCGAAGTCCCGACGCAGCCAGACGTTTGCGGTGGGATCGGTATCGAGGCCCGACCCCTTCCACTCGTTCCAGAAGGAAATCCGCGGGACCGGCTTCCAGGAAAGGCTGTCCGGGTTCGTCCACGGCTCGCGCCCGCTGTC
>JAIETR010000032.1 GCA_019745075.1 Qipengyuania sp.
CCCCAACGGTGTGCAACCAAGGTGGCAACGGGCTCGCCGACGGCGCGGGAGGCCCGGCATGCCGGGCCTCCCGCATCCGCATTATGCACGATGTCCAAGATACAAGGTGGCAGCCCGAAGGGCTGACGGAGGGGCTTGTCTCCCGAAAATACCACATCCCCCGCATACCGGCGGCAACGCCGCGCCGAGGTGAGACTACCCTTGATCGATGCCGGCCCTTCGCCACTCTGGGGCACGCCGCCCGCGGCTGGCTCGACGCGCGCCACCATTTCGGCTTCATCAAGCTGGCTTCGACAATTCGCTCCGAAAGGCGCTCAGCGCGCGATCGACCTGCGCCTCGTCGTTGAACACATGCGGCGAGAAGCGGATGCCGTTGAAGCGGCGCTTATCGACCATTTTCACGACGATGCGATGCCGTTCGAGCAACGCCTTGCGCATCGCCAGCGAATCGATCGCGGCGGGCAACTCCACGGCGATCAGCGCGGTCGCGAGCTTGCCCGGCGGCGGGCTCGCCATGCGCAAACCGGGCATCCGCGAAAGCGTCGCCCACATGCGGTCGCGCAGGCCCAGGTTGTGCGCTTCGACATTGGCCGGTCCTGTCTCCGCAAGAAGTTCGATCGCGCGCCCCAGGCCGATCGCATTGGGCAGCGCATCCAGGCCCGAAGAGTTGCCGGCGAAGCTTCTGGTCAGCTCCCAGGCGACCGGCTGAATGCGGTCCTGTGCATGGCGGGCGATGTAGAGGAAGCCGGTGCCTTTCGGCGCCATCAGCCACTTATGGCCGCTCGCGGCGTAGGCGTCGCAGCCGAGCGCGGCGACATCGACCGGCATCGCCCCCACCGCCTGCGCGCCATCGACGATACACAGCACGCCGCGCGAGCGGGCCAGCGCGGCGATCGCGGCGACGGGCATCCTTAGGCCGGTCTGGCTGAGCACGTGGCTGACGCTGATCACCCGTGTTTCCGGACGGATTTTGGCGGCGAAATCGCGCACCACGGCATCGGCGTCGGCCGCGCCCGGCAGGATCGAAACCTGGTCGACTGCGATTCCGTCGCGCCTGGCGCGATATTGCCAGCCGACCTCTCCGCCTGCGTGCTCCTGGTCGGTGGTGAGGACGCGGTCGCCCGGAACAAGGCGCAGGCCCAAAGCCGCCGTGGTCATCGCATCGGTGGTGCTGCGCGTGAGCAGCACCTCGTCGGCGGTGCAACCGATCGTCCCCGCAACCAGTCCGCGCACCGCGTCGGCCGTCACCGAAACCGAGCCGGGGACGGTCCCGTAGGCCATGGCGACAGGATTGGTTTCCAACCGGCGCCATGCGGCAATGGTTGTATCCAGGACCGCGGGCCAGGTGGGCCCGGCCGACGCCGTGTTGAGATAGATCAGATCGGGATCGACACCGAGCGACCGGTTCGCCGCCCCGCCCGCCAGCGCCGGGCTGGCGCTCGCCAGCAACGGCAATCCCGCCACTCCGGCGGCGAAACCGCGCCGGCTCGTTCGTGCTGCTCCGGTCATGCCCAAGTCCCCCCCCCCCGGCCCGCCCCTACCATATCCGCGGCGCAAGCAAAGCCGATTGCAGGCCGACCGCAGCGCGCCAGGCGGCGGCGCGTTTGCGTTCGGGGCGCACCGCATGGCGCGAGGGCATGGCGCCGCCTAATCCACCCCCAGCAGTTCCTCGACGAACAGCGCCACGAACATCGTCTGGCTGGTCACGCCCGCCTTCGCGTAGACCTGGCTGAGCTGCGAGCGAACCGTGCCCTCCGCCGATCCGCGCAGGGCGGCGATTTCCGTAATGCTACAGCCTTTCAGCGCGAATAGCGCGACGTCGGTTTCGGCGGCCGACAACCGCCATTCGGCAAAGCGCGCCGCGATGACCTCGGCCAGCGCCCCGCGCGCGATGGCAATCACCCGCTCGCGCTCGATGGCCTCGAGAAAGAGCTGCCGCGCAAGCCGCGCTCCCATGACGATGGCGGCGACGAGCGCCACGGCAACGACGATCTCGAGCCAGCTCAACCTGCTGAGAACGGCGGTCGGGGACAGTTCCGCGTCCGTTATCGCGTCGATCACGAAAAATGCCCCGGCGACAGCCTGGAACACGAGAATCGCGAGCGCATGGGGCAGTCGCCGCGTGGGAGGCGTCCTTTCCGCCTCAACAATTGTTGCCGGGACGTCCATTACGCGGCTGCTTATGGGCGAACCGCGCCGCCGATCATAGTCCCCGATAACCGGGACCACCCTCCCCGGCCATGCGTTCGTCTTCCCTGGGGGCGTCAAGGAGCAAAGACATGCAGTTAAAGACAACACTGGCGGCCGTCGCCGCCCTCGCCGCCTTCGGTGTCGCGTCACCCGCGCTCGCCGCCAGCACTCCCGTCAAGGCTCCGAAGGCGAGCGCTTCCATGCCGGCCGCGCACGTCACGGAATCGCGACCGGCTCCCGGCAAGACGCACAAGCCCGTCCACGCGGCCGCGAAGAAGACGCCTCGCAAGCATTGACCGCTCGCGGAGGAAACCGGGTCATGGATGCGCAAACCCGTTCGGATTTCGTCAAAGTCCCCGCGGTCACGCTGGGGTTCTGGATCGTCAAAATCCTGGCGACAACGCTGGGTGAGACCGGCGGCGACAGCGTATCCATGACCTGGCTGGGCGAAACGACGCCGCAGGCGGGCGTGGGAGGAATGAACGGCTATCTGGTTGGCACCGCGATCTTCGGCGCCGTGCTCGTCGTGTTGGTGTGGGCGCAGATCGGGGCGCGGCGATACAATCCCTGGCTCTATTGGGCGACGATCGTCGCATCCACCACGGCGGGCACCACGCTCGCCGACTTCGCGACCCGTTCGATCGGTATCGGCTATCCGGGCGGCACGCTGCTTCTGCTGGCGCTGGTGCTGGGCAGCCTCACCTGGTGGAAGAGTTCGCTCGGGACCGTGTCGGTCAACACCGTCAGCACGCCGGCGGCGGAACGCTTCTACTGGCTCACGATCACCTTTTCGCAGACCCTCGGCACCGCGCTCGGCGACTGGGCGGCGGACACCGGCGGGCTCGGTTATCTCGGTGGCGCGGCGCTTTTCGGAGGTCTGTTGGCCATTCTCACGGCGCTCTACTTCCGGTCGCGGATCAGCCATGTGATGCTCTTCTGGACCGCCTTCATCCTCACCCGCCCACTCGGCGCGACGGTCGGCGATTTCCTCGACAAGCCGCTCGCCCAGGGCGGCCTCGCGCTCAGCCGGCCAGTCGCCACGGCCGTCCTCGCCGCCGCCATCGTCCTGTCGATCGCCTTCCTTCCCCAGCGCGCCGGCGCCCATCCCGGCGCGGTTGACACGCCCCTGCCCGACCCCATCTAGCGGGCATACCGGCGGCAACACCCCGCCGAGGTGAGACTACCCATGATCGACGTGAGACCCTTCGCCACTCTGGGGCATGCCGACCACGGCTGGCTCGACGCGCGTCACCATTTCAGCTTCGCGAATTACCATGATTCCGCGCGCATGGGCTGGGGCAGCATCCGCGTGTGGAACGACGACACCATCGCGGCGCGGAGCGGCTTTCCCCCGCATTCGCACAGCGACATGGAGATCGTCACCTTCGTCCGCACCGGCGCGATCACGCACCAGGATTCGCTCGGCAACAAGGGCCGCACCGCGGCGGGCGACGTGCAGGTGATGAGCGCCGGGACCGGCATCACCCACGCCGAGTTCAACGTCGAGGACGAGGCGACGACGCTGTTCCAGATCTGGATCGTCCCCGACCGCCGCGGCGAAGCGCCCAGCTGGGGCCAGCGCGAATTTCCCAGGGCCAGCCGCGAGGGCGGGTTCGAGGTGCTGGCGAGCGGCGCGCCCGAGGCCGATGCGGCGCTGTCGATCCGCACCGACGCCAAGATCGCCGCGGCGACGCTGCGCGCCGGCCAGAGCGCGACCTGGACCACCTCGGGCGGGCGCCACCAGTATCTGGTCGCGCCCAAGGGCCGTATCCGGGTCAATGGCGTCGAGGCGCAGGCGCGCGACGGCGTGGCGGTGACCGGCGAAGGCCAGATTACGGTCGAGGCGCTCGAGGACGCCGAGGTGGTGCTGGTCGACGCGCGGTAAGCGCTTGGCCCTTCGAGACGGTTCGGCCTGCGGCCTCACCTCCTCAGGGCGAACGGACCTTTCACTAACCCGTTCGTGCCGAGGAGGCGGTTGCGAAGCACAGCCGAAGGCTGAACACGCAGTCCGAGCGTGTCTCGAAGCACCTGCCCCTAGCCTCGTCCCTCTTCGAAAAACCCTATCAGCCGCTCGAGGACATGGCGCAGCGCCGCTTCCTGCTGGTCGATACGCGCTTCGAGGGCGTGGAGGCGGCCCTCCAGCCCTGCGGGCGCGGCGGCGGTTCCGGAGTGGTCGCGCAGTTCGGCCAGCTCGCGCCGCAGCCGCGCGAGCTTGCGGTCGTGCTCGGCGAAGGCGCCCTCGATGGCGTCGAGCTGCGCTTCGGCGAGGCCAGGCGCGTCCGTGGGCGCGACCTCGGCATCGCCATTGCCGTCGCGGTCGAGCCAGGCGGCCAGCCCGTCGCCCGCGATGACGGTGCTGTCGGCCCGCGCCGCCTCCTCGAGCAGCGCTGTCATGGCGCGGTCGATAATTTCGCGCTCTCCGCCCGTCGCCTCGTGCAGCAGCGGCGCCAGGCCGAGGTCGAGCATCGGCGTGCCCTGCCATCCCGCCGCCCGCAGCCGCTCCACCAGATAGGGCTCGACCTCTTCGGGGCGGAGCTGCGCCGGCGCGGCGCCCGCCGCGGGCTCGAAGGCGCGCCAGCGCAAACCGAAATGTTGCTCGTAGCCATCCCCCATAGCGCGCCGAGTAAGCACTGAAATGGCCGCTCAGACAAGCATTTCCGCCGCCGGCCCATGGCCGAGGAAGGCGCTCGGGCTGGCGCTGGCGCCATAGGCCCCGGCGCAGAACACCGCGACGAGGTCGCCCACTTCGGCGCGCGGCAGCGCGGCGCGCTCGGCGAACCGGTCGAGAGGGGTGCACAGGCAACCCACGACATTCGCCACTTCTTCCGGCGCGGCCTCGAAGCGGGTGGCGATGGCGAGCGGGTAGTTGCGGCGGACCACGGTGCCGAAATTGCCCGAGGCGGCGAGCTGGTGGTGCAGCCCGCCGTCGGTGACCAGGAAGGTCTCTCCCCGGCTCTCCTTGCGGTCGACGATGCGGGTGAGATAGACCCCGGCCTCGCCCACCAGATAGCGGCCCAGCTCGATCGCGAGCTCGGCTTCCGCCAGCGGCTCGGGGAGGTCCGCGCAGCGCGCGGCCAGCGCCCCGCCGACGCGCGCGATATCGAGCGGCGTGTCGCCGGCGAAATAGGGGATGCCGAACCCGCCGCCCAGGTTCAGCGCGGGCAGCGGCGCGCCGATCTCGCGCGCCAGCCGCTCGGCGAGATCGAGCGTGGCGGCCTGCGCCGCGATCACCGCCTCGGCATCGAGCGCCTGGCTCCCGGCGAAGATATGCAATCCGCGCCACTCGCAGCCGGCTTCGATGAGCTCGCGGGCGAGCGGCGCGACGCGCTCGGCATCGACGCCGAAGGGTCGCGCGCCGCCACCCATCTTCATGCCCGAGCCCCTGAGATCGAAGTCCGGATTGACCCGGATCGCGAGGCGCGGGGTAATTCCGAGACGATCGGCGATAGCCAGCGCCCGAGAAGCTTCGCCTTCGCTCTCGAGGTTGAGCGTCACCCCGGCAGCGATCGCGGCCGCGAGTTCGGCATCGGTCTTGCCCGGCCCCGCGAAGCTGACCTTGGCGAGATCGGCGCCGGTGGCGCGGACCATCTCGAGCTCGCCGCCCGATGCGATATCGAGGCCGTCGGCAAGCTCAGCCATTATCGCAAGAAGCGGCGCGAAGCTGTTGGCCTTTATGGCATAATGTATATGCAGCCGCGCCGGCATCGCGGCTCGCAGATCGGCTAACCGCGCCGCGATCATCGCCCGCGAGTAGACGAAGCAGGGCGTGCCGCCCGCCGCCAGCTCCGACGCCCTGCGCCCGCCGATCGCCAGCTCGCCGTCCACCGTCTCGAAGCCCGGCGGGATCGGGCCGAGCGGTTTAGCGGATTGCGTCACAGCCACCTCAGGACAGCCTCCGTTCGTGTCGAGCGAAGTCGAGACACGGGGGCGCTGGGTGTCTCGACTTCGCTCGACACGAACGGGACCTGAGCGGAAGAACACACCGCCCTCACGCCCCAATTTCCCGCGCCAGCGCGGTGCGGTCGATCTTGCCGTTGGGCCCGAGCGGCATCGCCGCGCGCCAGTGAATCCGACGAGGCTGCATGAAACCCGGAAGCGCCTTGTTCAGCGCAGTCTTCAGCGCGTCATCGGCCTCTTCCAAGCCCCGCGCCACCAGCTCGACCGCCTGCCCCAGCCGCTCGTCGGGCACGCCCAGCGCCACCGCCTCGCCGACGAGGCCGGTCGCCAGCGCCGCCTCCTCGACCTCCTGCGGGCTGATGCGGTTGCCCGCGCTCTTGATCATCGCGTCGCGCCGGGCGACGAAATGGAGCAGGCCCGCGGCGTCGCGCTTCACCCGGTCGCCCGACCACACCGCGGTGCCGCCATAGGTGCTGGCCGGGGGCGCGGGGCGGAAGCGTTCGGCGGTGCGCGCCGCGTCCCGCCAATAACCCCGCGCCACCAGCGGGCCGCAGTGGACCAGCTCGCCCTCCTCGCCGTCATCGGCCAGGCTGCCGTCCTCGCGCACCACCAATACCTCGGCGAAGGGGATCGCGCGTCCCATCGAGGTCGGGTGCGCATCGACCAGCGCGGGGTCGAGATAGGTCGAACGGAAGGCTTCGGTGAGGCCGTACATCGGGACCAGCTTCGCCGCGGGGAAGGTCGCGCGCAAGCGCTTCACCAGCTCGACCGAGAGCGCCCCGCCGCTGTTGGTCAGCCGCCGCAGCGAGGCGGTGGCGTCGCTGGGCCAGTCCGCCTCGACCAGCTGCCACCACAGCGGCGGCACCGCCGCGAGCGTCGTGACGCCGTGGCGCGCGCAGGCCCTGGTGACGTCGCGCGGCACGAGGTAATCGAGCGGGACCACCCGCCCCCCGGCATACCAGGTGCCGAAGAGCTGGTTCTGGCCGTAATCGAAGGCGAAGGGCAGCACCGCCAGCGTCGCATCGTCCGCCGCCATGCCCAGGTAATGCGCCACGCCGACCGCGCCGAGCCAGAGATTGGCGTGGCTCAGCATCACGCCCTTGGGTAGCCCGGTGGAGCCAGAGGTGTAGAGGATCGCGGCGAGACTGTCGGGATCGGCCGCCGAGGGTCCGAGCGGCTCCCCGGCGAAATCTGCGCCCTCCTCGAACACCGCGCACCCCGCCGGCACGTCGCCAGCTTCCAGCGCCGCCAGCCGCGCCGGGGTGCCGATCAGCATGCTCGCGCCGCTGTCGGCCAGGATATGCGCCGCCTGCGCGCGCTTGAGCAGCGGGTTGATCGGGACATGCACCAGCCCGGCGCGCGGCGCGGCCAGCGGCAGCAGCGCGGTCAGCCAGCCCTTGGCCGCCCAGCTCGCGACACGGGCGCCCGGCTCGGGGACGGCGCGCTGCAGCCAGCCGGCCAGGCGCGCGACTTCGGCCTCCAGCTCGGCAAAGCCAAGCGTGCGGTCCTTTAGCACCAGCGCCGGCGCATCGGGCGCGCCGCGCAGGACGTGGTCGATCGGGAAAAGCGTGGGATTGGGTGCGCTCACCCCGCGGCTATCCGTGGCGCGCAAGCAAAGCGCAAGACCGCGCTGCTTGCGCCTGTTCCGCCCGGGGGCTAAGGGCGCGCAGCCTCCAGCAACGACAGGTCGCAAGAGCCCGATGACGCGAGAAAGCGCCACCGCAACGGATGCCACCGGGCCGACCCGCGCGGAGATCGACGCCTCGCTGCGCGCGGTGCTGGTCGACATTCTCGGCCTCGATGCCGGGCGCGTGGCGGAATTCAACGGCGACACCGGGCTCTTCGGGCATCTGCCCGAGTTCGATAGCATGGCCGTCGCCACCTTGCTGACCGAGATCGAGGACCGGCTCCACATCACCATCGAGGACGACGAGGTCGAGGGCGAAATGCTCGAAACTTACGGCGCGTTGCTGGCCTTCGTGGAGGCCAAGGCGATCCTTACCTGACAAAGAGGCTGGTCAGCTCGACATGCGTCGACCAGCGGAATTGTCCCACAGGGCGCAGCTTCTCCAGCCGGAAGCCCGCATCGACCAGCATCCGCCCATCGCGCGCCCAGCTCGAGGGGTTGCAACTGACATAGGCGACCCGCTCGAGCGTGCTCGCCGCGATCGCCGCCACCTGCTCGCGCGCTCCGGCGCGCGGCGGATCGAGCAGCACTGCATCAAAGCGAGCGAGCTCGTCCGGCTGAAGGGGATTGCGGAACAGGTCCCGGTGGAGCGCGTGGACGGCCCTGCCCGACGCACCGGCCGCGGCCTTGCTGGCGAGATGCGCATCGCGCGCGGCCTCGACCGCGAGAACCTTCGCACGATCCCCCAAGGCAAATGCGAAGGTGCCCAAGCCGGAGAATAGATCCGCAATAATTGGAGAGGCTTCCAGGAAGCTCTTGGCATCGCTTGTGAGGATCGCTTCCCCATCGGACGTGGCCTGCAGAAATGATCCGGTGGGATACGAAACCACCACCCCTGCGAGCGCTACCGTCACCGGCACGGGCTCCCACAGCATCTCCGCGCCGTAGCCGTGGTCGAGCGACAGCCGCGCCAGGCCCTGCTCGCGCGCAAAGGCCGGCAGCGCCTCGGCGGGCCCCAGGCCCTCGAGCGCCAGCCCCTTCAGGCTGCAATCGACGCCCTGATCGGTGAGCGTCAGCGCCGCATCGACCGGCTGCTTGTCGCCCCACTTCGCGATCAACGCGCGGAGCGGCGCGACCAGCGCGAACAGCGCCGGGTCGAGCACGTGGCACTCGCGCATGTCGACGATGCGGTGCGATCCCGCCGCGCGGAAGCCGAGCAGCACGCCTTGCCCGGTTCGCTGTCCGTGCAGCGTCGCCCGGCGGCGGCTGCGCGGGGGCGAGAGGTGGGTCGGCAGCAGCTCGCCAATAGCGATGCCCTGTCCCTCGGCGGCGAATGCGACGCGGGAGGTGACATAATCGGCCAGCGCCCATTCGTCGGCGTGCTGGAGCTGACAGCCGCCGCATTCGGGGAAGTGGCGGCACGGCGGTTCGGCGTGGTGGGGGCCCCACGCCAGCGCGCCGTCGGGCTCCACGACGTCACCCGGGACGCCGAAGGGCACATGGCGACCTTGCGCCGTGACGCCATCGCCCTTCGCGGCGACGCGGACGATCGGCTCGCTCACAGGAAGGCGGCGAGCGCGGGGCCGACGGCGTGCGCGAGTTCGCCCCCGGTAAAGGCCGGGCCGGCGATGCGCGCCGCCTCGCGGTGGAGCCAGACGGCTTCCACGGCGGATTTCGCTGGGTCGCCGTGATGCGCAAGACGCGAGGCGGCGATGCCCGCCAGCACATCGCCCGTGCCCGCCGCCGACAGCCAGCTCGAGGCGGCGGGGAAGAACATCAGCCCGCCTCCCGCCGGGGCCAGCAGCGTATCCGGTCCCTTGGCCAGCACGTTCGCACCAGTGGCGTCCCGAAGGCCCACCACCCGCTCGAGCTTGCTCTCCGCCGTGACGCCGAAGGCCTGGCACAGCGCCGCGAGCTCGCCCTCGTGCGGGGTCAGCAGCAGACGGTGTGGCGCCACGCCCTCGAGCGCGTCCCAGTCGAGCAGGTGGAGCGCATCGGCATCAAGCACGACGGGTTTACTGGTGTCGAGCACCGCCGAGAGCCGTTCGCGGGAGTTGTCGTCGCGGCCGAGGCCGGGCCCGATCAGCGCCGCCCCGATGCGCGCGTCGGCCAGCTCGCCTTCAAGCGGATCGCGGTCGATCACCAGCTCGGCGGGCGCATCGGGATGCGGATGCGCGCTCAGCAGCTTCACATAGCCGGCCCCCGCCCGCAGCGCCGCCTGGGCGGCGAGCAGCGGCGCGCCCGGCATCGCGCCGGCGACAATCGCGAGCAGTCCGCGCCGGTATTTGTGGCTGTCGCGAGTGGGCACGGACAGACGCGGGCGCGGCGCGACGCGGTCGCTCTCGACCGCCGCCCGCACCCCGATGTCGACGAGCCGCTTCTCACCCATCGCGGCGCTTGCCGGCATGAGCCATTGGGCGCGCTTCCACGCGCCCAGCGCCAGGGTGAGGTCGCTGTCGAAAGGCGTTCCCAACCAGGCCCCGGTATCGCTCTCGACGCCGCTCGGTACGTCGATTGCGATGATATAAGAGTTGGTTACAATCGCTTCTTCAAGCAGTTTGGCAAACACGCCAGCGACCGCTCGCGACAGCCCGAAGCCGAACAGGGCATCGACCAGCACTGCGGCATGTCGCTTGCCGAGGGCTTTCTGTACGGGCCCCCGATAGCACCCCGCCGCTCGCTGCGCCGAGGTGCTGGCCGGGGGCTGGGGCGCCACCACCGCCACATCGAGCCCGCGCGCCCGCAAGACCTCGGCGATCACGTACCCGTCGCCGCCATTGTTGCCGGGGCCGCACAGGACCGTCACCGCGCGCCCCGCCGCGATCCGCCAGACCCACTCCGCGCAGCCTCTTCCGGCGCGCTGCATCAGCTCCCACTCGCTCGCGCCCGTCGCCTGTTCGGCCGCGCGCATTCCGGTTACGGTGAGGACCGGATCAGATGTCGGCGAAGACGTGGGTTTCGCAGGCAGCGCCGGGGTGGGTGACGGCGCCCCGATACGCCGGGCCGACGTTTTGGGCGTATCGCCAGAGCGCTCCCGACTGGTAGTCATGCCGGCGCGGCTGCCACTTCGCGCGGCGCGCGTCCAGCACCGCGGGCTCGACAAGGAGGTCGATAGTGCCCGCTTCGGCGTCGATGGCGATGGTGTCGCCGTCCTCGACCAGCGCGATCGGCCCGCCGTCCGCCGCCTCGGGGCCGACGTGGCCGATGCAGAAGCCGCGCGTCGCGCCCGAGAAGCGCCCGTCGGTGATCAGGGCAACCTTCTCGCCCATGCCCTGGCCGTAGAGCGCGGCGGTGGTGGCCAGCATCTCGCGCATGCCGGGCCCGCCTCTCGGTCCCTCGTAGCGGATCACGATGACGCTGCCTTCGTCGATCGCGCGGTCTTCGACCGCCCGGAAAGCGTCTTCCTCGCATTCGAACACCCGCGCGATACCCGTGAACTGGAGCCGGTGCATGCCCGCGACCTTCACGATCGCCCCCTCGGGCGCGAGGCTGCCCTTGAGGCCGACCACCCCCCCCGTGGGGGTGATCGGACTGGTGACCGGGTAGAACACCTTCTGGTTCGGGTTCCAGGTCACCTCCTCGATGTTCTCGCCCAGCGTCTTGCCGGTCACGGTCAGCGGCTCGGGGTCGAGGAAGCCGCCGTCGAGCAGCGTCTTCATCGCCATATAGACCCCGCCCGCCTCGTGCATGTCCTTGGCGACATACTTGCCACCAGGTTTCAGGTCCGCGATGTAAGGCGTCGATTTGAATATCTCTGCCACATCGAAGAGGTCGAAAGCGATGCCCGCCTCATGCGCCATCGCGGGCAGATGGAGCGCGGCGTTTGTCGAGCCGCCCGTCGCCGCGACGACCCGAGCGGCATTCGCGAACGCGGCGTGGCTGCAGATGTCGCGCGGACGGAGATTGCGCTCGAGCAAGGCCATCACCTGGCGCCCGGCGGCGCGCGCGATCTGCTCGCGTGACTTGTAAGGTGCCGGGGTCATATTGCTGTTCGGCAAGGACAATCCGATCGCCTCGCCCACGCAGGCCATGGTGTTGGCGGTGAACTGGCCACCGCAAGCGCCATGCCCCGGGCATGCAACCCTTTCGAGAGCGGTCAGATCGGCCAACGGACAATTGCCGGCGGCATACTGGCCCACCGCCTCGAACACATCGACCACGGTCACGTCGCGATCGTGAAAACGGCCCGGAAGGATCGAGCCGCCGTAGACGAAGATGCTCGGGACATCGAGCCGCAGCATCGCCATCATCATGCCGGGCAGGCTCTTGTCGCAGCCCGCGAAGCCGACCAGCGCGTCGTAGCAATGTCCCCGGACCGAGAGCTCGACCGAATCGGCGATCACCTCGCGGCTGACCAGCGAGCTCTTCATGCCCTGGTGGCCCATCGCGATGCCGTCGGTGACCGTGATGGTGTTGAAGCGGCGCGGCATCCCGCCCGCCTCGTCCACCCCCTGTCGGCACACATCGGCCTGCGCGTCGAGCGTGGTGTTGCACGGCGCGCTGTCGTTGCCCGCGCTGACCACGCCGACGAAGGGCCGCGCGATCTCCTCCTCGGTCAGCCCCATCGCGTAATAGTAGGAGCGGTGCGGGGCGCGCTCGGGGCCGACCGAGACATGGCGGCTGGGGAGCCTGGATTTGTCGAACTTCGCCACATTGCCCCCAAATTTTCAGGTTCCGCTCACCCTGAGCTTGTCGAAGGGTCGGGAGGAACGGTTGCGCCACCATGCTTCGACAAGCTCAGCATGAGCGGATGTGGTGGGGGGTTACGGGGTCGCGCGAATGTTTCAAGTCCGCGCGAGCAAACGAAACCTTACCCGCCCTCAAGCGCGAGCAACACCCGGCCCGCCACGTCGGCAATCAGCGCCGCCCAGCGCGCCTGGCCTCCCTCGCTCTCGATCCGGTCCTGGCGCACCTCGATCGCGCAATAGGGGATGCCCGCCATCTCGGCGTGGCGGTCCATGGTGGCGTTGAGGTCGCGGCCCGAATAGGGCTCGTTGTCGCCCACGGTCAGCCCCTCGGCGGCGAACAGGCGGATGGCGTGGCGCGCGGCGCGGTCGTCGTTGTTGTGGAGCAGCGCCACCTCCCACGGCCGCGGCTTGTCGCAGGACCGCAGAGCCGGCGTGAAGCTGTGCAGCGCAAGGATCAGCTTCGGCCGCGCCTCGGCGATGAACGCCGCCAGTCCCTCGTGATAGGGCCGGTGATAGGCCTCGAGCCGTCGCTTTACATTGGCGCCGAGATTGCCGGCGACGAGGTGCCCGTCGCTGGTCTCGGGCACGACACGCGGATCGTCCTCGGCGCGGTTGAAGTCGCAGACGAGCCGGCTGACGCAGGCGATATGCGCTGGGATGGCGTGCCGCCTCGCGAGCCGCTCGGCCACGCCCTCCACGCCGATGTCGAGCGCAATGTGATCTTGCAGGAGCGCCGGTTCGATCCCGAGGTCCATTCCCTCGGGAACGCGGTTCGAGGCATGATCGGCGACGCAGACGATTCCGCCGGGCCGAATATCGCCAGCGTGGCGGAAAACGGGCTCACTCATACCCACTCCCGTTCGCATCGAGCGAAGTCGAGATGCCGCGCCCAGGTGTCTCGACTACGCTCGACACGAACGGAGGTGGTTTCATGGCCGTAGTTTGCCTGTCATCTGCCACCAGCCGGGCCGCTGGGCGCGGATTTGCGCGGCTGCCGCATTGCGGGCCCGCTCGCTGTCGTAAAGCGCGAAGCAGGTCGCGCCCGAGCCCGACATACGGGCCAGCCAGGGCGATGTTCCGTGGAGCGCGGCGAGGACCTCGGCGATGGCCGGGCAGAGCGCGATGGCGGGCGCTTCGAGGTCGTTGCGGCCCGCGAGCGCAATCGCGCGCGCGTCGCCCCGAGGCAGCGGCCCGCGATCGATCCCATCCCAGCCCGCGAACACCGGCCCGGTGGCCAGCATCACGCGCGGATTGACCAGAAGCACCGGCGTCCCCGCGAGGCTGTCGTCGGCGGGCTCAAGCTCGGCCCCGGTCCCGCGCCCGATGCAGGTCACGCTCTCGACGCAGGCGGGCACATCGGCCCCCAGCTTCGCCGCCCGCTCGCGCCAGTCCGCGGGCAGCCCATAAAGCTCGCGCACGATCCGGAACACCGCCCCCGCATCCGCCGACCCGCCCCCGAGCCCGGCGGCGACGGGGAGGTTCTTTTCGAGGCTGATGGCCAGGCCCTCGGGCCGCGGCAGGGTGTTCAGGGCCCTTGCGACAAGATTGCCGAGCGGATCGTCGAGCCCGCCCGCGAACTCGCCCAGCGCGGTCAGCGAATCCCGCTCCGCCACCCGCGCGGTGAGAATGTCCCCCGCATCGACAAAGGCGAACAGCGTCTCGATCTCGCGAAACCCGTCCCCCCGCCGCGCCCTGACATGCAGCGCGAGGTTGATCTTGGCGAACGCGGTTTCGTGCACCGCTCAGATCCTCCCCCTCTGGGGGAGGTGGCAGCCCCTGAGCTTGTCGAAGGGGCTGACGGAGGGGGCGCGGCAAGCGCCGCGCCAGCCCCCTCC
>JAIETR010000029.1 GCA_019745075.1 Qipengyuania sp.
GTCACGTCCTCGCGCCTGTAGCCTTCGATGGCAAGGAGCTGGAGCAGCCAAACGGCATATTCGTCCCCCGTGCGCCGCGGATCGGTGGCGATGCGCCAGCGCGTCTTGATCGTTCGCCCATCGAAGAGTGCGAAGACGACGTTGGTGTTGCCGACATCGGCGACCAGCAGCATGGCTTAGCCCTTCTCGTGCTTTGGCTCGTGAGCGAAGAAGACGTCGCCGGCGTGCATGACACGGCTGCTCCCGTCCGCCAAGCGCAGCCGCAGCGCGCCGTTCTCGGTGAGCCCGTCGAAAGCACCGGTGACCGTTTCCTCGCCAGGCGGCGCGACGGTGAGCGGCGTGCCCGGCGGATGCGCGGCCGCCTGCCAGCGGCGGACCAGCGGGCCGAGGCCATAGCTGCGCCAACGCTCGAGTTCGGTGGCGAAGGAGGCGGCAAGCGCGGCGGCGAAAAGATCGCGATCGGGCGCGGGCGCGATGGCCGCCAGCGCGACGGTCGCCCTGCCCTTAATCACCGGGGCCCTGGCCAGGTTCACGCCGATCCCGACCACCAGCGCGTCCCGCTCGCGCTCGAGGAGAATACCCGCGAGCTTGGCCCCGGCGTAAGTCGCATCGTTGGGCCATTTGAGCCGCAGCGGTGCGGGATCGGTGAGCAGCGGCAGGACCGCCTCATAGACCGCCAGCCCCGCCGCGAGCGCGATGCTTGCCGGCGGCGGATCGCCAATCGCGAGGCGCATCACCGTCGAACCCATGAAATTGCCCGCGCCGTCGAACCATTCACGACCCTGTCGCCCACGCCCGGCGGTCTGGCGGTCGGCGACGAGCCAGTCGCCTTCGCCCACCCGCTCGCCGGCGCGCAGGGCGGCGAGCAGATCGGCGTTGGTCGAGCCGGTCTCGGGGACCAGTTTAATCATCCCAATCCCGTTCGTATCGAACGCAGGCGCGCAAGCGCCGTAGTCGAGATACCCTAGCGCGGCGTTGGCGTGTCTCGAGTTCGCTCGACACCAACGGGGGTCACGAAAACAAGAACAAGGAAGCCGCCGCGCGGTCCGCCACCGCGCCCAGCCACGGCGTCGCGAGATAGGCCAGCGGCGAGATCGCAAGCACGCATAGCGCCAGCACAGCCCAGTGGCCCGCCGGGCTGCGCTCTTCGGGCGCGCGGGCGCTGTCGTCGAAGAACATCGTCTTGATAAACTTGATGTAGTAGAACGCGCCGATCACGCTGGCGGCGATGCCGATGGCGGCGAGCGCCACCAGGTCGGCCTCGACCGCGGCCTGGAAGACGACGAACTTGGCCCAGAAGCCGAACAGCGGCGGGATGCCGGCGAGGCTGAACATCAGCAGCATCAGGCACCAGGCGAGCGCCGGGCGGGTGGTGGCGAGGCCCGAGATGTCGGCGAAAGTCTCCAGCGGCCTCCCCTCGCGGTCGCGCAGCATCAGCAAGGCGACGAAGCTGCCCAGCGTCATCGGGACGTAGATCGCGAGGTAGATCGCCACTCCGGCCGCGCCTGCGGGCGTCGCAGCGGCGAGGCCGATCAGCAGGAAGCCGATGTTGTTGATCGAGCTGTAGGCCAGCAGCCGCTTCAGATTCTGCTGCCCGATCGCCCCCAGCGCGCCGACCACGATCGAGGCGAGCGAGGCGAAGATCACGATCTGGCGCCACGCTTCCGCCTCTCCGCCGAACGGACCGAACGCAATGCGCATCAGCATGCCGACCGCCGCGACCTTGGGGGCGCTGGCGAAGAAAGCCGTGACGGGCGTGGGCGCGCCCTCGTAGACGTCGGGCGTCCACATGTGGAACGGCACCGCGGCGATCTTGAACGCCAGGCCAGCGAGCACGAACACCATCCCGAACAGCGCCCCGGTGGGGAAGCTGGCCTCGAAGGCCACGCGGATGCCGGCATAGTTCGTGGTTCCGGCGAAGCCATAGACCAGGCTCATGCCGTAGAGGATGATGCCCGAGGCGAGCGCGCCGAGGATGAAATATTTGAGCCCCGCCTCGTTCGAGCGCCAGTCGCCCTTCAGAAAGCTGGCGAAGATATAGCTGGAAAGGCTCGACATCTCGAGCCCGATGTAAAGCGTCATCAGGTCGGTGGCCGAGACCATCATCCCGGCGCCGACCGCGCTGAACAGCATCAGCACCGGGTATTCGCCGCGATAGGCGCCGCGCTCGGCGAAGAACCTGGGCGTCACGATCAGGCAGGCGATGGTGGCGAGGTAGATCAGCACCTTGGCGAAGCTGCCGAAGGCGTCGACGCGGTAGAGTCCGCCGAACGCATCTGCGACGGGAGATGTTTCCCACAGCGCCACGCCGGTGAAGATCGCCGCGCCGAACAGCGCGGCGACCGCCAGCACGGTGATGGCGCGCGCCGCCTTATGGCTGGTCCAGGCGGTGACCAGCAGCAACACGAGGCCGCTCAGCGACAGCCCGACCTCGGCGCCGGTGAAATAAAGCGATTGCGCGAAGCCCATCATTCCGCCTCCCCGGCGGCAGCGGCTTCGTGCGCGATCGCGTTCGCCGGATAGCTGCGCGGCTTGCCCGGCGCGAGCCTGGCATCCCCGGTGGGCGCGGCCCCGGCGAGGCGCGCGTCGAGCGTGGCGATGTCCTTGCGCATGGGGGCGAGGAAGCTCTCGGGATAGACGCCCATCCACAGCACCGCCGCGGCGATCGGGGCGAGCATCAGCCACTCGCGGCCCGTCAGGTCGCGCATCGCGGCGGCGTCGGCGTTCCTCTGTACGCCGAACGCCACGCGCCAGTAGAGGTAGAGCATGTAGGCGGCGCCCAGAATGATGCCGGTGGTCAGCACCAGCGTGGCGAGACTCGAAGCCTCATACACGCCCACGAGGCTGATGAACTCGGCGACGAAACCGCTGGTGCCGGGCAGGCCGATGCTGGCCATGGTGAAGACCATGAAGAATAGCGCATACATCGGCATGTTGATGCTGAGCCCGCCGTAGCGGTCGATCTCGCGGGTGTGCAGCCGGTCGTAGATCACCCCCACGCACAGGAACAGCGCGCCCGAGACGAGGCCGTGGCTTAGCATCATCACCATCGCGCCCTCGAGCCCCTGGACGTTGAAGGCGAACAGTCCGGCGGTGACGATCGCCATGTGCGCCACCGAGGAATAGGCAATCAGCTTCTTCATGTCGTGCTGGACCAGCGCGATCAGGCTGGTGATCACAACCGCCGCCATGCTGAGCCCGAAGATCAGCCACATGAACTGCGCGCTCGCCTCGGGGAACATCGGCAGGCTGAAGCGGATGAAGCCATAGCCGCCCATCTTGAGCAGCACCCCCGCCAAGATCACCGAGCCGGCGGTGGGCGCCTGGACGTGCGCGTCGGGCAGCCAGGTGTGCGCCGGCCACATCGGCATCTTGACCGCGAAACTGGCGAAGAAGGCGAGCCACAGCCAGGTCTGCGCCTGGGGCGCGAAGTCGTATTGCATCAGCGCCGGGATGCTGGTGGTGCCCGCCACGTTCACCATCCACAGCATCGCGATCAGCATCAGCACCGAGCCAAGCAGCGTGTAGAGGAAGAACTTGTAGCTGGCGTAAATCCGGTTCGCCCCGCCCCACACGCCGATGATGAGGTACATCGGGATGAGCCCGGCCTCGAACATGATGTAGAACAGGAACAGATCCTGCGCGCAGAACACGCCGATCATCAGCGTTTCCATCAGCAGGAAGGCGGCCATGTATTCGCCCACGCGCCTGTCGATCGCGTCCCAGCTGGCGAGGATGCAGATCGGCATCAGGAACACGCTGAGCACGATCAGCATCAGCGCGATGCCGTCGATGCCGAGCGCGTATTGGAATCCGGCGAACAGGTCGGCGCGCTCGGTGAACTGCCATTGCGCGCCGCCGATGTCGTAATTGGCCCACAGCACGATGCCGAGCGCGAGGTCGGCGAGCGTCGCGGCGAGCGCGAGCGTGCGCGCGGCAGGTGCGTTGAGGAACAGGCACACAATTGCCGCGGCGAGCGGCACCGCGAGCGTAACCGAAAGGATCGGGAAGCCCATTATCCCTCCCCCCCTTCCGTTCGCATCGAGCGAAGTCGAGATGCCGCGCGGGGTGTCTCGACTTCGCTCGACACGAACGGATGCTGGGAGTTGGGGGAAGACATCAGAACAGCACCCAGGTGACGGCGGCCACCAGGCCAAGCAGCATCACCAGCGCGTAGCTGGTGACATAGCCCGACTGGAAGCGCTTGGCCGCCCCCGCGCCCTGCGCGACCACCCAGGCGGCGCCGTCGGGCCCGAAGCGGTCGATGAGGCCAACGTCGCCGCGCCGCCAGAACAGCCGCCCGAGCCAGAAGGCGGGCTTCACGAAGATCACGTGGTAGATCTCGTCGAAATACCACTTGTTGCAGAACAGGCGGTACACCGGCCCCAATTGCTCGGCCCCGCGGCGCGACAGGTCGGGGTCGCGGATATAGGCCAGCCAGGCCGCGAACAGCCCGATCAGCATTACCACCGTCGCGGTGAGCTTCACCCACAAGGGCACGGCGTGCATCGCGTGGATCAGCCCCTCGTTGTAATAGATCGAGCCGCCCCAGAACTCGGCATCGTCGAGGAAGGTCGGGCTGAACACCCAGCCGGCGAAGATCGCGCCGAGCGCCAGCAGGCCGAGCGGGATCAGCATCGAAAGCGGGCTTTCGTGCGGATGGTAGCCCGCCGTGCCCTCGGGGTTGGCGGGCAGGCTGTGTTCGTGCGACGGTCCCAAGTCCTCGTTCTCGGCGTCGAGCGGCTCGTGCTGGCCGTGCACCGCGTGCTGGATGTGCTCGCTCGCCGCCCAGCGCGCCTCGCCGAAGAAGGTCAAAAAGATCAGCCGCCACGAATAGAAGCTGGTCAGCAGCGCGGCGAAGGCGCCCATGAAGAAGGCGAAATTGCCGCTCTCGGTCCCGCGCGCGAAGGCCGCCTCGAGGATCGCATCCTTGGAGTGAAAGCCCGCGAATCCGGCCTGGAGCCAGTAGATGCCGACCCCGGTGATCGCCAACGTGCCCGCCATCATCGCCCAGAAGGTGAGCGGGATTTCCCTGCGCAGGGCGCCGTAATAGCGCATGTCCTGCTCGTGGTGCATGGCGTGGATCACGCTGCCCGCGCCCAGGAACAGCAGCGCCTTGAAGAAGGCGTGGGTGAACAGGTGGAACATCGCCGCGCCATATGCGCCCACTCCGGCGGCGAAGAACATGTAGCCGAGCTGCGAGCAGGTCGAATAGGCGATCACCCGCTTGATGTCCCACTGCGTCGTGCCGACGGTGGCGGCGAAGATGCAGGTCGCGGCGCCGACGATTGTCACCATCGCCAGCGCCACCGGCGCGGTCTCGAACATCGGGCTGAGGCGGCAGACCATGAACACGCCCGCGGTCACCATGGTGGCGGCGTGGATCAGCGCGGAGACGGGCGTCGGGCCCTCCATCGCGTCGGGCAGCCAGGTGTGGAGGCCGAGCTGCGCCGACTTCCCCATCGCCCCGATGAACAGCAGGATGCACAGCAGGTCCATCGTCTGGACGCGCCAGCCGAGGAAGCCGATCGTCGCCCCGCTCATGCCTGGCGCTGCGGCGAGGATTTCGGGGATGGAGACGGTGCCGAACACCAGATAGGTCCCGAAAATGCCGAGAATGAAGCCGAGGTCGCCGACGCGGTTGACCACGAAAGCCTTGATCGCGGCGGCGTTGGCGCTCGGCTTGCGGAACCAGAAGCCGATCAGAAGGTAGCTCGCGAGGCCGACCCCTTCCCAGCCGAAGAACATCTGCACCAGGTTGTCGGCGGTCACCAGCATCAGCATCGCGAAGGTGAACAGCGAGAGGTAGGCGAAGAAGCGCGGTTGGTCCGGGTCCTCCTCCATATAGCCCCAGCTGTAGAGGTGGACGAGCGCGGATACGGTGGTGATCACCACCAGCATCACCGCGGTCAGCGCATCGACGCGCAGCGCCCAGTCGAACACCAGATCGCCCGAGCGCACCCAGTCCATTACCGGCACCACGGTCGCCTCCGCCCCGCCGGCCACGAAGGCGAGGAAGATCGGCCAGCTCAGCGCCGCCGAGAGAAACAGCGCGCCGGTGGTGATCGATTTGACCACCGTGGCGCCGAGCATCCGGTTGCCGAGCCCGCCGACGATGGCGGCCACCAGCGGCGCGAAGACGATGAGGACTATGGAGTTCACGCGCGCACCGCTCGATCAGTCGACTCAAAAGAACCTGCTATCGTCACCCCCGCGAAAGCGGGGGCCCAGTCGCGTCTGTTGCGCCCCAGAGCCGACTGGGTCCCCGCTTTCGCGGGGATGACGGCAACTTGGGGACTGTCCCTAATTACTCGTACCACGACCCTCACCCCTTCAACCGGTCGACGCTGTCGACAGCGATGGTGCCGCGGCCGCGGAAATAGATGACGAGGATGGCGAGCCCGATCGCCGCCTCGCCCGCCGCCACGGTCAGCACGAACATGGCGAAGATCTGCCCCGTGAGATCGCCGAGGAAGGCGCTGAAGGCGACGAGGTTGAGGTTCACCGCCAGCAATATCAGCTCGATCGCCATCAGAATGACGATGATGTTCTTGCGGTTGAGGAAGATCCCCAGCACGCCGAGCACGAACAGGATCGCGCCGACGAAGATGTAATGCTCGACGCCGATCATGTGCGGGCTCCCGACCACAATGCCCTCTCCCCTTGCGGGAGAGGGGGGAGCCCCGAAGGGGCGGAGGGAGAGGGGACGGCGGCGCCAGCCGCCGCTGACGCGGCGGACCCCTCTCCCAACCCTCTCCCGCAAGGGGAGAGGGCTAAGTGCACGTCGGACCGAACAGGCGTCACAGCTCGATCCCCTCGCCCACCTTGGGCTGGCGCATCGCGGTTGCGTCCTGCGGACGGCGCGCGTTTTGCCTGGAAATGTTCTGCTGCCCGCGCGGGGCGCGGCCCTCGCGGTGGGTGAGCACGATCGCGCCGACCATCGCCACCAGCAGGATCAGCCCCGCGGCTTCGAACAGGAACAGATAGTCGCGGTAAAGCACCGCGCCGAGCGCCGCGGTATTGCTCGCCCCCAGCGCCGGCGCGGCGGTGCCCGCGGGCGTGCCGAGGTCCAGCCCGCCCATCCGCCAGGCGCCGATGCCCAGCACCAGCTCGGCCAGCAGCACCAGCGCGATCAGCAGGCCCAAGGGGAAGTTCTTCACGAAGCCGGCGCGCAGCTCGGCGAAATCGATGTCGAGCATCATGACCACGAACAGGAACAGCACCGCGACCGCGCCGACATAGACGATCACCAGCAGCATCGCGATGAACTCGGCGCCCACCAGCACCATCAGCCCGGCGCCGTTGAAGAAGGCCATGATCAGCCACAACACCGAATGCACCGGGTTGCGCGCGGTGATCACGCACACGGCGGAGAGCACCACGAGCGCGGCGAACAGGTAGAAGGCGATGGTCTGGATCACGGTTTCAGCAAAAATCCCGTTCGTGTCGAGCGTAGTCGAGACACCGCGCGCAACGTGTCTCGACTGTTGTTTGTAAAACGACAGCCCGCCCCGAGCCTGTCGAGGGGCTCGACACGAACGGCTGTTGGTTGATTCCCCATTGCCCGCCGCGCGCCTAGCGATAGGGCGCATCGGCTTCAAGGTTCGCGGCGATGGCGCGCTCCCACTTGTCCCCGTTGGCCAGCAGTTTCGCCTTGTCGTAGAGCAGCTCCTCGCGCGTTTCGGTGGCGTATTCGAAGTTCGGCCCCTCGACGATGGCGTCCACCGGGCAGGCTTCCTGGCACAAGCCGCAGTAGATGCATTTGGTCATGTCGATGTCGTAGCGGGTGGTCCGGCGGCTGCCGTCCTCGCGCGGCTCGCTCTCGATGGTGATGGCGAGCGCCGGGCACACCGCCTCGCACAGCTTGCAGGCGATGCAGCGCTCCTCGCCGTTGGGATAACGGCGCAGCGCATGCTCGCCGCGGAAGCGCGGGGAGAGCGGGTTCTTCTCGAACGGATAGTTGATCGTCGCCTTGGGCTTGAAGAAGTACTTCAGCGTGAGCGCGTGGGCCTTCACGAACTCCCACAGCGTGAACGATTTGACGAGCTGGGCGACGGTCATCGGGGGCGCCTATTAGATGATTCATTGAAGTGTGCTTCGCGCTCGCGATTCCGGTGGCAGGTGCCCGCCATATTGAACGAGGACACAGGCCAGCGGTTTGCTGGCGCGAGACTCTCGTCGATCGCAACGGCAAGAGCAATTTCCCCGTCATCGCGCTCGCTTGAGTGCCAATCAATCTCGGCAGTGAGACCAAGTTCCTGCCATTGCCAGGACAGGCGCGGATGAAGCTCGCTCCCAGAGATCGTTACCAGCGAAGGTCGAGGCTCAATAACAAAGTTTCTGCCATCTAGATTTGCAGACGCGAACCACTCTGGAGCCGACTGATCTGCTTGCTGGAGCGACAGGTCTATCCCACGCCCATCTTTTAGTCTCTTCCGCAGGTCGGCCGATTGTGGCTCCGCCAATTCCAATCCACATTTCCACATCCCGAGAATGGTAATCTTTGACGGGCCAGCTTTCGTGGGCGGTGACGCTACCTCAGGGCGGTCCTTGCTGGCGGCCGCAACTACCGCTGGTTCCGCCGAGGTTTTCTCCGGTGAATTACAAGCCGCAAGAAAAAGCCATAGTGAGGCCGAAAACATCCTGTGGCTCATGCCCCATACCTCGTGACCATCAACCAGCCGCTTACCAGCACCACGAAGAACAGGCTCAGCGGCAGGAACACCTTCCAGCCGAGGCGCATCAGCTGGTCGTAGCGATAGCGCGGGACGGTCGCCTTCACCCAGCTGAAGATGAAGAAGAAGAACAGGATCTTGGCGAACAGCCAGAAGATCGCGGTCAGCCCCTCGGTGAAGAGGAAATCGTAGAGCGGAGCCCAGTCCACCGGCGGCAGCCAGCCGCCCCAGAACAGCACCGCGTTGAGCGTGCACATCAGCAGCACATTCGCGTATTCGCCGAGCCAGAACAGCGCGAAGCTCATGGACGAATATTCGGTCTGGTAGCCGGCGACGAGCTCGCTCTCCGCCTCGGTCAGATCGAAGGGCGCGCGCGCGGTTTCGGCCATGGAGCTGATCAGGAACATGACCCAGAGCGGGAACAGCAGCGGATTCACCACGAACCCGTTGATGCCGAAGATGTGATCGCGCTGCGCGGCGATGATGCCATTGAGGTTGAAAGTGCCCGCCCACAGCACCACGCAGATGAGGATGAAGCCGATCGAGACTTCATAAGAAATCATCTGAGCTGCGGCGCGCATGGCGCTGAAAAACGGGTATTTCGAGTTGCTGGCCCAGCCGCTCATCACCACCCCGTAAACGCCGAGCGAGCTGATCGCGAGGATGTAGAGCAGGCCGACATCGATGTCCGCCAGCACCGCGCCGGGCCCGAAGGGCACCACCGCCCAGGCCAGCAGCGCCACCGTGAAGGTGACGATCGGCGCGATCAGGAAGATGCCCTTGTTCGATGCCGATGGGACGATGGTTTCCTGCAAGAAGACCTTGAGCCCGTCGGCAAAGCTCTGGAGCAGGCCAAACGGACCGACCACATTGGGCCCGCGGCGCAATGCCATCGCCGCCCAGATCTTGCGGTCGGCATAGATGATCATCGCCACCGCCAGCATCAGCGGCAGCGCGATGAGAAGGACGCCGACGACGGTGGCCAGCGCCCACGACCATTCGTAGGTGAGGTGGAGCTTGGTCTGGAAAAACGAAGTCACGGAACCACGTCCCCGTTCGTGTCGAGCCCCTCGGCAGGCTCGGGACAGGCTGCCGTTCTTCGAACGACAGTCGAGACACCACGCGCTGCGCCAACGTGTCTCGACTTCGCTCGACACGAACGGCTGTTGGTTTGAGTTAGGTCGACCTCGCTCACTCCGCCGCCTCCAGCACCTGGCCGTGGATGAGCTCGGACGAGCATTCCTGCATCGTCACGCTGGCGCGGGCGATGGGGTTGGTGAGGTAGAAGTCCTTGATCGGATAGCTGGCGATGCGCCCGAGCTTCGCCTTGCCTTTGGGAGCTTTCGGCAGCGCGCCATAGTCCGCCAGTCCTTCCTCGCCCAGCGCGGGGACCTCGGCGATCATCGCGGCCTGGAGCTGCGCGAAGCTGTCGAAGCCGACATTGACGCCCAGCGCATCGGCCAGCGCGCGCAGAATGGTCCAGTCCTCGCGCGCGTCGCCCGGCGCGAACACGGCCTTCTCGGCGAATTGCACGCGGCCTTCGGTGTTGACGTAGGTGCCGTCCTTCTCGCTGTAGGCGGCTCCCGGCAGGATCACGTCCGCCGCATGAGCCCCCTTGTCGCCATGATGGCCGATATAGACCTTGAGGCTGCCGCCGAAGTTTGCCCAGTTCACCTCGTCCGCGCCGAGCGCGAGCACCACCTTGGGCGCGGCGCTGACGATGTCGGCGATCCCGCCCTTTTGCGCATAGCCGAGCATCAGCCCGCCCATCCGGCTGGCGGCCATGTGGAGGACGTTGAACCCGTTCCAGGCAGCCTGTCCTGAGCCTGTCGAAGGACGCTGCACCGGCAACGCCAAGGCGGCGTCGAGCGCGCCTACCGCCAGCCCCGCCCCGCCCAGGATCACCGCCGGGCGCTGCGCCTTTTCAAGCGCTTCGGCGACATGGTTCGGAAGATTGTGAAGCACACCGGCGTCGTCGCCGAGGAACTCGGCAGGATAGGTCGGCTCCCAGTGCGGGCCGACGACGAACACCTTGGCGCCGCGCTTAGCGGCCTTGCGCAGCCGGACGTTGACCAGCGGCGCCTCCCAGCGGACGTGGCTGCCGACGATCAGGATCGCGTCGGCGGTCTCGATCCCGGCGAAGGTCGAGTTGAACGCCACCGCGGCGAGATTGTCCGCCGGGTAGCTCATCCCGGTCTGCCGCCCCTCGAGCAGCGTCGAGCCGAGCGCATTGACCAGCTTCTTGGCCGCGAACATCGTCTCGCAATCGACCAGGTCGCCCGCGATGGCGGCAATCGAGCCTTGCGGTTTCGCCTTGGCGATGGCCTTGAAGGCCTCGTCCCAGCTCGCCGGCTGGAGCTTGCCCCTCTTGTCGCGCATCCACACCCGGTCGAGGCGCTGGCGGGTCAGCCCGTCGACCATGTAGCGGCCCTTGTCGCTGAGCCACTCCTCGTTCACGTCGTCGTTGTTGCGCGGCAGCGCGCGCAGCACCTCGCGCCCGCGGCTGTCGAGGCGGATGTTCGCTCCCACCGCGTCGCTGACATCGATCGAAAGCGTCTTCTTGAGCTCCCACGGCCGCGCCTCGAAGGCATAGGGCCGCGAAGTCAGCGCGCCGACCGGGCACAGATCGATCACATTGGCGCTCAACTCGTGCTCGGCGGCCTGTTCCAGATAGGTGGTGATCTGCATGTCCTCGCCCCGCCCCAGCGCGCCGATCTCGTCCACCCCCGCGATCTCCTCGGAGAAGCGCACGCAGCGGGTGCAGTGGATGCAGCGGGTCATCACCGTCTTGATCAGCGGGCCCATGTATTTCTCGGTCACCGCGCGCTTGTTCTCGCCGTAGCGGCTGGCGCCGCGGCCATAGTACATCGACTGGTCCTGGAGGTCGCATTCGCCCCCCTGGTCGCAGATCGGGCAGTCGAGCGGGTGGTTGATGAGCAGGAACTCCATCACCCCCTCGCGCGCCGATTTGACCATCGGCGTGTCGGTGCGGATTTCCTGGCCTTCCGTGGCGGGCAGCGCGCAGCTCGCCTGCGGCTTGGGCGGCCCGGGCTTCACTTCCACCAGGCACATCCGGCAATTGCCCGCGATACTCAGGCGCTCGTGGTAACAGAACCGCGGAATCTCCTTGCCCGCCAGCTCGCACGCCTGCAGCACGGTCGCCCCGTTGGGGACTTCGATTTCCTCGCCATCGACGGTGACCTTGGGCATTAGTCGTCGGCCTTCCGCGGATGACGAACACCCATTGCGAGAGCGCCGGGAATGTTCGGGTTTTGCGGATTGGGAACGAGCAATTCGCGGCGCGGATCGACCAGAACGTCCATCGCCTGCATCGGAATCGCGCCGAGGAGAACCGTGTCGCCCATCACCATCGCGCCGGTGAAGGCGTGGCGGCCGAAGACCTCGACGGTTACCGGGCCGACATAGTCCACCGATTCCTTGCGGCCATCGGCCAGAGTCACGATCCGTTGCTCGATCGTGTCGAGCTTCAATTGCAGCGCCACCAGCTTGGGGATGCACAAGTCCATCGCGCCCGTATCGACGAGCGCGTTGGCATCGATTTCTTCAAGCTGCGGCTTGGCGGCATTGGCAAGCCGGATGTGCTGATAGATGATCCCCATGTTCGTTACTCCGCCGCCTCCCGCACGTTCTCCGCGATCCTTCGCTCCAGCTCGGGACGGAAGTGGCGGATCAGGCCCTGGATCGGCCAGGCGGC
>JAIETR010000056.1 GCA_019745075.1 Qipengyuania sp.
TACTCGACCGTCACCGATTTCGCCAGATTGCGCGGCTGATCGACATCGGTGCCTTTGACGCAGGCGGTGTGATAGGCGAGCAGTTGCACCGGCACCGCATAGACCAGCGGCGCGATCAGCGGGTGGACGCGCGGCATCTCGATGGTGGCGAGGCAGCCGTCGCCGGCGTGCTCCAAGCCCTCGGCATCGGAGATCAGCACGACCTTCCCGCCGCGCGCGCGAACTTCCTCCATGTTGGAGACGGTCTTCTCGAACAGCGGGCCCGAAGGCGCGAGCACGATCACGGGCACGTTTTCGTCGATCAGCGCGATCGGCCCGTGCTTCATCTCGCCCGAGGCATAGCCCTCGGCATGGATGTAGCTGATTTCCTTGAGCTTGAGCGCCCCCTCGAGCGCCAGCGGATAATCCGCTCCGCGCCCGAGATAAAGCACGTCGCGCGCCGGGGCGATCAGCGGCGCCATCGCCGCGATATCTTCGTCGTGATCGAGCGCCGCGTTGAGCGCGGCCGGGGCTTCGAGCAGATGCTTGACGACATCTGCCTCCTCGGTGCGGTCCATGCGGCCCTTCCTGACCGCGAGGTGCGCGGCGAGCGCGGCGAGGACCGCGAGCTGGCAGGTGAAGGCCTTGGTGCTGGCCACGCCGATCTCGGGCCCGGCATGGGTGGGCAGCAGCAGATCGGCCTCGCGCGCCATCGAGCTGGTGGGGACGTTTACCACCACCGCAATGGTCTGGCCCGCGAGCTTGCAGTGGCGTAGCGCGGCCAGTGTATCCGCGGTCTCGCCGCTCTGGCTGATGAACAGCGCGAGCCCGCCCTCCTCCAGCACCGGGTCGCGGTAGCGGAACTCGCTCGCGACATCGATATCGACGGGCACGCGGGCGAACTGCTCGAACCAGTATTTCGCCACCATGCCGGCGTAGAAGCTGGTGCCGCAGGCGACGATGGTGACGCGGCGGATGCTCGAGAGGTCGAAATCGAACTGCGGCAGCGCCACCACGCCTTCGGCCGGGCGCAGATAGGAGCCGAGCGTCTGCGCGACCACGGTCGGCTGCTCGAATATCTCCTTCTGCATGTAGTGGCGATAATTGCCCTTCTCGACCGCGGCGGCGGAGGCGCCCGAGGTGGTGATCGCGCGCTCGACCACCTCGCCCTCGAAATCGCGGATCGTCGCTCGGTCGCGGGTGACGACCACCCAGTCGCCCTCCTCGAGATAGGCAATCCGCTGGGTGAGCGACGCCAGCGCAAGCGCGTCCGAACCCAGGAACATTTCGCCCTCGCCATAGCCCACCACCAGCGGGGAGCCGAGCCGAGCGCCGATCAGCATCCCGGGATGCGCGCGGAAAGCGAGGGCCAGCGAGAAGGCGCCGCGCAGGCGCGGGAGCACGGTCGCCACCGCCTCCTCGGGCGACGCTCCGCCCTCGACCTCGCGGCTGATCAGATGCGCGACCACCTCGCTGTCGGTTTCGCTTTCGAGCGTCCGACCCTCGGCCAGCAGCTCCTCGCGCAGCATCTTGTAGTTCTCGATGATGCCGTTGTGGACCAGCGCCACCTCGCCGGTGGCGTGGGGATGCGCGTTGCTCGCGGTGGGCGCGCCGTGCGTGGCCCAGCGGGTGTGCGCGATGCCGACATTGCCGGGCGCTGGACGAGCCGCGAGCTCGCGCACCAGATTGGCAAGCTTGCCCTCCGCCCGGCGCCGGGTCATCGTCCCGTCGTGAAGCGTGCAGACCCCGGCGCTGTCATAGCCGCGGTACTCCATCCGCTTGAGCCCATCCACGAGCCGATCCGCGACCGGGGTCTGGCTGACGATGCCGATGATTCCGCACATGGCCTTACTCCGCAGAAGGTGATGATAGATAATGAGGAGAACTTTCCCGCCTGCGGGTTTGCGGAGCACTCCCCGAGCGAGATGTCCGCGCGATAGCTAATTCACCGAGATTCGGCCTAGACGTCAATCCCGATACGACGGAATCGCTTGAGCCGGCTGTGCTAACCCCAACTCTGCGATGGCGCTCTTCCCCCGACTATCGGTCAGCCATTTGCGATCGCCTCTTCCACGTGCTTACTGCTAGAACTTGAAGGAGACATGCACCACCCGAAAACCAATTGTTAACCACACCGGTGCAACAGGGCATTGCGTCTTTCGACGGAGGGAACAGTGGCATCGAGGCTTTTGGTGGAAACTTCGGATTTATGTTTCCGATCTAAGGTTTCGACCTCGACGAAAGAGCGGACTGTTTTGATCGCGTTGGTTGTAATCAGCATCGCGCTCGTAACTATCGAACGTTTGTGGATCGGACTATCCATTCCCCTATGGTTAGACGAAACCTGGACCGTCATGATCGCCTCGCAGCCAGACTGGCCCCGATTTTGGCACGAGGCTTGGCTAGACGTTAATCCGCCTCTTTACTACGCCTTTATGAAGGTGTGGATTGCCGTGGCTGGCGACTCCAACATGGCACTGCGCCTACCGAGCTTCATCTTCTACTACCTGGCTGCCGCCATTCCGCTTATCTGGAAGGAACATGGCTTGCCGCGTCAAGCCGCGCTCGCCTGGTCGGCGCTTATACTGCTCTGGAACCCCGGCATCGCCATGACGCTTGATGCACGTGCCTACGGTTTGCTCGTTCTGATATGCATGTGCCTCGCCCTGGCGTTTATTCGAGCCTGGAAAACCTGTGCCTCTTGGAACTTGCTGCTGTGGTCCGGACTTGGCGCTGCTGCCATCTTGACGCACTACTTCGCCGGCTTTCTCGTGACAACACAAGGGTTGATGCTTTTGTGGCGCTGGCGTCTGCAGTTGGCGCGACGCGCTCATGCCCTGGCGCCTCTGGGTCTCGCAGCGGCCTGGATCACCTATCACTTGCCCCGTATCCGGGACTACGCGCGCCCCGACGTGGTCTGGTACGATCCGATAAGCTGGCAAGAAGTCCTCCGCTACGCAATCTTCACGTTCGGCGGACTGAACCCGATGTTTGCAATCCTTCTAGTATTGGCGCTTGGCGGGGCCCTTTGGATATCCAACTGGGAATTCGGGGGGACAAAATTGGCTGTGGGTCGGGTACATCGGCATACCCCAGAGATAGAGCCGATTCACGTTGCTTTTGTGAGCGCCGCGTTGAGTCTGGTGTTCATTCTCCTGATTTCGAGCGCTTCGGCATCGTTAACCGAGCGCTATCTGGTCCCGCTCGTGCCGCTAATGCTTCTGGGGGTGGTACTGGTGTCCCTAAGTATAGGCCGTTCCAACCTCGCCCTGTCGCTTGTGGTCTTCGCTTACGCAGCTGTCGCGATAAATCCGACAGGTTATCTCGAATCTTTGGAGGAACGATCATTCTATGGTTATGAGACACCGAGCAATTTTGTTGCCCAGGCTCAACCCACTGACCTTGTTTTTGTATGGGATCATCCGGCCGCGAAAATTCTCGACCGCGGTTCTCTCCAGCAAATCGGCGGGTATTTCCTCAATCGCGCCGGGCTCGACGTAAACACCAACGCGCTTATTCTGTCAAAGTCAGAAAATCCCAACGTGGCGATTCGTGCCGCTGTCAAGAACGATCGAACTGCTATAATATGGCTCTACGACGCGCAACACCGCTCCGCGGCTGCTCGTTTCCCTCCCAAACTGGATGGTCGCCCTCCCTGGGATTGCTCTGATCAGCGAAGCTACACTCAACGAAATAAGAAATGGAGATTGGCGGTAGGCAGGATTGCTTGCGTTCAATCGCCGAAAGGAGAGTAGTCGTGAGCTATCAACCGATCAAACGATGGATCGCGGATAACAAGGCCACGGTTTCAGACTTCTTTTGCCTTAGCATTGTTGTCCCAATTATGAACGAACAGGAGAATATCTTTCCCTTTATTGCCGCTGTTGATAAGTGCCTGCTCAACGACCTGCGCTTTGCTACGCCAATGATGATAGAATATGTCTTCGTTAATGATGGCAGCCGCGACAGTTCCGAAACCGTACTTCGAGAGATTGCCAAGCGCGACTCAAGAGTCCACCTGATCAACCTTTCGCGCAATTTCGGGAAGGAAGCAGCGCTATCCGCAGGGCTGAGTCATGCCAGCGGACACGCGATCATTCCCATGGATGTCGATCTTCAGGACCCACCATCGGTTCTCCCGGAGATGATCGCGCATTGGCTTGCAGGAGCGAAGGTCGTGAACGCAAAGCGCGTCGATCGTAGCACCGATACGCGGTTCAAGCGCTGGACGTCTTCGCTGTTCTACCGGGTAATGAATCGTCTCTCGGACCATGATATCCCGGCCAACGTCGGCGATTTTCGCCTGTTGGATCGGGAGGCCGTAGACGTCATCAATGGACTCACCGAGCATAACCGCTTCAACAAGGGGCTGTTTTCTTGGATCGGTTTCCAATGCGCCACGGTGGAGTATGTTCGCCCCGAGCGCACCGCGGGCACTACCAAATGGAGCATTCGCAAACTGTCTCTATTGGCGATCGACGGCTTGACCTCGTCAACGACCCTGCCGTTGCGGATATGGACCGGGATTGGCCTGCTAATCGCCGGTCTCGCGTTTCTCTATGCCATCGGTCTTATTGCGTACACGCTCAGCTTCGGGATTGAGACGCCGGGCTACGCATCGCTGATGGTTATTACCCTATTCTTGGGCGGTCTTAATCTCATCAGTCTCGGGGTAATGGGTGAATACCTGGGACGCATAGCGACACAGGTTCGCGGGCGCCCCCTGTATATCGTAGATTCAAAGGTGGGATCCAACTATGGAACGTGAAGCCTACGACTTGATGGAGCGACAGGAAGCCACACACTGGTGGTTTGTCGCGCGACGCAAGATCGTCAGTGCACTCATTGCCCGAGAAGTTCCGCTCATCGCGTCATCGCGAATCTTGGAAGCAGGCTGCGGCACCGGTGGAAATCTGGATATGCTTAAATCTCACGGGAGCGTTGCCGCTTTTGAATTCGATCCCGACGCGAGATTTGTCGCGCAGACCAAGAGCGGTCTCGATATCCTTCCGGGTGCCCTGCCAGATTGCATCGACATTGAAGACGCCCAGTTCGATATGATCGCAATACTCGATGTCTTGGAGCATCTCGACAAAGATGACGCCTCGCTTGAAACATTGAAACGGAAGCTCAAGTCGGACGGCTCGATCATTATGACCGTTCCGGCGGTTCCCTGGCTATGGTCGGATCACGACGTCATTCATCACCACAAGCGTCGCTACACGCGACATCAATTGAAGTCGCTGCTTGAAAAGACCGGGTTCAAGAACATCCGGGTCGGCTATTTCAACAGCTTTCTTTTTCCGCTGGCGGTTGTCGATCGCGCTCTACGGGCTTGGGGACTTCGTCAAGGCGGCACCGAGGGAGCGTTAAATCCACGTTTCAATCGCCTGTTCGAGCGCATCTTTTCCTTGGAAGCGACACTGATTGACAAGGTGCGCTTTCCGATCGGGCTGTCGTTATATGCTGTCGCTACAAAATAATCCGTTCGTAAGCCTTCGACGCGAAAGATTATTTCAACTGCTCCGATTTGGCGCGACCGGCGCGACTGCCACCAGTATTCACGCAGCGGCCGCAGCGGCATACCTTTTCACCCGGGGGGCCGACGCGAGTGCCTGGGCAGCCACTTTGATTGGCTTTTCCTGCGCCTTTTTATGGTCATTCGTCGGCCACACCTATTTTGTGTTTCGATATCCCGGTTCGGCGGCGAGGGTTTTTCCGCGGTTCGTTACGGTTTCCGCCGCGACTTTCACGATCTCGATGCTGGTCTCCGTCGTAGCGAATGGCCTAGGTTTTTCGCGGCTCCTAGCTGTCGGTCTTGTGATCCTCGTCGTTCCTATCGTCAGTTACCTCGGCAACCTTTGGTGGGTGTTTCGCACTTCGGAGTAACGGGACGACCCATGATAAAGGGTGGCAGAGAGAAGCATCGGTCCGGGGTTTAGGGAAACCTCAAGGTTTCGGCCCTATTCACCAATCTTCGGAAGGCCCTGTTCGCCGTGACGCGGCGAGGCGGGCCATGCCTGATTGACGATACGCAAGGGTTAGCGGGAATGAGCGCATTCGGACGGAAAAACGGGCCCGCGGGCATGGCCCCCGGGGCGCGGCCGCAGTTCGGCGTCGCCCGCCCCATGCAGGGCGGCGGCGCTGCTCCGCGTCCGCAGGGCGGCGAGCAGTTCCCGCCGCTGCCCGGAAGCGCGCCCGCGGCCGCTCCCTCCTCCGCATCCTCGCGGCCAACCTCGCCCGAAGACGGGATGGCGCGCCTCAACGAGCGCATGAACTCCACGCACAGCGGCCAATCCGAGGTCGGCGGGTTCGAGGCGAGCGTCCACAAGATCAAGGAGCAGGTGCTTCCGCGCCTGCTCGAGCGCGTCGATCCCGAGGCCGCCGCCACGCTCAGCAAGGAAGAGCTGTCGGAGGAATTCCGCCCGATCATCCTCGAGGTGCTGGCCGAGCTCAAGGTCACGCTCAACCGGCGCGAACAGTTCGCGCTCGAGAAGGTGCTGGTCGACGAGCTGCTCGGCTTCGGCCCGCTCGAGGAACTGCTATCCGACCCCGACGTCTCGGACATCATGGTCAACGGCCCCGACCAGACCTACATCGAAAAGAAGGGCAAGCTGCAGATCGCGGGGATCAAGTTCCGCGACGAACAGCACCTGTTCCAGATCGCGCAGCGGATCGTGAACCAGGTCGGGCGCCGCGTCGACCAGACCACCCCGCTCGCCGACGCCCGCCTCAAGGACGGCAGCCGCGTCAACGTGATCGTGCCGCCGCTTTCGCTCAAGGGCACCGCGATCTCGATCCGCAAGTTCTCCGAGAAGCCGATCACGCTCGACATGCTCCAGGGCTTCGGCTCGATGAGCGAGAAGATGTGCACCGCCTTGAAGATCGCGGGCGCGTGCCGCTTCAACATCGTCATCTCCGGCGGCACCGGCTCGGGCAAGACGACCATGCTCAACGCGCTCTCCAAGATGATCGACCCGGGCGAGCGCGTGCTGACCATCGAGGACGCGGCCGAGCTGCGCCTCCAGCAGCCACACTGGCTGCCGCTCGAAACCCGCCCCCCCAACCTCGAGGGCCAGGGTGCGATCACCATCGGCGATCTGGTCAAGAATGCGCTGCGCATGCGCCCCGATCGCATCATCCTGGGCGAAATTCGCGGCGCCGAGTGCTTCGACCTGCTCGCCGCCATGAACACCGGCCACGACGGTTCGATGTGCACGCTCCACGCCAACAGCCCGCGCGAATGCCTCGGCCGTATGGAAAACATGATCCTGATGGGCGACATCAAGATCCCCAAGGAAGCGATCAGCCGCCAGATCGCGGAGTCCGTCGATCTGATCGTTCAGGTCAAGCGCCTGCGCGACGGTTCGCGCCGCACCACGCAGGTGACCGAGGTCATCGGCATGGAGGGCGACGTGATCGTCACCCAGGATCTCTACAAGTTCGAATATCTCGACGAGAGCGACGACGGCAAGATCATCGGCGAGTTCCGCTCGTCGGGCCTGCGCCCCTATACGCTCGAGAAGGCGCGCCAGTTCGGCTTCGACCAGGCTTATCTGGAGGCCTGTCTTTAGGACAAACCGCCTACAATTCGGCACGACGCCGCATTTTGTCGATCGGATACAATCGAAACCTGGGCACGCGCGCTAGGCCGGGCGGATGGTTCACGACCGAGTCCCGACTCGCGAACACGCGCGCCAATGCGAAGCTGCGCAGCGGCGCCGTCATGGCGAGCGCCGCTTCGAGGCGCTCTACATGCAATCCTTCATCGAGATGCGCGCGCGCAGCCCGAGGGACTGAGCGCTGGCCTCAGCCGCGCATCAGCGCCGGCAGCGCGGCGGCGAGAAAGCCCGCCCCGGCCATCGCGAACAGCAGGAACAGCAGGGTCCAGGGCACCCAGCCGACACCGTCGGGCGCGCCGATCCGGTCGCGCCGGTGGCGGCGGCGATCCATGACCAGCGCGGCCGTGGCGAGTACCAGGCAAGCCCCGCCCCACAGCGCCAGGACGTCGGCATCGCTGGCGAACAGCAGCCAGGCGGGTTCGTAGGATTGCATCGCGGCGATATGGGCGCGCATCGCCGCCGTGCAACGGCTTGCTCCATGCGCGCCGGCCGATAAGGACCGTCGGGTGTCGTCTCCACATCGTCCGCTGCTCGCCATGGGCCTGCGTCTTGCCGCCGTCGCGGTGCTGGCGACATTGACGATGGCGGTCAAATACACCGTCGACAGCGGGGTCGCCTTTCCCGAAGCGCTGTTCTGGCGCCAGGCGATCACGATCCCGATTCTGCTCGCCTGGCTGGCGCTGCGGCGCGAAGTCCGGCGGCTCGGCACGCAGCGGCTGCCCGCGCATTTCGGCCGCGCGCTGATGGGCGCGGTAGGCATGGGCTTCACCTTCGGCGCGCCGGTGCTGCTCCCGCTGGCCGAAGCGGTCACGCTCGGCTTCACCACCCCGATCTTCGCGGTCATCTTCTCGGCGCTGCTGCTCAAGGAGCAGGTCGGGCCCTATCGCTGGGCGGCGGTGCTGCTGGGCTTCTGCGGTGTGCTGGCGATCGCCCGGCCCGACGGGCATCTGCCGCTGTTCGGCTCGCTGGTCGGGCTCGGCGCCGGGCTGATGGTGGCGCTCATCAGCATCCAGGTGCGCGACCTCACCCGGACCGAGGAGCCGCTGTCGATCGTGTTCTGGTTCGCGGCGCTTTCCACCCCGGTGCTGGCGTTGTTCCTGCCCTTCTACGCCAGTGCGCACAGCACCGAGCAGTGGTTGCTGCTCGGCGCTCTGGGCGTGTTGGGCTGCGTCGGTCAGCTGCTGCTCACCGCCTCGCTGCGCTTCGGCCAGGTCGCCAGCGTGATCGTGATGGATTACACCGCGCTCGCCTGGGCCACGCTTTATGGCTGGACGATCTGGGGCGAGACACCGGCGCGCTCGACCTGGCTCGGCGCGCCGCCGATCCTCGCCGCGGGACTCGTCATCGTGTGGCGCGAGCATCGGCTGGGCAAGCAGCCGGCGGCGCCGGGAACCCTGCCCCCGCCCGCGAGTTGATCCCTGCGACGCCGGAGAAAAGCGGCGAGCCTTTCGGGTATAAGGACAAGATCGATGCGCAAATTTCTGATGGGCCTGGGGCTCGCCGCCACCGTCCTCACCGTCACCGCTTGCAACACCGTCAAGGGTGCCGGCCGGGATATCGAGTCGGTGGGCAAGGCCGGAGAAGACGCGATCCACTGAGATTCTCCGCTTCCGATAAAAAGGCCCCGCCCTCACCGGCGGGGCTTTTTTGTCCCGATGGGTCAGCCGCCGGCCGCGCCCCCAGAACAGCCCGCCCCGGCACCGGCCTGCTCTCACTCCGCCAATGGCTGCGGCAGGCTGCGCGCGGCGCGCAGGATCGCCTCGTGGTCGTGGACGAAGCGCCCGCGCGCCGGGCGAGTCGCCAGGAAGAGCGCGGCGCGTGCCACCGTCTGAACGTCGATCGCGCGGTAGGCGCGCCATTTGCCCCCGAGAAGGGGGTTGATCAACGGGCTGGCCAGGATCGCGAGCCGCTCGCCGAAGCGCCGATCGCCGCCGCGCTTGCCGCGCAGCAGGCCGGGGCGCAGCACGTCGAGCCGTCCGAGCCCGAGTTTGGCGAGCTCGCGGTCGGTTTCCCCCTTGACCCTGAGGTAGAAGCTCTTCGCATAGGGGTCGGCGCCGACCGAGCTTACGCTCACAAAGCGTTCGACGCCGTGCGCCTTGGCGGCGCGGGCCACCGCCAGCACCAGCTCCCGGTCGACCGCGCGGAAGGCGGCCTCGTCCTTGCCCGCCCTTTTCCAGGTCGTGCCGAGCGCGCAGATCACGGCCGTGGGGCGAAGGGCCTCCATGACCTCCTCCCATTTGTCCGGATCGGCGACGAAGACCTCCATCCGCGCGCCCCGCGGCAAGGCGAGCTCCGTGCGGGCGATCGCCGACAGCCGCACGTCCTCGCGACCCACGCACAGCTCGATCACCTTCGAGCCCACGAGCCCGCTGGCGCCGACGAGCGCGATCCGCAGCGGCTCAGACATTGCGGGGCTCAGACATTGCTCAGGCCCTCGGGCGCGCGGCCATAGATGCGAGCGCATTGCCGGGTGGCGTAGCGGTCGGTCATGCCGGCGATGAAGTCGCAGATGGCGCGGCTGCGCTCGGGTTCCTCATTGGGCATCGCCTCGCGCCAGTGGCGCGGCAGCGTGTTCGCATCCTGGCTATAGGCGACGAACAGCCGCGCGATCACCTCGCGCGCGCGCTCGGCGGTGGCGATCTGCTCGGGGTGGTAATAGAGATTGTCGTAGAGGAAGGCCTTCACCCGCCGCTCCTCGACCGCCATCGCGTCGGAGAACCCCGCGATGGCCCCCCCGGCGTCGCGCACGTCCCCCACGCTCGTCATCCCCGCGACACCGGCGCGGGTAAGCGCGACGACGTCGTTCACCATCACCCCGATCTGGTCGCGGACCAGCTCGCGCAACTGGCGGTCGCGCGGCGCATTGGGGTGCCGCTTCTCCACCGCGCGCCACAGCGCGGCGACGAAATCGAGCGCGAGAAGCTGCTCGAGATCGATCAAGCCCGAACGCAGCCCATCGTCGATATCGTGATTGTCGTAGGCGATGTCGTCGGCGATGTTGGCGACCTGCGCCTCGAGCGACGGCCACAGCCCCAGCTCCAGCGGATAGGCGCGATCGACCTCCGCCAACGCCCAGTTGGGCGCCGCCACCGGGCCGTTGTGCTTGGCCATGCCTTCGAGCGTGTCCCAGGTCAGGTTCAGCCCCTCATGGTCGCAATAGGGGCTCTCGAGCCGCGCGACGATGCGGATGGCGTGGGCATTGTGGTCGTAGCCGCCGGCCTGCGCCATCGCCTCGGCCAGCGCGCGCTCGCCAGCGTGGCCGAAGGGGGGGTGGCCGATGTCGTGCGCCAGCGCCAGCGCCTCGGTCAAATCCTCGTCGAGCCCAAGCAGCCGCGCGATTGTGCGGGCGATCTGCGCCACCTCCAGGCTGTGCGTCAGCCGGGTGCGGTAGAAATCGCCGTCGGGCGCGATGAAGACCTGCGTCTTGGAGCGCAGGCGGCGGAAGGCGGTCGAATGGATCACGCGGTCCCGGTCGCGTTGAAAGGCGCTGCGCTGCCCGCGCGCCCCGCCGCCCTCGGTCGCGAACTCGCGGCCCCGGCTGTGCGCGGGATCGGCGGCATAGGGAGCCCGGGTCATCGCGCGCCCTCCGCGATCCACTTGCGGACCATGGCCAGCCCCTCGCGGTCGATCGTGTCCTTGCCGAGTTCGGGCATGGCGACCCCGGGTTCGGTGCTGGCCATGCGGTGCGCCATGATCGATTCGTCGGGCTCGCCGGGGACGACATCGTAGAGCAGCGCGCCCGCCCCGCGCCCGGCGGCGACGGGCCGCTTCATTACGCCCAGCGCCGCGCGGTCGGCTTGCTCCCAGCGCAGGTCGAGCCCGCTGTTGGAGGCGCTGGCGTTCGGCCGGTGACAGTGGGCGCAATTGACGTCGAGATAGGCGCGGGCGGCCGGAGCCACGCCGCCCTTGTCGCGTAATTCCCAGTGCGGCAAGGTATCGGCGCCTTCCGGCATCCGGTCGAGGTGCCCAGCCTTGACGAAGCCCGCGAGCCAGTCGCGCGCCATGTTTCGCGGCTTCGGCCCGATCGGGACCACCGCACCCGACAGGCCGTGACATTCCTTGCACTGGTTCTTGTTGGGGACGCGGTAGCTGATCCGCTCGCCCGCCGGCGTGGTCACCGGCACGCGCGCGCCCGCCAGCACCAGCCGCGCCTCGGTCTGCTCGGCGTTCCACAGATAGGGCAGCGCCACCCAGCCTTCGGCGCGGTGGAGCAGCAGCCGCGTCTCGATCAGCCGCCGCTTGTCGTTTTCGGTGAAGGCGAAGGTCTTGATCAGCGCGCTCCCGACCGGGAGATCGAGCAGGCCGCCGTTGGCCTCGGCGGGGGTCGCCTTCGCCGGCCTGCCTGGCGGAACATAGACGAAGCGCAGCTTCTCCGCCCCGTCGGACCACAACGGCGTGTTGAGGCGATAGGGCACGACGCCTGCGCGCGGCTGCTGCGCCGGCGCGTCGGCGAAGAAACCATAGTCCGACAGCAGCGGCGGCATGGCGTCGTCGATGATCGCGGCCAGGTTCACGCTGGCCGGCGGGGTGGCGCGCGCCGTCATCGCGCCGGCAAGGGCGAGCGCTGCGACGGCCAAAAGGGCTCCCCTCCCCAGCGGGGAGGGGCTGGGGGAGGGGGAGCGCGCCGCAGGCGCGCGTCCCAGTTCTCGGGTGTCGTGGACCCCCCCCCCAACCACCCCCCCCCCCGGGGGGGGGTTTTTTTTTTTGTGGGGGGGCCCCACCAAAAAAGGGTACCCCGTTCGGGCTGCCGGGCCGC
>JAIETR010000080.1 GCA_019745075.1 Qipengyuania sp.
TCGTCCTGGAGGTAGAGCACGCGCAGCGCCGAGCAGCGCTGCCCCGCGCTCTGGAAGGCGGAATTGACGACGTCGCGCGTCACCTGCTCGGGCAGGGCGGAGCTGTCGACGATCATCGCGTTCTGCCCGCCGGTCTCGGCGATCAGGATGCCGAGCGGGCCTTCCCTGGCGGCAAGGCTGCGGTTGATCGCCTGCGCGGTCGCGGTGGAGCCGGTGAAGGCGACGCCCGCGATGCGCGGGTCCGAAGTAATCGCCTCGCCCACCTCGCCGGCGCCCGGAAGAAGCTGGAGCACTTCGCGCGGGATGCCCGCCCGGTGGCACAGCTCGATCGCCAGCGCGGCGATCAGCGGGGTCTGCTCGGCGGGCTTGGAGACCACGCTGTTGCCGGCGGCGAGCGCGGCGGCGGCGGGGCCGATGAAGATCGCGAGCGGAAAGTTCCACGGGCTGATGGTGGCGAAGACTCCGCGCCCGGCCATGACCAGCCGGTTCTCCTCGCCGGTCGGGCCGGGCAAGCGGAAGCCCTCGGGATCGAACAGCGCGCGCGCCTCGCCCGCGTAGTAGCGCAGGAAATCGACCGCCTCGCGCAGCTCGAGCACCGCGTCGACCAGCGTCTTGCCCGCCTCGCGCTGGCACAGGCTGAGAATTTCGTCGGTGTGCGCCTCGAATGCGTCGGCGGCCTTTTCGAGCAGCTCCGCGCGCCCCTCGCCACCCAGCGCGTTCCATGCAGGCTGGGCGGCCTCGGCACGGGCGATGGCGTCAGAGACTTCCGCCTGCGTCGCATCGCGGCAATGGCCGACGGTGATCGCGTGATTGTGGGGAGACCGTATCGCGCGGGCTTGCAGCCCCTCCCCTTCAGGGGAGGGGTTGGGGTGGGGGCTGTCGGCGGGCGTCCCGCGCCGATCGGAAGACAGGCCCCACCCCCGTCCCCTCCCCTGAAGGGGAGGGGTGAAGGTTGCTCGCGCCTCCCATATCCTGCTCTCCAGCTCGGCCAACCGTTCCAGCAGCGGTTCGCGCACCAGCGGATCGGCGAGATCGACCCCGGCGCTGTTGGCGCGGTTGCGAAAAATCGCGCCGGGCAGCGGAATCGCCGGATTGCGCTTGGGGCTGAGCGCCGCGACCTCCGCCACCGGATCGGTCGCCAGCTCGGCGGCGGGCACATCGGCATCGGCCATGCGGTTGACGAAGCTCGAATTGGCCCCGTTCTCGAGCAGGCGCCGCACCAGATAGGCGAGCAAATCCTTGTGGCTTCCCACCGGCGCATAGATGCGCACTTGGGTGGGCCGGTTGCCCTCGACCTGCGCCAGCGTCGCATAGACGTCCTCGCCCATGCCGTGGAGCCGCTGGAACTCGAACTGGCCTGCCATGCCGTGCTTTTCGGCGAGGGCTTTGATGGCCCCGACGGTGTAGGCGTTGTGCGTGGCGAACGCGGGGTAGAGGCAATCGCCCGCGCCCAGCAGGACCTCGGCGCAGGCGAGATAACTGACGTCGGTCGCCACCTTGCGCGTGAACACCGGAAAATCGGCATTGCCGCCGACCTGGCTGGCCTTGATCTCGGTGTCCCAATAGGCGCCTTTGACCAGCCGCACGAACAGGCGGCGGGAGTGTTTGCGCGCCAGGCTCACCACCCAGCGGCACAGCGGAACGGCGCGCTTCTGGTAGGCCTGTAGCGCGAGGCCGAAGCCCGTCCATCCGCCGGCGAACAGCTCGTCGTCCGCCACCAGCGCCTCGACGATGTCCATCGACAGCTCGAGCCGCTCGGCCTCTTCGGCGTCGATGGTGAAATGGATGTCGGCGTCGCGCGCCAGACAAGCGAGATCGCGGATCATCGGCACGAGCGCCGCCCTGGCGGCCTCGGCATGGAGGAAATCGTATTTGGGGTAGAGCGCCGAGAGTTTGACCGAAATGCCCGGCGCGCCGCGCACCCCGGCGCCGGCTTCCTTCGCCAGCCGCTCGACCGCGCGCTCGTAGCTGAGGCGATAGCGTTCGGCGTCCGCGAAGGTCAGCGCCCCCTCGCCGAGCATGTCGAAGCTGTGCGCCAGCCCCCTGGCGCGTTCGGGCGCGGCGCGCTTGAGCGCCTCGTCGATGGTCCGGCCGAACACGAACTGCCCGCCGAGAATGCGCATCGCCTGGAGCGTCGCCTTGCGGATCACCGGCTCGCCGAGCCGTCCGATGGTGCGCTTGAGCGTCGCGCCCATGCCGCGCTCCGCCGCCTGCGGCTGGTCGAGCACTTCGCCGGTCAGCATCAGCGAGAAGGTCGCGGCGTTGACGAAAGTCGAACTGCTTTCGCCCAGATGCTCGCCCCAGTCGATCTCGCCGATGGTGTCGCGGATCAGCGCGTCGGCGGTGCGCGCGTCGGGCACGCGCAGCAGCGCCTCGGCGAGGCACATCAGCGCGATGCCCTCCTCGGTGTCGAGGCCGAACTGCTGGAGGAAGGCGTCGAGCCCGCTCGCCTTGCGCCGCCGCGCGCCTTCGACGAGCTTGATCGCAAGCCCGCTGGCCTCGGCGTGTACCGCGCTGGAGGGGGCGGCCTGCTCGAGCCGCTCGGCGACGCAGGCCTCTTCCTCCATGCGATAGGCCTGGCGCAGCGGGAGGCGGTCGAGCGGTTGTGCGGGCATGGAAGGTCCGGAAAAGGGGGAATCGCCGCGCCCCTTGGACCCGGCGTTACTGGCGATCAAGCAGCGGCGTTTTTCTCAAACCAGGCCGCGACGGCCGCTGCGGCCTTCGGGCCTAGATGGAGCCCCAATTTGCTGCGGCGCCACAGCACGTCCTCGGTCGTGCGCGCGAACTCATGCTCGACCAGGTAGCGCAACTCCGCCGCATAGAAATCGCCCCCGAGCTTCTGACCGAGGTCGCGCAGCGTCCGCGCCTCGCCTAGGACCGTGTCCAGCCTCGTGCCGTAAGCGCGCGCCAGCCGCAGCACCATCTCGGGCGGGAGCCAGGGGTAACGCTCGCTCGCCTGCCACAGAAAGGCGGCGAAGCTGGCCATCCGGCCGCCGGGCAAGGGCGCAGTAGCGGTCCAGGCGGAACCCATCGGCAGATGCCGGGCGAGCCGCTTGAGCGCATGTTCGGCCAGGCGGCGGAAGGTGGTGATCTTACCGCCGTAGATCGACAGGATCGGCGCGCCCCCGCCCCCTGTTTCTTGGCCAGCATCCAGTTCGAAGACATAATCGCGGGTGACAGTCGAATTGCTGCGCGCCTTGTCCTCGTAGAGCGGGCGCACGCCGGCGTAGCTCCACACGATCTCGTCGCGCGTCACTCCGCTCTTGAAGCTGCGTCCGACCGCGGCGACCAGATATTCGACCTCGGCATCCGAAATCGCGACATTGTCGGGATTGCCGGTGAACGCTTCGTCGGTGGTGCCGATCAGAGTGAAGTCGCGCTCGTAAGGGATCGCGAACACGATCCGCCCGTCGGGCTGCTGGAGAATGTAGGCCTGGTCGCCCGGGAAAGTGCGCGGCACCACGATGTGGCTGCCCTTGACCAGCCGCAGATGCGCTTTCGTGCCGGTGCCCAGCGCCCGGCGCGCAATGGTATCGACCCATGGGCCGGCCGCGTTGACCACCGCCTTCGCTTCGACCAGGCGCTCGCCGCCCGCATCGCGCAGCCCGACGCGCCAGCGATCCGCACCGCGCTCGAGCGCGACGCATTCGGTCCGCGTCAGCACCTCGGCGCCGCGCGCCTTGGCGTCCATCGCCGCGAGCACCACCAGCCGCGCGTCCTCGACCCAGCAGTCGGAGTATTCGAACCCGCGCTTCAAGTGGTCGCGCAGCACCGCGCGATGCGGCGGGCGGTCGAGGCGGACGGCACGGCTGCCCGGCAGGGTGCGGCCGAGTCCGCCGAGACCGTCGTAGAGCAGCAGCCCGGCTCGCAGCAGCCATTTGGGCCGCATCGCACGGTCGTGCGGCAGCACGAAGCGCAGCGGCCAGACGATATGCGGCGCGGATTTGAGCAACACCTCGCGCTCGCGCAGCGCTTCGGCCACGAGCCGGAACTCGTAGTGTTCGAGATAGCGCAAGCCGCCGTGGACCAGCTTGGTGCTGGCCGAGGAGGTGTGCGCGGCGAGATCGTCCTTTTCGCACAGCACCACGTCGAGCCCGCGCCCCGCCGCGTCGCGGGCGATCCCCGCGCCGTTGATGCCCCCGCCGATGACAAGCAAGTCGATCATGGGAGGTCGCGGGCGTCAGCGGCGGGCAAGCAGCCTGCCGGCGACGGCGTCGAGCTTCGCCAGCAGATCGCGGTCGAACTTCTCGGGGTTGGTGAGCACCGCGTCGTCGAGCGCGCGGTCGATCGGCGAAGCCTCGCGCTTCCCGGGCAGGGCCCTGGCCAACTCGGTCACCGCCATGCGCGCCAGCGCGGCATTGGTGTGCATCTGTTCGACCACCCGATCGACGCCGACCCCCGCCTCGCCCTCGCGCCAGGCATCGTAGTCGGTGACCATCGCCAGCAGCGCATAGGGCAGCTCGGCCTCGCGCGCCAGCTTGGCTTCGGGCATGGCGGTCATGCCGATTACGCCCTTGTTATCCGGCGCCACCCATTGCCGGTAAAGGCGGCTTTCGGCGCGGGTGGAGAACTGCGGGCCCTCGATCGCCACATAGGTCGCGCCTTCGCTCACCTTGCCGCCGGCCTTGGCGACGGCCTTGGCGGCGTGCCTGGAGAGGCGCGGGCAGACCGGGTCCGCGAAGCCGACATGGACTGCGAACCCCGTGTCGAAGAAGCTGGCCGACCGTCCGCGCGTCATGTCGATGAACTGGTCCACCACCGCGAAATGTCCCGGCGGCAGCTTCTCGTCTAACGAGCCCACCGCCGAGATCGCGAGGATGTCGGTGCAGCCGGCGCGTTTGAGCGCGTCGATATTGGCGCGCGCGTCCACCCGATTCGGGGGGAGCCGGTGGCCTCGGCCATGACGCGGCAGGAAGCGCAGCTGCACAGCGCCGATGCGGCCGCACAGGATGGCGTCGGACGGTTCCCCGAAAGGCGATTTCACCGCGATCCACTGCGCGTCCTCGAGCGCATCGACGGCGTAGAGCCCCGACCCGCCGATGATGCCGATGACCCACTCGCCGCTCATTGTCGCTCCTGGCTGAAGGCCGCTTGCCTAGGATCCTAGAGCCCCCAGCCCCGCTGTCCAAGCCAAAGGTTATGAAATCGCCAGCACTGGAAGCGAACCCGCGGGAACGCTAGGGCACTGAGCCAGGACGCAAACCGGGAGTTCTCATGCGCCGTTGCATCGTGCCCCTCGCCCTTCTCGCGCTCGCCGCCTGTTCCCGGTCGGAGCCCGCGCCGACCGAGACAGCCGGTGCCGCGCCCGCTCGAACCGCGGCGCCGACCGCCACGGCGCCGGCGCGGATCGCGGCGATGCCCGATCGCTTTCAGGGCATCTGGGACGCCGAAACCGGCACATGCGATCCGGCCTCGGACCTGAGAGTCGAAATCGCCGAGCGCGGGATCACCTTCTACGAATCGCACGGCGCCCTCACCGCGCTGACGGTCGAATCGCCCGAGGCGGTCGTGGTCGAGCTCGCCATGCAGGGCGAGGGCGAGAAGTGGACGATGCGCCGCCGCTTCACCCTCGGCAACGGGGACCGCACGCTGACCGCCGAGGCGGTGGATGGCGAGCCGTTCGAGCCGATGCCCATGAAGCGCTGCGCCTGATGGGTGGAACCCGGGCCTACACGGGTTCGCCCTACGAGACGCAGTTCGGCTTCGCTCGCGCGGCGCGGGTTGGCGACCGCATCCTCGTCGCCGGCACCGGTCCGGTCGAGGACGACGGCTCCTCGACCCAAGGCGATGCCGCCGCGCAGGCCGAGCGATGCTGCGTGCTGATCTGCCGCGCGCTCGCCCGGCTCGGCGCCGGGCCCGAGCACGTCATCCGCACCCGTATGCTCCTGACCGACCCAGCCGACCAGGATGCGGTCGGCGCGGTTCACGCGCGCTTTTTCGGCGCGGCCCGCCCGGCCGCAACCATGGCCGGCGTCGCCTGGCTGTGCCGCCCCGAATGGAAGGTGGAAATCGAAGCGGAAGCGTTTATCGGAACCGCATGACCGGACAATTCCAGCTCACCGAAGAGCAGCGCGCGATCCAGGAGATGGCGCAGCGCTTCACCGCCGACGCCATCGCCCCCTTCGCCGCCGAGTGGGACGAGAAGCACCACTTCCCGCGTGATGTGATCAAGGCCAGCGCCGAGCTCGGCTTCGGCGCGATCTACGTTTCCGAGGAGAGCGGCGGGATCGGGCTCGGGCGGCTCGAGGCGGCGCTGATCATGGAGGCGATGGCCTATGGCTGCCCCGCGACCAGCGCCTATATCTCGATCCACAACATGGCCGCCTGGATGATCGACAGCTTCGGCGGCGCCGAGGTGAAGGCGAAATACCTTCCCGATCTGGTGACGATGGAAAAGATCGCCAGCTACGCGCTGACCGAGCCGGGTTCGGGCTCGGACGCGGCGGCGCTCAAGACGACGGCCCGGCTCGACGGCGATCATTATGTCCTGAACGGCACCAAGCAGTTCATTTCCGGCGGCGGGTTCAACGACGTCTATGTGACGATGGTCCGGACCTCCGAGGACAAGACCAAGGGCATCACCTGTCTGGTGGTCGACAAGGATACGCCGGGACTTCACTTCGGCGCGCCCGAGAAGAAGCTCGGCTGGAACGCCAGCCCGACCGCGCAGCTCATCTTCGAGGATGCTCGGGTCCCGGCCAGCAATCGCGTCGGCGAGGAGGGCCACGGCTTCCGCTTCGCGATGATGGGGCTCGACGGCGGCCGCCTCAACATCGGCGCCTGCTCCTTGGGCGGCGCCCAGCGCTGTCTCGACGAGGCGGTCAAATACACCAAGGAGCGCCAGCAGTTCGGCGCGCCGGTGGCCGATTTCCAGAACACCCAGTTCATGCTCGCCGACATGGCCACCGACCTCGAGGCGGCGCGCGCCCTGCTCTACCTCGCGGCGGCGAAGGTAACCGACGGCGCGCCCGACAAGAGCAAGTTCAGCGCGATGGCCAAGCGGCTCGCCACCGACAGCGGCAGCAAGATCGTCGACGACGCGCTCCAGCTGTTCGGCGGCTACGGCTATCTGCGCGACTACCCGATCGAACGCTTCTGGCGCGACCTGCGCGTGCATTCGATCCTCGAAGGCACCAACCAGGTCATGCGGATGATCGTCGGCCGGGACATGCTGCGGCAATGACGATTCCCCCCTCCGTCACGCGCCTGCGGCGCGCGCCACCTCCCCCAAAGGGGGAGACTCTTGAGAAACTCCCCTTCTGGGGGAGGTGGCCCGCCGCAGGCGGGTCGGAGGGGGCCCGCGCATGACCGAAGACATTCTCACCCGCCGCCACAGCGCGGTCGGCCATATCTCCCTCAATCGGCCCAAGGCGCTTCACGCGCTGACGCTGGAAATGTGCCACGCGATGAGCGCGGCGCTGAGCGAATGGGCAAGCGACGACGGCGTCGAGGCGGTGATCATCGATCATGCCGAGGGCCGCGGCTTCTGCGCCGGGGGCGACATCGCCTTCCTGCGCAACTCCGCGCTGAACGATGGCGGTGTCTCGGGACGCCGATTCTTCCACGACGAATACCAGCTCAACCACCAGCTCTTCACATACCCCAAGCCGGTGGTCGCCTTCATGGACGGGATCACCATGGGCGGCGGCGTGGGCATCGCCATGCCGGCGCGCCACCGCGTGGCGACCGAGAACACGCGGTTGGCCATGCCCGAGACCGGCATCGGGCTGTTCCCCGATGTCGGCGGCGGGTGGTACCTGTCGCGGCTCGGCGGGCGGCTCGGCCATTTCCTGGCGCTGACCGGCGCGCGCCTCGACGGCGCCGAGGTCTGCTGGGCGGGCCTCGCTACCCATTATCTGCCCTCCGAGAAGCTGGCCGAGGCCAGGGCGCGGATCGTCGAGCATCCGGGGCGGATCGCGGGCATTCTGGCCGAAATGGCCGAAAAGCCGCCCGAAGCGCGGATCGAGGGCAATGCCGAGGCCATCGCCCGGCATTTCGCCTCGGATCGCTACGAGGACATTCTCGGCAGCCTCGAAGCCGAGGACAGCGAATGGGCCGACAAGGAACTCGCCACGCTCCACACCAAGAGCCCGCAGACCTGCAAGGTCGCGCTGCGTCAGCTTGCCACGAGCGCCGAGCTCACCGACTTCGCCGACAACATGGCGATGGAGTATCGCATCGCCAGCCGCGTGCTCACCCGTCCCGACTTCGCCGAGGGCGTCCGCGCGGTGATCGTCGACAAGACCAACGATCCCCAGTGGGATCCGGCCACGCCAGAGGATGTCACCGACGATCTGCTCGACGCGATCTTCGCGCCGCTGCCCCGGAACGAGGAATGGACACCGCTGCCGCGCACCTGACGGACGAGCGAACGTTTCGCCGACGGTGAAGATTCCGCTTTCCTACAGGGGGGCGATTCTGACAGGGTCGGCCGAATCGAGATGCTGCGGAATTTTTGCCGCGAAACAGGCGCTAACTGTCACCTCAACCGGGAAACGCAAGCAATTACAATTTGTTAAGTAGGGTTACAGGTGGGTGACAAGGTGTCAACTGTGTCACCCTGAAGCGGCGCGAATGGCGATGGCGACGGTTCGAGTTTCCGCCGCGCTCACATGGGAAGGGATGCCGAATGGGCGCGCACGAAACAATCGCTGTCGAGCAGCTGAGCGCGGTCACGCTGATCACGCTCAATCGCCCACAGGCGCTCAACGCCTTGAACTCGCAGGTGCTGGACGATCTGATTCATGCCTTCGCGGCTTTCGAGGCCGACCCCGCCCAGCGGTGCGCGGTGCTGACCGGCAGCGGCGACAAGGCCTTCGCCGCCGGGGCCGACATCAAGGAGATGTCCGACAAGCCTGCGGCCGATTTCTACCTCGAGGATTTCTTCGCCCGCTGGACCAGCCATCTGGTCAAGGCCACCCGCAAGCCGTGGATCGCGGCAGTGAATGGCTTCGCGCTCGGCGGCGGGTGCGAGCTGGCGATGATGGCCGATTTCATCGTCGCCAGCGACAGGGCGAAATTCGGCCAGCCCGAGATCAAGCTCGGGGTCGCGCCCGGCATGGGTGGCAGCCAGCGCCTGACCCGCGCGGTCGGCAAGGCGAAGGCGATGGAGATGTGCCTGACCGGCCGGATGATGGACGCCGAGGAAGCCGAGCGCAGCGGGCTTGTGGCTCGCGTGGTCCCGCACGAGAGCCTGCTCGACGAGGCGCTCAAGACCGCCGCCGCGATCGCCGCGATGCCGCCGATGGCCGCGGTCGCGAACAAGGAAATGGTCAACGCCGCCTTCGAGACGAGCCTCGACCAGGGGCTGATCGTGGAGCGCCGCATCTTCCAGATCCTCGCCGCGAGCGAAGACAAGGCCGAGGGCATGGCAGCCTTCGTCGAAAAGCGCGAAGGCGTATGGAAGGGGCGGTGAGGCAAATAAGCCCCTCCCCTTCAGGGGAGGGGAGGAGCCGCGAAGCGGCGGAGGGGTGGGGCATGTGCCAAGCGCTGACGCCGGCGACCTGCCCCACCCCAACCCCTCCCCTGAAGGGGAGGGGCTTCAGGAGCAAGACATGAAAATCGCCTTCATCGGCCTCGGCAACATGGGTGGCGGGATGGCTGCGAACCTCGTCAAGGGGGGACACGAAGTGCGTGCCTTCGATCTCAGCGAGGAGGCACTCGCCCACGCCCGCGAGAACGGCTGCGAGACCTTCACCGATGCCGCGGAGGCGGTTCGGGGCGTCGAGGCGGTCGTGACCATGCTGCCCAACGGCGCCATCGTGAAATCGGTTTATGAGGGCAGCGTGATCGGCAAGGCGCCAGCGGGTGCGGTGCTGCTCGACTGCTCGACCATCGACGTGGCCACCGCCAAGACGGTGATCGCCGAGGCCGAGGCCGCCGGTTACGCGATGGTCGATGCGCCCGTGAGCGGCGGAATCGCGGCAGCCAATGGCGGCACCCTGACCTTCATGGTCGGCGGTTCGGACGAAGCCTTCGCTCGCGCTAGCAAGGTGCTCGAGCCGATGGGAAAGGCGGTGATCCACGCCGGCGCGGCGGGCGCGGGGCAGACCGCCAAGATCTGCAACAACATGCTGCTCGCGATCACCATGATCGGCACCGCCGAGGCGATGAAGATGGCCGAAAAGCTCGGGCTCGACCCGCAGAAGTTCTACGAGATTTCCAGCCAGTCCAGCGGCTACAACTGGTCCTTGAACGCCTACACCCCGATGCCCGGTGTCGGCGTGGCCAGCCCGGCCGACAACGACTACCAGGGCGGTTTCGCCACCGCGCTGATGCTCAAGGACTTGCGCCTCGCGATGGAAGCCGCGCAGGCGGCCGACGCCGCCGTGCCTTTGGGCAGCCGCGCCGCCGCGCTCTACGAGGACTTCGCCGGCGCCGGCAACGGCGGGCTCGATTTCTCGGCCATCATCAGGACCTATTGACCGGCGCCCCCGCGCAGGCGGGGCTGCGAGCGACCCGCCGCTGCCCGGCGGCAAACCGCCACGCGGCCACCCCGGGAGGGGCCCTTCGGGCACGGGGCAGCAAATCGCTCGCAATTCGCGCGGGAGAGGATAAAATCGAGCGGATGGGTGGGACCACATGCTGATCGCTCAGCTGACCGATATCCATATCGGTTTCGATCCGGAGGCGCAGCCCGAGGAGCTCAATCGCACGCGCTTTTGCGCCGCGCTCGGGCGTGTTTTCGAGACACCCAACACGCCGGACTTGCTGGTGCTCTCGGGCGATCTGACCGACCACGGCGACCGCGACAGCTTCGCCAGGATCGCCGCGCTGCTGAGCGAGGTGCCATGCCCGATCCTGCCGCTGGTGGGCAATCACGACACTCGCGAGGAGCTTCTGCGCGCCTTCCCCGACTGCCCCCAGGCCGATGGCTTCGTCCATTACGTGGTCGAGCGCGACGGGTTGGCGATCGTCTGCCTCGACACGCTCGGGCCCGGGCGGCACGGGGGCGCGTTCTGCGCCGACCGGCGCGATTGGCTGGGCGCGCGTTTGGACGAGGTGCGGGGCGGGCCGGTGGCGATCTTCATGCATCATCCGCCGGTGATCTCGGGCATCGACTGGATGGACCCGGCGCCGAACGAAGACTGGATCGTCAATTTCGGCGCTGCGCTGGCGGGGCACGAGGACCATGTCATCGCCATCAACTGCGGCCATCTGCACCGCCCGCTGGCGGCGCGCTTCCGCGGTATCCCCGTCGCGGTCACGCCTTCGATCGCGCCGCTGGTCGCGCTCGACCTCAGCCCGATCGACCAGGACCACGCCGACAACCGCGACCTGATCACCACCGAGCCGCCCAGCTATGCGCTGCACCGCTGGGACGGGACGGAGCTGGTCACGCACTACGAGACGGTAAGCGACTGGCAGATCCTGGCCAGCTTCGGCGAGCACCTCAAGCCGATGATCCGCGAGATGTTCGCCGAGCGGGGGTAGACCCGGCCTTCGAGGCAAATGTTCGGGAAACCGCACCTACAGCCCGCGAAATCGAAGGGAATCGCATAACGTCAACCGCGAGTAGTCAGTCTGGAAATCGACCGGAATAGCCTTGGCTTCCTCGGCCCTGCTCGATGCGCGCGTTATGCGGCGAGGGAGCGAAACTCCATCTTCCCGCGCATCAATCCCTCATCCCGCCGGCCGCTGCCCCCTGGCGCAGCAGGCCGGGCCACGCATCACTCGGCGCTGGTCATCAGCCGGTCGGAAAGCATGGTCAGTTGCGCGGTGCAGCCCTTCTCGGCCAGCACCGAGGCCAGCCCGTCGGCGGTGGCGGGCACCGCGTCCAGCACGACGAACTCGACCGGCTGCGGCGGCGCGCTGGCCTCGCTGCTCAGACGATAGGTGCGGTTGCTGTCGAGCGGCAGCTGCTCGCCGGCGAGCGATGCCTGCGCCGCGCCATCGGCGAACTTGATCTGGATCGGATAGTCCGATTCGCCGCTGCCCAGCACATACACCCTCTCGCCCGCGGTCGCGGGACGCCAGAAGGTGACGCGCGAGGCGCCGGGGAGGCAGAACTTGCCCGGCTGGCTGACGTCCATGTTCCACAGGCTGGGGTTCATCGGCGCGGCGGTGCTGCCGCCGCTGCGCACCGCCCCCGTGCGCACGCGCGCGCCCGAAGCCTGGCGAGTGAGCACCGCGAAGGTCGAGCGCTTCGATTCGCCCCGCAACCCGACGGTGAACTGGCCCGGCCCGGTGATGACCTTGGTGCCGTTCGCGGTCAGCACGGTGATGCTGTCGCCGGCCTTGAGGCTGACGGTGGAGCTGTCGTCGAGCTTCTTGCCGACCGGAAATTGCCCCGCCGACGGCCCGCTGGCCTTGACCACCACGCCGGCCTGCGCCGCCCCCGCGTACATGACCAGCCCG
>JAIETR010000071.1 GCA_019745075.1 Qipengyuania sp.
TCGGCGGGCGCACGCTGGCGGTCTGGACCGCGATGGCGGCGTCGCAGGGGAGCCAGTGGGTCCAGTCGTCGAAACCGACCTGGAGCGCGTCCTCGATCAGCAGCGCGCGGAAACCCGTGCAATCGAGGAACAGGTCGCCCGCGATCCGCCGCCCGTCCGCGAGCACGAGCGCGGCGATGTCGCCGCTCTCGCCGGCGAGCTCGACCGAAGCGATCCTGCCCTCGGCCCGCCGGCAGCCGTCCGCTTCGGCAAGGCCGCGCAGGAAACCGGCGTAGCGCGTGGCGTCGAGCTGGTAGGCGTAGTTGATGCGGTTGTCGGGCAGGTGCGCGAACTTGCCGCCATAGGCGGCGAGCACTTCGATGCAGTAGTCGTCGTAGGGCGCGTCGTGACCCTGTGTCAGCCCGTGCAGCCAGAAGTGCTGGAACCCCGCGCTCCAGTGGTCGCGCCCGGTGGCCCCGAAGGAATGGAAATAGCGGTGGCCCTCTTCCTTCCAGTTCTCGAACTCGATGCCGAGCTTGAAGGTGGCGCTGGTGGCGCGCATGAAATCGGCCTCGGGGATGCCCATGAGCCGGTTGAATGTCTGCAACGGCGGAATGGTGCTCTCGCCGACCCCGATCGTGCCGATCTGCTCGGATTCGATCAGGGTGAGCTCGATCGCATGGCCCATCGTCCGCGCCAGCGCCGCCGCCGCCATCCAGCCCGCGGTCCCGCCGCCCGCGATCACGATCCGGCGCATCGGATAGGCGCCGGTCATCGCGACAGGCTCCTGAGCAGCCTGGCTCTGATCTGCCCGGCGGTCCCGGCGGTGAGCGGAGCGAGGACGCCGCGCGCCTGTTCGGGCAGGTGTTCGATCAGCTGCGCGTCGTTATCGAACACATAATGATCGAACAGCGCGCGCCACCGTGCCTTGTCGGTTTCGGGCAGGTCGCGGATCGCGAGGATGGCGTGGAGCAATGCATCCTCGGGCTTGCCGAGAAACGCCGGCGCATCGCGCCACCAGTAGTTCACCAGCACGTTGAACGGCGCGAGCGCCTCGACATGATGCCACCACAGCGAGGGGATGAAGAGCGCGTCGCCAGGCTCCAGCTCCGCCACTTGCGCTTGGTCGAGCGCCGCGCGGAAACGCGGGTGGGCGGCGAAATCGGGCGCGCGCAGGTCGACCATGCTGACCGGCCGGCCCGCGGGCGTGTTCTCGAGCGGGCCGAGGTAGAGGTTGGCGAGCTGCTCGGGCGGAAACAGCGTGAAGCGCCGCCGCCCGACCGCGCATACGGCGAGATTGTCGGGCACGTCGTTGTGCGCCGCGATCCGCGTGCGGCTGCCGATCCAGATGCTCTCGATCGGCTGGCGCTCGCCCAGCGGCAGGCGGTTCGCCTCGGCCAGCCCGTCGAAAAAAGCCCCCATGTCTATGGAGGAGAGATAGATCGCGGGCGCATCGGGCCTGCCCTCGTTGGCGGCGATGCCCTCGAGGATGGCGGCCAGCGGGCCCTGCGCGGATTGGAAGTTCATCGCCATCGTGGCGTCGTAGAACAGCCGCTCCCCGCCGCCCGGCGCCCCGATCTGGACCGGAAACGCGAGGCCGCGCAGCACGAAGGGTTCGCGCGCGCCCGTGAGCCGGACGTCGAGAGCGCCGGAACCGATCGGCTCCTCCGCCACCCGGGGCAGGTCTTCCGCGACATCAGCCACGCGCGCGTTCCGCCTTGCGCCGCGCCAGCTTGGCGAGATTGCCGAGCGAGGTCAGCGCGGCATGGGCGGGGGCGAGATGCCCGCCCGCGTGGAGCTCGGCGAGCGCGCCCGGCTCGAGCGCCGCCAGCTTCTCCTCATGGATATGGTGATAGCCGACGAGGCGGTGCTGTCCGCCATCCGGCATCGCCACGTCCAACGCGAAGGGCTCGATCAGATCGTAGCGGTCGAGCGCGGCGAAGAAGGCGCCGCTCGCTCGATGGCCCTCGTCGAGCGCGCCGAGCATGGCGGCAATCTCCTCCAGGAACGGGGTCGGCCGCCCCGCCTCGTCGAACACCAGCGTGCCCTCGCCACTCGTGGACACGCGCGGGTGGTCGATGTCGATATGCACCTGTCCCGGACCCCCGGCCTCGCGCGAGCGACCCACGAGAAACGGACGGATCGCGATCGACAGCGGCTTCAGGCTGGCGCGCCATTCGTTGCCGTCGAGGAACAGGTTCTCGCCATCCTCGAACCCGAGCAGCGCCAAGGCGGTGAAGCCGCCACTGGCCGGGTCGTGGCGGAACAGGATCGGGTATTCGCAGGCCAGGCGGCGAAACTCGCTCGGCACCGCGAGCGTGGCCATGATCCCGTCGCCGAGTTCCGAACCCGCCCCGGTATGAACGCGCAAATCCGCGTGGTCGGCGGGGTTGAGAATCTGGTGATTGCTCATGAATTTCACGCCGCCTGCGCCGTGGCCGCGTCCAGATAGGCGCGGTTGGTGGGCAGCGAAGCCGCGAGTGCCCGCTCGCGCGCCCGCACCTCGGCCAGCCGTGCGGTGGCATCGGGCGTTGCGCTCAGGCGTTCGGGGACCGGCAGGCCCATCCCGTAATAGACATAGGCCTGGCTGGCGGCGGAGAAGACCTCGTCGACCTGCGGCAGATCCCAGGCCGATGGCGGCTGGTCGCGCCACAGCGCGAGCTGGTCGGCGAGCGTGGGCGAGAAGCCCGCGGGATCGCGCTGCGCCCGCCAATAGGGTTCGTCGCGGCGGCTGAGCGCATAGTGCAGCTTGAGGAAATCGACGATCCGGTCCCAGCGATAGCGGAACAGCGCGTCGAAGCGCCGCGCGTGAACATCCATTACCGCGCGGCTGGCGGGGAAATTCTCGACCAGTGCGCGCAGCGACAGCTCGACCATAACGATGGCGGAGGCTTCGAGCGGCTCGATGAAGCCCGCCGCCTGACCGATGGCGATGACGTTGCCGCGCCAGAAGCTGTCGCGGTGGCCGGCCCCGAAGCGCAGCAGGCGCGGCGCCAGCGCCTCGACACCGGCACCGGGAACCCTGGCGCGGACATAGTCGCGCAGAATGGCATCGGCGCGCTCGTCGCCGAGGAAACCGGAAGAATAGACGCAGCCGATCCCGCGCCGGCTCGGCAGGCCGATGTCCCACAGCCAGCCCGCCTCGTGCGCGGTCGCCACGGTCTGCGAGGCGATCGCGCTGCCGGGCAGAACCGGCACCTGGACCGCCAGCGCGCGGTCGTTCGGCGAGGCGTCGGAGCGGTCCACCCAGCGAACCGCGCAGTGCCCGCCGATCAGCAGCGCCGCGTGGCCGCTGCAATCGAGGAACAGCTCCCCAGTCAGCTTCTCGCCGCCGCGCAGGCGGACCGCGGCGACGTCGCCATTTTCCGCGGCTTCCACCGCGACCACCTCGCCCGCGACATGGCGCACGCCGAGCCGCCCGGTTGCATGGCGCGCCAGCAGCCGGGCGAAGGCGCCGGCGTCGAGATGATAGGCGTAGTTCAGCGCCCCCGAATATTCGGGCATGGCGCGCTGGCGCGGGGCGAGGTCGCGCGCGCAGGCCGCGGCTTGCGCGCTCATCGTCTCGGCGAAGCTCGCTCCGGCGCGGTCTTCGCGCCATGCCGCCAGCAGCGCCCGCGGAACGCCCCCCGAGGACGAAGACAACGGCGGCGGGGTGAAGGGGTGGAAATAGCTGTCGCCCGCCGCGCCGGTCGTCCAGCCGTCGAAGCGCGAACCCTGCTTGAACGAGGCGCCGCATTCGGCGAGGAATTCGCCCTCCGCGATGCCGATGGCGCGCAGCGTCTCGCGCATCGTCGGCCAGGTGCCTTCGCCGACGCCGACGGTCGGGATGTCGGGCGCCTCCACAAGCGCGATCGAGAGGTGCGGCAGACGCGCGGCGAGCGTCGCGGCCGACAGCCACCCGGCCGTGCCGCCCCCCACGATCACCACGCGCTCGATCGCTGCCTCAGTCACCGTCCCGACCATAGCGGCTCGGCGTCATCCGCCAAGCGGGAGAAAGCCGCCCCGGCGACCGGCGCGGCCTTCTTCATGGCTGTCCTGTCCCCGACCCGCCTAGAAGGTGTAGCGGAGCCCCGCCGCATAGCGGGCATAGCCGGGGGCGGCGAAGAACGCCGCCTGTTCGGCGCGCATATGGCCCCTGCGGTCGGCGCCGGTGAAGTTGATCGCTTCGGCGAAGGCGGTGAAGCCGGGGATGAACTCCCAGCTCGCGCTGGCGTCGAACTGCCCATAGGCCTCGATGTAGAACGGGTCGCTGCCATAGCCGCTCAGGAACTCGTCGCGCCAGTTGTAGGCCACGCGCGCCTGGATGCCGTTCTTGTCGTAATAGACCACGGCGTTGGCGCTGTCGCTGACACCGGTGACCGCGAACTGCGGGGTCAGATATCGCAGCGTGTTGTTGTAATCGGAATCGCTGTTCACGATCGTGTAGTTGAGGATCGCGCCGAACCCGGTGTCCCAGAAGCTGTGCTGGATCGCGAATTCGAAGCCCGACAGCTTGGCGATGCGGTCGCTGTTGAAGGGCTGGCTGAGCACGAAGTTCACCAGCGGATCGGTCGGCAGGCCGAGGATGCCGCCGGTCGCCGGATCGGTCCGGCCGGGACTATTGGCGCGGATGTAGGCCAGCACGTCGGTGAAGGCGGCGTTCGCCCCCAACACCGATCTCGCCTGGGCGACAAGCGCGGCGCCGGCGCCCCGCGCCGGATTGGTTAGCTGGAACTGCGGGCCTTGAGTCACGCCGCCGATCGGGAAGTTGCTGACGGTCTTGTGGAAATAGCCCACGGAGACGTAACTCGCCGGGGCATAATACCACTCCGCCGAGGCGTCGAAGTTCTTCGACTTGAACGGCAGGAGCCCGGGATTGCCCGCGGCCGCGGTGCTGCCGCCATCGGGCCGGATCGGCGAGGCGAGGGTGAGGCCGCCCTGCAGGTTGGCGTAGCTCGGCCGCGTCAATGTGTGGCTGTAGGAGGCGCGCAGGATCACGTCCTCGATGGGTTGCACGTCGAAGTCGATCGCCGGCAGCCAGTTGTCGTAGCTGCCCTTCAGCGTCGTGAAGCCCGATTGGCCGGTCGCATAGAGGATCGAGATCTCGTTCTCGCCGACCCAGGCCGTGCCGACCGGGATCGGCACCAGGGCGGAGGAACGGACGTCGGTCACCTCGTAACGGAGCGCGAGGCGCAGGTGCGACGGGTTGGAGAACAGGTCGAAGGCGTGGGTCGACTGGATATAGGGGGCCAGCGTGGATTCGTTGACGCGGCGGTCGATGGTGTAGTTCGCGAGGCAGGTGCCTGGCCCGCCATCGGTGGCCGCGCAGATGCCGAGACGCTGGTCGAGCAGCGAGATCAGCCCGGCGGTGTCGATGCGGAAATAGGTCGGGATGACACCGCTGCTCACATCCCCGAAGCCCTTGAGGTCGGGCGGGAGGGCGCGCGGCGTGTAGAGGCCGTCGGGCGTGTCCGCCGCCGACAGCGTGCCGCCCCAGCTGTCGTTCTGGATGAAGCCATAGGCCGAGCGCACCGAATTGTCGGTATAGGTGACGCCGAAGTCGAGGCTGTCGATGAAGGAGGCGTCGAAATCATAGCCGCCGCGCAGCGCGATCTCGTCGATCCGGTCGCGCATATAGGCATTGCGGAAGGCATTGCCCGCGGGGCGGATGTTGGCCGGGTCGATCTCCGCGCCCGGGAACATGACGACCGAAATCGCCGGCATATCGCCGGTGAAATCGACGCGCTGGCTCCGCACGCCGAAGATCGCCGATCCGACCGCGATATTGCTGCCATAGGGCGAGGTCGGCTTGCTCTCGGCGGTCGAGTGGTGGAAGTCCAGTTCCCAGCGCATGCCGCTGTCGTGCTCCCACAGCAAATTGCCGCCGATCGAGCGATTGATGCTGCGGTTCGCGCTCACCGCGCCGGTGATGGCGAGGTCCTTGCCCGGCGCGAAGGTCTCGGAATAGAAATTGGGCCCCGCGACCGGTCCGTCGGTCCACGAACTGGCGGTGTCGCCGTGGTTGAACCACACGCCGATCGAATTGGTCCGGGCGTCGATGGTGTTCTGCGAGAAGGTGTAGTCCACCCGCGCGGTCAAGCCGTCGAGGGGCCGCACCTGCAGCACCGCCTGGCCGTTGATCCGCTCGCGGTCGATATCGGTGAAATCATACCCCGCGTTCTGCGTGACCTGATAGACGTCGGTGGCGTCGGGCCGGTTCTCGATGTTGGCGTAACGCGGGTCGCCCGGCATGGCGAGCGAGCCCCAGTTGTTCTCCGAACCGAGATAGCCTTCGCGCCAGCCGGCGGCGAACTGCCCGAAGCTGGCCTTGCGCTTCTGGTAGCTGCCGGTGACCAGGATGCCGACCCGGTCGTCGGCGAAGGTCTTGCTGAGGATGCCCGACACCTCGGGGGTGATCCTGGTGCCGTCGAAAGTGTTGTCGAGTACGCCCTTGACCGCCAGGCTGCCCTTGAAGCCGGGGCGGTCGAGGGGGCGCGGGGTGAGGATGTTGATGGTCGAGCCGATGCCCCCGGTGGGGAGGTTCACGCGCCCGGACTTGTAGACCTGGACGCCGGCCACGCCCTCGGAGGCGAGATTGGCGAAATCGAAGCTGCGCGAGGAGGGCGCTTCGCAGCAGCCGCCCAGGCCCGAGGTCGGCATCTGGCGGCCATTGAGCAGGACCAGGTTGAACTCCGGCCCGAAGCCGCGGACCGTGACGGTCGAGCCTTCGCCATTGCTGCGGTCGATCGACACGCCGGTGATGCGCTGGAGCGATTCGGCGAGATTGGTGTCGGGGAACTTGCCGATGTCCTCGGCCGAGATCGCATCGACCACGCCCACCGCGTCGCGCTTGATGTCCATCGCCTGCTGAAGGCTGGCGCGGATGCCGGTGACGACGATCGCATCTTCGTCGGTCGCTTCCTGTGCGCTAAGCGGTTCGTCCGCGCGGGTCTCGTCCTGCGCCAGCGCGGGGGCGCCGGTGGCCGTCAAGGCGGCGAGCGACGCACCGATGGACACCGACACGCGCAAACGGCGGGAAAAAGCCCTCATTTCAATCCTCCCAAGTGCCGCTGTGCCCGCGGCTGCTTCGATTGAACGTTCTCATGAATGGGAACGTTCACTTTGTCAATCCTTGGGTCCTCTCCTTGCTGTTGGGCGCCGGACACACGTCAGCCCGCCGCCGCGATGAGCCGGCGGCGCGCCTCGGTCTCGCCGATCAGCGGCAGCAGCTCGGCCATGTCGGGGCCGTGATCCATGCCGGTGAGCGCCTGGCGCAGCGGCAGGAACAGCGCGCGCCCCTTGCGCCCGGTGCGCGCCTTGAGCGCGTCGGTCAGCGCGTGCCACGGGTCGTCGGTCGAGGCGAGAGCCGCGGCCGCCGCGGCGAGAAAGGCGCGGTCCTCGGGAGAGAAGTCCAGAGGCCGGATCGGCCCGGTGACCAGCCGCCACCAGTCGGCCGCCTCGCCGAGATGCGCGATGTTCGGGCGCACCGCGTGCCATCCGGCCTCGTCCATGCCCAGCGGCAGCCGATCGCGGACCTCCTCGAAGGCGGCCTTGTGCAGGATCGCGGCGTTGAGGCGCTCGAGCTCGGCCTCGTCGAAGCGCGCCGGGGCGCGACCAAAATGGGCGAGGTCGAAGCCGTCGACCAGCACCCGCCGGTCGGCGATGGGTTCGACGGGTTGCGAGGTGCCGAGCCGCGCGAGCAGCGCGACCAGCGCCGCGGGTTCGATGCCGGCCTCGCGCAGCGCATCGAGCGACAGGGATCCGAGCCGCTTCGACAGCTTGCCCTCGCGCCCCACCAGCAGCGCCTCGTGCGCGAAGCGCGGCGGGCGAGCGCCCAGTGCGGTGAACATCTGGACCTGCACGGCGGTGTTGGAAACGTGATCCTCGCCGCGCAACACATGGGTGATGCCCATCGCGATGTCGTCGACCGCGCTCGGGAGCATGTAGAGCCAGCTCCCGTCGGCGCGGCGCACGACCGGGTCGGACAGCAGCGCCGGGTCGAAATGCTGGGGCCCGCGGATGGCGTCGTCCCACGCGATGGCCTCGCCGCGATCGAGGCGGAAGCGCCAATGCGGGGCCAGGCCCGCCGCCTCTTTCGCCGCCCGCTCGCCGTCGCTCAGCGCCAGCGCGGCGCGGTCGTACACCGGCGGCAGCCCGCGGCCGAGCAGGACCTTGCGCTTGAGCTCGAGCTCCCGCGCGGTTTCGTAGCATGGATAGACCCGCCCCGCCTCGCGCAGGCGCCCGAACGCGGCCCTATAGCTGGCCAGCCGCTCGGATTGCCGCGCTTCGCCGTCGGGAACCAGTCCCAGCCAGGCCAGGTCGGCGCGGATCGCCTCGACGAACTCCTCTCGGCTGCGCGCCGCGTCGGTGTCGTCGATCCGCAGCAGGAAACGCCCGCCGTGTTTCCTCGCCAGCAGCCAGTTGTGAAGCGCGGCGCGGATATTGCCGACATGCAGCCGGCCGGTCGGCGAAGGCGCGAAACGGGTGACGAGGGTCATACCCGGCGCCTAGCGAATCGCGCGCCGGAAGGCGAGATCGTTCACCCGCCCTTGCGCCTGCCCACCCCGGCGAGCGCGGCCCGGCGCGCCTCGCGATACTCCTCGATCTCCTCGGCGACCTCGGGCAGATCCAGGCCGCGCACGCGCGACTGCTCGATGCGCTCGGCTTCGACCGGCTCGAGAATGAGAAAGCCCTGCGCCTCGTCGCAGCCCAGCTTGCGCAGGAGATCGAGCTGTTCGGGGCGTTCGACGCCCTCGGCGGTGGTGCGCATGCCGAGCGCCTCGGCCAGGCGCGTGATCGCCGAGACGATCGCCTGCGCCTCGTCGCTGGTCTCGATGTCGCGCACGAAGGTGCGGTCGATCTTGACGCGGTCGAAACGGAAGCGCCGCAGATAGCTCAGCGAGGAATAGCCGGTGCCGAAATCGTCGAGCGCGATCTCCGCCCCGAGCGCGCGCAGACGCTTGATCATGGCCGCGCCCGCGACCGCGTCATCGAGGAGCACGCTTTCGGTTATCTCCAGCTCGAGACGTCCCGCCGCGATTCCCGAGGCGACGAGCGCGCCGTCGACCGTCGCGATCAGGTTCGGGTTGCGAATCTGGCTCGGCGACAGATTGAGCGCGATCCGAAAATCCCCGCGCCAGCCGGCGACATCGGCCAGCGCCGTGCGGATGACCCAGTCGCCAAGCGCGACGATCAGTCCCGATTCCTCGGCGATCGGCAGGAACTGGTCGGGCAGCAGCAGGCCCCGCCGGGGATGCCGCCAGCGCAGCAGCGCCTCATAGCCGACCGTCGCGCCGCTCCGCAGGGCGATGATCGGCTGGTAGTGCAGCACCATCTCGCCGCGGCCGACCGCTTCGCGCAGCTCCAGTTCGAGCGACCGCCGCTCACGCGCGCGGCGATCGAGCGCCTCGTCGAAAATCGCCATCTGGTCGCGGCCCTTGGCCTTGGCGGCATAAAGCGCCAGCTCGACCCGGCGCATGAGTTCGGCGGCCTCGCAGCCATCGGCCGGACGCGCGATTCCGATGCTCGCCGAAACGCGCCCGACCTCGCCTTCGATCTGAAACGGCTCGCGAGCCGTCGCCAGCAGGCGGTGCGCGCGTTCGATCAGCATCCCGTCGCCGCCGGGTGCTTCGACGAGGATCGCGAATTCGTCGCCGCCGAGCCGCGCCACGACATCGCTCTCGCGCGATTCCCGCCGCAGCCGCGCGCCCATTTCGCGCAGCAGGCTGTCGCCAAAGACATGGCCGTGGGCGTCGTTGACCGACTTGAAATCGTCGAGATCGAGGTACAGCAGCGCGACCGGCTTCGCGTCGGGCCGGTCCACGCTCAGGAGCTCGCGCAGACGCAGATTGAACAAATGGCGATTGGCGAGGCCGGTGAGTGGATCGATATAGGCCATCGCGCGGACGCGTTCCTCGATCTCCCGCTGGTCGGTCACGTCGCGGCCGACGCCGGTCATGCCGCCGTCCGGGCGCGGGTGCCCGGACAGGCGCCAGATCCGCCGCTCGCCGCCGCTCGAGACAGGCGCCGGCTGGTCGCGGAAGGCGGTGCGCGTGGACAGCGACCGCGCGATACGGTCGCGCTCGCGCCCGGGCTCGATCAGCGAGAGGAAATCCTGGCCCGAGAGGGTGTCGGAATCGGCCTGGAGCACCTCGGCCAAACGGCTCGATACGTCCCGCAGCGCGCCGCCCTCGTCGACGGTCCACAGCCAGTCGGCGGCCTGGGCTTCGTGATCGTTGAGCAGCATGCTCACGGTCTGCTCGCTCTCCCGCCGGTCCAGTTCGAGCTGGCACGCCGCGCGGAAGAGCCGGTCCTGGTACAGGATCGCGCCGATCAGCGTGACGGCGTAGATCGCGATCAGGGCCAGCAGGGGCCAGGCCTGCCAGCCGCTGACGATCCAGTGGGCCAGCGCCAATCCGCCGGCGAGCGCGAGGATATGGAACACGGCCGCCGCCGGCGCCGTCCGGTGCATCAGCAGCACGCCGCACAGCAGCGCCGCGCCGATCACCGACAGGGCCGAGGTTCCGACAGCGGGCGCCAGCCAGGCGGCCAGCGGGAGGCCGACCGCCCAGGCCAGCGAGCCGAGCACGAGCACGATGTTGACCGTGCGCCATTGGCTTCGCAGCACCGGCATTTCGGCGCTGAGCGGCAGTATTCCCCGGGCCACGACGATCCGCGCCGAGATGACGAGAAAGGCGGCGCCGGCCCAGGCCAGCAGGACGCCGGGTGCCGCCTTGCCGCCATAGACCGCGAGCAGGACCGCCATCGAAGCGAAGGTGGGGAACAGCGCCAGCGAGGACCCGACCGCGAACCCCTCCAGCCCGCGGCCGAGCAGATGCTTGATCAGCCTGGGTTCCCTTGGCGCGCGCGCCTGCATCCATTGTTTCCATTTCGAGCCGATGCGGCAATAGGTCACTTTACCCCTAAGGACGGGTAAATGCCCGCGCGATCGGCGGCGCCCGCGCAGCCGGCTCGCGGCGCGAAAAGCCCCGCCGGATCGCTCCGGCGGGGCCTGTGATTGCGGTTCGGTGCGTTCAGGCGAAGCCCACGCGGACCGAGCGCCTGGTGCTCCGCATCGCGGCCCCGGTCAGGCCGAAGCCGAGGATCAGCAGCGCCCAGGTCGCCGGCTCCGGAACAACGGCCCCGTCGAACGACAGATTGACCTGCGGGATGCCCTGCGTGCCATAGCCGCCGAATGTGCCGGTGGGCTGGTTCAAGCCGCCCCCGAAGGTCTGCCGGTCGCTCAGCCAGGTGTATCCCGACTGATAGACCACATTGTTCGCATAACTCGCGAACGTCCCACCGCTGTAGGTGCCACCCAAGGTGTAGGTTCCGGGACCGAGCACCAGCGGGCTGACATTGGCCCAGCGGAAGAAGCCTTGCTGGAGATCGCCCGGGGTGACGGTGGTGGAAATCAGCAGATTGCCAAGAGAATCCCACAGCCCGACCGACTGGTTCGCGGTGAAGCCGACGGTCGTATAGCCGAGCGCGTTGAGCGTCTTGGTGCCGCTCAACGAAAAGTCGAAGCCCAGCGTGAAGGGGCGATCCTCGCCGAGCGCGCCGACCGAATCCATGGTGTAGGCCGCGTTGATAGCCGCCTGCGCGGTAACTGAGACGCCCACCGTGGACAGCGCAAACGCGCAGATGGTCATCCTGAATGCTTTGATGGTCATATACATTACTCCTCAACACGCGAAACCGCTGGACCTGGAAACCTTGCAGAGGCCCCTGAAGGGTTGCGCGATTGCCCATTCCACCCAAACGCACCGGCGGAGTGAACCCTCGACTCGGCACTTCGAACCAAAACGCAATTTACCGCATT
>JAIETR010000078.1 GCA_019745075.1 Qipengyuania sp.
AACTCTACTCACCCGACGAATGCTGGAACTACCTCAAGGAAGCAGGATATGTTGCAGATTAATCGCACGATGCTCTAGCCGCTTCGAAGACATCCTCGGGCAAGACGTCCCGCTTGAAGACCACGCTCCCGCCTCCCTGCTCCTTCATCCGCTTGAGGAGCGGCCCGGCATGCCTGGCGGTGAGAAAATGGCCCTGCGCAAACACGTGGAAGGTCTTTCCGCGCGATATCGCGGTCAGCATGGACCGCCCGCCTCGACATCCCAATAAGCGAAGCGTGACAACGGCATTCAAGGGAGCGGCAAGTCAATCAAGTTGTGCAGCGCCTTCCCGCCCGCCTCGGCGTCCTCCGCGCAGAGCGCTCCGGGCGACCGTTCGGCCCTGCGGCCTGCTGGCCGCAGGCCGATCGTGCGTCATCTCAAGGTCGCAACTTGACCCTGAGCGCTTGACGCGCGCCGTCTAGTCGCCGAACGCAGCGCGCAACTCCCTTCCGTCCGCCCGAAAGGCACGCATCCCATGTCCCGTCGCCGCCAGATCTACGAAGGCAAGGCCAAGATCCTCTACGAGGGCCCCGAGCCGGGCACGATCATCCAGTACTTCAAGGACGACGCCACCGCCTTCAACGCCCAGAAGAAGGGCACCATCAACGGCAAGGGCGTAATCAACAACCGCATCAGCGAATATGTCTTCATGCGCCTCGCCCACATCGGCGTGCCCACCCATTTCATCCGCCGGCTCAACATGCGCGAGCAGCTGATCCGCCAGGTCGAGATCGTGCCGCTGGAGGTGGTGGTGCGCAATGTCGCCGCCGGTTCGATCTGCACCCGGCTGGGGCTGGAGGAAGGCGAGCCGCTGCCGCACACGCTGATCGAATATTGCCTCAAGGACGATGCGCTGAACGATCCCAAGGTCAGCGAGGAGGAGATCGCCTGCTTCAACTGGGCGGGCAGCGAGGAGATGCAGGACATCGCCAGCATGGCGATCCGCATCAACGATTTCCTCTCCGGCATGTTCGCCGCGATCGACATCCGCCTGATCGACTTCAAGCTTGAGTTCGGGCGGCTGTGGGACGGCGATTTCAGCCGCATCATCCTGGCAGACGAGATCAGCCCCGACGGCTGCCGGCTGTGGGACATGAACACCGGCGAGAAGCTCGACAAGGACCGCTTCCGTCGCGACCTCGGCGGCGAGGAGGAAGCATACAAGGAAGTGGCGCGCCGCCTCGGCCTCCTCAACGAGAACGACAGCGGCCCCGGCGAGGTGCTCGACATGGCCCACCACCGCGGCCGGCTGCGGGGCACGACGGGAACGAAGAAGAAGTAGGCCCGGTCTTTTCAAACCTTGTTCTTTCGCGCACATTCGAAGCGGGATGGGTCCGAGGGGCGCAAGAACATGAGGTCACGGATATTCGCCTTCGCGGTGGCAAGCGCGCTCGCGCTCGTGGAGGTGGGACAGGCGCGGGCCAACGAGGCGATCCTCGTGGCGCCGCCCCCGGCCTGGGCCAAGCCTTCGCCGCCCGTCCCCGCCCCCGCCGATGCCAGCGGTCTGCTGTTCTTCGAGCGCCAGGATCTGCAGATCAGACTGGATGCGGCCGGGCAGTCGCAATTCCAGTCCTACCGCGTCAAACTGCTCCACCCTCAGGCGCTTCAACTGGGCAATGTGATGCTGGCGTGGAAGCCGACGTCGGGCGCCGCCACCGTGCACTCCGTAGCGATTCACCGCGGCAGCCAGGTCATCGACGTCCTCGACCGGGCGCAATTTCAGATCCTGCGGCGCGAGGATCGGCTCGAGCAGGCCATGCTCAGCGGCGTACTGACGGCCTCGCTGCAGGTGCCCGACCTCCGGGTGGGCGACGTGCTCGAAGTCTCCTTCACCATCCGCGATGCCGACCCGACGCTAGGAGGCAGCGTCGCGGGTTTGTGGTCGCTGGCCGAGGTGCCCTTGCCAGGCCACTACCGAATGGCGCTCGGCTGGGAGCCGGGGCAGGAGCCGCGCACGCTGATCAGCCCGGCATTGCAGGGAGCGCTCAGCCGCGGGCCGGATGGCGTGACGATCGCTCTCACCAATCCCCCGCCGCTGCCTGTCCCCAAGGACGCGCCGCCGCGCTACGCCTGGCAGCGGGTGGCCGAATACAGCGACTTCGCCGACTGGTCCGCGGTCGCCGCCAAGTTCGCTCCGCTATATGCTGAGGCGGCCAAGCTTGCCCCCAATTCCCCGCTCAAGGCCGAGGCCGCGCGGATCAGGGCCGCGCATCCCCACGAAATGGAACGCGCGGCGGCAGCGCTCAAGCTCGTGCAGCAGGAGGTGCGCTACGTCTATGTGGGCCTCGGGGCCGGAAATCTGTCACCCGCGCATGCCGACACCAGTTGGGACCGCCGCTTCGCCGACTGCAAGGGTAAGACGGCCATGCTGCTGGGATTGCTCGCCGAGTTGGGCATCGCTGCCGAGCCGGTGCTGGTCAACAACTCGGGCGCCGATGACGGCATGGACAAGCGCCTACCCAATCCCGGCTATTTCGATCATGTCCTCGTGCGTGCGACGATCGCGGGTAAAGCGCGCTGGCTGGACGGCACATTGCCGCCCGTGGCGCGTCCCAATCTCCGACCCGTCGTGCCCTATCGCTGGGTGTTGCCGATTGCGAAGACCGGCGCGAAGCTCGAGGAGATCGTATGGCGGCCGTTCCCCGAGCCGCAGCAGGTCACGCTTTACGAGATCGACGCTCGCAAAGGCTTCGACGCGCCCGCCAAGATCACCACCACCACCCTCACCCGCGGAATCAAGGGGCTGGCTGAGTACGCGCAGTTTTCCGCATTGACCCCCGATCAACTTACAGCTGCGTTCCGCGGCAATATGACGGGTGGCCAATTCGACGCGATCGACTTCGTGAATTGGCGCTACGACGAAGACAACGACGCAAGCGTCCTGACGATTTCTGGCGATGGTCCGGTGGACTGGGATGACGATGGAGACGGCAGAAAGAGCCTGTCGCTCCCAGGGGGCGGATTCAGCCCCCCGAACCGCCGATTGCGCGAAGCGGGCCAGGACCAGTCGGCGCCTTACTTCAGCGAGCCCCTTTACGATTGCGACGTTACGACGATTAGGCTTCCAAGCTCGACGAACGACGTCGAATGGTCCTTCAACACGTCCTTCATCAATGAGATGTTCGGTCGCGTCTATTACCGCTCGATGCTGCGGAAGGACGGAACAATCCGGATGGTGAGAGGAACGGTCGTGGCGATGACTGAAATCAGCCCAGCGATGGCAGCGCGAGACAATGCCCGCCTGCCGAACTTCGATAATTCAAAGGCCAATATATACTTCAAACCCGGCGAAAAGAACCCGCTCGATCCGGCGAAGCACATTCCGGTCCCCGCGACCTGGGAAATCGATTGGGCCCGTCCTTTCCCACCGTGTTTGCCGACCCAGGAGGCGCTCAATCGGGCAGGGTGGACATCGCTGGAACCCAAACCCGACAGTTTGCCCGCGTTCTCTCTACCGACAGGCGATGCCGCTCATGATTGACAGAGATTTGACGTTGCGCCCCCGCCGCATCCTCACGGCGACCCCGCTTCTCGCGCTCGCACTCGCGGGCTGCGCCACGCTTCCCGCCGACGCTTCGCGCGCTGGTGCCGCCGCACCCACCGCGCCGTCGCGTCAGCCCACCGCCACCACCGGCTGGGGCTTTCCGGTCTACGACGTGCCCGCCGATCCGGCGGTGCGCTATCTCCGGCTCGACAACGGGCTCAAGGTCGCGATCCTGCGCAATGCGACGCCGCGGAACACGGTCGCGGTGCGGCTGGGCTTCGATGCCGGGGTGATCGACGAGAGCGCGCCCGAAGCCGGCCTTGCGCATTTCCTTGAGCACATGGCCTTCAACGGCAGCCGCAACGTGCCCGAGGGCGAGATGATCAAGCTGCTCGAGCGCGAGGGGCTGGCCTTCGGGGCGGACACCAATGCCTCCACCGGGCTCGAGGACACGATCTACAAGCTCGATTTGCCGCGCAGCGACCCCAGGCTGCTCGACACCGCGCTGATGCTGATGCGCGAGACCGCGAGCGAACTGACGCTCGATCTCGCCGCCATCGACCGCGAGCGCGGCATCATCCAGTCCGAGACGCGCACCCGCAACACCTTCGCGCGGCGGCGGATCAAGGATTACCTCGACTTTGTTGGCCCGAACACGGCCTTCTCCCAGCGGCTGCTGACCGCCAATCTCGACGCCAATATCGACAGCTTCAAGGCGGAGACATTGGCCGGCTACTACGCCCGTCTCTACCGCCCCGACAATGCCGCGCTGGTCCTGGTCGGCGATTTCGATCCCGTGGCCGCAGAGGCGCAGGTGCGGGCGAAGTTCGCCAGCTGGAAACCCGCGCCGGGGGCCCTCGCCCAAACGGAAAAGGGCGGGATCGACCTCGCCCGGCCCGCCGCGGCGCGCAATTTCGTCGATCCCGGCGTGCCGGTGCTCGTCACCATCGACCGCTTCGCGCCCTATGCCGAGCGGCCCGCGACCGAGGCCGAGTTCCGGCGCCGGCTGCTGATCGAACTCGGCGCCGCGGTGCTGAACCGGCGGCTGGCGATCGTCGCCAATGCGCCGAATGCGCCGATCATCGGCGGCAGCGCCGACACCGGCGACTATTTCGACCTCGCCGCCCAGGCCAATCTGACGCTCCAGGCCAAGGAAACCGCCGAGGGCTGGAAAGACGCGCTGCGCGTGGGCGAGAACGAGGTGCGACGGCTGGTCGAGCACGGCATCACCGCGGCCGAGCTGAGGGAACAGTTCGCCAATTTCGCCACCCGCTACCGCACCGCCGCCGAGCAGGCCGCGACCCGGCGCAGCCCCGCGCTGGCCGAAGCGATTCTGGGCACGGTGCAGCAGGAGGATATCTTCGTCACTCCCGCGACGCGCTATGCCCTGTTCCAGGCATTCGCGCCGACGATCACGACGGCGGCGGTTTCGGCCGCGGTGGCGCGTCAGTTCGAGGGATCCGAGCCACTGATCCACGTCTCCACCAAAACCCCCATTCCAGGCGCCCCGGAGGCGATCCTGGCGGCCTGGCGGCAGGCCGCGACGGTCGCGGTGACGGCGCCCGCCGAAGGCGCCAGCGCGGTGTTCGGCTACAGCGACTTCGGTCCGGCGAGCGCGATCGTGTCCGACACCTCGATAGCCGATCTCGGCATCCGCCAGATCCGCTTCGCCAACAATGTCCGGCTCAACCTCAAGCAGACCGATTTCGAAACCGGCAAGCTGCGCTATCGCGTCCGCGTGGGCTCGGGTCTGCTTGCGATCCCGAAAGAGCGTGCCGCCGAAGCGGCGTTCGTCGGCGCGATGTCGCCCACCGCGGCGACCGCCAGACACAGCCTCGACGAGCTGCAGGCGATCCTCGCCGGGCGCCAGATCGGCTATGGCCTCGGCGTGACCGAGGATTCCTTCGCGGCCGCCGGCACCACCACCCTCGCCGATTTCGCCACCCAGATGCAGGTCAGCGCCGCCTATGTCAGCGACCCGGGCTACCGGCCCGAAGCGCTTTCCAAGTGGCAAGCGCTGGTCCCGGCCATCGTCGCGCAGCTCGATTCGACCCCCGCCGGAGTCGCGCAGTCGAAGGTGCCGGCGCTGGTGGCGAATGGCGACCCGCGCTTCGGCGTGCCCTCGCCCGAGGCGCTGGCGGCTGTGGCGCTCGAACCACTGCGCGCCGACCTCGCCGATCAGCTCGCGCACGCGCCGGTCGAAATCTCGGTGGTCGGCGAATTCGTGCCCGGGCAGGTGATCGACGCGGTGGCGAGGAGCTTCGGCGCGCTGCCCGAAAGGCGCGCGGGGCTGGGCGATTTCACCGCCGCGCGACAGGTGCGGTTCGCTCGGGACACCGCGCCGGTCACGCTGACGCATGGCGGCGCGGCGGACCAGGCGCTGGTGCAGGTGTTCTGGCCCGCGCGCGACGACAGCGACGCACAGGAGGCCAGCACGCTGGCGCTGCTCGCCGAGGTGTTCGGGCTGCAATTGCTCGAAGAGGTGCGCGAGAAGCTGGGTGCGACCTATTCGCCGCAGGCCGGCGCGGCCTTGTCGGACACCTTCCCCGGCTTCGGCACGCTCTCCACCTCGATCGTCGTCGCGCCCAGGGACGCCGACACGGTCTTCGCCGCGGTGGAGGCGATCACCCGGCGGCTGCGCGAGGCGCCGGTCGATGCCGATGTGATCGAGCGCGCGCGGCGGCCGATGCTGGAGAAGGCGGCGCTCAACCGCCGTGAGAACGGCTGGTGGCTGGGTGTTCTCGGCGAATCGCAGCTGCGCGCCGACCGCCTCGACCGCTACCGCACCATCGAGACGCGGCTGCGCAACGTCACCCCGGCGATGCTCCAGGCGGCGGCGCGCCGATACCTCGACCCCGCGCGCGATTTGCAGGTGCGGATCGTGCCGCGGACGGCGACGACGGTGAGGTAGGTTTCTCAGTCTCCGTTCGTGTCGAGCGAAGTCGAGACACCGCGCGCAGCGCTGCGGTATCTCGACTACGGCCTACGGCCTCCGCTCGATACGAACGGGATTGAGAAATTGGTCGCAGCCAACTCTTGCCGCGAAGGCGGCGCGGCGGCATAGCGCGCCCCAATCACATTCCGCTCCGGAGCCATCGCATGAAAGTCCGCGTCCACGTCAGCCTCAAGCCCGGCGTGCTCGACCCGCAGGGGCGCGCGGTGCATCACGCGCTCGAGGGGCTCGGCTTCGCCGGGGTGCACGAGGTGCGCGTCGGCCGCACCATCGAGCTCGAGGCCGACGAGGGCACCAGCGACGCGCTGCTCACCGAGATGTGCGAGAAGCTGCTGGCGAACACGGTGATCGAGAACTACCGCATCGAACGGGTCGCGGCATGAGCTGGCGCGCGGCGGTCGTCACCTTTCCCGGCTCCAACTGCGACCGCGACATGGCGGTCGCGCTCGAACGGGTGTCGGGCACGCTGGCGATCCGCGTGTGGCATGGCGATGCCGAACTGCCCGAGCGGCTCGACTTCATCGCCCTGCCCGGCGGTTTCTCCTACGGCGATTATCTGCGTTCGGGGGCGATGGCGGCGGTCAGCCCGATCATGCGCGCGGTCGCCGCTGCGGCGGGGCGCGGGGTGCCGGTGCTGGGGGTGTGCAACGGCTTCCAGGTGCTGACCGAGGCGCGGCTGCTGCCCGGCGCGCTGCTGCGCAACGCCGGGCAGACCTTCGTCTGCCGCGACGTGCGGCTGCGGGTGGAGACCAGCCAGAGCCTGTTCACCGCCAGCTATTCGGCGGGGCAGGAGATCACGATTCCCGTGGCGCATCACGACGGCAATTACTTCGCCGACGAGGCGACGCTCGACCGGCTCGAGGGCGAGGGCCGCGTCGCCTTCCGCTACCTGACCGGCTGCAACGGCTCCCGGCGCGACATCGCGGGCGTGCTCAACGCGGCCGGCAATGTGCTCGGCATGATGCCCCATCCCGAGCGCGCGGTCGATCCCGCGCATGGCGGCACCGACGGGCTGACGCTGTTCGAGAGCGCGCTGGGGGCGCTGGTCGGGGCGTAAACCGTCCCAGCCCAAATCACTTCGTCACCCTGGACTTGATCCGGGGTCCCGCTTCCTTTGGCGCGACGCTGAAAGAAAAGCCTTGGCCCGGATCAAGTCCGGGCCGACGACGGAGAGGTTAGCTTAGGCTGTCCAACGCGCGATGAAGAAACCATCGACGCCACCGGCTTCGGCCAGCATTCCGGGATCGGTCCGGAGCCAGCCTTGAGTTGACGGCGCGAATGCAGCTGGCAGTTCGTCGGCGCGGACTGAATCGGGCATGAATGCGATCTTGGCCGCCTGCTCCTCGCCCTCCTCGCGCTCGAGCGAGCACACCGCATAAACCAGCGTTCCGCCCGGCGTCAGCCACCCCGTGGCGCGCGCCACCAGCGCCGCCTGCAATTCCGCCATCTCGGCGATCTGACGCGGCCCGATGCGGTGGAGCACATCCGGATGGCGGCGCGCGGTGCCGGTGGCGGTGCAGGGCGCGTCGAGCAGGATCGCGTCGAAGCGGTGCTTCGGCTCCCACGCCAGCGCGTCGGCGCGAACGACGTTGGCCTTGAGCCCGGTGCGCTTGAGATTGTCCTTGAGCAAATCGAGGCGGCGCCTGGAAACATCCAGCGCGGTGACCTGCCAGCCCGCGGCGGCGAGCTGGAGCGTCTTGCCGCCCGGCGCCGCGCACAAGTCCAGGACATGCCTGCCCTCCCCTGGACCGAGCAGCCGCGCGGGGAGCGAGGCGGCGAGGTCCTGCACCCACCACGCGCCCTCCTGGAAACCGGGCAGCTTCTCGACCGCGTCGCCGCGCGACAGGCGCAAATGGCCGGTCGCGAGGCTGTCGGCTGAGAGCGACGCGGCCCATTGGGCCGTCTCATCCGGGTTCTTGACCGTCAGGTCGAGCGGCGGCGGCTCGGCGAGCCCGGCCGAGATGGCAGCCCCGCGTTCGCCCCAGCGCGCGGCCACCGCTTCGGGCAGCGTCGGCACCTCGGGCAGCGCGGCGCTCTGCTTGGAAAGCGTCGAGAACACCCCGTGCGCCAGGCGGCGGGGACCGGCGCCGAGCAGCTCGAGCCCGGTCGCCAAGACCGCGTGCGGGGGCGTGTCGAGCCGCAGCCATTGCGCCAGCATCAGCCGCAACACCATCCGGGCCTTGGCGTCGGACGGCAGCCGTTTCGCCACCACGCTGTCGATCAGCGCATCGAGGTCGGCCAGCCAGCGCAGCGTCTCGCCGGCGATGGCGCGCGCGAGCGCCTTGTCCTCGGGCTTGCGGACATCGCTCAGCGCCGCGCCGCCCGCCTGCTCGAGCGTCTCGCCCCGGCGCAGCACCGCATCGAGCAGCCGCAGCGTCGCGCGGCGCGCGTGGAAACCGGAGGGTGTGGCCATGCGCGGCGCCTAGCGGGGGTTGCAGTCGGGCGCCAGCGCGCGCATCTCGGTCGTATGAAGCGCGCCACCAAGCGGCCCGAGGGTTTCCACAAGCCCGCCCACTGGACCAACGACCCCGCGCCGGTGCCAGCGCCGGCAAGCCTCCAGGAGGAACTCAGCCCGACGCGCTACGGCGACTGGGTGCGCAAGGGCGTGGCGGTGGACTTCTAGGCCCCTCTCCAAGCTACGCTAGCCGCCAAGGCGGCAAGCTTCGCTATCCTCTCCCGCAAGGGGAGAGGAATTCCACCTCTCCCCTTGCGGGAGAGATACGGAGACTTGCGAGCTTGCACGCTAGTCGAAGTTGAGAGGGGAAAGCACCACCCGCAGCCCATCGCGCGGCTTCGGAATCGGCCACGGCTGCCAGTCCACCGTCGCGCCCTCGGCCAGCTCGATCCGGTAGCGGCCGAGCAGCTGCGCCATCAGCACCTTCACCTGCATATAGGCGAAGTGGAGCCCCAGGCACATGTGCGCGCCGCCGCCGAAGGGAACCCAGGCGAATTTGTGGCGCGCCTTCTCGGCCTCGCGGGTGAAGCGCAGCGGATCGAAGCGTTCGGGCTCGGGCCAGTATTCTTCGGTGTGGTGCGTCCAGTGAATGTTGATCCCCACGCCGGTCCCGGCGGGAATGTGGTACCCCCCGAACTCGAAATCCCTGAGCGCGCGGCGGGGTAGCGTGGGCACCGGCGGGATCAGCCGCAGCGCTTCCTTGAACGCCATCTCGGTCAGCACGAGCCTGCCGAGGTCCTCATAGGCCAGGTCGCGCCCGCCGGTGACCGCTAGCGCCTCGGCGCGCAGCTTGTCCTGCCAATCGGGATGCCTGGCCAGGCAGTAGACCAGCGAGCTCGCAGAGCTCGTGATGGTGTCGTGCGCCGCCATCATCAGGAAGTTCATGTGGTCGACCACCTCGTCGATCCCGAGCATATTCCCATTGTCGTCGGTCGCGGTGGCGAACTGGCTGAACATGTCCAGCCCGACGCCCTCTCCGGCGCGGCGGCGGGCGGTCTCGCGGGTGAAGAAATCGACCAGGCAGGCGCGCCCGTCGATGCCGCGCTTCATCTGCGTGAACGGCAGCGCATGGCGGATCGGGGTCACGCTGGCGGCGACCATGTCGATGAAGGCGCGGTTGATTTTATCCGCTTCAGGGGCCCAGGGCAGGCCGAGGAAGCTGCCGGCGGCGAGGTCGAGGCTGAGCTCCTTGATCGCCGGGTAGAAGCGCATCGGGCCGGCCCCCCACGCCGTAACCCGCTCAGCGATGCCGCGGTTGAGCGCGCCCATGTAGTGCCGCATCGGCTCGGGCTTGAAGGCGATCGAGAGCGCGCGGCGGTCCGCCCGGTGCTTGTCGAAATCGAGCAGCATCAGCCCGCGCGGGAACAGCCGGTCGAGCAGCGGACCCCAGCCCTGCTCGCTGGAGAAGATCTTCCCGCGGTCGAACAGCACCAGCTCGTTCGCCTCCGGTCCCGCCAGCATCACTGCCCAGCCGCCGAAGGCGCGGTTGCGGTAGATCTTGCCGTATTTCGCGATCATTCCCGCCGCGAAGCCATGCGGGTCGGCGAGCATCTTGAAGGTGTTGCCGATGACCGGCGGTCCGCCGTCGCCGGGGATGTGGGCGATCGCGCCAGGGTCGAGCCGCTGGCTCCAGTGGGTGAATTGCGCGAGTGCGTGCGGTGCGGGGGAAGCCAGCGTAGCCATCGTGATCCGTTGCTTACTGCAATGTAAGTAACCGAAAGGTTCAGAGCCAGCCAGACAATTCGCGCCGGACCAGCGCCTCCAGCATCGCCATGCCCGCGTCCGAGGTGTTGAGGCAGTCGAGCGCGGCGAAGCGCTCGCCGCCTGCCGCGAGGAATTGCTCCTTTCCGCGGATCGCCAGCTCCTCGCGGGTTTCGAGGCAATCGGCGGAAAAGCCGGGTGCTGCGATGGCGAGGCGGCGGGCGCCCTTGGCGGCTTCGTCGGCCAGCAGGCGGTCGGTGGCGGGCTCGAGCCACTTCGCGCGGCCGAAGCGGCTCTGGAAGCTGGTGGCGAAGCGCAAGCCTGGGCGTGCCATCGCTTCCTCCAGCAACCTCGCGGTCTTGCGGCAGTGGCAGTGGTAGGGATCCCCCAGTTCCAGCGTCCGCTGCGGCATGCCGTGGAAGCTCAGCAGCAGCACCTCGGGCGCGAAATCGAGCGCGTCGAGTTGCGAACCCAGATCGGCGGCAAGCGCGCCGATATGCAGCGGGTCGTCGTGGTAGGGGGGCAGCGTCCTCAGCACAGGCTGCCAACGCTCTTTCCGCAGCCAATCCCCAGCCTTGTCCACCGCCGTTCCGGTCGTGGCCGAGCAATATTGCGGATAGAGCGGCGCGAACAGGATGCGTTCGCAGCCCTGCGCCATCAGCGCCTCGAGACGGTCGGGGATCGCGGGCGCGCCATAGCGCATCGCCCACTCGACCGTCACGTCCGCGCCCAGCCGCGCCTGCAATCCCGCCGCCTGCGCGCGGGTGATCGCGGCGAGCGGGGAGCCCTGCTCGGTCCAGACCTGGCGGTAGGCATGCGCGCTCTTCCTGGGCCGGGTGTTGAGGATGACGCCGCGCAGGACCGGCTGCCAGATCAACGGGGGGATTTCGACGACGCGGCGGTCCGAAAGGAACTCGGCGAGGTAGCGGCGCACCGCCTCCGGCTCGGCGGCATCGGGCGTGCCGAGGTTGACCAACAGCACCCCGATCCCACCCGACCGCGCGGGGGTATGCTCGGGAGGAAGCCGCTGATCCTGCCAGGTCAT
>JAIETR010000055.1 GCA_019745075.1 Qipengyuania sp.
AAGCGCGACGGGCTCGGCCCGCGCAATCTGATCGACGTCGGCACCGGCACCGGCCTGCTCGCCTTCGCCGCCCGGAGCCTGTGGCCGCGCGCGCTGGTCACCGCCTCGGACATCGATCCGGTGTGCGAACTCGTGGTCGAGGACAATGCATCGCTCAACACGGTTCCGCTGGGCGGCGCGCGTGGCGAGGTGCTGATGACGACCGCCGACGGAATACGCGACCCTCTGCTCGGGGCGCGCGCGCCCTATGACCTGCTCATCGCCAACATCCTCGCCCGCCCGCTGATCGAGATGGCGCCCGACTTCGCGCGCGCGGTCTCGCCCGGTGGGAGCGTCGTGCTCGCGGGCCTGCTGACCACACAAGAGGCGGCGGTGCGGCGCGCCTATCGCCTGCGCGGGTTCAGGCTGGCCCGCCGGCTCGAGCGCGGCGACTGGTCGATCCTGTGGCTGCGGCGCCGCTGAGACAAGCACTTCGCGCCCTCGCCTGGCTCGCGGGCGGGCTGGTTGCAGCGATCGTGCTGGTCCTGCTGGCGGGATGGCTGGGCTCGGCGGTCCCGCGCAATGCGGAGTGGATCGAACCCCCCGCCGACGAACCCGGAGTGGTCGAGATCATGGTCGGCACCAATGGCGTTCACACCGAGATCGTCATGCCGCTGGTCACGCCCGCCAAGGACTGGCGCGCCATCTTCCCGGCCGCCGACGTCCCGGCCTCGGGCCGGCCCTACACCCATGTCGCGGTGAGCTGGGGCGAACGCGAGGTGTTCCTCGACACCCCGACCTGGTCCGAGCTGCGCCCCGCCACCGCGCTCAAGGCGATGATCGGCGGCGACGCGCTGCTCCATGTGGCGCATTACGTCCGCCCGGCGCCGGGGCCGGACAACCGCCCGTTGCGGCTGTCGGCCGCGCAATATGCCCGGCTCGTGCAGCGGATCGAAGCGGCGGTGCCGCCGGCCGATCGCCGCGCCAGGTACCGCGGCTACGCCGACTGGGACGTGTTCTACGATGCCCCTGGCCGCTATCGCTGGAACAACACCTGCAACCAGTGGACCAGCGATACGCTTGCGGCGGCCGGAGTCAGGACCGGGTGGTGGACGCCCTTCGCGGGCGGGGTGATGAAATGGTTGCCCCCCGCCGCGGAAGCGGGCGCCGCCGACCGCTGAACCGCGAATCGAAGCGGCCGGGCCGCGAATGTCCGCCCCGCGTGCGAGCGCGGCGGCGGCGCGTGAGCGATGGCGACTCGCATGCTGTGTCCGGCATTGGAGTAATTCACAATCGCCGAGGCGGATTGTATATCGGCGACATGTCCCGCAACGGGACAGTCTAACCCGCCGCCGCGACGATCGCCGCCCAGCCCGCCTCGTCGACGATCTCGATGCCGAGCGCCGCGGCCTGCTTGAGCTTGCCGCCCGCGCCGGATCCCGCGACCACGAGGTCGGTTTTGGCGCTGACCGAGCCGGCCGACTTGGCGCCGAGCCGCTCGGCCTGCGCCTTGGCTTCGTCGCGGCTCATGGTCTCGAGCTTGCCGGTGAAGACCACGGTCTTGCCGCTGACCGCGCTGGCCTTGGTTTCCACGGCGTAGCGCGGCGGCGCGACTTCGCGCAGCAGGTCGTCCCACACCGCGCGGTTGTGCGGCTCGTGGAAGAAGTCGCCGAGCGCCTCGACCACCACCGGGCCGACGCCCTCGACCGCGGTCAATTCGGCGAGCGCCTCGGCATCGCCGGCATGGGCGCGCTCGGCCACCTCGCGCAGCGCTGGCAGCGTGTGGAAATGCTTGAGCAGATCGCGCGCGGTGACGGCACCCACATGGCGGATGCCGAGCCCGAACAGCAGCCGCGCCGCATCGGGCGCGCGCCTGGCCTCGATCGCGGCGAGCAGATTGTCGACCGACTTCTCCTGCCAGCCGTCGTGGCCGATCAGTTCGTCGCGGTGCGCCTCGAGGCGGAAGATGTCCGCAGGCCCCTTCGCCAGCCAGCCAAGCTCGAGGAATTCGGCGACGGTCTTCTCGCCCAGCCCCTCGATGTCGAGCGCGGCGCGGCCGACGAAATGGCGCAGCCGCTCCAATTGCTGCGCACGGCAGACGAGGCCACCGGTGCAGCGGACATCGACCTCGCCTTCCTCGGCGACCGCCTCGCTCCCGCAGACCGGGCAGTGGTCCGGGAAGGCATAGGGCGCGCGAGCGGTGTCCCTGGTGAGATTCTCGACCACCTGCGGGATCACGTCGCCGGCGCGCTGGATCTTGACCCGGTCGCCCACCCGCAGGCCCAGGCGCGCGATCTCGTCGCGGTTGTGCAGCGTCACATTGTAGACCGTCACCCCGCCCACCAGCACGCCAGAGAGCCGCCCCACCGGGGTCAGCTTGCCGGTGCGCCCGACCTGGATGTCGATCGCCTCGAGCGTGGTCTCGGCCTGCTCGGCGGGGAACTTGTGCGCCAAAGCCCAGCGCGGCGCCTTGCCCACCGCGCCCAGCCGCGCCTGCCAGTCGAGCCGGTCGAGCTTATAGACCACCCCGTCGATGTCGTAGGGCAGCTTCGCGCGGCCGGCGCCAATGGCGGCGTAATGGGCGAGCAGCGCCGCGACCCCTTCGAGGCGAACCAGAAGCGGAGACAACGGCAACCCCCATTGGGAGATCGCCCGCATCACCCCCATCTGGGTGTCCGCGGGCAGGACGCTGACCTCGCCCCAGCCGTGCGCGAGAAAGCGCAGCGGGCGCTTCGCGGTGACGCTGACGTCCTTCTGCCGCAGCGATCCCGCCGCCGCGTTGCGCGGAGTCGCGAACAGCCGCGCACCGGCCTCATGCTGCGCAGCATTGAGTGCGGCAAAGGCCTGTTTCTCCATATAGACCTCACCGCGCACTTCGAACACCTCGGGATGCCCGGAGCCGGCGAAATGCTGCACGATGTCTGGAATATGCCGCACATTGGCGGTGACGTCCTCGCCCACCTCGCCGTCGCCGCGCGTCGCCGCGCGCACCAGCTTGCCGTGCTCGTAGCGCAGCGAGCAGGACAGGCCGTCGATCTTGTCCTCGGCGGTGAAAGCGAGCGCCGTGTCCTCGGGCAGCGACAGGAACCGCCGCATCCGCGCCACCCACTCCTCGACCTCCTCGGGCGAAAAGGCGTTGTCGAGGCTCATCATCCGGACCGCGTGGCGGACCTTGGAGAGCGGCGAGGCGGCGATCTCGTGGCCCACCGCTACGCTAGGGCTGTCGGGGCGGATGAGGTGCGGAAAGGCCGCTTCGAGCTCGGCGTTGCGGCGCACGAGCGCATCGTATTCGGCGTCGGCGATCTCGGGAGCGTCCTCGGCGTGGTAAAGCCGGTTGTGGCGGGCGATCGCCTTGGCGAGCCGCATCAGCTCGTTGGCCGCTTCGGCCTCACCCGGGAGATCGGTTCCCGGGGTCATTTCGTCGGTTCGAGCACAGTGAGGATCATGGTCCGCCGTTCGCGGAATCCGAGCTTGCGGTAAAGCGCGATCGCGGTCGTGTTGTCGGCGTAGGTGTGAAGATAAGGCCGGTCGCCGCGCGCGCGGAAGCTCGCCATGACGTGGCGGATCAGCCGACCGCCCAGCCCCTGGCCCTGGAACTCGGGCCAGGTACACACGCCGCTTACCTCCGCCACGCCGGGACCGGGCAGCATCCGCTCTCCGGCCATCGCCGCGAGCCTCCCCTCGCGAAAGATGCCGTAGAACGGACCGTAGCAGCGCGTCAGCTCCGCCCACGGGCCGGGCCGCGTCGCCAGCGCCAGCTCGGTCATGGCGGCGGCATGCCCCTCGCCGAGCAGCACGGCTTCGGGGTCATCGGCCTCATCTGACGCCGGGCGTTCGCCCGCGATCATCTGCAACAGCGCCGCGCTTCGCGTCACCGCGAAACCGGGTGGCGGCGCGACCGGCTCGGGCTCGACAAACCACAGCGCGTCACCCGCCTCGCCTGCCAGCGCACGCAGCGCCCGGCCCGCCTCCTCGCCGCCGTCACGCAGCGCAGCGAAGGGGCCATATCGCGGATCGAGCCGCTTCGCAGCAGCGCCGCCGAGCGCCAGATGCGCCTGCCGTCCCGTCAGCATATGCCACACCTGGCGGTCGAGGCAGGCGTCGATGGCCGTCATGTGGGAGATCTCACGCCCCCTCGAGCAACCGGTCCGCCTGCGCGCGCGCCTCGGGCGTGACCTCGGCGCCCGAGAGCATGCGCGCGATCTCCTCCTGCCGGCCCGCCTCGTCGAGCAGAGCTACCGAGGTCTTTGTCACGGTCCCTTCCGAGCTCTTGGCGATCAGATAGTGCGTCTGTCCCCGCGCCGCGACCTGGGGGGAGTGGGTGACCGCGAGCAGCTGGCCGCCGTCCGCCAGCCGCGCAAGCCGCTCGCCGATCGCGCTCGCCACCGCGCCGCCGACGCCGCGGTCGATCTCGTCGAAGATCACTGTCGCCGCGACAGTCGATCCCCGCTCGCCCTGAGCCTGTCGAAGGGCCAGCGCGACCTTGAGCGCGAGGATGAAGCGGCTCAATTCGCCGCCGCTGGCGATCTTGTTGAGCGGAGCGAAGTCGGCGCCGGGATTGGTCGCGATGAGGAACTCCACCGAATCCATTCCGCCCGGTCCCCAGCGCTCCTCCGGCAGTTCGGTGACGCTGGTCAGGAAGCGCGCGGCGTCGAGCTTGAGCGGCGCCAGCTCACCCGCCACCGCGGCGTCGAGCCGCAGCGCTCCAGCCTGACGCGCGGCATGGAGCGCCCCGGCGAGGTTGCGGTAGCGCTCGCCTGCTGCCCTGGCCTCCGATTCGAGCGCGTCGAGTTCGGCCTCGCCGCCCTCGATCGAGGCCAGCGCGGCGCGGATTTCGCGCATCTTGTCGGGCAGTCGGTCGACTTCGCAGCGGTGCTTGCGGGCGAGCGCGCGCAGTTCGAACAGCCGGGTCTCTGCGTTTTCCAGCGCCTGCGGATCGAACTCGAGCGCCTCGGCGGCGGCGCGCAGCTTCTCCTCCGCGTCGCCGCTCTCGATCGCCGCGCGGTCGAGCGCGGCGAGCGCCTCCATCAGCAAGGGGTGCTCGGCCGCGATCCGGTCGAGCCGCCGCGCCGCAACGCGCAGCATGGCGAGCGGCGAATCCGAGCCTTCCCACACATGCCGCAGCTCCTCGAGATCGCCCGCCAGCCGCTCGCCCTTCTGCATCGCCGCGCGGGCGCCGGCGAGGCGCACCTCCTCGCCCGCCTTGGGCTCGAGCGCGGTCAGCTCGGCGAGATGCGCCAGCAGCAGATCCTGGTCGGCCTTGGCGGTCTCGACCGCGGCCCGCGCCTTGGCGAGCGAGGTTTCGGCCGCGCGCCAGCCCTCCCAGGCCCGCGCCACGCCCGCAATGTCGGCGCCGGCGAAGCGGTCGAGGAGCGCCCGATGGCCGCGCGGATTGACCAGCCCGCGATCGTCGTGCTGGCCGTGGAGCTCGACCAGCGAGCCCGCCAGCTCGCGCAGCAGCGCGGCCCCGGCGGGCTGGTGATTGACCCACGCCTTGCTGCCGCCGTCGCTTTTCAGCTGACGGCGGATGACCAGCGGCTCGCCCGGCTCGATCTCGACGCCCGCATCCTCGAGCGCCGCGGCCAGTGCGGCCGGAAGCGCGGCGAATTCGAAGCTGGCGGTGACGCTCGCCTTGGCCTCGCCGGCGCGCACGAGCGCGGTTTCGGCGCGGTTGCCGAGCACCAGGCCGAGCGCGTCGAGCAGGATCGACTTGCCCGCCCCGGTCTCGCCGGTCAGCACCCCCAGACCTCGCCCGAACTCGAGGTCGAGCGCCTCGATCAACACGATGTTGCGGATGGATAGGCGGGTCAGCACCGCGCTGTTCTAAGATGAGGGCCCAGTCCGGGCAACGGCATAGCTGCAAACCCCTCCGTCAGCCCGCCTTTGGCGTGCTGCCACCTCCCCAGAGGGGAGGGTTCAAGATTCCTCCCCTCTTGGGGAGGGGGACCATGCGAAGCATGGTGGAGGGGCTTGGCGGGTCAGCTCGCGGCGACGCCGGCTGCGTGCTTCCGGATCAGGCCATAGGCCTTCTCGTACCACTCGCTGCCCGGATAATTGGCGCCGAGCACGGCGGCGTATTTCCTCGCCTCCGCCGGAATGCCCAGCGCCAGGCTGGTCTCGACGAGGCGGAACAGCGCTTCGGGCGTGTGGCTGGTGGTCTGGTAGTTCTCGACCACGTTCTGGAACTTGATCTGCGCCGCGATCCACTTGCCGCTGCGCTCGTAATAGCGGCCGATCTCCATCTCCTTGCCGGCGAGATGGTCCTCCACGAGATCGAGCTTGAGCCGCGCGTCGCTGGCGTATTCGGTGCCCGGAAAGCGGCGCGAGATCTCCTGCAGCGCGGTCTTGGCCTGGAGGGTGATCTTCTGGTCGCGCTCGACATCGCTGATCTGCTCGTAATAGCTGAGCCCGATCAGGTAATAGGCGTAGGGCGCGTCCTTGTTGCCGGGATGGATTTCGAGGAACCGGCGCGAGGCTTCGATCGACTTGTTGTAATCGGCGGCGGCGTAATAGCTGAACGCGCTCATCAGCTGCGCGCGGCGCGCCCACGGCGAATAGGGATGCTGGCGCTCGACCTCGTCGAACAGCGCGGCGGCGATCTTGGGCTGGCCGCTGTCGAGCCGCTCCTTGGCGGCGGCGTAGAGCGTCTCCACATCGCGCGCGACATAGGCGGTGTCGCCGTGCTTGGCGCCAGAAGTGGCGCAGGCCGCCAGCGCCAGCGGAATCAGCGAGGCGGCGAGAATGCGGCGGGCGCGGCCGGAAGCGCGGGGCTGGCCGTTCTGGGCGAGGATCGTCATGGAGCGCGCCTATAGCCAGTGACGCGGTGAACGCCAAGTGAAGCTGGTGTTGCAGCGGGGGAAGCGCGGCTGGGCTTGTCAGAGGCGCTCGCGCGCGCGAAACCGGGGCGATGAGCGAGGCCGAGAACCATGTCCGGGAGCTGGGCGGCAGGGCGCGCGCCGCGCTGCCCGCGCTGGCCCGCGCGGAGCGCGCGGCCAAGGACGCCGCGCTGAACGCCGCCGCGCGGACGCTTCGCGAAACCGCCGGCGAACTGATCGCGGCCAATGCCGCCGACTGTGTGGCAGCGGAGCGGGCGGGCATCGGCGCCGCCTTTCTCGACCGGCTGACGCTGACGCCCGAGCGGATCGAGGGGATGGCCGCCGCGCTCGAAGCGATCGCCGCGCTGCCCGATCCGGTCGGCCGCCTCCTCGACACGACCACCCGCCCGAACGGCCTGGCGATCGAGCGCGTCGCGGTGCCGATCGGGGTGATCGGGATGATCTATGAATCGCGCCCCAATGTGGCGGCGGATGCCGGCGCGCTGTGCCTCAAGTCGGGCAATGCGGCGATTCTGCGCGGCGGCAGCGACAGCGCGCGCTCGACCGGGGTGATCGTGGCGGCGATGCGCGCCGGGCTGGCCGCGGCGGGGTTGCCGCGGGACGCGGTCCAGGCGGTCGGCACCCCGGATCGGGCGGCGGTGGCCGAGCTGCTGCGCGGCGCGGGCGGCGCCGTCGATCTCGTGATCCCGCGCGGCGGCAAGGGGCTGGTCGCGCTGGTCCAGGCGGAGGCGCGGGTGCCGACGCTGCTCCACCTCGACGGCAACTGCCACAGCTATGTCCACCAAGCCGCCGATCCCGCCAAGGCGCTTGCGGTGATCCGCAATGCCAAGCTGCGCCGCATCGGCGTCTGCGGCGCGACCGAGAGCATCCTCGTCGATCGCGCCATCGCGGGAGACATGGTGCCCGCCCTGGCCGAAATGTTCGAGGGCGTCTGCGAGCTGCGCGGCGACGCGGCGGCGCGGGCGCTCGACCCGCGCATCCTGCCCGCCTCCGCCGAGGACTGGGACATCGAATATCTCGATGCCATCGCCTCGGTGGCGGTGGTGGATGGGCTCGACGAGGCCGTCGCCTGGGTCAACCGCCACGGCTCGCACCACACCGACGCGATCCTGACCGAGGACCCCGCCGCAGCCAAGCGGTTCCTCGCCGAGGTGGACAGCGCGATCGTGATCCACAACGCCTCGACCCAGTTCGCCGACGGCGGCGAGTTCGGCATGGGCGCGGAGATCGGCATCGCCACCGGCCGTCTCCACGCGCGCGGACCCGTGGGGCTGGAGCAGCTCACGACCTATAAATACCGCGTGCGCGGCAGCGGGCAGACGCGGCCCTGACGCTGCTCCGCGATCCGCCTTCCCGGCTCATTCCAATCGTGTAATGCACCCGGCATGACGACTTTCGAAAGCACCATCGAGGCCCTCGAGCATCGGTGGATGCGCGCCTGGATTCAGCGCGACCGCAAGACGATGAAGGCGATGGCGGGGCGCGACTTCATCTTCCTGCTCGGATCGGACAGGGCGGCGATCCTCGACCGCGCGAGCTGGCTCGAGGCCGCCGGTACGCGGCTGCTGTGCGACAGCTATCGCTTCGGCAGCGTCTACATCCGCCGCCACGGCGGCATCGCGGTCTTCGCCACGGGAATGACGATCGAGGCCCGCATCGACGGCGAACCGCTGTCGGGCACGGTGTGGATCGTCGATCTGTGGAAGAAATCGCGCCTGCGCCGCCGCTGGCACCTGCTCGAACGTACCGTCTCGCGCCCCGACACCGATGCGAGACTTCCGGGCGCCGTGCGGGCGATGCAGCTGTGGCGGTGAGGCGCGGCGGCGCCGTGCGCGCGTCCCCATTTGGGTGGCACGACCCTCGGGCGCATGCTAGGCGCCGGGCAATGATTCTGAACCGGAACAATGTCGTCATCTCGGGCGAAGGCGAACGCACCATCATGTTCTCGCACGGTTTCGGGTGCGATCAGCATATGTGGGGCCCGGTCGCTCGCAGCTTTGAGCGCGATTTCCGCGTCGTCCTTCTCGACCTTGTCGGCGCCGGCCGGTCCGATCTGACCGCTTACGACAGCCAGAAATACGCAACCCTGGAGGGCTATGCCGCCGACGTGGTCGAGATTGGCGAGACACTCGGCCTGAAGGGCGCCGTGTTCGTGGGCCATTCGGTCAGCGCCATGATCGGCGGGCTCGCCACGCTCAAGGCGCCCGGGATGTTTTCCGATCTCGTGATGGTGGGCCCTTCACCGCGCTATGTAGATGATGGCGACTACACCGGTGGATTCTCGAAAGCGCAGATCGAGGAACTGCTCGAATTCCTGGCGGACAACCATCTCGGCTGGTCGGCCGCGATGGCGCCGGCGATTATGGGCAATCCCGACCGTCCAGAGCTTGGCGAAGCGCTGACCAACAGCTTCTGCGCCACCGACCCCGAGATCGCGCGCCAGTTCGCCCGCAGGACCTTCTTCGCGGACAACCGCGCGGACTTGCCGCGCCTCAAGGTCCGGACCCTCGTGCTGCAGTGCCAGGAGGATATCATCGCTCCCGAGACGGTGGGCGAGTACGTCCACGCCCAGGTTCCAGGCAGCGAATATGTCCTGCTCGATGCGACCGGCCACTGCCCCAATCTGAGCGCGCCCGAAAAAGTGGCGGCGGCGATCCGCGCCTTTGTCTGAGACGCCCATAGGCGAGGATCTCGCCGACCTCTACGACAACGCGCCGTGCGGTTACGTCTCGCTTTCGCCCAACGGGCGTATCGTGCGGATCAACCGGACCCTCGCCCGCTGGCTGGGCGGTGACACCGATTCGTTGCTTGGCGAGCCGTTCCACTCGCTTCTTAGTTTCGGGGGCAAGATCGCATTAGAGACGCACCTAGCCCCCCTGTTGCGCCTGCAGGGCTATGTCGACGAGATCGCTCTCGATCTTCTCCAGGCCGATGGCGGCAAGCTGCCGATGATCGCCAATGCCGCCGAGAAGCGCGACTCCGACGGCGGCCTGTTGTCCACGCGTTTGACGCTGTTCCGGGCGATCGATCGCCGCACCTACGAGCGCGGGCTGGTCGCCGCCCGCAGCGAGGCGGAGGCGCGGGCCGACAGCGAGCAGGAAGTTTCGGTGCTCCGCGAGCAGTTCATCGCGGTGCTGGGCCATGACCTTCGCAACCCGCTCGCGGCAGTCGCAGCGGGCATCGGGATTCTCGCCAGGAACGAACAGCTGAGCGCACGCGGCGCGGCGGTCCTGCGCGAGATGGAAGATAGTGCTGGGCGCGCGCTGGCGCTGATCGGGAACGTCCTCGATTTCGCCCGCGGCCGGCTGGGTCAGGGCATTCCGCTCGAACTCGATGCCGAGCGGCCGATAAAGCCCGTGCTGGAGCAGGTGGTCAGGGAAGTGCAGGTGATCGCCCCCGGCCGCGACATCCAGGCGCATATCCGGATCGAGACGCCGTTCCTGTGCGATCCGCTGCGCCTGGGGCAGCTCGCCTCCAATCTCTTGAGCAATGCGATGACCCACGGCGACCGCGGCAAGCCGATCGTGCTGGACGCACGAACCGAGGCCGACGGCTTCGTCCTAGCGGTCAGCAACGGGGGCCGCCCCATTCCCGAGGACGCACAGAGGCATCTGTTTCAGCCGTTTTTCCGTGGCGCGATCAGGGACCGCCAGAACGGCCTTGGCCTCGGGCTCTTCATCGTCAGCGAGATCGCCAAGGCGCATGGCGGGACCATCGAGGTGAGCTCGACCGAAGAGGAAACGCGCTTCACTTTCACCATGCCGCTAGGCCGCAGTGCGACGCCGGACGCAGCCTAGTCCCCCGTCAAAATCCGGTCCACCAATTCCTTCACCGTGGGGGTGAAGTTGTTCGAATAGAACGGGTCCTGCTTGAAGCGGTAGGCGGCGTGGCCGGCGAACATCAGGTTGCGGTCCACCGGATCGCCGTGGGCGATGTCCTGCAGGGTCTTCTGGATGCAGAAGCTGCGCGGGTCGGCCAGCCGCCCGGTGGTGTAGTCGCCGTGGTCCTTCCAGCTGGAGAACTGGCAGTGGCTGAGGCAGCCCATGCAATCCTTCTGATCCTTGCGGATTTCGTCGCGCTTTTCGGGGGTGACGTAGACGATGGTGTCGTCGGGGGTTTTCAGAGCCTCGGTATGGCCCTCGCCGAACCACGCCCGGGCGCGCTCGTAGTCCTTCTGCGCGACCCAGAAGTTCTTGCCGCGCACGCCCACGTCGAGCTGGCGGGTGTGCTCGCCCGCCTCGACCCGGCTGTAGGGAATCTGGCGTTCCGAACGGTGGATCAGATCCCACAGGAAGCTGTTCCTGACCGCGCTCGAATAGAAGCCGGTCGGGCTGAACTTGTGGAGCAGCACGTCGCCGTCGTCGAGGTGGCGCAGCGCCTCCTTCCACTCGCCGGGGATCGGGCTTTCCTCGGTGAGCAGGGGCCGGGTGCCGAACTGGAAGGCGATCTTGCCGAGCTCGGGATTGCCGATCCAGT
>JAIETR010000033.1 GCA_019745075.1 Qipengyuania sp.
AGTTGCTGCACGGCTTTTCCTGGCTCCGCGATCGGGCCGCCGCCGCGCCGCGCGCTCCGGCGCGCGCTGCGGCTCCGGGCGCCGACAGAGCAGTGCCAGCGACCGATAGCCCGGTGTCCTCCGGGGTCCCGTCGCCTTTGCCTGCCGCCGCCATTCCGGCCTCCGCCACAGTGGCCTCCGCTGCGGAGCCCGTGGCTGTCGCGCCCCTCGCACCCTCCGCCTCCAACGACCGCACCGGCGAAGTCGCGCTCGCGGCGCTGCTGGGAGCTCTCGGACTGGCTACGGTCGGTGGGGTCGCCCTGGCCGCTTCGCGCCGCCGCCGCCGCCGTGCGCTGGACCCCGACGATGAGCCGGTGGTTTACGCCGCGCCGTCGTCACAGCCCGCCGCGATGCCGGAGCCTGTGGCGGCGCGAACACCCGAGCCCGCGGTCATCGCTGCCGCGCCGGTGGCGAGTGCCTTCGCCACGCCCCTCGCCGGAGCCGGCGCCAGCGCCACCGCGCGCGTCGGCGGCGACCCGATCCCCTTGCCGGCCGAGATCCCCCAAACCTTCGAGGAGCGTGACGCGCTGCTCAAGGAACTGGTCGCGGCCGAACCCGATCGCGCCAACCCGTTCTCCGGCGTCCGCGCCCGTGCCCGCCGCGCCAAGCTGATCATGCAGTCGCTTGGCCAGGACTTCCGGGACCGCAAGCCGCGGATCGACCTTTCCGAATACACCGATCGCTGGCCCGCGCTGCGTGGTTGGCAGCCTGCGACCGCCTGATCCCCCTCCCTTCCTCCCGAGGAGGTCGCAGATGCCCTGGGGCGCTTCCCATCGAGGGAAGCGCCCCTTCTTTTCGACTCGCGACGGGCGCCTGCGTGGCGGGAAGCGCCGCTTCTTTCTTGTGCGCGGCGCGCCGGAGCGGCTAGCAGGCGCGCGCCATGACCACCACCGCCCTCATCGAAGCCGCCCGCATTTCCAGGGCCTGGCCGTTCCAGGAAGCGCAGAAGCTGCTGCGCCGCTATCCGAACGGGACCAAGCCCGACGGCTCGCCGATGGTGTTCGAGACCGGCTACGGCCCTTCCGGCCTGCCGCATATCGGCACCTTTCAGGAGGTGCTCCGCACCACCTTCGTGCGCCGCGCGTTCGAGGCGCTGATCGGGGCGCGGCCCGAGGACGGGAAGACGCGGCTGGTCGCCTTCTCCGACGACATGGACGGCCTTCGCAAGGTGCCCGACAATGTTCCGGGCCAGGCACTGCTCCAGGCCAATCTCGGCAAGCCGCTGAGCCGCATACCCGATCCGTTCGGCGCCGGTTTCGACAGCTTCGCGGCGCACAACAACGCCCGCTTGCGCGAATTCCTCGACCGCTTCGGCTTCGACTACGAATTCGTCTCGGCCAGCTCGCGCTACAATTCGGGCGGTTTCGACGAAGCGCTGCGGCAGGTTCTGCGCAAGAACCAGGCGATCCTCGACATCATGCTGCCGACGCTGCGCGAGGAGCGCCGGCGCACCTATTCGCCGATCCTGCCGATTTCGCCCACGACCGGCCGCGTGCTCCAGGTGCCGGTGGAAGTGCTCGATGCCGAGGCGGGCACGATCCGCTTTACCGACGAGGACGGCGGCACGGTCGAGCAATCGGCGCTGGGCGGCCGGGCCAAGCTGCAGTGGAAGGTCGACTGGGCGATGCGCTGGTATGCGCTCGGCGTCGATTACGAGATGTACGGCAAGGATCTGACCGACAGCGGCGTGCAGTCGGGCAAGATCGTCGAAGTGCTCGGCGGCCGCAAACCCGAGGGGCTGATCTACGAGCTGTTCCTCGACGAGAGGGGCGAGAAGATCTCCAAGTCCAAGGGCAATGGCCTCACGATCGAGGAATGGCTGACCTATGGCCCGCCCGAGAGCCTGGGCTTCTACATCTTCCCCAATCCCAAGAGCGCCAAGTCGCTCCACGCCGGCGTGATCCCGCGCGCGGTGGACGATTACTGGCAGTTCCGCGCGCAGCTCGCCATGCAGCCGCTCGACAAACAGATCGGCAATCCGGTGTGGCATTTGCTGCGCGCTTCCCGCGTCCCCGCGAAGGCGGGGACCTCAGGCGTTGGAGAGCAACCGAATGAGACCCCCGCCTTCGCGGGGGATCGGCATTCCGATCGCGACAGCCTGCCCGTCACCTACAGCCTGTTGCTCAACCTCGTCGGCGTGCTCGGCGCCGAAGCGAGCGCCGAGCGGGTGTGGTCCTACCTCGCCAATTACGTGCCCGGCGCCAGCCCCGCGGCCCATCCCGAGCTGGCGAAGCTGGTCGAGACCGCGCTCGCCTACAACCGCGATTTCGTTGCGCCGACGCTGGCCAGGCGCGCGCCGGAGCCCAAGGAGGCGGAGGCGCTGCGCGAGCTCGACCGCCATCTCGCCGAGGCGCTCCCGGATACCTGCGCCGACGACATTCAGACGCTGGTCTACGAGATCGGCAAGCGGGAGGAGTACGGCTTCGCCAGTCTGCGCGACTGGTTCAAGGCGCTCTACCAGACGCTGCTCGGCAGCGACCAGGGGCCGCGCATGGGCAGCTTCATCGCGCTCTACGGGATTTCCGAGACGCGGCGGCTGATCGCCGAAGCGCTGGCGAGATGAGCGAGCCGGGCGAGGATATCGAGCGGCTGGCGCAGGAGCTCCTCGGCCGCAGCGCCGACGAGCTCGACGCCGAGGAGCAGCGGGTGCTCGAGCGCGTCGCGGCTGGCAGCTACATCGGCATCGACGCCCACGAGGCCGCGCAGCTCAACATAAGCTTCGGCGACCGGCTGGCGGACCGTGTCGCTCGCGTGGGCGGAAGCTGGGCCTTCATCGTCGCCTTCGGCCTGGTGCTGGCCGCATGGATGCTGATCAACAGCGAGGTGCTCACGGCGCTCGGCCTGCCGCCGTTCGACGCCTATCCGTTCATCTTTCTCAATCTGATGCTGTCCACGCTGGCCGCGATCCAGGCGCCGATCATCATGATGAGCCAGAACCGGCAATCGGCGAAGGACCGGATCGCCTCGCAGCACGACTACGAGGTGAACCTGCGCACCCAGCTCGAAATCCTGCGCCTTTCTCGGAAGATCGACAGGCTGGCGCGGCTGGCGTTCCGGGCCGCGAAGGAGGTGGAACAGACCGCCGAAGAAACCAGGGAAGCGGTCGAAAGCAGCCGCTAGCGGAACGGGCGCGTCCGGTACCATTTGGTGAGCACGTATTTGACGCCCCTGATCACCGGGTTGCCGGCGTGGAGCGTGTCCTCGTTGGGCGTGCCGTCGGGGTGGGCGTTGTTCCAGACGAGCAGCACCCCCGGCTTGGGCTCGATCGAGGCGCCGACATTGACGAAATGCGTCTGGCCACCCTCCTCGACCGTGTTCAGGAAGGCCATCGCCGTCCAGCTCCGCTGGCCGCCGCGCTGGCGCTCCCGCGGCCAATAGGGCTGGTCGGGGTAGAACCAGTCGCAATGGGCTTTGAACTCCTGTCCGGGCAAATAGCGCTGCCCCTGTATCGTCTCGCCGCATTCGGGCGCCATGCCGAGCAGATCGTCGATCCGGCGCGAGACGCTCATCACGAACGGATCCCAGGCATCGAAATTGCCCGAATAGGAGGTGCGGAACTTGGCCACATAGGCGGTGTCGTGGAGCTGGCTCGGGCGCGCGACGGTGTCGATCATGGCGACGAGGCGGGCGCATTCCGCGGGCGAGAAGAAGTCGCCCGCGGCGAAGATCTCGGCCTTGTCGGTCGGCAGGCGGTAGATGCCCGGATCGGCCTCGAGCCGCTGCCGGACCGCGGCGCCGACGCGCTCGAGGGCATCCCGGTCGGGGTGGGTGGCGGCGGCCGGCATCGCCCGCGCTTCTAACGATCCGGAAGCGCCCGGCAAGCCGCGCTTGCCAGCCTCGTCAGCGGCGCTAGTTTCCCGCCGACCGCAGGACCTCGGCGGGCGGATTTTCGACGTCCACGCCACGGCGGGGGCCTTGCTCCTGCTGCCGTTCGGCCGGGTCGGGAAGAAGGCGTAACAATCGAAGCCTCGCCCCCGTCTGGGGGCGCGGCTCCGATCAAGCTACCCGCTTACCAGAAGAAGTCGTGGATCGCGTCCACCACTTCGCCGCTGTAGATGTCCACCAGCAGCGCGTCGTCGTAATAGCGCACCCAGCGATAGGGGCCGTAGACGTCGGGCAGGCGGTATTGCCACGGATCGTCGATCCAGTAGCGGTTCGAATAGAACGGGCTGCCGAGGCGGAAGCCGATGCCGATCCGGCTGTAGCTGTATCCGCGATGGGGCGCGTAATAGCGGCCCAGGCTGAACAGCGAGCGGTTGGAGGCGCGGTGGCGATACCAGTCGTAACGGTTGTCGCTCCGCCAGCCGCGGTTGTCCCAGCGGGGGTGGTCCTGGCCCCAGCGGCTATCGCCACGCCAATCCTGGCCGTGGGCCGCATCTCCGCGGCCACCTTGCCAGCCGGCGGCGCGCCCGTCGTTGCCGTGGCCCCCGGGGCGAGACCGGCCGGTGGTGGGATGGGGCTGCCGCGCCGCGCCATCGCGCGCGTGGGGTTGGTCGGTCCACCCGCGACCGCGGGTCGTGGCGCCATAGCCGCGGTCGCGAGGAGCGGAGTAGGTGACGTTGCGATCGGCGCCGTGGCCCAGGTTGCGGCTGGGCGCGGTGGCGGCGACGGGCGCCTGGGCGCGCGTGTCGCGGTCTGGGAAGGGCTCCGAAGGACGCGGCGCCGCGCCCCAGCCGCCGCGCGGCGCGCTCTCCGTGGGAGCGTGGCGTGGGCTCGCGCCGGCGCGTTCGCCACCGCTCGCGCGGGCCTCGCGCTGGCTCCAGCCGCCGGGGCTTTGGCGCGGATGCTCGGCCTGACGCTCGACGCGTTCGGCGTTCCCGCCGCCGCGCAAGCCATGCCCGCCACGGTCCTGCGCCTGGGCGGGCGGGGCGCTCAAGCCCTGCGCAAGCGCGGCCAGTGCGCCCGCGCACATGAAGTGAAACCTGGTCACCGGCGTTCTCCGATTCCTTCTGGCCGGTCCACCGCACGGCAGTTGTCGATGAAGCGGGTGTAGAGCGCGGCGAATGAGCGGCGAATGAACCGCTTTTCGCGCGGCCCGGCACGGCCGCGCGGAAGCTACGCCGACACCCCGAAGGTGCGGGCCGATTTTGGCCCGGCGCCGCGTTGCTCGTCGACCGCCATGCTACGGCATGGCTCCCTCCTCGCGCCTTGCGCCGAGCCACAATCGACTCCGTCACGGCGGTGCAACCCGGTGTCATCTGGCTCCGGGGGACGATGGGATCGAGTTTCCCACCGTCCCCCGCGGCGTCAGAGGAAGTAGCGAAGCTGTATCCCATATTGGCGCGGTTCGCCAAAGACCGTCAGGGGATAGGCGGGGTTCGACACGCCGGTAGGGTCCGTTCCGACCGCCTTGTAGCTCGCGTAGCGCTCGTTGGTGAGGTTGCGCCCGTAAATCGCCAGTTCCCATTTGTTGTTCACCGGCTGCCAGGCGATCCGGCCATTGAGGAGAGTGGTGTTCTCGCTTGCGTAGGTGGGGCTGTTGTTTGGCTTGAAGAAGACCGCTTCGCGATAGGCGACGTCGGTGCGCAGCACGAGGTCTCCCGTCGAGCCTATGGGCGCACGATACTCCGCGCCGAACGTGAGGTTCCATCGGGGCGCATTGGGGAGGCGATTGCCGGCCAGACTTGTCTGCTGGTCGAAGTAGACATCGTAGCGCGCATCCAGGTAGGCCAGCGTCGAGGTCAGCGACAGACGTTGGCTCGGCCTGGCCATCAGCTCCAGCTCGAGGCCCTTGATCGTGGCCTTGCCCGCATTGGTCGTGGTCGCCACACCGTTGATATATTGGACAACCTGAAGGTTGGTATAATCGTAATAGAAGGCCGAGACGTTGGCGCGCAGGCGGCGGTCGAAGAACATCGACTTGAGACCGGCCTCGTAGCTCCAGATATACTCTGGCAGGAAGGACCTGCCGTCGCCCAGCTGAAACCCTCCCGATTTGAAGCCGCGCGTCGCAGTTGCATAGGCCATGACATCTTCGGTGATGTCGAAATCGACCCCGACCTTGGGGGTCCATGCTTTCCAGGAATCCTTGGGTTGCGCTCCGTCCACCTCGGCGCCGTTGAAGAACACCTTGAAAGCGAAATCCTTCTTCTCATAGCTGTAACGGAGGCCCGCGGTCAGCCGCAGGCGCTCGATGAACTCATAGGTCGCCTGACCGAACACTGCATAGGCGTTTGTCGTGTTGGTTTCGGGAATGACGATCGCCCGACCGGGCTCGAGAATCTGGATCTCGTCCTTGCCCTTCTCGTTGAGATAGAATGCCCCGAGGATCCAGCGCAGCGCACTGTCGTTGTCGCTCAGGAGCTGGAATTCCTGAGTGAAGGTGTTGGACTTTTCCGTGAAGACGATGTTGCGCAGGAAGAGATTGGTCGCGTCCACATCGAGCAATTGGCGCACGTCACTCGAGCGGTAGGCGGTGATCGATCTGAAATTCACCGGCCCCGCATCATAGCTGATCGTGGATGACACGCCGCCGGCATCGATGTCGAACCGGGGGATTGTATCGAGTGCAATCTCATCGCGTCTATTGGGAATCGTCGCTCCGGCCAGCGCGAATTCGGGCGGATAGGAGTCGCGCACCGCCGGAAAGCCTGTCTCGCGGGTTCTGCTGCCATCGGCGCGGAGCACGATCTGAAGATCGTCGCTCGGATCGAAGGCTAACGTGAATCGCGCCGCCAGATTATCCTTGTTCTGATAGCGCCGGCCCGTGACCGCGTCCTTGTAAATGCCGTCGCGGTTATTCTTGACGAGCGTGAGGCGCGCTCCGACCGTGTCGGTCAGGGGGCCCGCGATCGTCCCGCTGAACGTGCGCCGATCGTAATTTCCGATCGTCACGCCCAACGTGCCGCTGAGATCGGCCGTCGGCATCTTGGAGATGATATTGAGAGTTCCGCCCGCCGAGTTACGGCCGAACAGGACCCCCTGCGGACCGCGCAGAACCTCGACCCGCTCGACATCGAACATGTCCTGATAGCCGGTTGTCGGCCGCGAGATATAGACGCCGTCATAGTGGACTGTCGTGCTTGGATCGGTCGCCACGCCGAATGCCGAGGTGCCGATGCCGCGAATGTTGACGATCGCCATCGAATCGTTGGTGACCGACACGCCAGGCACGAAGAATTGCAGGTCTTCGACATTCGTGATGCCGGTCTTGATCAGCGTATCGCCGGTCATCGCCGTGATCGATACGGGCACGCTCTGCAGGCTTTCCTCCCGCTTCTCGGCTGTAACGACAATCTCCTCGACCACGTCATCCGCGGGCCGATTCTCGGAAGCGGCGGACGAGTTCTCCTGCTGAGCGGTTGCGCCACTCGTCCCGGCCGCGGCAATTGCAGTGTTCGAGGCCGGCCCCGCGAGCGCGGGCGGTGCGAACACTAGCGCTGTCGCGAGGGCGCCCAAAGCCGAGCCGACGTGACCATGTCCAAGTACGTTTTTCATTCTACCCCCTTGCGCAAGCGCCCGTCCGAAAAATTGCCGCGAATCCCTAGTCGGGCCTGATACTGCCGGATGTCGAAGTTGCAAATGTTTCTAAAACGCTCGCCCGGCGCCTGGCGTGCTGGATGCGCCATCGAACGCGGGATCGCCACCCGCGCCTCGGCCGCCCCGAACAACCGTCCAGCCTTCATCGCCGCGGTTAAGAAGTTTTCACCACCTTGGTGTAACTAATCCGTAATTTCGCCGAAGCGGCATCGCAACACGGACATCGCCATGACGATCGCTACCCGGATTCTCCTGCTGTTCGACAACAACGGCCGCGAATACGTCTCGCGCATCCAATCGGGCGCGAGCCGCTTCGGGCAAGCCGCCGGCTTCCGGGTCGATACCGAGAACGGCTTCGACAGCGGTCGACGGATCGCCGAGATCCTGGTCGAGGAGCTGCCCCGGGGGCTCATCCTGACACCGCCCTATTCCGACGATCGCCACGCGCTGTCGCTGATCGAGGAGCGCCGGCTTCCCTATGTGCGGATCGCCCCGATGCTCGATCCCGATCGCGGCAGCACGGTCATCATGGACGAATACGAGGCCGCGCGCGCCATCACCGACCATCTGCTCGAAAAGGGCCACCGCCGGATCGGCTTCGTGCGCGGCCCGCGCACGCACCTGGTCAGCATGCGGCGCTACAACGGCTATGCCAGCGCGCTGGGCGGCAAGCGCCTGATTCCCGATCCCGCGCTGATCGTGCAGGGCGATTTCTCGCGCCAATCGGGGCGCGAGCACGCGCGCACCCTGTTCGCCGCCAAGCCGACCGCGATCTTCGCCAGCAACGACGAGATGGCGGTGGGCGTCATCGAAGCCGCCGACCGCGCCGGGATCGCGATCCCGGGGGACATCTCGCTGGTCGGCTTCGACGACAACGCCATCGCCAAGACCTGCCGCCCACGGCTCACCACGGTGCGCCAGCCGCTCGAGGAGATGGGCGAAAGCGCTTGCCAGCTCCTGATCGAGCGGCTCCGCAATCCCGCCAGGCCCAATGCCCACGCCCAGGTGCCGTTCGAGATCGTGGAGCGCGATTCGGTGGCGGAGCTCGCGGGCGAGACGGAGGGCTGGCACTCGCTGTCGGGCGCGGCCATGTAGGAAAATGGTTTCTCGCCGCAGGTTCCGGCGGCGAGAAACCGGGTGGCGAGTCCTTCAGGCGGCGAGCGGGAGCAGCGTGCGGACGCGGCCGTGCGCCGCGGCCAGCGCGGCGGCGCGCGCGTCGTCGCCGATCTTGAGGCCCTCGGCGATGACGAATTCGACATCGGTGATGCCGATGAAGCCGAACACCGTCTGGAGGTAACGCTCGGCATGCTCGACTGCGCGCTGGCCGCTGTCCTCGCCGTAGAGCCCGCCGCGCGCCACCGCCACGATCACGCGCTTGCCGCCCATCAGCCCTTCGGCGCCGGCGGCGGTGTAGCGGAAGGTCTCGCCCGCTATCGCGAGCCGGTCGATCCACGCCTTGAGCTGGCTGGGCACGCCGAAGTTGTACATCGGCGCGCCGATCACCACCGTGTCCGCCGCCTTGAACTCGGCCAGCGCGGCCTGCGAGTCGGCCTCTCCGAAGGCGGGGAGGGTGAGGTGGGGCAGCGGCTCGGCGGCGAGATCGCGGTAGATCACCCGCGCCGCGGGGTCGGCCGCGGTCAGCTCGCGGACGATGGCGGCGGTGAGCTCGCGGCTGGCGGAGGCCTCGCCGGTTATGGCTGAATCGATGTGGAGGATGGTCATGGTCAGAAACTCCGGTCACAAATATTGACCAGCACCACATAAGTGACCACATTGGCCCCGCAAGAACGCAAATTTTCCTGACCAGGCCACATCGACATGACCGAGAACCCGCATCCCCATTCCAATCCCGACTGCCGCGCGGTCAGCGAGCTGCTCGGCCGCGTCGGCGACAAATGGACCGTGCTGATCGTCAAGGCGCTGGAGGCGAAACCGCGCCGCTTCAACGAGATGAAGCGCGAGATCGGTGGCATCAGCCAGCAGATGCTGACCCGCACGCTCAAGACGCTGGAGCGCGACGGCATGGTCGCCCGCACCGTCCATGCGACGGTGCCGCCTCAGGTCGAATACGCGCTGACCCCGCTTGGCCGCTCGCTGGCGGTGCCGGTCACGGCGCTGGCCGACTGGACCTTCGCGCATCTGCCGCAGATTCACGTGAACCGGGCGGCGTATGATGGTGGGGCTTCGGCGTCCCAGCTTGCCGCGCTACTTGAACTCAGAGGAAAGATCACTTGGGAAGGCGACCTCGACGAGATGCGCCGCGACCGTTTGTGATCGGCGATCTCCCTGCTAGATCGCAAATATGACGAAGCAGGAGCTTCTGGACGGGCAGACCAAGCACCTCCTCACGGCGGAGGAGTTCCTCTTGCTCGACGATGAGGGGGCGTTTGGCGTCCGCAGCACCGAGCTGATCGGGGGGGAAATCTACTACATGAGCCCGAAGCATCGGCCGCATGCCCGCGCCGTTACCGAACTGGTAATCGCAATAGCGAAGGCGCTGGAGGCTAGCGATTTCGGGCTGAGCGTATTGAGCGATATTTCGCTTCGCGCATCGGACCATGACGTGCCCGAGCCGGACCTTGTCATCACCGACGCGCCCGAAGGTGACGGCATCCTCCCGCTCGAAGCGGCAAAGTTGGTGATCGAAGTTTCTGCTAGCACTCTCGCCACCGATCTTGGAGTGAAAGCCGACCTATACTCGGCCGCCGGTGTGCCCGAATACTGGGTAGTCGACGTCGATGCGCGCCGCGTCGTGATGCACGCCTGCCCGCGAGCGGAGGGCAGGGGCTACGATGGGCGACGCGATGTACCCTTCGGCGAGGTTCTGTATGCGGCGACAATCGAGGGGCTGGCGGTGGAAACCAGGGGGTTGAGCTGACGCCACGCCAGCCTCCCCAACATCGTCATCCCGGACTTGATCCGGGATCAAGCTTTTCTTTGAGCGCCGCGCCAGAGGCAAGCGGGACCCCGGATCAAGTCCGGGGTGACGATGACTGGTTGGGATGCGATCTCAGCCATTCGTAGCGCGCGCCTTCGCGTCGGCGAATATCTCCTTCACTGGGCGCGGGTCGATGGGGCTGGCGTGGCCCTTGTCGATCTCCGCCTGGAGCCAACGCAGCTCGGCGGCGCGGTCCTGGTCCTGCCTCAGCAGGTCGCGGATATAGTCGCTGGCGCTGGAGTAGCGTCCCTCGGCGACGCGGGTGTCGGCACATTTCTTAAGGCCGTCGGGGAGGGAGACGTTTAGAGCATCGTGCGATTAATCTGCAACATATCCTGCTTCCTTGAGGTAGTTCCAGCATTCGTCGGGTGAGTAGAGTT
>JAIETR010000074.1 GCA_019745075.1 Qipengyuania sp.
CGATATGGGCCTGCCCTTCGGCACGCATGGGTAGTCTCCGAACCAGATATGCGGGCGCGCCTAGCCTAGTGGCGGCGTCGGGAAAAGGAGGCTTTCCTCAAATCCCCGCTCGCCCTGAGCTTGTCGAAGGGCCCGTTCGAGCGAAGCCGAGAACGTGCGCGGCCTCGGCTGCGCTCGGCCAAGTCCCTCGACAAGCTCGGGACGAACAGGATCGGGTAAGGTATTCTCCTAGTGCCCCGCCAGCTTGTGCACCGCGGCGAGGCTGCGGGCGATGTGGCCCTGCGGCGCCATGTCGGTGAAGGCGTCGGCGATGCGGCCGTTGCTGGCGATCACATAGGTGGTGCGGGTGGTCCAGCCGGGCTTGGCGGCGAGGCTGACGTCGTAGCCCTCGATCACCTCGGGGCTGGCGGCGGCGACGGTGAACTGCCCGGCGCATTCCCTGGCCGAGAACTCGACCAACCGGTCGACATTGCCCGCGGTCATGCCGATCACGGTGGCGCCGGCCTTCTCGAACTCGCCGATCTTCGCCGCGAAGGCGTTGGCCTCGATGTTGCATCCCGCGGTGAAGGCGGCGGGGAAGAAATAGAGCACCACCGGCCCCTTCTTCAGCTCATTCGCCAGGTCGATCGACACCGGCTTGCCCGCCCGCGCGCCCTTGGCGGTGAACATCGGCGCCTTGGCTCCGTCAGGCAGCGCGGCGGCAACGGGGACAGCCGAAAGGGCGAGTGCCGCGGCGGCGGCGAGGATGCGGGTCATAAGCGCAGCATGCGCGCACGGATGCTTAGCGCCAAGCCAATTTTTTCACACGAAGACACGAAGAGGTCAGCGCCTGCGGCGAAGCCGCTCTGCCAAGTCGCCGGTTGCACGGACGCGATCTGCCTGCGGCGCAAAACTGCCCTCTTCGTGTCTTCGTGTGAACAAAAGGGTCCGAAGGCTAGGTCAATAAATCCCGCCCTGCTCCTCGACGAAGTCGGGGTTCTGCACCGCCTGCTGCTCCGCGCTCGCGCGTTGGGCGGGACGGCGGGCGGCGCGGATCAGCTCGAGGATTTCGTTGCGGCGTGCGGCGATCTGGTCCTGCCGGGTCGCGCGCGGCGGCTCGGTGTCGGGCTTGAACGCCTCCCAGATGACCGCCGCTGTCGGATCGTCGGACGGGGTGCCCTCGAACACCCGCTTGCCCGAGCGGCGGTCGATCTTGACCATCAGCACGCCCGGCGGCGCGACGAATTCGTCGAGCGTCCAGCGTTTGCGGGTGGCGTCGACGAAGTCCTTGAAGATGGGCCCTGCGGTGTTGCCGCCCTGGACCCAGCCGCCCAATGGGCGCGGCTGGTCGAAGCCGATATACATTCCCGCCACGATATGGGGGGAACCGCCCACGAACCAGGCGTTGGTGGGCCCGGTGGTGGTCCCGGTCTTGCCGAAGATCGGCAGGTTCAGCGCGCGCAGCCGCACCGCGGTGCCGCGCGTCACCACGCCCTGCAGCATGTGCACTACCTGGAAGGCGGTGCGCGGGTCCATCACCTGCTTGCCCGAGACGCCCAGGCGCGGCATCGGCTTACCGTCCCATTCCGCCATCGAGCAGCCGGTGCAGACCCGCTTGTCGGCGCGCCAGATCACCTTGCCGCGACGGTCCTGGACGTAGTCGATGACCGTTCCTTCGCCATGGATGCGACCCCAGTTGGCGAGCGCGGCATAGGCCGAGACCATCTTCGCCACCGTGGTGTCCCCGGCGCCGAGCGCGAAGGAAAGGTAGTTCTCGTAATCGCCGATCCCGACGCGCTTGAACATGCGGTTGACCGCCGGCATCCCGGCCTCGGCGGCGATCTGGACGGTCATGAGGTTGCGGCTCTGCTCGAGCCCCCAGCGCATGGTGTGGGTGCCCCCGCCCCCGCCGCCGAAGTTGCGGAAGCATTTCTCTCCCAGCCCGGCGCCCTGATAGACGCAATAGGTCTGGTCGGGAACCTGGGTCGCGGGGGTCATGCCGGCGTCGAGCCCGGCGGCATAGACGAAGGGCTTGATGGTCGAGCCCGGCTGGCGCAGCGCCTGGGTGGCGCGGTTGAAGCTGCCCAGCCGGCTGTCGAACCCGCCCTGCATCGCCATGATGCGGCCGTTCTCGGGATCCTCGGCGAGGAACGCGCCCGACACCTCGGGCACGGTGCGCGTCGCATAGCCATTGCCCGCGGGCGCCGCGGCGGTGACATCGCCCACCCGGATCGCATCGGGAACATTGGAGAGCGGAAAGCTCTTGCCGTCGGCGAAGCCGATGGTGGCGCCGCCGCCGCTTTTGGCGGTGACGACGCCGATCCTCCAGTCCCTGTAGCGGATGCCGAGATTCGAGCCCGCGAGCTGGCTCGTCAGATCGCCCGCGTCCGGATTCAGATAGGCCAGTGTCTTCCAGGATTTGCCCGCGGCGTAGCGCAGCAGGCCCTGGCGCAACGCGTCGCGCGCGGCGTCCTGATAGCCGGTGTCGAGCGAGGTCCGCACCCACAGCCCGCCGGCATAGACGCTGTTGGGGCCGTCCTCGGCCTTCTCGCCGTAGCGCGCCAGCAATTGCCGGCGCACTTCCTCGAGGAAATAGCCGGCATCGGCGTAGCGTTCGGCGCGCTCGGTCACCAGACCGAGCGGCATCGCCTTGGCCGCGCTGGCCTGCGCCGCGGTCACGAACTCGTTGTCGACCATCTGGTCGAGCACGAAATTGCGCCGCGCGATCGCCAGCTGCTCGTTGCGCTCGCGGCCGTAGCGCTCGGGCGCCTTGGGCAGGATGGCCAGGAACGCCGCCTCGTGCAGCGCCAGCTCGTCCACGTCCTTGTCGTAATAGGCGCGCGCGGCGGCCTGCACGCCGAAGCTGCGGCGGCCGAGCGGAATCTCGTTGAGATAGAGCGTCAGGATTTCCGGCTTGGTCAGCACGCCCTCGATCCGCCGCGCCAGGATCATCTCCTTGAGCTTGCGGGTGACCGAATATTCATTGGTCAAGAGGACGTTCTTGGCGACCTGCTGGGTGATGGTCGAGCCGCCGACCGCGCGCTCGTCGGAACCGGCCTTGCGGGCATAATCGATCACCGCGCCCATCGTGCCGAAAATATCGACCCCGCCGTGGGTGAAGAACGTCTTGTCCTCCGCGGCGAGAAAGGCCTCGATCAGCTGGGGCGGAAAATCCCGGTACTGGAGCTGAACGCGGCGCTCGCGGGCGTAGGAGTGGACGATCGCGCCATCCGCGCCGCGCACCACGGTCGGCAGGGGGGTTTCGTATTCGAGCAGCGACTCCGCGTCGGGCAGGTCGCTCGAAAGCCACAGCCACAGCGCCAGCAGCAGCGCCAGCCCGGCTCCGGCCAGGCTCGTCAGCCAGCGGAACCAGCGCCGCTCGCGCCAGTTGCGCGCGAACCAGCCGCGAAAGCGTCCCCAGCTGGCGGCGAGCCACGCGCGAACCCCGTCAAATCTCGATACCTCGGCCATCGCGTGCCGATTAGGGCGCGGCCCCTGAACTGGCAATGGCCCGTGGCGCTCCCGCCCCTTCCTCGGCCCCTGCCATTGGGAACAGTCCTGCCAATTAGGGACAGTCCCTAATTAGCAAGCGCGCCGGGGCCGCCGCTGGGCGAAGCAAGCGCCAATTAGGGACTGTCCCTAATTGGCCGTCCCTGGTTAGCCTCCTCGCCGCGCCGGCCCGCCTCGATGCGCGCCTGCGCGAACCAGAGCCGGATCGCGCGCGCCATCACCCCTGCGAACTCAGTCCGGCCGGGGCCCGAAACCAGCCGGGCCACGTCCTGCGGATTGGTGATGTAGCCGCTTTCGAACAGCACCGAGGGCACATCGGGCGCGCGCAGCACCTCGAGCGCGGCCGAACGGCGCGGATCGGGGTGAAACACCAGCCGCCCCCGCCCCTCGCGCTCGATCAGCGCGGCGAGCCGCTCGGACTGCGCCTGCGTGCGCCGTTGCGACAGATCGACCAGGATCGCGTTGACCGTGGCGCTCTGGCCCGAGAGCGCCTGGCCGTTGATGCGGTCGGCGGCGTTCTCGCGCGCGGCGAAGCGCCGTGCCGCCGCGTCGGACGCGCGTTCGGACAGCGTGTAGATGCTGGCGCCGGCGATCTCGCCCGCGCGCTCGTTTTCCATGCCGGCCGAATCCGCGTGGATCGACAGGAACAGGTCCGCGCCGCGCCGCCGCGCCGCTTCCGCCCGCTCGCCCAGCGCCACGAAGCTGTCGTCGTCGCGCGTCAACGCCACCCGCACCCCGCCATCGGCGAGGAGCCGGTCGCGCAAGGCCAGCGCGAGCGCGAGCGTGAGATCCTTCTCGTCCATCGCCGGGGTGCGCGCGCCCGAATCGAAGCCGCCGTGGCCGGGGTCGATCATCACCAGCGGCTGGCTCGCATCGGCCGCGCCGACGACGGGGGGGAGATCGTAGGCAAGCGCGGGCGGCAGCTCGATCCGCGCCTGCTTTCCGCCCCACAGATAGGGCACCGGCAGCGCCAGCGCCCGCGCCGCCAGCAGCGCCAGCAGCAGCGCGATGGCCGCAACGCTCGCAACACTGGCCGCCCGCTCGCATGGTCTCATGTCCCCGGTTAGGACGCAAAGCCTTGGCGGCGCAATATGGTTGCCGCCGGGAACCCCCGGTGCTAGCGCAGCGCGCATCGGCCATGCGGCGCCCTCGCGCGCACGCTGGCCGCTCCCAACGGCGCCGCGAACGGCGCCATCCGAAGACAGGTTGATGCAGCTTTCACGCCGTTCCTCCCCGCAGATCGTGCTCCCGGCTTCGGCCCCAGGCGCGGCATCGGCGGGCAGGACAGCGCCCCCGCGGCGCAGGCAGGACGCTGCAGACACGACATTCCGCTCCACTGGCCTGACACGCCCGGCGCGGTCCACGCACTCCGCACGGCCGTTCGGCGGCGGCGGACTTACCCACAATTCGCGCGGACGTGCGGCCGGCTTGCACCCGGCCGCTCGCGCATGGAGAACTTACGATGACAACGCGCATGCTGATCGATGCGCGCCACCAGGAAGAAACCCGGGTGGCGGTGCTCAAGGGCAATCGGATTGAGGAATTCGATTTCGAATCTGCCGATAGAAAGCAGATCAAGGGCAATATCTATCTCGCCAAGGTAACCAGGGTCGAACCGAGCCTGCAGGCGGCCTTCGTCGATTTCGGCGGCAACCGGCACGGCTTCCTCGCCTTCAGCGAGATCCATCCCGATTATTACCAGATCCCGCGCGAGGACCGCGACGCCCTGCTCGCCGCCGAGGCCGAGGTGGCCGAGGAAGAGGCCCGCCTGCGCGAGGAAGAGGAAGAGCGCGGCGAGATGCCGGGCGAGGAATACGACGCCGAGGACGAAAGCGCCGAGCAGTTCGCCGAGGAAATCGCCGAGGACGGCGTGGAGGAAGTGGACACCTCCGAGAAGGACGACATCGCCACCATCGAGGAAGGCCATTACGATGGGGGCGACGACGAGGACGGCGACCACCGGCACGACGAAAGCGACGCCGAATCCGAGGATCGCGAGGACTCGGGCGACGACGACAATCGTCCCCGCGGTCGCGGCCGGCGCCAGGGCAAGGGCGGCGCCCGCACCCGCGGCAAGGAGGTCGACGAGGCCCGCTCCAGGCGCATGGCGCTGCGCCGCCGCTACAAGATCCAGGACGTCATCCAGCGCCGCCAGGTGCTGCTGGTCCAGGTCGTCAAGGAGGAGCGCGGCAACAAGGGCGCGGCGCTGACCACCTATCTCAGCCTCGCCGGCCGCTATTGCGTGCTGATGCCCAATTCGAGCCACGGCGGCGGCATCAGCCGCAAGATCAGCTCGGCGGGCGACCGCAAGCGGCTGAAGTCGATCGTCGACGAGCTGACTCTGCCCAGGAGCATGGGCCTGATCGTCCGCACCGCCGGGCTCCAGCGCACCAAGCCCGAGATCAAGCGCGACTTCGACTATCTCGCCCGGCTGTGGGACGATATCCGCGAGAACACATTGAAGTCGAGCGCGCCCGCGCCGATCCATTCCGACAGCGACCTGATCAAGCGCGCCATCCGCGACATCTACAACAAGGAGATCGAGGAGGTGGTGGTCGAGGGTGGAGAGGGCTATTCCTCCGCCCGCGCCTTCATGAAGATGCTGATGCCCAGCCACGCGCGCCGGGTGAAGCCCTATTCCGATCCCGTCCCGCTGTTCCAGCGCTACGGCGCGGAGGACCAGCTCAAGGCGATGTACGATCCCGTCGTGCAGCTCAAATCGGGCGGCTATCTGGTGATCAACCCGACCGAGGCGCTGGTCTCGATCGACATCAACTCGGGGAGGTCCACCAAGGAGCACGGCATCGAGCAGACCGCGCTCGCGACCAACCTGGAGGCGGCGCGCGAGATCGCCCGCCAGCTGCGCCTGCGCGACATGGCCGGCCTCGTGGTCATCGACTTCATCGACATGGAGCACCACTCCAACACCCGCAAGGTCGAGAAGGCGATGAAGGACGCGCTCAAGAACGACCGCGCGCGCATCCAGGTCGGCCGCATCAGCTCGTTCGGGCTGATGGAGATGAGCCGCCAGCGGCTGCGCACCGGCGTGCTCGAGGCCACCACCCGCTCCTGCCCGCATTGCGACGGCACCGGCCTCGTTCGCACCGCATCGTCTGCGGGCCTCTCGGCGCTGCGGCTGATCGAGGAGGAGGCCGCGCGCGGCCGCGGCACGATCATCACGCTGTCGGCAAGCACCGAGGCCTCGATCTATTTGCTCAACGCCAAGCGCGCCGAGCTGATGGAGATCGAGGAGCGCTACGGCGTCGAGGTCGAGGTGATCCCCGAGGGCGAGAACGAGGGCGCCAAGATGGCGATCGCCAGCTCCGGCCCGCGCCCGACCACGACGCCGAAGTTCGAGCCGATCGTCGATGAGGTGGAGGACGAGGACCTTCCCGAGGAGGAGTTCGACGAGGAGGAGGATGAGGACACCCAGGACCGCCGCGAGCCGCGCCGGGGCGGCGAGCGCGATCGCGGACCGGACCGCGAGGGCGACGACCGCAAGAAGCGCCGACGTCGCCGCGGCGGCCGCAATCGTCGGCCCGATCGCGAAGATAGCGAGCGTTCCGACCGTGGCGAAGGCGATGGCGAGCGGGACGACCGCGAACCTGTCTCCGACGAGGGCGGCGAAGCCCGCTCCGACCACCCGGAGTCCGGCGAGGAAGATGGGCGGCCCAGGAAACGCCGACGCCGCGGCGGGCGCGGTCGCCGGGGCGGACGCGAGCGCGAGGAAGGGGGTGCCGAGGGCGGCGAGAGCGAAACCGACGCGCTCGAGACGATCGCCCGGCAGGTCGAGGACGACATGCCGGTGGTCGCCGGCCCCGCGGATGCGCCCGAGCCCGCCGAAGCCGAGGAGACGCCCAAGCCGAAGCGGACTCGCCGCAAGAAGCCTGCCCCGAGCGAAGCCGGGGGGGCGGACATGGAGACCGACTCGCCAGCGGCGCCGGTCGTAACCGCGACCGAGAAGCCGAAGCGCGCTCGCGCCAGGAAGGGTGGCCCGAGCGAAGCCGTAGGGGCCGATGCCCCGGCGCTGGAAACGGCTTCCGAGGCGGCCGAGGCGGACGCGCCCGCCAAACCCAAGCGCAGCCGGAAAAAGGCCGCCTCCGCGGCGGCCGAGAATCCGGAGATGATCGAGATCCCCATCGCCAACGAGCCCGCGCAGGCTGACGATGGCAAGCCGCGCCGCGGCGGCTGGTGGCAGCGCACCTTCGGCGAGTAAGCAGCGAAGCGGCTAAACAACCTGCGCCACCCCGGACTCGATCGGGGTGGCGTTTTCTTCCGGAGTTGCTCTGCAAGACAGCACCGGGCCCGGTTCACGTCCGGGCCAAGGATCCTGCTATGGCGATCCGCGTACCGGATCACGACAGGAAATGCGAACAGCGCTTGCACTGCCTGCGCTTGCCCTGCGCCCCGTGGCCGCTAGATAGGCGCCAAAGCACACAGGAATCCGCGCCGATGGCCAGTTTCACGCTCCCGAAGAACTCCCGGATCACCGGCAAGGGCCAGGTCCATAAGCATGTCCCGAGCAACGCCGAGGGGTCGCCGGCGGGCGGTCGTCTCAAGCAGTTCCGCATCTACCGCTACGATCCCGACAGCGGCGCCAACCCGCGCTACGACACGTTCGAGCTGGACCTCGACCAGTGCGGCCCGATGGTGCTGGACGCGTTGTTCAAGATCAAGAACGAGATCGACCCCACGCTGACCTTCCGCCGCTCGTGCCGCGAGGGCATCTGCGGCTCGTGCTCGATGAACGTCAACGGCACCAACGGCCTCGCCTGCACGATGGCGATCGAGGACCTGAAGGGCGACATCCGCATCACACCCCTCCCGCATATGGAGGTGATCAAGGACCTGGTGCCCGACTTCACCCATTTCTACGCCCAATACGCCAGCATCGAGCCGTGGCTGCAAACGGTCACCACCACGCCGAGCGGCAAGGAGCGGTTGCAGACTCCGGAGCAGCGCGAGAAGCTCGACGGGCTCTACGAGTGCATATTGTGCGCCTGCTGCTCGACCGCCTGCCCGAGCTATTGGTGGAACTCGGACAAGTTCCTCGGCCCGGCGATCCTGCTCCAGGCCTATCGCTGGCTCGCCGACAGCCGCGACGAGATGACCGGCGAACGGCTCGACGCGCTCGAGGACCCGTTCCGCCTCTACCGCTGCCACACGATCATGAATTGCGCGAACGTCTGCCCCAAGGGTTTGAACCCCGCCAAGGCTATCGCCGAAACCAAGAAGCTGATCGTCGAACGCGCGATGTGATTATGCTATATCGCACCCGGCCCGTTCGTGTCGAGGGGCATGCAGTCACGTCGCGCGGTGGGGCGCCTTAGCGCGACCCGCCCGGGGGTTGGGATGGTTGGCGCGGCGATCGGACGAGGGGTTCGAACACCCCCCCGACCCCGAAAACCCGGGCTGGCGGCACTGGAACCTCAAGGACCAGACGCTGTTCAACGGCGCCGTCATGGGCCGGATGATCACCCACGTTGACGAGGACGGGCGCGCGCGGCTGCGGATGTTTCCCGAGCGGCGGCACGAGAACCTCCAGGGCATCGTCCACGGCGCGGTGACGCTTGCGCTGATCGACATCAGCCTGTTCGCCACCATGCACATGATCGGCAGCGGCAATGCGGGGCCGTCGGTGACGCTCGAGCTGTCGACGCAGTTCGTCGGCGCCGGCAAGCCCGATCGGCCGCTCGACGCGGTGACCGAGATCGTTCGCGAAACCGGCAGCCTGGTGTTCGTGCGCGGGAGCGTGATACAGGAGGCGCACATCGTCGGCGCGTTCTCGGGCATCGTGAAGAAGATGCGATGACGGGTATGCTCGCCAGCTACGAACGGCTGGTGGCGTCGGGCGAGCTCAAGCCGGACCCCGACCAGCGCCGCGCCGCCGAGCGCCTCGGCGCGCTCCAGAAAGACCTCGAAAGCGAGCATTCGGGCGGGTTGTTCGCGCAGTGGTTCGCCCGCCGTGAGCATCCGCGCGGGGTTTACCTGTGGGGCGGCGTCGGGCGCGGCAAGTCGATGCTGATGGATCTGTTCGTCGGCTCGCTCGGCATCGCCGGGAAGCGCCGGGTGCATTTCCACCAGTTCATGCTCGAGGTCGACCGCCTCCTCAGCGACGAGCGCGCCAGGGAGGCGGGCGATCCGATCGCCCCGGTGGCCTCCCGATTGGCCGCGGACATAAAATGCCTCGCCTTCGACGAGATGGTGGTCACCAACACCGCCGATGCCGCGATCATGAGCCGGTTGTTCACCGCCCTCATCCGCGACGAGGGCGTAACGGTGGTGACGACCAGCAACCGCCCGCCGCGCGATCTCTACAAGGATGGGCTCAACCGCTCGCTGTTCCTGCCCTTCATCGATCTGGTCGAGGCGGACCTGGACGTGGTACCGCTCAACGGTCCGACCGATTACCGGCTCGACCGCCTCGGCGGGCTCGACACCTGGCACACCCCGCTCGGCGATGCCGCGACGGCGCAGGTGCGCGAGGCCTTCTTCCGGCTCACCGATTTCAAGCCCGAGGACGCCGCCAATGTCCCGAGTGCGGATCTGGATCTCGGCGGCGGCCGCAAACTGCACGTGCCCAAGAGCCTCAAGGGGGTGGCCGTGTTCAGCTTCAAGCGGCTGTGCGGCGACAACCGCGGCGCGGCGGACTATCTCGCGGTGGCGCATGCCTATCACACCGTCATCGTGGTCGGCATCCCGAAGCTCGGCCCCGAGAACCGCGACGAGGCAATCCGCTTCACCAAGCTGATCGACGCGCTCTACGAGAACAGCGTCAAGCTCTTCGCCACCGCCGCCGCCGGGCCCGAGGCGCTCTACACCCGCGGCGACGGCGCCTTTGAGTTCGAGCGAACCGTGAGCCGCCTCAAGGAAATGCAGAGCGCGGACTACATGGCGCGAGGGCATGGGCGTGCCTGACCCCTCCACCACTCGCTTCGCGAGCGGTCCCCCTCCCCAACCAGTTGGGGAGGATCATGGCCTACTTCGATCCTCCCCGGCTTGCTGGGGAGCAACCGTCTTAAGCGACCCGCCATGGTTGGTTGTCGCGCACGATGGCGTTGAGGATGGTGATGAGCTTTC
>JAIETR010000044.1 GCA_019745075.1 Qipengyuania sp.
ACCCTTGGCCATGCCCGTCCCTCCTGCCACTATGACAGAAGAATAGTATGGAACTTACTTCAGTTCCAGGTGACTAGGCCCGAACTCCCGCAGGGCCGCGCGCGCGCCCTGTTGCGGTTGGCCTGCGATTTCTGAACTGCTAGGCCATAGGCGACAGCGTTGCCTACGTTGTTTCGGTTGCGGTTGGCCTGCGATTTCTGAACTGCTAGGCCATCGGTCATAGGCACAATGGGCGAGCCATCGTTGCGGTTGGCCTGCGATTTCTGAACTGCTAGGCCGCAGCGGTGGGGGACGAACGCTATCGGCTTGTTGCGGTTGGCCTGCGATTTCTGAACTGCTAGGCCCCGTCGCCAGCGCCCCCGCAAAAGCCGGAAGTTGCGGTTGGCCTGCGATTTCTGAACTGCTAGGCCGTCCCAGTTAGCCAAATCGGCCACGGAACTGTTGCGGTTGGCCTGCGATTTCTGAACTGCTAGGCCCGAAATCACCGGCATCACTATCAGCAACCGGTTGCGGTTGGCCTGCGATTTCTGAACTGCTAGGCCCCCGGTCGCTCCAAGCCCGACCACATCGCGGTTGCGGTTGGCCTGCGATTTCTGAACTGCTAGGCCGCGAGCGGGTCGTTATCGGCGGGTTCGATCGTTGCGGTTGGCCTGCGATTTCTGAACTGCTAGGCCTTTCGACGCAAGATACATCGAATTGCGCCGCCGTCCAAACTCGCCGCACCCGGCGGTTGCAATTCGCGCCATCTTTGCTATGTGCGCGCCTTCCCAAGCACCAGCATCGGGAACCCACGCGGGAGGCGAGCCTTCGGGCGAGCCGTTCGACCGCTTACCATGACTCCGGATGCATTTCGGGGAACAGTGAGAAAGGAGGCCAGCGATGGCCAAGAAGATAACCGGCTATATCAAGCTGCAGGTGCCCGCCGGCACCGCCAATCCCAGCCCGCCGATCGGCCCCGCATTGGGCCAGCGCGGCGTCAACATCATGGAATTCTGCAAGGCCTTCAACGCGGCGACCGATTCGCTCGAGAAGGCGATGCCGATCCCCACGATCATCACCGTTTACGCCGACCGCTCGTTCAGCTTCGTCACCAAGACGCCCCCGGCCACCTTCCTCATCAAGAAGGCGGCCAAGCTCAAGTCGGGCTCGAAGGAGCCGGGCAAGATCAAGGCCGGCACGATCAAGCGCAGCCAGCTCAGCGAAATCGCCGAGGTCAAGATGAAGGATCTCAATGCGAATGGCATCGCGCAGGCGACCAGGATCATCGAGGGCTCCGCGCGCTCGATGGGCCTCGAAGTGGTGGAGGGTTGATCATGGCCAGGCAGACCAAAGTGCAGAAGGTGCGTAGCCAGCTCGACCGCGAGAAGCTCTACACCGTCGATGACGCGATCAAGCTCCTGCGCGAGCACAAGCGCAAGTTCGACGAGACCGTCGAGGTGGCGATGAACCTCGGCGTCGATCCGCGCCACGCCGACCAGATGGTCCGCGGCATGGTGTCGCTGCCCTCGGGCACCGGCAAGGACGTCAAGGTCGCGGTGTTCGCGCGCGGCGACAATGCCGACAAGGCGCTCGCCGCCGGGGCCGACAAGGTCGGCGCCGAGGACCTCATGGAGGACATGCAGGCCGGCAACCTCGACTACGACCGCGTGATCGCAACGCCCGACATGATGGGCGTGGTCGGCCGGCTGGGCAAGGTGCTCGGCCCCAAGGGGCTGATGCCGAACCCCAAGCTTGGCACCGTCACCCCCAACGTGGCGCAGGCGGTGAAGGACGCCAAGGGCGGCCAGGTCGAATTCCGCGTCGAGAAGCAGGGCATCATCCACTCGGGGATCGGCAAGCTGTCGTTCTCGGACGATGCGCTCAAGGCGAACTTCACGGCGCTGACCCAGGCGGTGGTGAAGTCCAAGCCCTCGGGCTCGAAGGGCAAGTATGTCCGCAAGGTCACGCTGACGAGCTCGATGGGGCCGGGCCTGAAGGTCGACCTCGCCGAGGTCGAGGGCGCCTAGGCGCCTCCTTCAGCGACAGGACCAAGGGGCCGACGGAGCGATCCGTTGGCCCTTCCATTTTACACGGATGAATGGGCTCCGAGGTGAGCCAGAGTAGGAAAATATGCTTTGGCGATGCAGGTTGCGATGGTTGCGGCTAGCACAGGTGGGACAGCATTTCCCACCTGCGTGAACTGTCGAGCGGTTGCCCCGACGAAAACATAATCGTCCGGGAACGTTTGCAATCGCGCGCACTCTCGAACGCTCAAGGTCCGCGGTATCTCAGGATGAAGATGTGAGCGCCCGCCCCCGTTCGTCCCACCGGCGATGACGGTCTTGGAGGGCAACGTCGGGTCGAGCCGGTCAACTCGACCAAGCTGGTCGCGCTGACCGTATCGAAGCTGCATGTAGCGCTGAATAGAGCCCGATCTGTGTGCCCTCGTCTCGTGGTTGGGTACGCCGACGGGCAAATCGGCCAACACGCTCGCCGCTCCGACATGAGGAAGCTTCGCCGGGGCAGAGAAATCGCCACCAACCCGCGACCCGATAACGAACAGGCGCTCTCGATATTGAGGAACGCCGTAATCCGCTGCGTCCAAAACCATCGGTTCGTTGACCACATATCCATGATCTTTCAACAGCTCGACCGCTGCTGACAGTTGCTCTCCCCCATCGAGATCGCGGAGGCCCGGCACGTTCTCGACAACGAAAATTGCGGGCCTGAAGCGGATTACGAGACGGACGTAATCGAAAAGGAGATTGCCGTTCTTCTCGTGGGCGAAGCCGACCCTCTTGAAGTTCTCGCCCCACCTGGAGAAACGCTGATTTGCGGCAATGCTAAACGGCTGACAGGGCGGCCCTCCGATGAATACGCCTTCGAAGGGCTCCTCTATCAGCGTCTCCAGAGCGCCCGCCGCCTCCTCAAATTCGGAAACATCGCCACTGGCGTATGGCGGCCCGAATACTTTCCAGGAAGGCCGGTTCTTCCGCAGGGTCCGACAAAAGATCTCGTTGTGCTCGAAGGCAGCTATGTGATCGAAGCCGACTTTCTCGAATCCAAGGTCCATACCGCCGCAGCCCGTGAAGAAGCTGACCAGCGGGACGCCGGAAACCTGTCGCGAGAAATCGGAAAGCTGCACCGGCTTCTGGCCGGGCCAGCGTTTCTCAAACGCGCGCTCATAGACAAGATCATCAAACGTGAGGCCCAAAGACGTCAGGACCCTCGCCAGATCGTCGCCTCGGCGCTCCGCTTGCTCTACCAACTTGGCCTGATGAGCATAGACGCTGTCAAGAGCTTTCGGCGGGCTAGCTAAGGTCATGGCGTCCCCCTACTCCGTTTTACAGCGTCGTAAATCTCGCGCGCCTCGCTCCCGTCATGGAAGTCCTTCCGGTCGCGCTCCTTCATCCACTTGGCATAATATCGATGCACTGCCCGATGGCAGGTCGGACAAACGGCCACGAGATCGGTCAACGTGGTCCCTTCGCCGCTGGACCTCGTGCCAGAACAAAGCGGCAACACGTGGTGGATGTCAAGTACCCGATCGACCCAGGGATACTCTTGGTGGGTGTCTCTTCCACAGACATCGCAATTGGCCGTGGGGTGGGCGTTGAAGAACGCATTTCGCACGGCAGCATTGCGTTCCAAGACCACATGGGTCCGCTCGACCCGCGTTCCCTCCGCAAAACCCGCTTCGAGTGCCTGATCGAGCACCGTTTTTGAGTAATCCAGTTCGAGCCCAGCGACAGCACCCTCAAACAGAGAAGCGCGACGGGTGATCTCGGCCTCGCTGTCACTTGTTTCGCTCCCGCGAATTGCCGCGAGGCTGAGGAATACGTCCAACGCGTCGCGCCGGTCCAAGGATACGGTCACCTCGCTCGATGTCGCGCTGAGATAGGTGATTTGGCTCAGCACCTGGATGCTTTCGCGCGCCTGCCGGTCAGGATCGCCCTGCCGTGGCCGTCGTAGCGGTCGTGACCATGCACGGTTAGCCAAGCCGATGAAGCTGCTTTGATCTTCGTCACCATCGAAGCCACTCTCGACATAGGCCCCGATGATCTCCGGAAAGGTCACGACCGGAGCGCCAGCATTTGCCCGCGCAAGCAAGAACTTGAGGGCAAAGAGAAGCGGATATCGGGGTGTTGTGGTTGACGCCCACTCCTGAAACGACGGATGTGGATCGGTGAAAGCTTGCGCAAGAAAGTGGAAATATTCGTCGGAGGTTACCTGACCATCCTGTGCGAGAAAGTGAGCGACCCTGGTAGGCGCCGCCTTGTCATCGATGTTTCCAACCAGCATTGCCGTTCGGAACACCCGGGAATAGTTGCGCCAAGGTGGATATTCATCGTTGATCGGACGAAACGGCAAGCCCGTGGCCTCGACGAGAGGCGTTCGCGCCGTGGCTTTCAGGTCATGCTGGATCGCGAATTTGGCGATCTTTCGGAGCTCGTCGAACTGGAAGAAAGCAAATCGACCCTGATCCCACCTCCACGCCACCGTGCTTCTTCCCATTACCCCCGGCTGGGAAACCATGATTGTTCGCCCTTAAGCCGTCAAGACGATGGCTCCGGGGAAACCCGGTTGATTTCGCAGGGCTCACGGCCCAAGCCGCGCCGCGTAGAGGAGACCAGAATGCGCCAGATCGACCATTTCCTCGCCGGCGGGGCCGGCTCGACCACGGGCGGGCGCGTGCATCGGGTGTGGAATCCGTCCACCGGCGAGGTCCAGGCCGAGGTGGCGCTGGGCGATGCCGCGCTGCTCGAGCGCGCGGTGGCGGTGGCGAAGCGCGTCCAGCCCGATTGGGCGGCGACCAATCCGCAGAAGCGCGCGCGGATCATGTTCGCCTTCAAACAACTGGTCGAGAAGCACCGCGGCGAGCTCGCCGAGCTGCTCGCCAGCGAGCACGGCAAGGTGATCGACGATGCGCAGGGCGATATCCAGCGCGGGCTAGAGGTGATCGAATATGCCTGCGGCATCCCGCAGGTGCTCAAGGGCGAATACACATTGGGCGCGGGGCCGGGAATCGACGTCTATTCGACGCGCCAGCCGCTCGGCATCGGCGCGGGGATCACCCCGTTCAACTTCCCGGCGATGATCCCGATGTGGATGTTCGGCATGGCGATCGCCGCGGGCAATGCCTTCATCCTCAAGCCGAGCGAGCGCGACCCGAGCGTGCCGGTCCGCCTCGCCGAGCTGTTCCTCGAGGCCGGCGCGCCCGAGGGGCTGCTCCAGGTGGTCCACGGCGACAAGGAAATGGTGGATGCGATCCTCGACCACCCCGACATCGCCGCGGTCAGCTTTGTCGGTAGCTCCGACATTGCCCACCATGTCTATCGCCGCGGGGTCGCCGCCGGCAAGCGCGTGCAGGCGATGGGCGGGGCCAAGAACCACGGCATCGTCATGCCCGACGCCGATCTCGACCAGGTGGTGAACGATCTCGCCGGTGCGGCCTTCGGCTCGGCGGGCGAACGCTGCATGGCGCTGCCGGTGGTGGTGCCGGTGGGCGAGGACACCGCCGATGCCTTGCGCGAAAAGCTGATCCCGGCGATCGCCGCGCTGCGCGTCGGCGTCTCGACCGACCGCGAGGCGCATTACGGGCCTGTGGTCACGCCCGAGCACAAGACGCGCGTCGAGCAGTGGATCGATACCGCCGAGCAGGAGGGCGCCGAAATCGTCGTCGACGGGCGGGGCTTTACCCTCCAGGGCCACGAGAAGGGCTTCTTCATCGGCCCCACGCTGATCGACCGCGTGACCCCGCGGATGAAGAGCTATCAGGAAGAGATCTTCGGCCCCGTGCTCCAGATCGTGCGGGCGAAGGATTTCGAGGAAGCGGTGCGGCTGCCGAGCGAGCACCAATACGGCAATGGCGTCGCGATCTTCACCCGCAACGGCCACGCCGCGCGCGAATTCGCGAGTCGGGTCAATGTCGGCATGGTCGGCATCAATGTGCCGATCCCCGTCCCGGTCGCCTATCACAGCTTCGGCGGCTGGAAGCGCAGCGCCTTCGGCGACACCAATCAGTACGGCACCGAGGGGCTCAAGTTCTGGACCAAGGTCAAGACCGTCACCCAGCGCTGGCCCGACGGCGGCGGCGATGGTAGCAACGCCTTTCTCATCCCGACGATGGGGTGAGCGGGTGGGGCGCGTTCTGGTCCCGTTCGGTCTGTTGCCGCGCACGGCCTGTGCAACCGCCCCGAGCCCTCTCGGCACAAGCGGATCGCGCCGACCTGCGACGAACGGGCTGCGCAATGCCGGCTCAAACGCACCGTTTCAAGGACCCGGTATCGGATAGAACGGCTCTCGGGAGCAAATATCGGCCACGATCATTATCTACGTAAATCGTCGCCACTGCGGTCATTGAGCGGGCCCGATGCAGCGGGTTATGGAACACGGTATCGTCCATCGACCGGCGAGCAAGCCGCAAGCGGAACAGGGAAGGGAATGAGCCCGGGAATGACGCCGATCTCACTACCGCAGGCTTGGCCCAACTTGGCGATCGGCTCGATCGCCGAGCTGGCCATCGACCCGCCCGGCGCGGTCAAGGGAGGCCCCGCCAGAGGATTTGGAGGCGAAAGCATCAAGCATAGTCGAGTTTCACACAGCGCAGCGCATTGAATGGATTGCCGACCGGAGGTCCCGCGGCGGTCGATTGTCCAGATCGCATAAAGGAGACAGTCGATGGACGATATTCACGCCGAGCACCCCGCTCATGGCAATCCTCGCAGCACGGCGAAGATCGGTGGTCACCCGATCCATCCGATGCTTGTGCCATTTCCGATCGTCTGCTTCGCCGGCGCGTTCGCCACGGACATCGCCTTCATGGCGAGCGGCGAGCCCGCCTGGGCAAAGGCGTCGACGTGGCTTCTCGGCGTCGGGGTCGGCATGGCGTTGCTGGCGGCCACCGCGGGTCTCATCGACTTCTTCGGCGACCCCCTCGTGCGAGGGCACAGCGATGCGGTCAAGCACATGATCGCCAATACTTCCGCCGTGGCGCTGGCGGCCGCCAACTTCGTGCTTAGACTTGGCAATCCCGACTTCATCGGATCGACCGGCATTTACCTGTCCGGAACTGTCGTCCTGATCCTCTTCTACAGCGGCTGGAAAGGCGGCGAGCTCGTCTTTCGCCATGGCGTCGGCGTTCTCGATAAGCATTTCCGCTGAGGCAGTCCACCCTGGAGCACGGAGCGAACAATGGCGGATGTCGTCCTGATCACCGGCAGCAGCGGCTACCTCGGCGGCGCGATCATCGAGAAGCTCGCCGCCAGGTACACGCTCGTCGGATTCGATCGTCCTGGCGGCAAGGCGCCGCCGGAGTGCGCCAAGCAGATCGGCGTCGATCTCGGCAGCGACAAGTCCGTCGCCGAGGCCCTTCAAAAGGTCCGTCGCGAATTCGGCGGCCGCATCGCCTCGGTCGTCCACCTCGCCGCCTACTACGACATTTCCGGCGAGGAAAACCCGCTCTACGACAAGATCACCGTGCAGGGCACACGGCGCCTGATCGAGGCGCTCAAAGAGTTCGAGGTCGAGCAGTTCGTCTTCGCGAGCACCATGCTGGTGCACCGGCCGACCGATATGCCCGACGAGACCATCGACGAGGATTGGCCGATCGATCCCTCGTGGGCCTACCCCGAATCGAAGGTCAAGGCCGAGCGCCTGCTCCACGACAAGCGGGGCGGCATTCCGGTCGTCTTCCTGAGGCTCGCCGGGGTCTACGACGATCTCGGCCACTCGCCGTTCGTCGCCCAGCAGATCGCGCGCATCTACGAGCACCGCCTGACCGCCCGGTTCTATCCGGGGATGCTGTGCGCGAATCAGTCCTTCCTCCACCTCGACGATCTCACCGAAGCCGTGGCGAGGCTGATCGAGCGCCGCGGCAAGCTGCCGGACGAGTTGCCGCTGCTGCTCGGCGAACCGGACGCGCTCGGCTACGAGGAAGTGCAGGACATCGTGGGCTGCGCGCTGCACGGCGAGCAATGGACCACGATCCGGGTACCGCAGACGATCGCCAAGGCCGGCGTCTGGCTCCAGGAGGAAGTCCTCGGCGAAGACGACTTCATCAAGCCGTGGATGGTCGAGGCCAGCAACGACCATTACGTCCTCGACATTGCCCGCGCCCGTTCCCTGCTCGATTGGGAGCCGAAGCATTCGCTGCGAGATACGCTGCCGAAGATGATCGCCGCGCTGAAGCGCGACCCGGCAGGATGGTACCAGGAAAACAAGCTCAACCCGGCGCTGGTCGCGTGGTACGGGCGGCCTCCGGCGCGAGAGGCCGGGCACGCCAAGCATGCCCCGCCCGCGCCCGTGGCCGACCACGGCGCAGTGGCCGGCGGCCACGACCACATGGCGATGATGGAGGCCGACGAGAAGAAGGTCGGCTGGGTCCATTACGCCAATATCGGCCTCGGGTTGTGGCTGGCGGCCAGTCCGTTCGTCTACGATGCGATGACCACCGCGAACGTCAGCGAGGCGGTGCGCGCGGTGACGATCGACCGCGGGCTGCCGCCGGTCGAATGGCGCGCCGCGGCGCTGACGATCAGCGACGTCGCCAGCGGTCTGCTGATCGCGGCGTTCGGCGCGCTGTCGCTGTCCAGGCGCACCGCCTGGTGGGCGCAGTGGGCGAACACCTTCGTCGGCCTTTGGCTGCTGTTCGCGCCGACGATCTTCTGGAGCCCCAGCGCCGCGCAATATCTCAACGACATGCTGGTCGGCTCGGCGGTGATCGCCTTTTCGGTGCTGGTGCCGATGATGCCGGGGATGAGCATGGCGGGGATGATGGATCGCAAGTCGATCCCGCCCGGCTGGACCTACTCGCCATCGACTTACGCCCAGCGGCTGCCGATCGCTTATCTCGCGCTGATCGGGCTGCTGATCTCGCGGATCCTCACCGCGTACCAGCTCGGCCACATCGACGGCGCGTGGGAGCCGTTCTTCGCGGGCTCGCCAGCCGACCCGAAGAACGGGACCGAGGAGATCATCACCTCGTCGGTGTCCAAGGCGTGGCCGATCCCCGACGCGGGCCTGGGCGCGATCAGCTACATGCTCGAGATCCTGATGGCCGCGATGGGCGGGCGCGATCGCTGGCGGACGATGCCGTGGATGGTGATCTTCTTCGGCATCCTGGTGATCCCATTGGGCGTCGTCAGCATCTACTTCATCGTCATCCAGCCGGTCCTGCTCGGCACCTGGTGCACGCTGTGCCTGGCCGCCGCGCTGGCGATGCTGATCATGATTCCCTTTTCGATCGACGAGGTCATCGCTAGCTGCCAGTTCCTCTACTGGTCGAAGCGCCGCGGCAAGCCGTTCATCCGCACATTCTTCAAGGGCGATGCGGTCGAAGGCGGCGAGGAAGACCGTTCGGAGCCGCTCGCCAGCCTCGAGGCTTTCCGGGCCGACTTCATGCGCGGCGGCATCACGGTCCCCTGGACATTGGCGGCGAGCATGGCGCTGGGCCTGACCCTGATGTTCACCCGGCTGCTGCTTGGAACCGAGGGCGCGATGGCCGACAGCGATCACGTCGCCGGCGCGCTGACGATCACCATGGCGGTCATCGCCACCGCCGAGGTCGCGCGGATGGTGCGGTTCGTGAACGTCGCCATCGGCGGCTGGCTCGTCGCGGCGCCATTCCTGCTCGGTGGAGCGACTACGATGGCGACCGTCGTCGGCGTCGCGATCGGTTTCGCGCTGATCGGCCTGAGCCTGCCGCGCGGGCGCCGGAGCGAAGAGCATTACGCCGGCTGGGACCGCTTTGTCGTCTAGGAAGCGTGGACAATTGGGATTCCCATTGAGCTGAGGATGTGATTCAAGCTTCTTTTTGACAGGAGGCTTGGATGGAGGGCGTTCGGTTGGTTTTGCGGGACGATCGGTGGGCGCGGATGGAGCCGCATCTGCGCGGCAAGGCGAGCGATCGGGGGGTAACCGGGGACAACCGCCGGTTTGTCGAGGCGGTGTTGTGGATCGTGCGGACTTCGTCGCCGTGGCGCGATCTTCCGCCGGTGTTCGGCAACTGGAACAGCGTGTTCCGGCGCTTCGCGCTGGTCGCACGACGGGGTCTGGCGGAGGCTGTTCGATGCGCTGGCCGAGGATCCGGACTTCGATTACCTGATCGTCGATTCCACCATCGTCCGGGCGCACCAGCACGCCACGGGTAAAAAAGGGGGTCTGAAGATCGCGCCATTGGCCGCAGCCGAGGCGGCCTGACCACCAAGCTTCACATCGCGGTCGATGGCTTGGGCAACCCGGTGCGCTTCATCCTCACCCCCGGCCAGGCCAGCGACGTCACCCACGCTCATGCGCTCATCGCCGATCTGCCCGCCGGCCATGTCCTCGCCGACAGGGCCTATGACGCCGATCACTTCCGCGCCGCGATCGACGCGGCCGGCGCCAAGGCCGCGATCCCCTCCAGCCGCAGCCGCGCAAGGCGCATCGACCACGACCCCGTCATCTACAAGGAGCGCAATCTCGT
>JAIETR010000060.1 GCA_019745075.1 Qipengyuania sp.
AGCCTTCTAAGCTTGGAGTTGCAGGTTCGAGTCCTGCCGGGCGCGCCAAAGCTTTTCCTTCTAGCCCCGCATCGCGCGGTCGAGTGGCTCGTGCGTCACCGGATAGCCCAGGTCGTCGGGGATGATCAGCGCCTGGCGCCCCTCGCGCTCCGCCACCTGGGGCACGATCATGCGGACCGGATGGGCTTCGGCATGCGCGCGCGCTTCCGCGAAGCTGGCGAACTGGGCGAGGCGCTCGAGGTTGCGGCGGGTGGGGAAGATCACCGACAGCTCGCCGCTGTCGGCGCGCGCGAGGGCGTCGCGCGCGCCGATCCAGAACAGGCGGGTGTTCTCGGTCGCATCGACCGCGAGCTCGACCGCGCCGGTGCCGAGATCGGCGAGGTAGAAGCGAGTGTCGAAGATGCGGTGGCTGGCGATGCCGCGCGGACACCAGCGCGCGAAGGGGACCAGCGCGTCAAGGTCGAGCGTCAGGCGGCGGCGGGCCAGCACCGGAGCAAGCGCACCCGCGGCGGCGACCTCGGCCCGCAGCTCGCTCGCCTCGAGGGCGCCCAGTCGCTCGCGCAGCCCCGGCGCCAGCCCGGTCTCCTCGACCGTCTCGCGAATCGCCGCGATGCGGTGGGCGGCTTCGTCGGGATCGTGACCTGTGCCCAGCGTCCCGGCCAGCGCGCGGTCCGCCACGTCGACCCGCCCGCCCGGGAACACCGCCATCCCGCCGGCGAAGGACATCGCCCGCGAGCGAACCACCATCAGCAGCTCCGGCGGCTGGCCGGTTGGTCCCCGCCGGAAAACCACCAGCGTCGCGGCGGGGATTTCGGTCGGCGGTTCGCTCATCCCGCCGTCCATGCAGCCGCCAGAAGAGCTTGCCAAGCAGGCGCGGTTAACGCCGGCTGTCGGGAATTCTTACATTGCCTTCAGCGCGCCATCGCCGTTAACCATCGCAAGCCGCGGATTGCCGCCAGTGCGCGCGTTTGGCATGGCGGGTGCAGGGTTAGGTTCGTCTCCCTTAAGGTCTTTGAGAGGCGGAACCATTGGTCTCCCGGTTCCGCCTCCCCTACCCAAAGTTTCCCGATCGAGTTTCCCGTGCCCCCAACGGAAAAGCCGCCCCGACCCGGGCGGCTTTTCTTTGTGCGGCAAGGTCGGAGAGCCCAAAGTTGAGAAGTCGCGCTATCAGCTTTCGGCGCGCGCGACCGCCTTGTCCCGCATCACCTGCTGAAGCTCGCCGGCCTCGTACATCTCCATCATGATGTCGCTGCCGCCCACGAACTCGCCCTTGACGTAAAGCTGGGGGATGGTCGGCCAGTCGGAGAACTCCTTGATGCCCTGGCGGATTTCCATGTCCTGGAGCACGTCGACGCTGTCGTAGGCGACGCCGAGGTGGTCGAGGATCGCCACCGCGCGGCTGGAAAAGCCGCACTGCGGAAACAGCGGCGTGCCCTTCATGAACAGCACCACGTCATGCGCGGCGACGATATCGGAAAGGCGCGAATTCACATCGGACATGGCGACCGATCCCTTGCGTAGCAGGAGTGCCGGAGCGGCATCGCGAATCAGGTGGGAACTTGGGTGGTCACTTGCAAGGCGTGGAGCTCGCCACCCATTCTCCCTCCCAGCGCGGCGTAGACCAGCTTGTGTTGCTGAACCCGGCCGATGCCTGCGAATTGCGGTGCGACGACGTGCGCCGCGTAGTGGTCGCCATCGCCCGCGAGATCGCGGATCGTGACCTCGGCGCCGGGCAGGGCCGCGCAGATCATCGCCTCTATATCCGCCGCCGCCATCGCCACCGGTCAGATCCCGTCGGTCATGAACTGGCGGCGCGCCTCGACGGTGCATGCCTCCAGCCGGGCGCGAATTTCCGCCTCGTCGACGTCGCAACCCGCCTGGGTGAGATCGCCGAGGAGCTTGCGGATCACATCCTCGTGCCCCGCTTCCTCGAAATCGGCCTGCACCACCGACTTGCGATAGGCGTCCGCCTCCTCGTCGGTCAGGCCCATCAGCCCCGCCGCCCATTGCCCGACCAGGCGGTTGGCGCGCGCGGCGATCTTGAAGGCGTTTTCCTCGTCGAAGGCGTATTTGGCTTCCTCGCCGCGTTCGCGATCGTTGAAATTGGTCATCTCGGTCCTCTCGATGCGATTGTGTCGTGATTTAGCCAGCGCGCCAAAATCAGTCCATCGTCACCACCAGCTTGCCGACCGCCTCGCGGTTTTCGAGCTTGGCGATGGCTTCGTGGGCGCGCGCCAGCGGATAGGTTTCGCTGATGCGCGGGGCGATCTTGCCCGCCCGCCACAGGTCGAACAGCTCGGCGATATTGGCGGCGTTGCGCTGCGGCTCGCGCGCGGCGAAGGCGCCCCAGAAGACACCGCGGATGTCGCAGCTCTTGAGCAGCGTCAGGTTGAGCGGCATCCTGGCGATGCCGGCGGGGAATCCGACCACCAGAAAACGGCCTTCCCAGGCGATGGCGCGCAGCGCGGGCTCGGAGTAATCGCCGCCGACGATGTCGTAGACGATGTCCGCGCCCTCGGGCCCGACCGAGTCCTTGAACTGCTGCGCCAGCGCCTTCGATTGATCCTTGTCGAAGGGCGGTCGGCCGTAGGTCACGACCTCGTCCGCGCCCGCCTCGCGCGCCACCTGAGCTTTCTCCTCGCTGGATACGGCAGCGACCACGCGGCAGCCATAGGCCTTGGCGAGCTCGACGCCCGAGAGCCCCACGCCGCCAGCCGCACCCAGAACCAGCACGGTCTGCCCGGCGGCGATATCTCCACGGTCCTTGAGCGCATGGATGGTGGTGCCATAAGTCATCAACAGCGCGCTCGCCTGCACCAGATCGATGCCCTCCGGCACCTTGAACAGCCGCGCCGCCGCGATCGTGACCTGCTCGCGCAGGCCCCCGCTGCCGACCCCTGCGATCACCCGGTCGCCCACCCGCCAGCCGCTCACGCCTTCGCCCAGCGCGGCCACAGTGCCCGAAATCTCGCCGCCGGGCGAGAACGGCCGCGGCGGCTTGAACTGGTAGAGATCGCGGATGATCAGCGTGTCGGGAAAGTTGATCGCGCAGGCCGCGACATCGATCACAACCTCGCCGGGGCCGGGCGAGGGCGGGTCGATATCCTCGACCACCAGCGTTTCGGGCCCCCCCACAACTTTCGACAGCACGGCTTTCATGTCAGGCAGCTCCCCCTCTTGCTGGCCCGAGCCAGCGCATGTGCTCCGCCCGGCTGTTCTCATAGGTTTCGATGGCCGCCTCGCTCGCGAGCGTCAGGCCGATCTCGTCGAGCCCGTTCGCCAGGCAATGCTTGCGGAAGGGATCGACTTCGAAAGCGAAGCGGTCCTGGAACGGGGTGGTGACGGTCTGGCTGTCGAGATCGACGGTGATCGGATGGTCACGCGCGACCTCGAGCAGCCGATCGACCGCCTGCCGCGGCAGCGCCACGGCCAGGATGCCGTTCTTGAAGGCATTGCCCGCGAAGATGTCGCCGAAGCTCGGCGCGATCACCGCCGCGATGCCGAGGTCGGCGAGCGCCCAGGCGGCGTGCTCGCGGCTCGATCCGCAGCCGAAATTGTCGCCCGCGATCAGGATGGGCGCGCCTGCGAACTCTGGGGCGGCAAAGACATTGCCCGGCTCGGCGCGCAGCGTCTCGAACGCACCACGGCCCAGCCCCTCGCGCGTGATGGTCTTGAGCCAATGCGCGGGAATGATGACATCGGTATCGATGTTCGCGAGGCCCAGCGGAATCGCGCGGCCTTCAATGGTGGAGACGGGCTCCATCAGTCGGTCTCGGGCTTCTCGCCCGAGGGGATCGGGCCGGGCTGCGTCGGACCCTTCTTCTTCTCCTTGCGCTTGCCCGCATAGAGCAGCGCGGCGGCGAGCGCGGCCGAGCCCACGGCGCCGGCGATCGCGACGGCGGTCTTTTCCTTCTTGGTCATGGGTTATCCATGGGCAGCCAAGTCGATGGTGGCAAGATAGAAGGGGTTTGGGTGAGGAGAGTGCGGAGCTGCACCGACGAGACTACCCCGATCCTCCCCAACTTGTTGGGGAGGGGGACCGCTCGTCCTGAGCTTGTCGAAGGGCGAGTGGTGGAGGGGAATGGCGCTGCGCCACATGCCCCTCCGTCACGCGCCTTTGGCGCGCGCCACCTTCCCGGCAAGCTGGGGAGGATCACGAGAGAAAATCGCGCAGCGCGAGCCAACGGGCTCGCTTCTCCGCGAAAGGCATCGCGGCGTAGGCGGCGCTCGAGGAGGGCAGGTCGATCAGAACGAAGCGGTCCGCGCGCACCTGGCCGCGTCCGATGGCAGCGGCCTTGCGGCCGTTGAAGGCGACCGCTCGCAGGTTTGGCAGGCTTGCGGCGAATTGGCCGAGCGCGTTCGGCACGTGATCGCGAATGGCGGCGTCGAGGCTGCCGATGCGATGCGCCGATTTCACCACATCCCACAGACCCACGCCCGCGGCGACGGTCCGCTCGATGCGCCGGTCGTAATCCATCGAGGCGAGATCGCAGTTCAGCACCGCGCCGAGCAGGCGCCAGAAGCCGTTGCTCGGATGCGCGTAGTAGCGCTGCTCCGCCAGCGAGCGCTCGCCCGGCAGGCTGCCGCAAATGAGGACGCGCGTGTTCTCACCGGCATGGGCGCCGAAAGCGCTCTTACGCGGGTTCACGCAGCAGCTCGCGGACATCGGTCAGTCGCCCCGTCACCGCCGCCGCCGCCGCCATCGCCGGGCTCATCAGATGGGTGCGCGCGCCGGGCCCCTGGCGGCCGACGAAGTTGCGGTTGCTGGTCGAGGCGCAGCGCTCGCCCGGCGGCACCTTGTCGGGGTTCATGGCGAGGCAGGCCGAACAGCCCGGCTCGCGCCATTCGAAGCCGGCGGCGGTGAAGATGCGGTCGAGCCCCTCGGCCTCGGCCTGGCGCTTCACCAGGCCCGAGCCGGGCACGGCGATGGCCCATTTCACACCCGGCGCCTTGGTCCGCCCCTCGAGCACGGCGGCGGCGGCGCGCAAATCCTCGATGCGGCTGTTGGTGCAGCTGCCGATGAAGACGTTCTCGACCGCGACGTCGGTGAGCGCGGTGCCCGGCTCGAGACCCATGTAGGCGAGGCTCTTGCGCGCCGCCGCCTGCTTGGCGGGGTCGCCGAAGCTCTCGGGCGACGGAACCGTGCCGCCGATGGGTGCGACATCCTCGGGGCTTGTGCCCCAGGTGACGGTCGGCTCGACCCCGGCGGCGTCGATGGTGACGGTGCGGTCGAAGGTGGCGCCGGGGTCGGTGGCGAGCGTGCGCCACCATTCGAGGGCCGCATCCCAGTCGGCGCCCGACGGCGCCATCGGGCGGCCCTTCAACCAGGCGAACACCCTATCGTCGGGAGCGACCAGTCCCGCGCGCGCGCCGGCCTCGATGCTCATGTTGCAGACCGTCAGCCGCCCCTCGACGCTCATCTCCTCGAACACGCGCCCGCGGTATTCGATGACATGGCCGGTGCCGCCGGCGGTACCGATCCGGCCGACGATGTGGAGGATCAGATCCTTGGGCGTGATGCCGGGCCCGAGCGCGCCCTCGACCCGCACCTCCATCGTCTTCGAAGGCGCGAGCAGCAGTGTCTGCGTCGCCAGCACATGCTCGACCTCGCTGGTGCCGATCCCGAAGGCGAGCGCGCCGATCCCGCCATGCGCGGCGGTGTGCGAATCGCCGCAGACGATGGTCGTGCCGGGGAGCGAGAAGCCCTGCTCGGGCCCGACGACGTGGACGATCCCCTGCGCGGCGGCGGTCGCGGGAATATAGGCGATGCCGAATTCTGCGGTGTTGCGCGCCAGCGCGGCGAGCTGCGCGGCGCTTTCGGGATCGGCGATGGGCAGTTCGGTCCCGTCGGGGGCGAGTCGCGCGGTCGTGGGGAGGTTGTGGTCGGGCACCGCCAGCGTCAGCTCCGGCCGGCGGACCCGGCGGCGGGCGATGCGCAGCCCCTCGAAGGCCTGCGGGCTCGTCACCTCGTGAACCAGATGGCGGTCGATATAGACGAGGCAGGTGCCGTCGGCGCGCCGCTCAACCACATGCGAATCCCAGATCTTCTCGTAAAGCGTGCGGGGGCGGCTGGCCATGACGAAGGGCTATGCCCGGCGCCGGGGCCGGGCAAGATGGATTAGCTTGGGGCCGCCCTTATCGCGTTTGCGCAACCCGGGGCTGACTTGATCGGGTTTATTTCGCCAGGATGCGAGCTTGCTATGGATTTTGCGAGCTCCACGGTCTAACTTACAGCCATGTCAGCAAAGCCCTTCGCCATCCCGATCACGGTCGAGGCCGCCGACATCGACTTCATGGGCCACGTCAACAACGCCCGCTATCTCGCCTGGGTGCAGGACGCGGTGCTGGCGCATTGGCGGCGGCTCGCCCCGGCGGAGGATGTCGCCGGCAAAGCCTGGGTCGCGCTCAGGCACGAGATCACCTATCTGCGTCCGGGTTTCCTCGGCGACGCGGTGAGCGCCGCCCCGGTGCTCGAGCACTTCAAGGGCGCGCGCGCCTTCTATCGCACCGTGATCAGCCGCGGCGAGGACGTGCTCGCGGAGGTGCGCTCCGCCTGGTGCTGCATCGATGTCGCGACCTTGAAGCCCGCGCGCATCGGCGAGCATCTGCGCAGCTTCTTTTTCGAGGGCGGCGAATAGCCTATGACGGTCCTGTGATGGCCGCATTGCTCCCCGTCGCGATCGTGTTCGCCACCATCCTCGCGATGGAGGGCGTCGCCTGGGCGAGCCACAGATACATCATGCACGGCTTCGGCTGGGCCTGGCACCGCGACCATCATGAGCCGCACGACAAGCGGCTCGAGAAGAACGATCGCTTCGGGCTGGTCGGGGCGGCGATGAGCATCGCCATGTTCGCGCTCGGCAGCCCATTGGTAATGGGCGCGGGCGCATGGTGGCCCGCGACCTGGATCGCGCTCGGCATCCTGGGCTACGGCATCGTCTACACGCTGGTGCACGACGGGCTCGTCCACCAGCGTTATTTTCGCTGGGTGCCGAGGAGCGGCTATGCCCGCCGCATCGTCCAGGCGCACCGGCTCCACCACGCGACCGTGGGGAAAGAGGGCGGCGTCAGCTTCGGCTTCGTGTTCGCGCGCGATCCGGCCAGGCTCAAGGCCGAACTCAAGCGTCAGCGCGAGGCGGGAATCGCCACGGTGCGGGATAGCGCGAGCCTGCGTTAGCGCTGCCCGCCGCCTCGCCGCGCGTAGCGCCAGGCCGCGCCGGCGACGACCGCGATACCGCCCAGCTCGACCAGCGCCAACCAGCCGGGCCCCTTGGGCGCGACGGGAGTCGACCACAGCACATGCTGGAACTTCGCCGCGCGCAGGACGACATAGACGCCAATCAGGGCCGTCCCGGCGAACGCCGCGCGCAGCTCCGCGCTTTGCCGCCGCACCTTCGGCAGCAGCCACAGTGCAACCACGCCCCCGCCCAGCAGTCCGAGCGCAAAGGCGGCATATTGGACCGTGCGGCGGGTGCCATACCAGCCATACGCCAGCGCGATCTCGCGCCAGAATTCGATCAGGGCGACGTGCAGATCGAGCTGCTTGTTAATCCCGAGGACGAGCAGGGCCGCACCCGCGGCGCGCCATAACATCCGCGCTGGCCGCGCTGTCTCGGGCGCGGTCCCGCCCGCGCGCAGGCACAGCAGCGCCGCCGCCACATAGGCGGCCGCGGTCAGCCAGCCGATCGCGCCGCCGTCGCCGATCCGCGAATACCACGGCGTGTAGTGCGCGGCGCGATATGCGAGCTGCTGCGGGGTCACGTGGCGCGCGCGGCGGCGGCGATCCGCGCGGCGTGATCCCTGACCAGCGCGATCATGTTGGGGACGCCCTGGGTGCGGTTGGACGAAAGCTGGTTGGCGAGATCGAAGGGGGCGAGCGCGGCGGCGACGTCCATGGCCGCGACCTGGGCGGCGGGCCGGTCCTGCACCGCGGCGATCACCAGCGCCACGATGCCCTTGGTGATCGCGGCGTTGCTGTCGGCGAGGAAGTGGAGCCGGTCCGCATCGCCGGTGGGATAGGCCCACACCTGCGCCGCACAGCCGCGCACCAGCGTCGCCTCGGTCTTGAGCGCCGCGGGCATCGGATCGAGCTCGCGGCCCAGCTCGATCAGCAGCCGATAGCGGTCGTCGGCGTCGAGGAAGGCGTATTCCTCGGCAATGTCGTCAAGCGGGCGCATGGCGCCGCCCCTACCTCAGCTGCCGTCAACCGGAAAGGCCGCCGGGGCGGGTCAGCGCGTAATAGATCACGTAGAACCAGCCGAAGAAACCCTGGATCGCCGCCCACAGGATCGATTTGTGCAGCGACCAGCTGATGGCGACGGCGATCGCGCTGCCGAGCCCGATGCCGGCTTTGGCGGCGTCGGTGCGGACCTGGACCCGGCTCACAGGTCGACCCCGCTGGCGATCGCCTCGAGCTTGCGGATGCGCTCCTTGAGGTCGCTGAGCTCGATCCGCGCGGCGCCGAGCGGCGAGCCGCCGGGCGAGCTATGCGGTGCGGCATGGGCGTCGAGCTCGCGCTGCTTGAGCGCCAGCCAGCCTTGCCAGGCCTTGAGCAGCGCGGCGACCACCACAACCAGGCCGACCAGCGCGGCAATAGCGATGACGAGCGTGGGTTCGGGCATGATCACTTGTCCTCACTCCTCTCGGTTCAGCTTCCCTGACGGTCGCGCAGCGCTTCGATCTCCTGCGCGATGCGGCGGGTTTCGCTGGCGTCGAGCGTGTTGCCGTCGGTCGCGATGCGCTCGAGCACCTTGATGCGTTCGCGCAGGTCCTCGAGCTCGCGGCCGGTTTCGAGGTCGTCCCTCGCCGGCGCGCGATCGATCCGCTCCTGGCGCGAATAATGCCGTGCAAGCTTCAGCACCGTGAAGGCGATGATCGCGGCGATCACGACAAGCGCGGTACCGAAACTCATTGCACGAAATCCTTCTCAACCCGCAGCGCCTCGATTTCCTCGGCCAGGCCCGATTTGCGGTCGGTCGCTATCCGCTCCAGCACGCGCAGGCGTTCTTCCATCTGCGGCACGCCGGCGGCGCGGCTGCGGCCTTCGGCCTCGGCCATGCGCACCCGCAGCTCCAGTTCCTTCTCGCGGTTCTTCAGGCGGCGATTGTGCCGGTCGAGCAGCATTCCCGCGATGGAGATGATCGCGACCATCAACGCGCAGAAGGCGATGGCGTCGGCGATGGTCATTGGACCTTCTCCTTCTCGATCCGCAGCCGGTCGATCTCGTGGGTGAGCTGGAAGCCGCTGTCGGTGACGATCCGCTCGACATTGGCGAGCCGGTCCTTGACCGATCCGATCTCGGCCTGGAGCGCGGCGTTCTCCTGCGTCAGCAGGGCGACCCGCTGGTCGGTCTGCGCATCGCGCTTGGGATGGAGCGACTGGCCCCACATGCCTTCGAGCGGATAGCCGGCGTTGATCTTCAGCTTGGTGGTCTGCACCCACCCGATCACCCCGGCGAGGCTGACCAGCATACCGCCGCCGATGATCCAGGGCAGGAATTCGAGGAATTCGCTTCCGTTCATTGCACCCGCTCCTTGCGATCGACGGCCAGCGAAACGCCGGCGTCATCGGCCTCGACCCGGCGCTGGTCGCGCAGCGCCTCGATTTGCGTTGCGACGTCATAGCCGGCGTCGGTGACGATCCGCTCGAGCACGCGGACCCGCTGTTCGAGCTCGGCCACGTGGCTGGCATATTGAGCAGCCTTTTCAGCGGTGCTTTCCGCAGTGGTCTTGACGTTCATTTCCGCCAGCTTCTGCTGATGCTTGGTCCAGATCGCGACGATCGGGATCGTCAGCGCCAGGATCGGAATGAGCATCGCGAGGGTGCCTTCCATGAT
>JAIETR010000062.1 GCA_019745075.1 Qipengyuania sp.
AGGATCGACCCGGCGCTGGCGCGCAGGGTCGCGGCGACGCTGGGTCTCGACGGCCTGCGCTTCACCCCCCCGCCGCGGCCGCCGCCCGGCGGGGGGGGGGGGGCGGGGGGGGGGGGGGGGGGGGGCCCCTGCGCCGTTCCCCCTCCGTCAGCGTTGCGCGCTGCCACCTCCCCCAAGGGGGGAGTCCCTTCGAGCACGAAATACTTCTGGTTCACTCGCGCGGTGAGCTGGATCGCCTCGGGCGGAACATCGAGAAACGCCTCGTCGAAGCGGCCGAGCAGCGGCACGGGCCATTCGGTGAGGCCGGCGTTCTCGACCACCAGCCCCTCGTCCTCGACCAGTGTCAGCCCCGCCTCGACGGCAGCCCTGGCGGCGCCCTCGCGAATCAGCGCGGCGCGCTCCTCATGATCGACGATCACGTGGCAGGCGCGCAGCTTTTCGGCGTAGTCCGATGCGCCGCCGATGGTGATCTCGCCCGCATGGTGGAAGCGGTGGCCCAAGGTTGCGTAGCCGCTGGCGACGCCCGCTGCCTCGCACTCGACCAGCTCTTCACCCAGAATGGCAACAATGCCCGATAAGGGCCTGACCCAGCGAGAACTTTCGGTGCTAAGCGAGTCCGCGCCCCAGCGCATCGACTTGGGCCAGGCGAAGTCGCGCACAATCGTCGGGATGGCCTCGGCCAGCACGTTCTTGGTGGCGCGCCCCGGCCGCTCGACGACGGCAAACCAGGTCTGCCGCCCTTTCACATCGCGGAGCTGAAGTTGATCCTTCGTGACGCCGTTCTTGCGGCAGAAGCCTTGAAGCGCCGCCTCCGCCGCGCCCTCGGGCGGGCCCTTCTCCTCTTCGCGCACCGCCTCCGTGGCGTCAGGCAGTCCCCTCGCGATCAGGGCAAGGCGGCGCGGGGTCGACCACACCGTGACGTCGCTCCGTCCATCCCGAGCCTGTCGAAGGACGATTCCCGCCGACGTCAGCTCCCGGCGGAACAGCTTCTCGAGCTCCGCCCGCGCCCCGGCCTGCATCCGCGCCGGGATTTCCTCGCAGCGCAGCTCGAGGAGGAAGTCGCTCATAAATCCTCCCCATTCATGGGGAGGTGGCAGTCGCGCAGCGACTGACGGAGGGGGCCCGCCATCTGCACCACGCTCGCAGCGACGGCATTGGCATCGGCAAGCACCTCGGTCGCCAAGACGCGCAGAACGCGATACCCTCGGGATTCCATAAACGCGTTCCGCTCTTCATCGCGCTGAGGTCGATCGCCCATGTCGTGCGCCTTGCCATCGATCTCGATGACGAGCCGGGCCGCCGCGCAATAGAAGTCGGCATAGTAGGGCTTGATCGGATGCTGCTTTCGGAAACGAAGGCCGCCAGCCTGCGCGCGCAGTTCGCGCCACAGGAGAACTTCGGGCAGCGACATAGCCTTGCGCTGGCGGCGGGCGGTGTAGACTTCGGGGCGGCGTAGCGATGGCCCCAAACCCCCTCCACCACTCGGCTGCGCCGAGCGGTCCCCCTCCCCGTCCCGGGGAGGATTTTTGGCCTCGCTCACAGCGACCACCCCGGGTATTTCGCCCGCCACCCCAGCGCCATCGCCTCGGCGTAGGCCTCGCAGCTCGAGCGGGCCAAATCGCGCACGCGGGCCATGTAGCTGGCGCGTTCCTGGACGCCGATCACGCCGCGCGCCTGGAGCAGGTTGAAGACGTGGCTGGCCTCGACCGCCTGCTCATAGGCCGCGATCGGCACCTGATGTTCCAGCGCGTTGCGGCATTCCGCCTCGGCCTTGGCGAAGAGGTCGAACAGCGCGGCGGTGTCGGCGACCTCGAAGTTCCACTTCGACATCTGCTTCTCGTTTTCGAGAAACACGTCGCCATAACTCACGCCTAATCCATTGAAATCGAGATCGAAGACATTGTCGACGCCCTGGATGTACATCGCAAGCCGCTCGAGACCGTAGGTCAACTCGCCTGCAACGGGCTTGCAATCGAAGCCGCCCATCTGCTGGAAATAGGTGAACTGGGTCACCTCCATCCCGTCGCACCAGACCTCCCAGCCCAGCCCCCAGGCGCCGAGCGTGGGGCTCTCCCAGTCGTCCTCGACGAAGCGGATGTCGTGCCTGAGCGGATCGATCCCGATCAGCCCCAGGCTTTCGAGGTAGAGATCCTGGATGTCGGGCGGGCTCGGCTTCAGGATCACCTGATACTGGTAGTAATGCTGGAGGCGGTTGGGGTTGTCGCCATAGCGCCCGTCGGTCGGGCGGCGGCAGGGCTGGACGAAGGCGGCGTTCCACGGCTCGGGCCCGAGCGCGCGCAGCGTGGTGGCGGTGTGGAAGGTGCCCGCCCCCATGCGCATGTCGTAGGGCTGGAGGATCAGGCAACCGGCTCTCGCGCTCCAGAAATCGTGGAGCGCGAGGATCATGTCCTGAAAGCTGTTGGCCGGGTCACGCTGCATCGCAGCGCGCTTTGGCGAAGCGGGCCGGAAGCGTCAACGCCGCGGCGGTTTGGCGAAGCCGGGGGTGAAATGTTCGGCCTGGCTCGCTAGATCGGCGGCCACGCAACCAGCGAGACCTTTCTCCGATGAAGCTTTCCTTCCGCAAACTCGCCGCCCTGCTGGGTGGGCTCTCCCTGACCGCCTGCGCCGCCGCGCGGTCCGAGCCCGTCTCCGCCCCGGCCGCCGTCGCGCCCTCCGGTCCGGCGCTGTGGAAGGTGGCCGATGCGGACACCACCATCTACCTGTTCGGGACCGTCCACGCATTGCCCAGCGATGTGGAATGGTACCGCGGCGCGGTCGCCGAGGCGCTCGCGGCGGCGCAGGTGCTGGTGACCGAGATCCCTTCCGGCGAGCTGACCACCCCGGCGGTGCAGCGGGCGTTTCTCGCCAAGGCGATGCTCCCCGCCGGCCAGTCGCTTCGCGACCTGCTGAGCGCCGGGCAGCGCGCGACTTACGAGGCGGCGCTGACCAAGGCCGGGCTCCCGCTTGCCGCTTTCGACAAGGTCGAGCCCTGGTTCGCGGCGATCACGCTGGGCGCCTTGCCGCTGCTCAAGGGCGGCTATTCGAAGGAAGCGGGTGTCGAATCGGCGATCGAGAGCCGCGCCGGCGCGAAGCCGCGCGCGGCGCTCGAGACGATCGACAGCCAGCTGCGGCTGTTCGACGAGATGCCGATGGCGGTCCAGACCGCCTATCTGGTCGGCGTCGCCGAGCAGCTCGACAGCGTCGTGCCGTCGATGAACGGCATGGTCGCGGCATGGGCGCGCGGCGATGCCGAGGGGCTGGCCAGGCTACTGAACGAGGAGCTGGACGATCCCGCGCTCGCCGAGCGGCTGCTCTATGCGCGCAACCGCGACTGGGCGCGGTGGGTCGCCAGGCGCCTGGCGGAACCGGGCACGGTGTTCGTCGCGGTCGGCGCCGGGCATCTCGCGGGGGCCAACAGCGTGCAGGACTATCTGACCAGGTCCGGCGCCACAGTCGTCCGGATACAGTGATCCGCGCGCTGTTCGTCCTGTTGCTGCTATGCGGGCTGGCGGCGGGGTGCGGGGAGCGCGAGACCGCCGCTCCACAACCCGCCAGCCCGGCGCTGTGGTCCGTCGAGGATTCGGCGGGAGACACGCTCGGCTGGCTGTTCGGCACCATCCATGCGCTGCCCGACGGCGCGCGGTGGGAGACGCCGGCGCTCGCCACGGCCATCGACGGGGCCGGGATGCTGGTGGTCGAGGTGCGCGACCTCGACCCCGAGCGAACCGCCGCGGCGTTCGATCGGCTCGCCCGCGACGAGCCCGGTCCGCCGCTCGCCGAACGCCTTCCTCCCGCCGCGCGGCGCGATCTGGCCCAGCTGTTCGCCAGCAAGGGCGTTGCCGCGAACCGCTTCGACGGGCTCGAAACCTGGGCCGCCGCGCTGGCGCTGGCGCGGCTGGGCGCGGCGGCCCCGGCGCGCAACGGCGTGGACCAGGCGCTGATCGCGCGCTTCGCGGGCCGGTCCGTCATGGAGCTGGAAGGCGCGGCCCGGCAGCTGGCGATCTTCGACGGCCTGCCCGAACGCGACCAGCGCAGCCTGCTGACCGCGGTGCTTGCCGAGCAGCGCGACCCGGCGGCGGACGCCAGGGCGCTGGCCGAGGCGTGGCTGGCGGGCGATCTCGCCCGGCTCGAACGCACCACGCGGCGCGGGCTGCTCGCCGATCCCGCGCTCCACCGGGCGCTCTCTGCCGAGCGCAACGCGGCCTGGACGCGGGACTTGCTGCCGCTGCTCCGGAGCGGCGGGCGGCCGCTGATCGCGGTGGGCGCCGCGCACATGCTGGGGGCCGACGGTCTGCCCGCCCTGCTCGCGGCCGAGGGGTATCGCGTGCGCCGCCTGCAATGACGTTTCTGTTGCCCTACCGCCTCGCTGCTTGAGGGCTGGCCTTGCGGTTGCATTTCCCGACATAGCTGCTAACGGCGCGCGCTCCGGCGTCATGGTCATCCCTGGAGGCGTGGCGGGACCGGATATCGAACGCATTCGAAAGGCACTACGATGAGCGACGCTCTGACCCTGCCGGCCGAGGCGCGCGAACGGGCTGGCAAGGGAGCCTCCCGTCATCTGCGCCGCACCGGCCGTGTCCCCGCCGTGATCTACGGCGGCAAGGAAGAACCCCAGATGATCCACGTCGAGGCGAAGGAACTCGTTCGCCTGCTCGGCACCGGTCACTTCATGAACTCGATCGTCAACCTCGACCTCGGCGGCAAGTCCGTCCGCACCCTGCCCAAGGACGTCGCGCTCAACCCGGTCAACGATCGGCCCGTGCACGTCGATTTTCTGCGCCTGGCGAAGAATGCCAAGGTCGAGGTGCAGGTGCCGGTGGTGTTCATCAACGAAGACGCCGCGCCCGGCCTCAAGAAGGGCGGCGTCCTCAACGTCGTGCGCCACGAGCTCGAGCTGGTGTGCGAATCCGAGAAGATCCCGAGCGAGATCGAGATCGACGTCACCGGCCGGGAGGTCGGCGATTCGATCCACATCAGCGACGTGACCCTGCCCGAGGGCAGCGAAAGCGCGATCACCGACCGCGATTTCACCATCGCCACGCTGGTCGCTCCCTCGGCGCTCAAGAAGGCCGAAGGCGACACCAGCCAGGCCGACGCGGCTGGCGAAGCGCCTGCCGCCGATGACGCCGAAGCCGAAGGCGAGGCGGACGCTTCGGGCGAGGACGCGGGCGAATAGTGCTTCGAGACGGGGTTCGGCCTTCGGCTTCGCCCCTCCTCGGCACGAACGGGGGTGGGCGTTGTCCCACCCCTTTTTCGTTTCCACCTTCCGTTCGTCCCGAGGGGCGAGGCCGCATGGCCGAGCGGCTCGAAGGACTTGGGTCGTGGCGTTCCGCTCGCTAGGGCCCGCCCATGCAAATCTGGACCGGTCTCGGCAATCCTGGCCCGCAATATGCGATGCACCGCCACAACGTCGGCTTCATGGCCGCCGATGTGATCGCGGAGATGCACGGATTCGGCCCGGTCCAGAAGACGTTTTCGGGCTGGGTGCGGGAGGGGCGAATCGGCGGCGAAAAACTGCTGCTGCTCAAGCCCGCGACCTGGATGAACGAGAGCGGCCGCGCGGTGGGCGAGGCGCTGCGCTTCTACAAGCTCGGCCCCGAGGCGCTGACCGTGTTCCACGACGAGCTCGATCTTGCCCCTTTCAAGGTCAAGGTCCGCACCGGTGGCGGGCTTGCCGGGCATAACGGGTTGCGGTCGATCGACCAGCACCTCGGCCCGGACCCTTCGACTGGGCTCAGGGCAGGCTTTCGCCGCGTCCGCATCGGCATCGGCCATCCGGGGCACAAGGATCGCGTGACCGGCCATGTGCTGGGAAATTACGCCAAGGCGGAGATGGACGACCTCACCGACATGCTCGCCGCCATCGCGGCCGAGGCCGAGTGGCTGGCCAAGGGCGATGGCGCGCGCTTCATGAGCGAGGTGGCGTTGCGCCAGCAGGCCTGAAACATCAGCTTCGCCAATCGATGCCCTGAGTGGCGATGCCAAACTTGAGGCCAGCTGCGAGCAGTCGATCCAGAGTTACCAGGCAAAGATCATTTGCCCCGGCCACCGCGAGATGAAGCGCATCGCCCGCGCGCAAGTTTTCCGCCTCGTCGATGATCCCCGCGGCTCGGCGATAATGCTCGCGCGCCACCGGCAGGGCTGTGAAGGATTCGCTAACCGCCACGGAAAATGCCGCCAGTGCGGCTGCTCGGCGCTGTGCTTCAATCTGTCCCGTCCTGAGCTTGACGCCAAGGGCGGACGAGAACTCTGTTATTGTCCAGTCGCTGATTGCCAAACGCGCCGTATCCTGCCGATCGAACCAAGCCTGCACGGCCCGCGTCGCGGCCTCGTTCGTGAAATTCGCCACCAGGAGCGAGGTATCGAGGTACAGGCTCAATAGCGGTCGCTATCACGCATGGCCCGCACGAAATCGCCGGCATTGCCATCATGGAAGGGCATGGATTCCGTCAACGCGCGAATTGCCGCCATATCGAGCGGCTTTCGAGGCGGGGGGGCGGGCACCAGCCTGGCTACGGTTTTGCCGCGCCGCCGGATCTCGACACTCTCGCCAGCCTCGACCCGATCGATGAGTTCGCTCAATCGCGCTTTCGCGTCCGCCAGATTGACCGCATCCACGACTGCTATCTCCTGACCAACTAACTGGTCATATGGACGCGCCAACGCTAGCCGTCCAGCCGTGTTACAGCATCAGCGTCGCCAGGCCGAGGAAGATGCCCATGCTGGTGATGTCGCTGGCGGTGGTCAGGAAGATGCTCGAAGCGGTGGCAGGATCGGCTCCCAAACGCTTGAGCGTCAAAGGAATTATCGCACCGGCAATACCGCTCGATGTGCAGGCGCCGACCATCGCGACCAGCACCACCAGCCCGAATTTCAACGGATCGTCCTGCCCCTGCATCTGGGCGTAGAACCACATGCCGGCGCCCGCGGTCACGCCCACGAACAGCCCGTTGAAGAAGCCCAGCATCGCCTCCTTGCGGATCATCGCGCCCTGGTTGCTGGCCTTGACCTCGCCCAGCGTCATCCCGCGCAAGGTCACCGCCAGCGCCTGGCAGCCCGTGTTGCCGGTCTGCCCGGCCATCACCGGCAGGAACACCGCCAGGATCACGAGTCTGCTGAGAGTATCCTCGAAGAAGCCCACCACCGCGGCGGCGATGAAGGCGGTCAGGAGATTGACCTGGAGCCAAGGGTGGCGCAGCTTGAGGCTCATGAGCACGGAAGTGCCGAGCCGCTCCTCGTTGTTGACGCCGACCATGGTGCCCGACTGGCCCGAAATCTCGATCGCGCGGTTGGCGAACAGCTCGCCGCCGCGCACCAGCCCGACGAGGCGCTTTTCGCTATCGACCACCGGGTAGACGGGGAAATGCATGTGAAGCGCCGCCTTCAGCGCGTCGCGGAGCGGCATGTCGCGCTGGAGCGTGAACGGATTGGTAAGCATGATCTCGGAGAGCTTGGTCTCCGGCTTGGCGAGCAGCATCTCGCGCATCACCACCAGCCCCTGCAGCTTCTGGTTGGGATCGACGATGTAGAGATAGGTGATGAAGGCGGTCCGCGTCGCCTCGCGCAAGGCCTCGATCGCTTCGGCCACCGTGGTCGTCGGCGAGAACACGCCCACCGCGGGTGTCATCAGGTCGCCAACGGTTTCCGCGCGCTTCTCGTTCTCGGTCTTTTCGAGAAAATTGACCGGTTCCACCCTTGCCGCAGCCGTTGCCATGCCTTCCCCCAAAGTATCGCCGACTCGCATGCTACCCGCGTGTTTTCTCCTCGCTAGCGCATTGCGAGGCATCGGTTAATCGGCAAATCTGGCTCTTTGTCCCCCGCCGCTTCGGGCAGCCGGCTGATCCCGTGGCGTTGCGGACAACGGTGCAGGGAGGAGCGCGTCAGGCTCGGAATCGTCGCCCGCAAGGCGTAGAGGCAGTCGTCGAGCGGCAACAGGGTGTCCGACGAAAGGCGACAATGATGGCCTCTTCCTCAATCGACAAGGTGGTGGACTTGGCATCCTGGGGCCGGTGGGGAGTCGCTGACCGACGCGCGTTTCCACCTGGTCACCGTCTTGGGGTTGATGCCGCAACGCTTCGAAAGCGCCATCAGGCCCTCTCGACTATGTGGTATCGCTCGACGGACCGCCGCTGTCGTGCGGGCGCTCCCATGCAGAATCTGTCCCATAGCGCGTCCTTCCATCGATGGCCGAACATTACACCCGCATCGATCGAGGCGTTCCGCGCGGGCACCGCCAGGGTGGCGGCGCTCGACTGCGACATCGCGATCGCCCCGCATCCCGGTGCCGTCGTGCTGCGGGCGCGGGTCTCGGGACAGCGCCCGCTGACCGACCGCACCGGGTGCCGGGTCCATGCCGCGACCGCCAGCGAGCGTCTCGACAAGCGGCTGGCGGCGGAGGCCGGGGGTGGCTGAGGCCTGGAAGCTGACGGCCTTCGCTTCGAAGGCGGAGATCGAAACCGCGCTGGTCGCGCAGGAGCGGGAAATCGGTTGGGACGAGGACATCGGCCTCGCCGGGTTCGAGATCGCCGAGGACCGGCCCGACGAGTGGCGGCTGGATGTCTACCTCCCGCGCAAACCTACCGCCGCCGATCGCAGGGCCATCGAAGCGCTGTTCAAGGGCGAGCCGCCGCGCTTCGCCGCCGAGAAGCTGCCCGATGCGGACTGGGTGACCGAGAGCCAGAAGGGCGTCGATCCGATCCGTGCCGGGCGGTTCCATGTCCGCACGCCCGAGCATCCCGCCGACCCGGCGGCGGTCGATCTGGTCATCCCCGCCACCCAGGCGTTCGGGACCGGGCAGCATGCCACGACCGCCGGATGCCTGCTCATGCTCGAAAGGATAAAGCGCGACGGGCTCGGCCCGCGCAATCTGATCGACGTCGGCACCGGCACCGGCCTGCTCGCCTTCGCCGCCCGGAG
>JAIETR010000014.1 GCA_019745075.1 Qipengyuania sp.
AGATCGGGCATGATCTCGGGCGTGGGATTGGCCATCGCGAAGATGATCGGCTGGGGCGCCATCTTCTCGACCCACTCGGGCTCGAGCGCGCCCGCGGCGGAAAGGCCGAGGAAAATGTCCGCCCCGACCAGCGCCTCCTCCAGGCTGCGCGCCTCGGTCGGCACGGCGTGCGCGCTCTTCCACTGATCGACATTGGCGCGGCCGGGGTAGATCGGGCCCTGCCGGTCGCAGACGACCACGTTCTGGTGCGGCACGCCCATCGCCTTGATGAGGGCGGTGCAGGCGAGCGCGCTCGCCCCCGCCCCGTTCACCACCACGCGGCAATCGCGCAGGCTTCGTCCGGTCAGGTGGCAGGCGTTGATGAGGCCCGCGGCGGCGATGATCGCGGTGCCGTGCTGATCGTCGTGCATCACCGGGATGTTCATCCGTTCGCGCAGCGCGGCCTCGATCACGAAGCATTCGGGCGCGGCGATGTCCTCCAGATTGATGCCGCCGAAAGTCGGCTCCATCAGCGCCACCGCCTCGATGAACTTGTCGGGATCCTCGGTGTCGAGTTCGATGTCGATCGAATCGACGTCGGCGAAGCGCTTGAACAGCACCGCCTTGCCTTCCATCACCGGTTTGGAGGCGAGCGCGCCGAGATTGCCGAGGCCGAGGATCGCGGTTCCGTTGGAGATCACCGCGACCAGATTGGCGCGCGCGGTGTAACGCGCGGCGCACGAGGGGTCTTTGGCGATCGCCTCGACCGGAACCGCGACCCCGGGCGAATAGGCGAGCGCCAGGTCGCGCTGGGTCGCCATCGGCTTGCTGGCGACGATCTCGATTTTACCCGGGCGGATCGTCTCGTGGTAGAACAGCGCCTCGCGCTCGGTGAAGGAGGAATTCTTCTCTTCGGCCATGCCCGTTAGGTTCTCCGGTTTGCCGGTGCCCTAACGGAAACCACCAGCAGGGGAAAGCGCCCGCACGGCGTTGGCGAATCGCCCATCCGCCCGCTACGCCCGGCGCTACATGGCGGGCGGCGCATCTCCGATGATGGAGCAATATCTCGCGCTCAAGGCGCAGGCCGAAGGCTGCCTGCTGTTCTACCGCATGGGCGATTTCTTCGAACTGTTCTTCGACGACGCGAAGGCGGCGGCGGGTGTGCTCGACATCGCGCTGACCAGCCGCGGCGAGCACGGCGGAGCGCCGATCCCGATGTGCGGGGTGCCGGTCCATTCGGCGGAGGGCTATCTCGCGCGGCTGATCCGCGCCGGCCACCGCGTCGCCATCGCCGAGCAGGTCGAGACGCCCGAGGAGGCGCGAAAGCGCGGGGGCGCGAAGGCGCTGGTCGCGCGCGACATCGTGCGCTTCGTGACCGCCGGCACGCTGACCGAGGAGGCGCTGCTCGATCCGCGCAGCGCCAATGTGCTGGTGGCGGTCTGCGGGCTGCGCGAGAGCTGCGGAATCGCCAGCGTCGATGTGTCGACCGGGCGGATGGAGCTGGAAGAGTGTGCCGCGGAAGCGGTTCCGGCTCTGCTGGCGCGTATCGGTCCCAGCGAAGTGATCGTGCCCGAACCGAGTCCCCGCGAAGGCGGGGACCTCCCTCGGCGTGGTGCTCCCTCGAGGGAGGCCCCCGCCTTCGCGGGAGCGCGGCTCCTGGAGGCGATCGCCCGCCCGCGCGGAGAGTTCCGCAGCGAGACCGGCGAGGCGCGGCTCAAGGCGCTCCACGGCGTCGCGACGCTCGAAGGGCTCGGCGCGTTTTCGCGGCCGATGCTGGCGGCGGCGGGCGGGCTGATCGCCTATCTCGAGCATGTCGGGCGCGGGACGCTGCCGCTGCTGCTGCCTCCCGTGGCGCGCGAGGCGAGCGAGCGGCTGGCAATGGACGCGGCCACGCGCGCCAGCCTCGAAGTGCTCGAGGCGCAGGGCGGGGCGCGCGCGGGCAGCCTGCTCGCCGCAGTCGACCGCTGTTCGACCGGCGCCGGCTCGCGGCTGCTGGCGGAGGATCTGGCCGCGCCGCTCGCCGACCACGCGGCCATCGAGGCGCGCCACGCGGCGGTCGCCTATTTCCACCGCGATCCCATCTTGCGCAGCGATATTCGTGCGTTGCTGCGCCAATGCCCCGACATCGCCCGTGCGCTCGGGCGGATCGTGGCGGGGCGCGGCAGCCCGCGCGATCTCGGGCAGGTCCGGGACGGGCTGTCGGAGGCGCGGCGATTGCGCGAAGTGCTGCGGGCGAGCGCGGACCTGCCTCCGCTGCTCCGCGACGAGGCTGAGGCACTCGGCGGCCATTCCGCGCTGATCGACCACCTGAGCCGTGCGCTCGTGCCCACGCCGCCGACCGAGCGCGGGCAGGGCGGCTTCATCGCCGCGGGCTACGATCATGCGCTCGACGCGCTGCGCGAGACCAGCGGCAATGCCCGCCGCGCCATCGCCGCGCTCGAGGCGCGCTATCGCGACGAGACGGCGACGCCCTCGCTCAAGATTCGCCACAACAAGGTGCTCGGCTATTTCATCGAGGTTCCCGCGCGCCATGCCGACCGGTTGATGGCGGCGGACAGCGGCTTCACCCACCGCCAGACGATGGCCGGCGCGGTGCGGTTCAACTCGCTTGGGTTGCACGAGGAAGCCAGCCGCATCGCCGAGGCGGGCGGTCACGCGCTCGCCGCCGAGGACGCGCATTTCGAGGAGCTGACCGGCGAGGTCGTCGCCCGCCGCGAGAGCATCGCCGCCGCCGCGCGGGCGCTGGCGCGGGTCGATGTCGCCGCCGCGCTCGCCGAGCGCGCGGCGGAGGGGGACTGGTGCCGGCCGGCGATGCTCGACGCGCCGTGCCTCGAGATCGCCGGCGGGCGCCATCCGGTGGTCGAGGCGGCGCTGGCGAAGGCTGGCGAGCGCTTCGTCGCCAACGACTGTTCGCTCGGGCCGCAGGACCGCCTGTGGCTGATCGGCGGGCCCAACATGGGCGGCAAGTCCACCTTCCTGCGCCAGAACGCGCTGATCCTGCTGCTGGCGCAGGCGGGCAGCTTCGTGCCGGCGCAGACCGCGCGCGTCGGCATCGCCGACCGCCTGTTCAGCCGCGTCGGCGCGAGCGACAATCTCGCGCGCGGTCGTTCGACCTTCATGGTCGAGATGGTCGAAACAGCCGCGATCCTGTCGCAGGCCACCCACAGGAGCTTCGTCATCCTCGACGAGGTCGGGCGCGGCACCTCGACCTATGACGGCATGGCGCTGGCCTGGGCGGTGGTCGAGGCGGTGCACGAGAACCTGCGCTGCCGCTGCCTGTTCGCGACCCACTACCACGAGCTCGCCCGGCTCGCCGAAAGCTGCGACGCGCTGAGCCTCCACCATGTCCGCGCCAAGGAGTGGAAGGGCGAGCTGGTGCTCCTCCACGAGCTGGCGCGCGGCGCCGCGGACCGCAGCTACGGTCTCGCGGTGGCGCGCCTCGCCGGCCTGCCCGCGGCTGTGCTCAAGCGCGCCAAGGCCATCCTCGACCGGCTGGAGAAGGGCCGCGCCGAAACCGGCGGGCTGGCGGCGGGCCTGGGCGACTTGCCGCTGTTCGCCGCGGCGGCGCAGGAAGAGGTTCACAAGACCGATCCGCTCGCCGAAGCGGTGGCCGCGATCGATCCCGATACGCTGTCACCGCGCGAGGCGCTCGAGGCGCTCTACCTGCTCAAGCGGGCGGCCACGGAAGCAAATGATTAGAGCGTCGAGCCATTAATCTGCAACATATCCGGCATGTTTGAGGTAGTTCCAGCATTCGTCGGGTGAGTAGAGTTCGCAGATCGACCCGACGGCTTGCCACAGTGCTTCGATGGTTCGCGCCTGGGCTTTTCGCAGGTGGGCCTTGAGCCCTTCGACAAGCTCAGGAGAGCCTTGGCGAAGGCCCTTTCGATAGGGTTGAGATCGGGGCTGTAGAGCCTGCCCCCGCGAAGGCGGGGGGCGGCAGGAACAGGAACCATGCGCCGCGCGCCTTGAGGATCGCATTGGCCTTCTCGCTCTTGTGGCTGGAGAGATTGTCGAGGATCACCATGTCGCCGGGCTTGAGCGTCGGAGCGAGCTGGGTCTCGACCCAGGTCTCGAAGATCTGGCGGTTCATCGGGCGGTCGATCACCCAGGGCGCGGTCAGGCCGTCGTGGCGCAGCGCGGCGACGAACGTCTGGGTGCCCCAGTGACCGAACGGCGCCTTCATCCTGAGACGCTGTCCCCGCCGTGCCCGGCCGCGCAGCCGGGTCATCTTGGTGGTCGTGCCGGTCTCGTCCACGAACACCAGCCGCTCCGGGCGTCGCTGCATCCACGGCTGCCGGTGCGCCGTCCATATCCGGCGCCTGCGGACGATGTCAGCGCGATCGGTTTCGCTCGCCAGCAGTGTTTTTTTAACGGTAAAACCCTGCCGGATCAGCAGCCGCGACAGCGAGGCGGGGTGTGCCTTCACCCCCCGTTCGGCCAGCAGCCGCACCGCCAGTTCGGGCATCGTGATGTCACCGTCGGCTTCCACCCAGCTTACCAAGGCCTCGATATGCGCGCCGAGCACACCGCTCCCCGCCGGGCGCCCCTGCCGCGCAGGGGCAACCGATCCCGTCCGCGCCTTGCGCTGCGCCAGCCGGATCGCCGTGCTCGGCGCAACCCCGAACCGCAGCGCCGCCGCACGGCATGACCGCCCACGCTCGATCTCACCCATGATTCGAACCCGAAGATCAACCGAACTGCTCTTGCCCATGATCCACCTCCGTAAACAGTGAATCACAAATCTCGGCTCAAGGGAATCCCCAAGGATTCGGATTTCAGGCTCGACGCTCTAGCAGGGTCTAATCGTCGGCGGGCGGACCGCCGTATTTTTCCTCGTTGTCGTCCATATTGTCCTCGCCGCGATAGGCGCCCATGTCGATCCGGCCCGAGCGCTCCATGTCGCGCATGCGATCGACCAGATCCTGCGTCGAGTCGCCTTCGAAATTGCTGCCATTGACCTTCACGCTCTCGGTCGGGCTGCCGTAGTCGCCCGGGTTGCGCCCCAGCGCCTCCTCGGCGAGGGTCTGCGCCTGGGCGTCTTCGTCGTCCTGCTCGTCGTTGAAAGTTTCGGGGGCAAGATCCGCTTGGCGGGTGGCCTCGGTTTCCGGATCGCTGTTCTTGTCGGGCATCGCATGTCTCCTTTGCCCGAGTGAACGTCACCGCGTCGGCACAGGTTCCTCGCCGCTGTAGTCATAGAAGCCGCGCCCGCTCTTGCGGCCAAGCCAGCCGGCCTCGACATACTTCACCAGCAGCGGCGCGGGGCGGTATTTGCTGTCGCCGGTGCTCGAATGAAGCACGCGCACGATCTCGAGGCAGGTGTCGAGCCCGATGAAGTCGGCCAGCTGAAGCGGGCCCATCGGGTGGTTGAGCCCAAGCTTCGCGGCCTGGTCGATGCCGGCGACGCTCGCCGTGCCCTGGCCGAGCACGAACACCGCCTCGTTGATCATCGGCAACAGGATGCGGTTGACGATGAAGCCCGGCTCGTCCTGGCTCAGGACGACCTGCTTGCCGAGGCTTTCGGCGAATGCCCGGGTGCGCGCAGTGGTCGCGGCCGAAGTGGCGAGGCCGGGGATGACCTCGATCAGCGGCATCAGCGGCACCGGGTTGAAGAAATGCAGCCCGACGAAACGCGCCGGATCGGGTGCATGCGCGGCCATGCGGGTGATCGGGATCGAACTGGTGTTGGAAGCCAGGATCGCGTTCGCGCCGAGCACGGCGCCAGCCTTCTCGAAGATCGCCCGCTTGATCTCTTCGCGCTCGGTTGCAGCCTCGATGATGAAATCGACCTCGGCCATTGGGGCGTGGTCCGGAACGGCGGCGATCCGGGATAAGGCCGCCTCGGCATCGCCTGCCGCGATCTTTTCCTTTGCGACCAGCTTGGCGAGCGACTTCTCGATGCCGAAGCGCGCCTTCTGGGCAGTCGCCAAGTCAACGTCGGCGAGCAGGACGGAATTGCCATGCGCTGCGGCCAATTGGGCGATCCCTGCGCCCATCTGACCTGCCCCGATCACCGCCACAGTCGCCATCGTTCGCTCCTCGCCATACCGCATTCCCCCTGCCGTTCGTGTCGAGCGAAGTCGAGACACTGCGCGAGCGTCTGGACTTCGCTCGATGCGAACGGGGGGCACTGCCCGGGTTATTCGCTAGCGATTGGCTCCGGGCACCCATCTGACGTCGTCGGCGCCGTCGTGGTTGAAGTGCCGGGCGAGCACGAAGAGATAGTCGGAAAGCCGGTTGATATAGGCGAGTGCGGCCGGGTTCACGGGCTCCTCCGCCGCCAGCGCGACCATCGCCCGCTCGGCCCGGCGCACGGCCGCGCGCGCGATATGCGCCCGCGCCGCCGCCTCGCTGCCGCCGGGCAGGATGAAGCTGGTGAGCGGCGCGAGATCGGCGTTGATCCCGTCGATCGCCTTCTCGAGCCACGCGACTTGCGCCGGCACGATCCGCAGCACCATCTCCGATGGCGCGAACTCCGCGCCCGGCGTCGCCAGGTCGGCGCCGAGGTCGAACAGATCGTTCTGGATGCGCAACAGCGCGCGGCGCGGCTGGCTGTCGGCGGAGAGGATCGCGTGGCCGATCGCGCTGTTGGCTTCGTCCACCGCGCCGATCGCCTCGAAGCGGGGCGTGTGCTTGGCTTGCCGCGAGCCGTCGACGAGGCCACTGGTGCCGCCGTCGCCGGTGCGGGTGTAGATCTTGTTGAGCTTGACCACGGGAGGCCGCGCCTCAGCGCGACATCGCCAGCAGAACCGCGACCACCAGCACCGCCAGCGCCTGGTACTTGATGCGGCTCATCATCATCTTGTTCTGCATCAGCTGCATCTCGGTCGCGGTCTCGCCGCCGGCACGCGTTTCCAGATCGATTTTGGTGGTCTTCAGAAACGCGATCACCCCGCGCACCAGCGAGAACACGGTCAGACCCATGAGGATCAGGAGGACGACGATGAGGAATGTGGTCATGGCGCGCCCAATCTAGGCGCTCGCGAGCGTAATTCCAGCCGGAAAGCGACCGGCGCGCAGATCGGCGACGAGCGCCGCTCCGTCTTCCCCGGCGGCCCGGCGATCCGCCAGGGATGGCGACCCGCGCCGCTTCGCCAGCTTCCGGCCGCAGTCGTCCAGCAACAGGGCATGGTGATGCCAGCGCGGCACCGGCAGGCCGAGCAGCGCCTGAAGCAAGCGATGGACATGGGTGGCGGCGAACAGGTCCATACCCCGCGTCACCAGCGTTACCCCGTCCGCCGCGTCGTCGAGCGTGGCGGCGAGGTGGTAGCTGGCGGGCGCGTCCTTGCGCACCAGCACCACATCGCCGAACTCACGCGGGTCGGCGGTCTGTCGGCCGTGGAGCTCGTCCTCCCAGGTCAGCGGCCCGGTGCGCGCCATCGCCGCCTCGACGTCGAGGCGCCAGGCCGCCGGCAGAAGCGAATCGATGGAGCGGCCCTTGCAGGTGCCCGGGTAGATCGGCCCCTCCGCTCCCATCCGCGGCGCCAGCGCCTCGATATGCGCACGGGTGCAGGTGCAGGGGTAGAGCAGCCCCTCGGCCAGCAGGCGCTCGGCGGCGGCGGCGTAGCTGGCCAGGCGGGTGGACTGCGCCGGCACCTCGTCGAAGGCGAGCCCCAGCCATGCCAGATCGGCGCGAAATTGCGCCGCCAGCTCGGGCCGCGAGCGCGCCCCGTCGATGTCCTCGACCCGCAACAGGAAGCGCCCGCCGCGCGCCTTCGCGAGATCGTGCCCGACAATCGCCGAATAGGCGTGCCCGAGGTGCAGCGATCCGTTCGGGCTCGGCGCGAAGCGGGTGACGGTCACTTGGCTCGTCTCGCACGCTCGGGGCCGCGGCCCTCCCCCGTTCGGGGGAGGGTTGGGTGGGGGCTTGCCACGCCGATGGCTTGGACGCGCGCTTGCAGCGCGCTCCCCCTCCCCCGACCCCTCCCCGTCGGGGAGGGGAGTTGTGGGAGTGGATGATACCAAAATGTCACAACCGGTGGATGGATCGGCGGAAAACCTTGTGGAAAGGCTGTCTGTAACAGTCTTGACGCTTCGCCGGGCAAGTGCATCCTCACCTCATCGGGGAGGAACGCCTGAGTGTTCAAGGCCGAATTGCTCGAACGGGCCGCGCGGGCCCGAAGTAGCGCCTGCACGGGCGATGGGGACGGCGCGCGCAATCTCGCCTCCTGTCCTTCGCTCGTGCTCAATGCCGACTACACCCCGCTGTCCTATTACCCGCTCAGCCTGTGGCCGTGGCAGACCGCGATCAAGGCGATCTTCCTCGACCGGGTGGTGGTGATCGAGACCTACGACCGCGAGGTCCACAGCCCCAGCCTCGACATGAAGATCCCGAGCGTGATCGCGCTCAAGCAATATGTGCGGCCGAGCGAGTTTCCCGCCTTCACACGGTTCAACCTGTTCCTGCGCGACCGCTTCTCCTGCCAATATTGCGGCGATCCGCATCATTTGACCTTCGACCATGTGGTTCCGCGCCGAGTGGGGGGGCGGACGACCTGGGAAAACATCGCCACCGCCTGCGCGCCCTGCAACATGAAGAAGGGCGGCCGGACGCCCAGGCAGGCGGGCATGCACCTCTACGCCCAGCCGATCCGCCCGACCCACTGGCAGCTCCAGCAGCACGGCAAGCTGTTCCCGCCGAACTACCTCCACGAAACCTGGCGCGACTGGCTCTACTGGGACATCGAACTGGAGGCTTAGAGTCGGTTTCGGAACTCGTGCTGAGCGTCCGATGCGGCGGACGAGCAGCATGATGGAGGCGGCGTAGAGGAAGGGTTTGGCCGAAGCGATCGAGGCTTCGAAGTCTTTGGCGAGGCGGCGGTTTCGGTTGATCCAGGCGAAGAAGCGCTCGAC
>JAIETR010000066.1 GCA_019745075.1 Qipengyuania sp.
CCGACGACGAGCAGCCTGCGCAGGTAGCGATCCCCCTGTTTGAGATGCCGCCGAGCGGTGTCCTGCCGCCGGTCGAGTGCTGTCGCGGGGTGAGCCCAAGCCAGGCGGCAAACTGACGGCCCGATGTGAATTGCTCGGGATCGGTCACGGTGGCGGCAACGGCGGTCGCGACGACGATGCCGACGCCGGGGATGGCCGCGAGCCGGCGGCTGGCCTCGCTCGCCATATGCCATTCCATGAGCTGCCGATCGAGGGCGCCGATCTCTTCGGTCAGCGCCATGATCTGGCGCACCATGATGGACAGCGCAGCTCGGGCATAGGGTGGCAGCGTCGTCTTGTCGCCCAGCGCCTGCTCGGCAAGCCTGGCAAGGTTAGCGACCCCGGGGTTCGCGACCAGCCCGAGCTCGGCCAGATGCGCCCGCAGCGCGTTCGCCGCCATCGTGCGCTGGCGCACGAGCAGCGAGCGGGCGCGGTGCGCCATCAGAATGCCCTGCTGTTCGACCGTCTTGACGGGCACGAAGCGCATCGTCGGCCGGCCGACGGCCTCGCAGATCGCCCTCGGCATCGAGCGCGTCGCTCTTGCCGCGCTTGACATAGCCCTTCACATAGGACGATGGCCTGGAGCACTTCGCCGACGCGCTTTGGTTCGAGGACCGCCCCGTAATGCGTGACGGTGGGAGCCATGAGCGCACCACGCCGGCTTGCCGTCGATCGGCTTGGTGACGATGAAGATGCCGCCATTGTGCATGTAGAGCAGCCGGCCTTGTCGTCGGCGCGGCCTTCCTGGCCTCCCATCGCCTTGAAGATGGCGTCGTAGAATGCTTGAACCGTTCGATGTCGTTCGATCCGACCATCATGTGACTGTACATTCGTTTAGCCTCCTCTGTTACTCGTTGCGCCACGGTCCTTCGAGACGGTTCGGACTGCGTCCTCACCTCCTCAGGACGAACGGGGGACTCGACTAAAAATGGCCGTTCGCCCTGAGGAGCCGGATGCGACGCACAGCCGAAGGCCGAACACGCAGTCCGAGGCGTCTCGAAGGGTCACTCATACACCACCACGCTGCGGATACTTTCGCCCGCGCGCATCAGCTCGAAGCCCTTGTCGATCTCCTCGAGGCTGAGCACGTGGGTGATCATCGGGTCGATCTGGATCTTGCCGTCCATGTACCAGTCGACGATCCTGGGCACGTCGGTGCGGCCCTTGGCGCCGCCGAACGCCGTGCCGCGCCAGTTGCGGCCGGTCACGAGCTGGAACGGGCGGGTGGCGATCTCCTTGCCGGCCTCGGCCACGCCGATGATGACGCTGGTGCCCCAGCCTCCGTGGCAGCATTCGAGCGCCTGGCGCATGACATCGGTATTGCCGGTGCAGTCGAAGCTGTAGTCCGCCCCGCCGTCGAGCATGGCGACGATGGTGGCGACAACATCGTCCACCTCGCGCGGGTTCACAAAATCGGTCATCCCGAAGTGCTGGCCCCAGATCTTGCGCTCGGGATTGATGTCGATGCCGACGATGCGGCTAGCGCCCGCTATCTTCGCGCCCTGCACCACGTTCAATCCGATCCCGCCGAGGCCGAAGACCACGACATTGTCGCCGACCTGCACCTTGGCGGTGTTGAGCACCGCGCCGATGCCGGTGGTGACGCCGCAGCCGATGTAGCACGAAGTGTGGAACGGCGCGTCCTCGCGGATCTTGGCGACCGCGATCTCGGGCAGGACGGTGAAGTTCGAGAAGGTCGAGCAGCCCATGTAGTGGTAGATCGGCTCGCCCTTGTAGGAAAAGCGCGTGGTCCCGTCGGGCATCAGCCCCTTGCCCTGAGTGGCGCGGATCGCGGTGCAGAGGTTGGTCTTGCCGCTGAGGCAGGACTTACACTGGCGGCATTCGGGGGTGTAGAGCGGGATCACGTGATCGCCCGGCGCGACGCTGGTGACGCCCGCGCCCACCTCGCGCACGATCCCCGCGCCTTCGTGGCCGAGGATGCTGGGAAAGATGCCCTCGCTGTCGAAGCCGTCGAGCGTGTAGGCGTCGGTATGGCAGATGCCGGTCGCCTTGATCTCGACCAGCACCTCGCCCGCCTTTGGGCCTTCGAGGTCGAGCTCGACGATTTCGAGCGGCTGCCTGGCGGCGAAGGCGACGGCGGCGCGGGTTTTCATGGGTTCGGACTAGGCGGCGCGGACAAGCGCGGCAAGCGTCGCTTGCGGTTCAGCTTGGGGGCGCTACGGCAAAGCCCATGTTGACCATCCTCGCCGCCGTCACCCTCGCCGCCGCTCCGGCGGCCGAGCCCGTGCTCACCGCGCCGCAAACCGCCGCGCTGCGCTGCGGAATCGTCTTCGCGCTGGGCGCCAGGATGCAGGCGGACAAATCGCCGCTCGCCGCCGGCTGGCCGCCGCTCGGAACGCGCGGCAAGGAGTTTTTCGTCCGCGTCACCGCGCAGCTTATGGAGGACACCGGCGCTAGCCGCGAGGTGCTCTCGGCAATGGCGATGCGGCAGGTGCCGGCGCTCGCAGACCCCGCCGCGACCGCTGCGGCGATGCCCGGCTGTCTGGCCCTGCTCGAGGCTTCGGGCCAGTAACACTGGGTTCAGGGCCACCGCCCTAGCCACAGCTTGCATTTTCGAGGGATCCCGTCATGCGCCGCCTGATTCTCGCCGCTGCCCTGCTTCCGTTTGGCGCCCCCGCGATGGCCTCCGAGTCCGAGCGCGATCTCGACCATATGGCGCGCACCATGGGCGATCCCGCCCGCCAGCAGGCGATGGCGCGCGCGCTCGGCGCGATGACCGAGGTGCTGCTCGACCTGCCGCTCGCCCTGATCGTCGGGCCGCTCGCCGAAGCCGCGGGCGAGGATCCGCGCCGCGTCGATCCCGACGCCACTTTGCGCAAGATGTCGCCTGCCGCGGGCGAAGTGCCGCGCCAGATCGAGCGCCAGCTCCCGCGCGCGATGGGCGCGGCGGCGGGAATGAGCGGGGCGTTCGCCGGCCTGATCCCGCAGCTGCGCGAGACCGCCGAACGCATGCGCGAGGCGCTTCCGGCCGAACTGCCCTGATCGCTCGTTCAAAAATCCCTCTGTCCGGTGGATTTTACCGGACCGATGGTTCACAGCCTTGAGCCATCCATGTGGCAGCTCCATCAATTCCCGCTATGCCCGTTCAGCCGCAAGGTGCGCCTGGCGATGGGCGAGAAGAACGTCGCCTATGAACTGGTGCTCGCCTACCCCTGGGATAGCGGCGACGAGCTGGCGAAGCTCAATGCCGCCGGCCGCACTCCCGTGCTCGCCGATCCGGGGCGCGGCATCGCGCTCGCCGACAGCCGCGCGATCTGCGAGTTCCTCGAGGAGACGGTCGAGCGCAGCCCGCTGCTGGGCGGTAGCAGTCTCGCCCGCGCCGAAATCCGCCGTCTCGTCGCGCTGTTCGACGAGGGCTTCTATAACGACGTCACTGGTCCGCTTCTCAGCGAGAAGATGAAGAAGCGGCTCGTCACGCGCCAGCCCCCCGATTCGCGCGTGCTGCGCGAGGCGATGAAGGCCGCGCACGAGCATCTCTACTACCTCGACTGGCTGATCGACACGAGGAGCTGGCTGGCCGGGCCGATGCTCAGCCTCGCCGATCTCGCCGCCGCGGCGCAGCTCTCGGTGGCGGATTATCTCGGCGGCATCGACTGGACCGGCCACGAGCAGACCGCGGGCTGGTATGCGGTGTTCAAGAGCCGCCCGAGCTTCCGTCCCCTGCTGCAGGAAAAGATGGAAGGCATCCACCCGCCGGCGCACTATGCGTTGGTCGATGCCTGAGGAAATCGCGATGACCGACAAAACCGGCCTAACCGATGCCCAGTGGCGCGAGAAGCTGACGCCCGAGCAATATCGCATCCTGCGCGAGAAGGGCACCGAGCGCGCCTTCACGGGCGAACTCAACGCCAACAAGCAGGCGGGCGAATACCTCTGCGCCGCCTGCGGCCATCTGCTGTTCCTTAGCGACGACAAATACGACAGCGGCTCCGGCTGGCCCAGCTTCACCGCCCCCGCCGAGGGCGAAGCGGTGGAAGAGCACCGCGACACGAGCCACGGCATGGTCCGCACCGAGGTGCTGTGTGCGAACTGCGATGGTCACCTCGGCCACGTCTTCCCCGACGGACCGGGCGAGAACGGCATGCGCTATTGCATCAACTCCGCGGCGCTCGATTTCGAGCCGGATGCCTGACCCTGGTGCCTGACAACGCTCCGCGACGGATGGACAAGCGCGGCAGCCGCCGTGCCCAGGCTGTACGCGGCCAGCGGGCCGCAAGCGGCGGCGGCTCGCGCTTCGGCTTCTGGGCCAGGCGGCTGGCGATCTGGGGCGGCGCGCTGGCGCTGCTCGCCGCGCTGTTCCTCGGCATCGCGGTCGCCTTCGCCGCGCGCTCGCTGCCCAGCTTCTACCAGCTCAAGGCCACGCAGGCCGGGCAAACCATCGTGGTGCGCGCGCGCGACGGCAGCGAGATCGTCGAGCTCGGCCCCAATTACGGCGAATGGATTCCCTTCGCGCGGATTCCCCAAGTGATGAAGGATGCGATGATCGCGGTCGAGGACCGCCGCTTCCACATGCACCCCGGCGTCGATCCCCTGGGCCTGGCGCGCGCGGTCTATGTCGCGGTCAGCGGCGACAGGCGCGTCTCCGCGACCAGCACCATCACCCAGCAGCTCGCGCGCAATGTGTTCCTCAACTCCAACCGCTCCCTGGACCGCAAGCTGCGCGAAGGCGTGCTGGCGCTGGCGCTGGAGGCCAAGTTCTCCAAGCAGCAAATCCTCGAACTCTATCTCAACAAGGTCTATTTCGGCGGCGGCGCCTATGGCATCGACAGCGCCAGCCGCACCTTCTTCAGCCATCCCGGCACCCGCCTGTCGGTGGCGGAGGCGGCGATCATCGCCGGCATGGTCAAGGCGCCGAGCAACTATTCCCCCACCGCCGATGTCGATGCCGCCGTGGGCCGCGCCGAGGTGGTGCTCAGGCTGATGCGCGAGCAGGGCTATCTCTCCGCCGCCGCCGCCCAGGTCGATCCCTCGACCGTGAAGCTCAAGGCCGAGAAGGCGCAGAACTCGGCGCGCTATTTCACCGACTGGGCGCTCCCCCAGCTCGAGCTGCTGCTGCCCGAAACCAGCGAGCCGATCGAGGTCTGGACCACGATCGATCCGGGCATGCAGCGCGCCGCCACCGCCGCGATCAAGGCCAATTCGCCGCGCGGGACGCAGGGCGCGCTGGTCAGCATGGACCGCGACGGCGCGGTGCTCGCGCTCGTCGGCGGCACCGATTACGTCAAGACCAACTACAACCGCGCCACCAACGCGCTGCGCCAGCCCGGATCGAGCTGGAAGCTGTTCGTCTACCTCGCCGCGCTCGAGGCCGGCTATACCCCCGAGGACGAGGTGGTCGATACCCCCGTCACCATCGACGGCTGGAGCCCGCGCAATTCGAGCGGACGCAATGTCGGCACGATCGACCTGCGCACCGCCTTCGCCTACTCGATCAACACCGTCGCCGCGCAGCTCGGCAACGAGGTCGGCTTCGGCACCGTCGCCTCGATGGCCAAGCGCTTCGGCATCACCACCCCGATCTCGACCTATCCGTCGATGGTCTTGGGCTCGAACGAGGTCCGCCTCATCGACATGACCCGCGCCTTCGCCGCTGTCTCCAACAAGGGCGCCTCGGTCGAGCCCTACGGCATCGTCAAGGTCACCAGCGCCAGCGGCGAGGTGCTCTACGCGCACGAGCGCGCCAATTCGGTCCAGCTGGTGCCCGACTACGTGGCGGCGGGCATCACCGACCTGCTCCAGACCGCGGTCAATACCGGGACCGGCCGCGCGGCGCAGATCGGCCGGCCCGTGGCGGGCAAGACCGGCACCACCTCCTCGAACAAGGACGGCTATTTCGTCGGTTTCTCGAGCGGGATCACGACCGGAGTGTGGATGGGCCGCGACGACAGCCGCGTGGTCCCCGGCCTTCAGGGCGGCGCGGCCCCGGCGCGCGCCTTCGCCGCCTATATGCGCTACGCCGTGGCCAAGCGCCCGGTCGAGCAGTTCGACACCGAGCTGAAGCTTCCCGACTGGCAGCTGGAGCCCGACGAGGAGCTGCTGCAGGGCGATCCCGAGGACTATTACTTCATCGACGAGCAGGGCAATCTCGTCGAGCGCGGCCGTCCGGCGGAGGACCCGGGCGCTCCCGGCAGCCCCGACGAGGCCGGCGGTCGCCGCGATCAGCCCGCGTTCGGCATCGAGGGCGAGGCTCCCGCCGAGCCGCCGAGAGGCCGCATCGGCGACATGGACCAGGCCGCCAGCGACGACTTCTTGAACCAGGCCACGGGAAACGGCAGGCCGCCGCCGCAGCCGCTCAGACCGCCCCCGCGGGCCACGCCGAGACCGGGCGCGCCGCCGCCGCGCTAACGGCGGCTTGCCAGCGCCGCCAGCGGCGGGCAATCGGGGCGCGAGGGGAACGCATGGCCACCGACATTCTCAAAGATTATGCCCGGGCGATCCGCAACAAGTTGCGCGCCAACCGGGCCACCCCTGAAACCGGCCTTGCCCCAGCATTCCAGAGCCTGATCGAGCGCCTCCTGCCGACTCTCCCCGCGATCGAGCGCTTCGAGGTCTCGCCCGAATTCCTGAAAGCCGGCGTGGGCCGCCCCGATATCGCGCTGATCAAGCAAGGCGAACTTCCGCGGGCCTTCATCGAGCTCAAGGCCCCGGCGAAGCCCGCCGATCCCAGGAAATGGACCGGCCTGCACGACAAGCGCCAGTACGAGCGGCTCCAGGAACTTGCGCACTGGTCCACCTCGAACTTCGCCGAGTTCCATCTGTTCGAGCGCGGCCGGCAGATCGGCACGGCGACCATCGTCCCCGCCGAGGCGCTCGACCCCGATACGCCCGACAGGGCGGCCGATGCGGCCACCGATGCCTACGACGCCGCGCATTTCCTCGACCTGCTTGCCCAGCTGGCCCGCGCTCAGCCGCCGGCCGCGGGCAATGCCGAGCAACTCGCGGAGCTGCTCGCGCATTCCGCGCGCATCGTGAAGAGCGCCGTGCGCGAGCGGGTGTCGGAGCTCGATGGCGAGCGCGATGGGAACGATCCGCTGATGCTCGTGCGGCAGACCTATCGCAACGTGCTCTACGCGCACCCGGAGGCGGGCGGCTATGCGTCCGCCGACTTCGACGAGCTGTTTGCCTCGGCCTTCGCGCAGACGCTGGCGTTCGGGTTGCTGCTGGTGCGCGAGCATCTCGCCAATTCCGAAACCGAAGCCGACAAGCGCAAGGTCGGCGCGGATGCCGCCCGCCACATGCCCGCCGAGCATCCGCTGATGAAGGGCACGCTGGAGGCGATCAGCGATCCCCGCGTGATCGAGTCGGTTGGCATCGGCTTCGATGTGATGCGCGACACGGTGAACAGCTTCGATCCCAACATCCTCGCGCCGCGCCGCGACGGGCGCGATCCGATCCTCTATTTCTACGAGGATTTCCTGGGTGTCTTCGACCCGGACGCCAAGGCGCGTTACGGGGTCTATTACACGCCCTTGCAGGTCGTGCGCTTCATGGTCGGCGCGCTCGACCGGGTTCTGCGCGACGACCTCGGGACGAAGGGCCTGCGCGACGAGAATGTGACCATCCTCGATCCCGCGACCGGTACCGGCACTTTCCTGCTCGGTATTGCGGAGCGTGTTCGCGAGCAGGTCATGGCGGAGGACGGCGGTCCCGCTGCGAGCATGGCGCTCAAGGACCTGGCGGCGCGGATGTTCGGGTTCGAACTGCTGATCGGCCCCTATGCGGTGGCGCATTACCGGCTGCACCACGCGCTCGCCAACCGCCCGGCCGACGACGGCGAGGACACACCGCAGCCCGTCGATCTGCCGCGCCTCGGTATCTATCTCGCCGATACGCTCAGCCGGCCGGACGCGGTAACGCCGGAGGGCAATCTCGGCTTCGCGGGCATCCCCATCGACGACGAGCGTCGCCGCGCCAACGAGATCAAGACGCGCGAGCGGATTCTCGCGATTATAGGCAACCCGCCCTACAAGCGGCTGGCCGAAGGCGAGAACGAAACGCTGGTCGGCCGCTGGATGGACGAGGTTTGGGACGACCTCAAGAAGCCGGTGCGCGAAGCGGGCAAGGGCGGGCAATTGAACACTTTCCCGGAATTCTCGGTCGCCTTCTGGCGCTGGGCGATGTGGAAGCTGTTCGAGGCCGAGAACGCGCCGAAGAAAGGCGTGATCGCCTTCATCACCAATCGCAAATACCTGACCGGATGGCCCTATGCGGGGCTGCGCAAGACGATGCGCGAGCGCTTCGACCGGCTGGAGATCATCGATCTGCGCGGCGACGTGCGCGCCGGGGTGCGGGGGAATGTCGCGAGCGACCAAGGCGTGTTCAACATCATGGTCGGGACGGCGATATGCATCGCAGTAGCGGACGGCAACAAGACCGAGGGCGAACTAGGGCAAGTGCTGTATCGCGATAGCTGGGAAGCCGGCCTGTTCAGTAAGAAGGCGAAGTTAGAGTGGTTGGAAGAGCTTGCCGTAACCGGTCAGGCTGACGAAATGCTGGGCGTCGAGCGCGATGTGCTAGTCACCTGGAACTGAAGTAAGTTCCATACTATTCTTCTGTCATAGTGGCAGGAGGGACGGGCATGGCCAAGGG
>JAIETR010000081.1 GCA_019745075.1 Qipengyuania sp.
TTGACCAACAGCACCCCGATCCCACCCGACCGCGCGGGGGTATGCTCGGGAGGAAGCCGCTGATCCTGCCAGGTCATGATTCGCCCGCTACCAGCGGAAGCGAGCGAAAGCGAAGACCTGTCGCGGCGAACAGCGCATTGGCGATCGCGGGCGGCGCCACCGCCACCCCGAGTTCGCCCGGATCGAAAGGCGGCGCGGTGCTGGCGATGAACTCGACCACGATCTCCGGCGCGGTCGCGAGGATGGGCAAGGACAGCCTCGACAGCCGCGCCGGCGGTGGCAGGCCCCTGGTCCAGGTGGCGCTCTGGCCCGCCGCCAGCCCGAGGCCGAACAGCAGCCCGCCCTCGATCTGCTGGCGCGCGATGTCGAGATTGACGATGCGCCCGATGTCCACGACCGCGGTCAGCCGGTCGACCTTGAGCCCGCCCCCGCCCGCGCCGCCGTCGAGGCGGGCCCGCGCGACACAGGCGATCGATCCGCTGCCCGCGTTCCCGGCATCGCCGAACGCCGCCATTCGCGCCAGCGCCAGCCCCTGCCCGCTCCCCGGCCGCCCCCCGTCCCACTCGCCGATGCGGGCCGCGCGCCGGAGCACCTCGGCCGAGCGCGGCCGATCGCCGAGCATGCCGAGCCGGAACAGCAGCGGATCGCGCCCGGCGCGGCGGGCCAGTTCGTCGACGAAGCCCTCGGTGGCGAAAGCGGTATAGGCGGGGGCGTTGCCGCGCAGGCGCGCGGTGGCCAAGGGCAGCGTGACCGGCACATGCGCCACCGCAACCGCAGGGATGGCATAGGGCGGAACCGCGCCCTCGCAGGCGAGCGGATCGGGCCTGCCCCTGGCCGCCGCCATCGCCGCCTCGGGGGTGAGGTTGTCGAACAGCCGGGCGCCGAATTCGCGCGCCGTGGCCGGGCAGGCCACGCGCGCGCGCCAGGCGCTCGGCAGCGAAGTCGCCGGATCGAGCTTGGCGGCGAGCGCGATAGCCACAGGAGTTCGCGGGGGCAGCGCCTTCATCTCCTCGGCGCGAGACCAAGTGAGCTGGACCGGGCGGGCGAGCGCCCCGGCGATCTGCGCGACCTCGATCGCGTGCTGCTTTTCGAGCCGCGCGTCGAAACTGCCACCGGCCGGAACGGGATAGAGCGTCACCGCGCTCGCCGCGATCCCCAGCGCCTCCGCCGCCGCGCGCCGAGCCGCCTCGGGCGCCTGGCTGGCGATCCACAGCTCGAGCCTGCCGTCGGCGAAGCGCGCGGTCGCGCTCGCGGTCTCGAGCGTGGCGTGGTGCGCGGGCGCGACCGAATAGGTGGCGGTGAACACCGCATCGCCATCGGCAAGCGCGGCCTCCGCATCGCCGATCGATGCGATCACCGTCCCGGGCTCCCGCGCCGCCTGCCTCAACCAGTTCGCGACATTGGCGGTGTCGAGCGATCTGGCGCCCGCGAAGCGCGGCCGCATCGCGTCGAGCGCGCGTTCGGCCTGCCACCAGCTCTCGGCCGCCGCCGCGATCCAGCGCCTCGATTTGACCACCCCAGCGAGGCCGCGAATGCCGCCCGCCGCCGCCGCGTCGTAGCCCGCTAGCCGCGTGAGCCCCGCCGGCCCGTGGCGGATCGCGGCGTGGACCATGCCGGGCAGGCGCACGTCGCCCGCGAAGACCAGGCTGCCATCGACCTTGGCGGGCAAGTCGAGCCGGGGATAGACCAGCGCCAGGTCCTCGGCTTCGCCCGCCAGGCCATTCACGGTCGCTTCGGCGGGGGGATCGGGGCGCAGCGGCGGCGGATCGGGCGGGGTCAGCCCCGCGGCATCGGCGGCGAGATCGCCGAAGCGCGCCTGTCTGCCGCCCCCCGCCATCACCAGCCCGCCGCGCACCTCGCATTCCTCCCAGCTCACGCCCCAGCGCTCGGCCGCGGCCATCGCCAGCATCGCGCGCGCCGCCGCGCCCGCCTCGCGCGCGGGGTGCTCGTAGGCGGCGAGCGTGGTGCCCTCGGCGGTCGCGGCGAAGGCGTTGGCGCGAGCGTAGCGGGCAGCGAGAAATTCGCCCGGCTCATCGGCGAGCGCGGGCACGCTCGCCCACATCTCCGCCCATTTCGCCGCCAGCACCGGGTTGACCTGCGCGCCATTGGGCGGCACCGGCAGCACCGCGATCTGCCGCCAATCGGCGCCGAGCTCATGCGCGACGATCTGCGGCAGCAGCGTGGTGACGCCCTGCCCCATCTCGAGCTGCGGCACCGCCACGGTGACGACTCCGTCCTCGCCGATGGTCAGCCAGGCGCCGAAACCGTGCTCGCCGTCGCCCGGTGTCAGCGCGCCGGGATAGTCGCGCGGCCAGAATGTCCAAGCGACGAACAACCCGCCGGTTGCGGCTGCGCCCACCAGCAGCCTGCGCCGCGTCACACCCGGCCGCGGCTTGCCGACTATGCGTTTGCGGCGAGCCACTCGGCCACTTTCGCCGCAATGGCGCGGAACGATTCCGCCTCGGCGCCGTCCGACGCGGCGGGCGGTCTGCCCGCATCGCCGCTTTCGCGGATCGCCAGCGCCAGCGGAATGCGTCCCAGAAACGGCAGCCCGAGCCGCTCGGCCGCCGCTTCCACTCCGCCCCTGCCGAAGGGATCGGAGACCTCACCGCAGTGCGGGCAGGCGTAGCCCGCCATGTTCTCGACCAGTCCGACGATTGGCACGCCCATGCTTTCGAACAGCTGCCCGGCGCGTGCGGCGTCGATCAGGGACAAGTCCTGCGGGGTCGAGACCAGCAGCGCCCCCACCGGCTTGTGCTTCTGCATCATCGTCAGCTGCACGTCGCCGGTGCCGGGCGGCATATCGACCACCAGCAGCTCGGCCTCGCCCCAGTCGGCATCGACGAGCTGGCTCAGCGCGCCCGCGGTCATCGGCCCGCGCCAGGCGATCGCCTTGCCCGGCGCGACGATCTGCCCCATCGACAGCAGCGGCACCCCCGCGGGGGTAGCGACCGGGATCAGCTTGTCGCCCCGCGCCTCCGGCCTGACGCCCGACACGCCGAGGATGGTGGGCTGCGAGGGGCCGTAGATGTCGGCATCGACCAGCCCGACCTTCAGGCCCCTCCTGTCACCCTGGCCGCGAGCCAGCGCGATGGCGAGATTGGCCGCGAGCGTCGATTTGCCGACCCCGCCCTTGCCCGATCCGACCGCCAGGATGCGGCGCGCGCGCTTCTCGGCGGTCATCGCCACGCGCACCTCGTTTACGCCCGGCCGCACGCCGACGAGGTCCCCGACCGCTTGCTCGATCTCGCCGCGCGCTCGCGCGTCCAGCCCACCGACGTCGAGCACGAGAGTCGCCACCCCGCCAGCCAGCTTCGCCGAGACGATCCGGGCCGCGATCGCCTCGGGCAGAGCGCCCACCAGGTCCGCATCCTTCATGGCGCGGCGGGTGGCGCAGGAAAAAGCCGCCCGCAACCCCTGTTTTTCGTCGCGGCGGCCCCTATAACGAGCGCATGAGACTTTGGGACGGGTTCAAACAGACGGTGGGGTTGGCGCCTGGGCTGGCCATGGCCGGCAAGCGCAATCCCTGGGGCAAGCAGGCAGGCGCGGACGGCAGCGGTGGAGGCGACGGCGGCGAGCCGGCGAATGAGCCAACCGAGCCTCCCAAAGCCGATAAGCCGGACAAGACCAAGGGTCCGCGCAATCCCTGGCTCCCGCCCGGCGGCGGCAGCAGCGAGCCGCCGCGCCGCTCCGCTAGCATCGAGGACATCTTCAAGACCCGCGGTCCCGAGGGCCCGCGCCGCATCGGCGGGCCGGGCGGGCCGAACTTCCGCCTTCCCCGGCGCGCCAACGGCAAGAGCTGGTGGCCGCTGATCGCGCTCGGCCTGGCCGCGGCGTGGCTGATCTTCACCAGCGCGCATCAGGTCCAGCCCAAGGAACAGGGACTGGTCACCTGGCTGGGAGGAAAATATTCGCACAAGCTGGGGCCGGGCCTCAACTTCACGATGCCCTGGCCCCTCCAGCAGGTGACGGTCGAGAACGTCTCCGAAATCCGGGCGATCGAGATCGGCGGCGAGGGCGAGAAGCTGGTGCTGACCGGCGACCAGAACCTGGTCGATCTCAGCTATGTGATCCGCTGGAACATCAAGAACCTGGAGCAGTTCACTTTCCAGCTCGACGATCCCGTGCTGACCATCCGCGAGGTGGCCGAGAGCGCCATGCGCGCCGCGCTCGCCGAACAGGAACTCGACCAGGTGGTCTCGGGCGAGGGCCGCGCGGGGATCGAGGCGCGGGTCGCGGCGACCATGCAGCAGCTCCTCGACGCCTATCGCGCCGGCGTGGCGATCCAGGGCGTCGGGATCGCCAAGGCCGATCCTCCCGCCAAGGTGGTCGATGCCTTCAAGGACGTGTCCGCGGCGCAGCAGGACGCCAACGCGATGCGCAACCGCGCCCGGGCCTATGCCCAGCAGGTCATGGCCCGCGCGCAGGGCGATGCGGCGGCGTTCAACCAGATCTACGGCGAATACAAGCTCGCCCCCGAGGTCACCCGGCGGCGGCTTTATTACGAGACCATGGAAAGTGTGCTGAGCAAGACCGACAAGACCATCGTCCAGGCGCCCGGCGTCGTGCCCTATCTTCCGCTGCCCGAGGTGCGCCGGCGCGCGGTCACGCCCCCCCCGAGCGTGGAGGGCCGGTGATGGAAGCGATCTGGGATAACCACAAGGCCACCATCATCGCGGTCGCGGTGCTGATCGCCGCCGCCCTCTCCACGTTGATCGTGGTGCCCGAGACGCAGCAGGCGGTGAAGATCCGCACCGGCGAGCCGGTGGCGGTGATCAACCGCTTCCAGCCCGATGTGCCCTTCGGCGAGACCGGCGCCGGGCTGTGGTACCGCATTCCGCTGATCGAACGGGTGCAATATGTCGACCGCCGCATCATGAACCTCGACATGGAGCCGCAGCAGGTGCTGTCGAACGACCAGCAGCGGTTGCAGGTCGATGCCTATGCCCGTTTCCGGGTAATCGACCCGGTGCGGATGGTCGAGCGCGCGGGGTCCGAGGACACGCTCCGGACGCAGCTCGCCCCGATCCTCTCCTCGACAATCCGGCAGGAACTGGGCCGGCGGCCCTTCGCGACGCTGCTCACCGCCGAGCGCGGAGATGCAATGAACAACATCCGCAGCTCGCTCGATCGCCAGGCGCGGCAATATGGCGCGCAGATCATCGATGTGCGCATCAAGCGCGCCGATTTGCCCGACGGCAGCCCGCTCGAGACCGCCTTCACCCGGATGCAGACCGACCGCCAGGCCGAGGCCGAGACGATCCGCGCCAGCGGCCGGCGCGACGCGCAGATCATCCAGGCCGAGGCCGAGGCGAACGCGGCCAACACCTACGCCGCCGCCTATGGCAAGGACCCGGAGTTCTACGACTTCTACCGCGCGATGGAGAGCTATCGTCGCACCTTCGAGCAGGGCTCTGGAGAAAGCTCGATGATCCTGTCGCCCGACAGCGAATATCTGCGTCAGTTCCGCGGGCAGCGATAGGATTTCGTATCGGTTTGTATGGCCGCCGCCTGTGAGCGGGCCCATTCAATCGCCGTTCAGCGCGCTTACCCTTGTAATCACGCGCGCATGACCAATGTCCGTGCCGCGGCCGCAACCGCTGCCGCCCCACGAACCCAAGGAAGGATCGAGAGGACGTGAAGCCCGTGCGATATGCCTATGGATTGACCGGCGCCCTGCTGCTGGGCGGCGCCGCAGCCTCGCTCACCACCGGCTATGCCGCCGGCGCCCAGGTAGCCCAGAACGACGCCAGCCAGATGAGCCGCGTGGTCCCGCGCCAGGGCGCGCCCGAAAGCTTTGCCGATCTGACCGCGCAGCTCGCCCCGGCGGTGGTCAACATCTCGACGCGCCAGCGGATCGAGGTGCCGCAGCCGCAGAACCCCTTCGCCGGAACCCCGTTCGAGGGGTTGTTCGGCAATCGTGGCCGGCAGGGCCAGCAACCCGGGCGCCCGCAGACCCAGGAAGCCCAGTCGCTCGGCTCCGGGTTCATCGTCTCGGCCGACGGCTATGTCGTGACCAACAACCACGTGATCTCCAGCCCGACCGGGCGCGGGACGGTGGAGGAAATCACCGTCACCATGCCCGACGGAACCGAATACCCCGCCCGCCTCGTCGGCGCGGATGCGGCTTCGGACCTGGCGGTGCTCAAGATTTCGGCCACCAGGCCACTGCCCTTCGTGCACTTCGGCAGTTCGACGCAGGCGCGCGTGGGCGACTGGGTGGTCGCGATCGGCAATCCCTTCGGCCTCGGCGGCACGGTGACCAGCGGAATCGTCTCGTCCGTGCTCCGCAACACTGGCACGGGCGCCTACGACCGCTATATCCAGACCGACGCCGCCATCAATCGCGGCAACTCGGGCGGCCCGCTGTTCGACATGCAGGGCAATGTCATCGGCATAAACAACGCCATCTTCTCGCCCACCGGGGGTAGCGTGGGGATCGGCTTCGCCATTCCCGCCGAGATCGCCGCCCCGATCGTCGAGCAGCTGAAGGCCGGGCAGAGCATCACGCGCGGCTATCTCGGCGTCTCGATTCAGCCGGTCGATGGCGATCTCGCCGACTCACTTGGCGTCGCCAACAACCGCGGCGAGCTGGTGCAATCGGTTGTCTCGGGCGAGCCGGGCGATCGCGCCGGCATCCGCCCGGGCGACATCGTGCTGTCGGTCAACGACAAGCCGATCACGCGCGAACAGACGCTGTCCTTCATCGTCGCCAATATCGCCCCCGGCACCCGCGTCCCGATCGAGCTCATCCGCGACGGCCGCCGGCTCAATCTTACTGCAATCGTCGGCCGGCGACCGACCGAGGAAGCGCTGCGTCAGCAGCAAATGTTTGACCGCGAGGAGAGCGGTGCGCCGGGGTCGCAGGGCGGCTTGGGCCAGAATCAGCCGAGCAGCGTGATCCAAGAACGACTGGGCCTCGCCGTCGTGCCGCTTACGCCGCAGATTGCTTCGCAGCTCGGCGCCGGCGCGGGAACGCAAGGTGTGGCCGTTGCAGATGTCGATCAGAACTCCGACGCGGCCCGCAAGGGTTTCCAGCGCGGGGATATCATTCTGTCGGCAAACTATCGTTCTGTTTCAACCATCGCGCAATTAGAAGCGATTGTCGCAGAAGCCCGCAGCGCAAAACGAGCTGCATTACTGCTGAGGAAACTAACCCGCGGTGGCCAACCCGTTTATGTGGCTGTACGCCTAATCGGGGATTGACGTTCCGAAGCCTTTGGATAAAGATGTTAGAGCCTCAAGAGGCACTTGACTGACCACAGTTATCGAAAGGGATGGATGTGAAGAAGAAAGTCTTGGGCGCCATCATTTGTTCAATGCTTATTGGCGCGGGGCCAGTAGCGGCCTATGAAGACGGTGAACAGCTAGGCACCTGTTTTTGGTCTGAAAAATGGCAAACGTGGATTTGTTGGACCTAAAGCGGCACGTTTTAGTTTATTGTAGTGCTTCCTGAACCCTGACAACTGTGTCAGGGTTTTTCTTTTCAACGTGGCTTATGCCCGCTTGCGACCGCCGGTGCGCTGCATCAACTGGCGGGCCTCGGTCGCCGGCATGGGGCGGCCGAAGTGATAACCCTGGATCTTGGTGCAACCGAGCGCGCGGATCATGTCCGCCTCGTCACCGTTCTCGACGCCCTCGGCCGTGGTGGTCATGCCGAGGCTGTCCGCCATGGCGACGACGGCACGGATGATCGCGAGGCTCTCCGGGTTCGACTGCGCCGCCCCCTGCACGAAGCTGCGGTCGACCTTGATGGTCGAGAACTTGAGTGTCTTGAGGTAGCCGAGCGAGGAATAGCCGGTGCCGAAATCGTCCAGCGCGACCTGGCAGCCAAGGGCCATCACAGCTTCGAGCGCCTTCCTCGCGACATTGGCGTCCTTGAGGAAGATGCTCTCGGTCACCTCGAGCTCGACACGGTCGGGCGCGAGGCCGCTGGCCGAAAGGCAGCGCACCACCGTGGTGACGAAATCGGGTTCGATCAGTTGCTCGGGCGAGACGTTGATGTTGACCTTGACCGGGCTCGGCCAGCGCACGGCCTCGTCCATCGCGGTCCGCATGACCCA
>JAIETR010000068.1 GCA_019745075.1 Qipengyuania sp.
TCGAGCGCGAAGGCGAGAACATGCGGCATACCCTGCCCGCCGAATGCCTCGGGCTGCGCCAGCGTGCCCCAGCCCGCTTCCTTGAATTGCTGGTACGCTTCCTTGAACCCTGCCGGCGTGGTGACCGACCCATCGGCGTGGCGCGTGCATCCCTCCTCGTCGCCGGAGCGGTTGAGCGGGGCCAGCACCTCCTGGCAAAACCGCCCGCCCTCCCCGATCACCATCTCGACGATGTCGGGCGTCGCGCTTTCGAAGCCGGGCAGATTGCCGTAGCTGGCGAGGTCGAGCACCTCATTGACGATGAAGCGCGCGTCGCGGGCCGGGGCGGTGTAGGTGGGCATTGGGGTTCCCGTCAGGATTGGGTGATGAGGGTTTCGACGCGGGCGATGAAATCGCTGAGTTCCTTGATCGAGCTGTCGATGTCGGCGCGCTGCTGCTTGAGCTTGGCGACATGCGCGCGGCAGCGCGCGATGGTGACGCGGCGCTGCTCGACCCGGCCGTCGCCGAGGTCGTAAAGGTCGATCATCTCGCGGATCTCGGTGAGCGAGAAGCCGACGTTCTTGGCCCGCATGATCCACGCCAGCCGCGCCCGGTCGCGCTTCGAATAGAGCCGCGTGAGACCGACGCGCTGTGGCGCAATCAGCCCCTCGTCCTCGTAGAACCGCAGCGCCCGCGCGGTGCAGCCGAATTCCTCGGTGAGGTCCGAGATCGAGAAGGATTCGCGCGCGTGCTTGTCGGGCCGGTCGAGCAGTGCGCCGGAGCTCAGCGAATCGGACGCCGAATAGGGGGCTGGTTGGAGCTGGGCCATGACGCAAGGCGCTATTCTACGTTTACGTAAGCGTCAAGATGCGGCCGCTCTCTGCGACGGGCCGTGCCAGGCCTTGTTTCGCGCAGGGAACGCAGAGGAAGCAGCGATCGCCAAGGGGTCGGCTCGCATCGTCGGCGCAGTCCACTTGCGGGTGAAAGTTTGGCTTCGCCGGGCGCACGACCTCGTCGCGGCCTCTGCTTCCTCCGCGCCCTCTGCGCGAAACTGCTTCCAGCGTAACACCGGCGATCTATTCCACCGCTTCCAGCCCCTCCCCCTCGAGCCGGCGGAAGAAGCAGCTGCCGGCGCCGGTGTGACACGCGGGGCCCGCCGGCCGGCAGCGCAGCACCAGCGCGTCCTGGTCGCAGTCCACGAGGATCTCCTCGACCGCGAGCACATGGCCGGATGTCTCGCCCTTCTTCCACAGCCGGCCGCGCGAGCGCGAATGGAAATGCGCGAAGCCGGTCGCGCGAGTCGCGGCGAGCGCCTCGGCGTCCATGAAGGCGACCATCAGCACGCCGCCATCCCCGGCATCGACCACGACGGCGGTCAGGAGGCCCTGGGCGTCGAATTGGGGAGTGAACGGCTCTGGCATCTCTCCAGCGTGGCGGATTTGTTGCAGGATAACCACTGCCCTCGCGCAAAATCCTGGCTCAGGCCAATGGGCGCTTTGCGTTTTCGGGGAAGTGGGGGACACAGCAGGGGCAGGCCGCTTCGGCCCGCGCCGTGGATCGAGTGCGACGCAAGAGCGCCGGGTTCAGGGGAACATCCGCGGTCGCCGCCTCGCCCAGGGCATTCAGTCGGGGCCTGGCGCGCGCGGAGATGAGGGAATGGGCCCTGGCTGGGCGGCTCCGGGGGGAGTTGCCCGACCTGCATCCACCTGCTTGGGGGTGGGGTCCGTGCATTTCGTCACGTGGCGCCCGGGGCCGCAATGGCTCCGGGCGTTTCGTTTGTGTGGTCCAGGGCCTCGTCGAGAACGCGGGCGAAGCAGGCGATCCGCACGCTGCGCGCGCCTGCCTTGCGGAGCGCGCGGACGCAGGCGTCGGTGGTGGCTCCACTGGTCAGCACATCGTCGACCAGCAGGACATCGCGGCCTTCGAGCTGAGCTCGCGCGCCCTCGCGGACACCGATCGCCCCGGCCAGCGCGCGGCGCCGCGCCTTTGCGCCCAGACCACCGAGCGAGGGTGTGCGCTTGCGCCGTTCGAGGGCATCGACCAGCATCGCGCCCTTACCCAGCTTCTCCAGCTCGCGCCCGAGCAGCGCCGCCTGGTTGTAACCGCGGCTCCACAGCCGCCAGCGGTGCAGCGGCACCGGCACGATCAAGCGTTCGGGCAGCCGTTCGCCGTCGTCGCTTGGCAATCGCGCCGCGATCAGCCGCGCGAGCATCGGCGCCATCGCGATCCGCCGGCCGTGCTTGAACGCCAGCACCAGCTTGCGCGAGACGGGGGTGTAGAGCGTGGCGGCGAAGATGCCGGCGTGGCGTGGCGGATGCGCGAGGCAGGGCGCGCAGATCGCGCCTGCTTCCGCGGGGCCGTGGCCGCCGAAGGGGCGCTGGCAGGCGGCGCACCACGGCTCGGCCGGGATCGCCAGCCCCGCCCAGCACTCGGCGCACAGCCCGCCGTGGCGCCCGACTCCGGCGCCGCAGGAAGGGCAGCGCGGCGGGAAGACGAAATCGAGCACGGGTTCGAGCGCGTCGAAGAACGCGGAAGCGAAGCCATCGCTCACCGCTTGCGCCTCTCGGCCGGGCGCGGCACGGCGCGGGAATGAGCGCGGTCCCCACGATCTTCGACGAGAACCGCCGCCGCGCCCGCTACGAACGCGCGCTGGTGCGCCAGCGGCGCCCCGGCGCGGCCCGGTGGCTGCTCGAGGCGATGGCGGAGGATATGATCGAACGGCTCGGCTTCCTGCGCTGGGAGGGGAGCAGCGCGCTGATCTCCGGTCTTGGCGGCGAGGCGGTCGCGGCGGCGTTGGGCCACACCCCGGCCGGGCCGCCGCTGGATTTCGCGGGGCCGGTCACGGGAGGGCCCTACGACCTGATCTTGACCCTGGGGGAACTCGACACCGTCAACGACCTGCCCGGCGCGCTGATCCATCTTCGGCATGCCCTGGCGCCGGGCGGGCTGCTGCTGGCGAGCTTTGTCGCGGCCGGCTCGGTTCCCGCGCTCCGGCATGCCATGCTGGTGGCGGATGCCGAACGGCCGGCGGCGCGAATTCATCCCCAGATCGACAATCGGGCGGCCAGCGGGCTTCTGCGGCGCGCGGGTTTCGTGCGGCATGTCGTCGATGTTCATGTTCTCGATGTGCGGGTTCGTGATCTAGCTCGCCTCCTGAACGATCTGCGCGATCAGGGGCTCGGCAGCGCGCTGGCCGACCGGGCGCCGGCGCTGGGAAAACAGGCGCTTGCCAGCGCTCGAGCGGCCTTCGCGGCACCGGCGGAGGAGGACGGGAAGACCTCGGAGCGTTTCGAGATTGTCACGCTAACTGCCTGGAAAGACTAGCCTGCGCCGCCGCCAATCGGGCGATCGGAACGCGATAGGGCGAGGCGCTGACGTAGTCGAGCCCGACCTGCTCGCAGAAGGCGATCGAGGCGGGATCGCCGCCATGCTCGCCGCAAATGCCGAGCTTGATTTCCGGCCGCGCGGCGCGCCCTCGTTCCGCAGCCATTTCAAGCAGTTGCCCCACTCCCTCGACATCGAGGCTGACGAACGGATCGCGGGCGAAAATGCCCTTCTCGACATATTCGCCGAGGAAACGCCCGGCATCGTCGCGGCTCACGCCCAACGTGGTCTGGGTCAAGTCGTTGGTGCCGAAGGAGAAGAACTCCGCTTCCCGCGCGATCTCGCCGGCCATCAGCGCGGCGCGCGGCAGCTCGATCATGGTCCCGACAAGATACTCCACGCGCCTGCCGGTCTCGGCGAAGACGGCTTCCGCGGTGCGGTCGATAAGCGCCTTTAAAAGCTCGAGTTCTCGCTTGGTCGCCACCAGCGGAATCATGATTTCGGGGACCGGCGCCTGCCCTTCGACGGCACAGGCCGCCTCGAAGATCGCGCGGGCCTGCATTTCGTAGATTTCGGGGAAGGTGATCCCGAGCCGGCAGCCGCGGTGGCCGAGCATGGGATTGAACTCGTGCAGTTCCGCGGCGCGGCGCTTCAGATGAACGACCCCGCGCCCGGTTGCCTCGGCCAGGTCGGCGAACTCCTCCTCGCCATGCGGCAGGAACTCGTGGAGCGGCGGATCGAGCAGGCGGATGGTGACGGGAAGTCCGGCCATCACACTGAAAATGGCGGCAAAGTCCGCGCGCTGCTCGGGCAGCAGCTTGGCCAGCGCGGCGCGCCGTCCGGCCTCGCTATCGGCCAGGATCATCTGGCGCACCGCGCTGATCCGCGCGGCGTCGAAGAACATGTGCTCGGTGCGGCACAGCCCGATGCCCTCGGCCCCGAACTGGCGCGCCATGCGGCAGTCGGCCTCGGTCTCGGCATTGGTGCGCACCTTCATGCGGCGGTGCCGGTCGGCCCATTCCATCAACACGCCGAAATCGCCGGCGAGCTCGGGTTCGATGGTCGCTACCTCGCCCGCCATCACCTGCCCCGTCGAGCCATCGATGGTGATGACGTCGCCTTCGGAAAGCTCGCGACTGCCGATGGTTAGCGTGCGATCCTCACGCCGTATCGAGATGGCGGAGGCGCCCGAGACGCACGGCCGCCCCATCCCGCGCGCCACCACCGCGGCGTGGCTGGTCATCCCGCCGCGGGCGGTGAGGATGCCCTTGGCGGCGTGCATGCCGTGGATGTCCTCGGGGCTGGTCTCGACCCGCACCAGGATCACCGTCTCGCCCCGCCCCGCCCATTGTTCGGCGGTATCCGCATCGAGCACGATCTTGCCCGACGCCGCACCGGGCGAAGCCGGCAGGCCGGTGGTCAGCACGTCGCGCTTGGCCTCCGGGTCGAGCGTCGGATGGAGAAGCTGGTCGAGGGCCATCGGGTCGACGCGCCGGATCGCCTCCTCCTCGCCGATCAGCCCTTCGCCCACCATGTCCACCGCCAGCTTGAGCGCGGCCTTGGCGGTGCGCTTGCCGCTGCGGGTCTGTAGCATCCACAGCTTGCCGCGCTCTACGGTGAACTCGATGTCCTGCATGTCGCGGTAGTGCGCCTCGAGCAGTTCGAAGGTGCGGGCGAGCTCGCCATAGGCCTCGGGCATCGCCTCTTCCATCGACAGCGGCACGGCGTTCGCCTGCTCGCGCGCGGCCCTGGTCAGATATTGCGGCGTGCGGATGCCGGCGACCACATCCTCGCCCTGCGCGTTGACCAGCCACTCGCCGTAATAGGCTTTCTCGCCGGTCGAGGGGTTGCGGGTGAAGGCGACGCCGGTGGCGCTGGTTTCGCCCATATTGCCGAATACCATCGCCTGGACATTGACCGCGGTGCCGAGATCGCGCGGGATGTCGTTGAGGCGGCGATAGACCTTGGCGCGCTCGCTGTCCCAGCTGTCGAACACCGCGCGGATCGCGCCCCACAGCTGCTCGTGCGGGTCCTGCGGGAAATCTCGTCCCAATTCCTCGCGCACGATGCGCTTGTACTCGCTCACCAGCGCGCGCCAGTCGTCGGCGCCGAGGTCGGTGTCGGCGTCGAGCCCGAGGTCTTCCTTGGCGATCTCGAGCGCTTCCTCGAACAACCCGTGATCGACGCCGAGCACAACGTCGCCATACATTTGCAGGAAGCGGCGGTAGCTGTCCCAGGCGAAGCGCGCGTCCCCGGATGTGGCCGCCAATCCCTCGACGGTCGCATCGTTGAGGCCGAGGTTGAGGACCGTGTCCATCATCCCCGGCATCGAGATTTTCGCGCCCGACCGGACCGAGACCAGCAGCGGGTCGGCGGCATCGCCGAAGCGCTTGCCGACACTGGTCTCGATGTGGGTCAGCGCCTGGGCGACCTCGGCCTGGAGGCCCTCGGGGAATGCCCCGCCCTCCGCCAGATAGCGCAGGCATTCCTCGGTCGGAATCGTGAAGCCCGGCGGCACCGGCAGGCCGATGCTGGCCATCTCGGCGAGATTGGCGCCCTTCCCCCCGACCACGGCCTTGTCCTTCTGGCGCGGGTCCATCTCCACCCGCTCGCCCCGAGCCTGTCGAAGGGTGCCGCCAAAAGTGAAGACCGTCCCGCTCATGAACCTTGAAATCCCTGTTCTCCGCGGACTGACAGGGTGACACCTGTCAACCGACTGTCACCCGGAACAATGCCTTGAAATTCCGTGCGAATATGGACGCAAGGTGACAGATTGCCCCTCCAGCAGCCGTCATCCTTCGATCCGCGAGAAATCCGCGACGCGGTGGACCGCATCGCGGAAGCGTGCGAGCAGGCCAAGCCGCGCGGCGCGCCTGGCGGGATCGGGGTCGTTCACGGTCACCTCGTCGAAGAAACGGTCGATGGGCGCGCGCAAGGTAGCGAGCGCCGACATGGCGGCGGCGAAATTCTCCGCCTCTATCGCCGCACTGGCGGTCGGCTCGGCCGAATCCAACGCCGCGATCAGCGCAGTCTCCGCATCTTCGGGCGTGTAGGAAAGTGTTTTCTCGCGGTTCTGCGCGAGCTGTGCAGCGACGACGGAGGCCATGTCCGGATCGTCGACCATCGCCAACGGGTCCTCCTCTCCGGTGCGCGCGATGCCCTGGGTGTTAAGGGGTGCGGTTGGCGCCCCCTCCCCGTTCGCATCGAGCGAAGTCGAGATGCCACGCGCTGTGTCTCGACTACGCTCGACACGAACGGAGTTGGTTTCCCAGTTCTCCTTGCGCAAGATATTGGCCGCGCGCTTGTAGGCGGCGAGCAGGTCCGCGCCCTCGGCGGTTTCGATATAGTGCTGCAATGCCTTCACCCTTGCCAGCAGGCGGACCAGATCGTCCTCCCCGCCTAAAGCGAACACCGCATCGATCAGATCGTGCCGGACGCCAGCCTCGCGCTGCTGGACCTTGAGGCGGTCGGCGAAGAAAGCAAGGAAGGGCGCATCCGACTGCCCGAATCCGTCGACAAACTCTTTGACATCAGAACGAGCCAAAAACTTGGCCCGGTAAGCTGGGTCAGTCACTAGATGCGCCGAAGTTCCAGCGCGTCCAAGCGCTTCGACATCCGCATCCGCCTGCTTCTTCATCTCCGCAAAGACCCAGCGAGTTACGTGGTCGCGCAAGGCGTGAGCATGGAAAGGGCGTAAGCTCAGCCGGATTCCGTTGGTCGAGAGCAACTGGATTACAGCAAGAGCTGCCCGCCTGAGTGCAAATGGGTCGCTGGAACCGGTTGGTGGCTGCCGAACCCCGAAAAATCCAACCAACGTATCCAGCTTGTCCGCCAAGCTCACCGCCACTGTCACTGGCGCAGTCGGCACCTCGTTGCCCTGGCCGACGGGTTTGTAGTGATCGCGGATGGCGTCGGCGATTTGGGGGTCGAGGCCCTCGGCGCGGGCGTAGTAGCCGCCCATCACGCCCTGGAGCTCGGGGAACTCGCCGACCATCTCGGTGACGAGGTCCGCCTTGCACAGCTTGGCGGCGTCGTAAGCGAGTTGCGCAAGCTCTTCCTGAGTCCCCGCGAAGGCGGGGACCTCAGGCGAGGGAGCGCCATCCGGCGGGAGGTCCCCGCCTGCGCGGGGACTCACATCTGGGCCGACGATGCCCTCCTCGACCAGCCACCGCACCAGCTTCGCCACCCGCTCGACCTTGTCCGCCACGGTGCCGAGTTTCTCGTGGAAGGTGATCCGTTCGAGCTTCGTGGCGTGTTCGGCGAGCGAGGTCTTGCGGTCCTGCTCCCAGAAGAAGCGCGCATCGGAGAGGCGCGCGGCGAGGACGCGGCGGTTGCCCTCGACGATCGCCGCGCCGCCGTCCGCCGCGGCGATATTGGCGGTGCAGACGAAGGCGTTGGCGAGCTTCAGAGTCTCCCCCTCTGGGGGAGGTGGGCCGGCCGCGCCAGCGGGCGGGTCGGAGGGGGGCTGCGCCGTGGGGGGGGGGGGGGGGGGGGGGGGGGGGGGGGGGCGCGCGCCGGGCCGGCGGGGGGGGGGGCCGGCCGCGGGAGCGAAGGGACC
>JAIETR010000011.1 GCA_019745075.1 Qipengyuania sp.
CTTGGCCATGCCCGTCCCTCCTGCCACTATGACAGAAGAATAGTATGGAACTTACTTCAGTTCCAGGTGACTAGCGTCAGGAGCATGTCGAGCCACATCGCCTGCTCTTCGCCGATAACGGACTGGAGCAACAGGCCCGGCAGAGCCGCAAGCGCCCACCCCGCAAGGCCGAGCGCCAGCGGGCGCCCGGCCAGCCCGCGCAAGTCCCACCACCGCTCGCCGCGCGCCGCGGCGCCCCAGAAACGGGCGGCGGCGAGGATCGCGACGACCAGACCGGCGACCTTGAGATAGCCCCAGACCATCCGCCGCGGATCGTCCGCCACCGCGCGCGCTTGTTCGATGTTCTCGAACATGCCGATCCTGATTTCGGCGACATGCTGGATCGCCTCGGGGATCGCCACCAGCAGGGGAATGAGCAGCGCGAGCCGCCAGATGCGAAACCCGTCGCGCAGCACGGCGAGAAATTCCTGCAGTATGGAGCGGATCATTCCGCGGCCTCGGCCACGCTGTCGGCTTGTCCGGCGTCGCTCATCTCGGCCTCGATCTTCGCGGCCTCGATCTCGGCGGCCTTGGCCTCGACCAGACCGACGATGTGGTCGAGCATGTGCGCATCCTCGACATGGTGGTCCTTGAGGCCCGAGAGATAGACCATGTGCTTGCCGCCGCCCCCGCCGGTGAGACCGATGTCGGTCTCGCGCGCCTCGCCGGGGCCGTTGACCACGCAGCCCAGCACCGAGAGCGACAAGGGCGTCTTGATGTGGCTCAAACGCTCCTCGAGCGCCTCGACCGTGCGGATGACGTCGAAGCCCTGCCGCGCGCAACTGGGGCAGGAGACCACGCGCACGCCGCGCGTCCTGAGGCCGAGCGCCTTCAAAATCTCGAAGCCGACGCGCACCTCCTGCTCGGGCTCGGCGGAGAGGCTGACGCGGATGGTGTCGCCGATCCCCGCCCACAGCAGGCTGCCCATGCCGATGCTCGACTTGACGGTGCCGCCGATCAGCCCGCCCGCCTCGGTGATGCCGAGGTGGAGTGGGCAATCGACCGCCTCGGCGAGCCCGTGATAGGCGGCGACCGCGAGAAACACGTCGCTCGCCTTCACCGCCACCTTGAACTCGTGGAAGTCGTGGTCCTGGAGCAGCTTGATGTGGTCGAGCGCGCTCTCGATCAGCGCCTCGGGGCAGGGCTCGCCGTATTTCTCGAGCAGATCGCGCTCGAGCGAACCGGCGTTGACGCCGATACGGATCGCGCAGCCGTTGGCCTTGGCCGCGCGTACCACCTCGGCGACGCGCTCGCTGGAGCCGATATTGCCGGGATTGATCCGCAGGCAGGCCGCGCCCTTGTCCGCGGCCTCGAGCGCGCGCTTGTAGTGGAAATGGATGTCGGCGACGATCGGGATGGCCGCGGCCCGCGTGATCTTGTCGAAATCGCGGGTCGATTCCTCGGTGGGGCAGGACACGCGGACGATGTCCGCCCCCGCCTCCTCGCAGCGCCGGATCTGGTCGATCGTCGCCGTCACGTCCTCGGTCGGGGTGTTGGTCATGGTCTGGACGGTGATCGGCGCATCGCCGCCGACCGGCACTCTGCCGACCATGATCTGGCGGCTGATGCGGCGCTCGATCGTGCGCCAGGGACGGATTGCGGACATAACCGCCGTTATAGGGTCGCTCCGATGAAGGAGCAATGACGGCCAGCCGCGCCGCCAGGCTGCCGATGCGGCGCCGCACGGGCTGAATGGCTCGCGCATTGGGCATATGCAGCCCCACGCACTTGCGGCATAGGGGCGCGATGGACGCACGCACCATGGTCACGCCTTCTTCCGAAACCGAACCGCCGCTGCTGTTCGGGCGTGTGTTCGACGGTGCGGGCGGCGCGCGCGCCATCGGCTGGGAGGAAGCGCAGGGCTGGACCCCCGCCGACGCCGAGGAGGTGTTGTGGCTCCACCTCGACCGCGCCCGTCCCGGGCTCGAGGAGTGGCTGCGTCTCAAGCTCGATCTGCCCGAGCCGACCGCCGAGCTGCTGGTCTCCAACCAATCGCGTCCGCGCGCCTTCCGCGAGGGCGAGACTCTGGTGGCGACGCTGCGCGACCTCAACTTCAACCCCGGCGCCGAGCCCGAGGACATGATTTCCATGCAGCTGTGGAGCGACGGGCAGCGCGTGCTGACGCTGCGGCGCGCGCCGCAGCAGAGCCCCAACGAAGTGCGCGACATGCTCGATCGCGGCGTCGGCCCCCGCGATGCCGGGGCGATGATCACGCTGATCGCCGAGCTGATGATCGATCACCTTGGCGGCGCGGTGATCGACATCAACGCCACCATCGACCGGCTCGAGGACGACTGCGCGGACGAAAAGATGGAGGAACGCGCGCGGCGGATCGCCGACATCCGCCGCGAATGCCTGGCGCTGCAGCGTCACCTCTCCCCCCAGCACGAGGCGCTCGAGCAGATCAGCCGCGACGCCCCCGACTGGTTCGAGCCGCACGACCGGCGCGAGATCGCCGAGTCGATCGCGCGGCTGCGCCGCCATCTCGACGACATCGAGATCAGCAAGGAGAGCGCGGTCGTTCTGCAGGACGAGCTGCGCGCCCGCGCCCAGGCGATCGGCCAGGAGGCGACCTACAAGCTGGGGGTGATGGCGGGGGTATTCCTGCCGCTGACCTTCTTCACCGGCCTGCTCGGCACCAATGTCGCGGGCATTCCGATGGCCGCGCACCCGCTGGCGTTCTGGGGGGTGGTCGGCGCCAGCCTTGCGATCACGCTGTTGATTCTGGCGATTTTCAGGAGCCGCAAATGGGTGTGACCGGCGTCAGGCCGGGAATTTCGCACCCGTCAGATCCTCGCTGAGCGCCCACAGCCTGTCGGCGTTACCGCGGTCGAGCGCGTAGGACCGTACGCCGCCCACCGGATTGGCATCGTCGATCGCGGCGACATGGCAATCCTCGGCATAGAGCCCGCCGCGCGCCTCCAGTTCCTCGGCGGTTGCCGCCCAGACGGTGGTGGCCGCACCCTGCGGGATGGTCTTCCAGCCCTGCGGGGAGTGCTCGGTGCTCTCCTCGGCCTGCTTCCTCATCCGGTCCGCGATCCAGTCGCGGTCCTGTTCGCTCATGTGGCGCCCCAGATTGGTCTGGATGCCGCCGGGATGGACGGCATAGGCGTGAATGCCCTGGCCGCCGAAGCGGTCTTCGAGGCCCCGCGTGAACAGCACATTGGCGGTCTTGGACTGCCCGTATGCCTTCCATTTGTCGTAATCGCGATTGCGATAGTTGGGATCGTAGAAATCGACCCGGTCGAGGTGGTGGCCTCTGCTCGAGAGGTTGACGATGCGCTGCGCGCTGCCCTTCTCGATCAGTGGCATCAATTCCCGCGTGAGTGCGAAATGGCCGAGATGGTTGGTGCCGAACTGCGTTTCGAAGCCGTCGGCGGTGCGGCCCGGCGGCGCGGCCATGACGCCGGCGTTGTTGATCAGCACGTCGATGTGAGCGAAGCGCTCGCGCGCCTCCTCGCCCGCGGCGCGGATCGAGGCGAGCGAGGCGAGATCGCACACCAGCGTATCGACCCTGGCGCCGGTCATGGTCGCGACCTCGTCGGCGGCGGCCGAGAGCTTGGTCGCGTCGCGCCCCGACAGGATGACGTGCGCGCCCTTGGCCGCCAGCGCCCGCGCTGTTTCCTGACCGAGCCCCGAATAGCCACCGGTGACGAGGATCGTGCGGCCCGACAAGTCCTTGCCCTCGAGCACCTCGTCGGCGGTGCTGGCGAATCCGAACCGACTCATGCGGATTTCTCCCTCAGCTGCTTCTCGAACAGATATTCCTCGTCGAGCTGCTCGCCGACCTGGAAATGAATGTCGGCGACCTTGACGAAGCCATAGCGCGCGTAGAACCGCTGTGCGCCCTGGTTGCCGCTGAAGACCGAGAGCTGAATGGCGTCGCAGCCGCGGCGCTGCGCTTCCGCGACGACATCGTCCATCAGTGCGGCGCCGATCCCGCGCCCGGTCGCGGTCGGCGTGCAATAGAGCTGGGCGAGATAGGCCGGCCTGACCGGCTTGGGATCGGGCCGCTCGTCGAAACCCTTGCCATAAACGGTGGTGCAATAGGCGACGATCTCCCCGCCGTCCTCGACCACGGTGACGCCGGTCGCTGGATCGCGGATATTCGCCGCGATGCGCTCGGGCGAGCGCCACTGGGCGAGGAAACTTGCGAGGTCGGCGGGGGAATAGAGATGACCGAAGGCATCGGTGAAGGTGGCACGGCCGACCGCGGCCAGCTCGGGCACATCGGCGATGGTGGCGGGGCGCATCTGCATGGGTTTCTCTTGGCGCGGGCGAAGCGGCTTGGGAAGGGCACTTGTGAGCCGCCGCGCCGGTGCTAAGCAGGGGGCATGAAAAAACTCATCGGGATGATCGCGCCGCTGTTGGTGGCGATGGCAGGGGGAAGCGCGGCGATGGCTCAGAACGCGGAGCCACGCTGGTCGATCGCGATCCACGGCGGGGCGGGGACGCTCGAGCGCAAGGACATGACGACCGAGAAGGACGCCGCCTACCGCGCCGCGCTTCAGGCGGCGCTCGATGCGGGCAAGGCGGTGCTGGCGGCGGGCGGCACCTCGCTCGACGCCGTCACCGCGGCGGTCAGGCTTCTCGAGGAGGATCCCAAGTTCAACGCCGGCAAGGGCGCGGTCTATACCTGGGACGGCGCGCACGAGCTCGACGCCGCGATCATGGACGGGCGCACGCGCGCGGCCGGCGCGGTTGCGGGGGTGACCACGGTCCGCAACCCGATCCTGCTGGCGCGCAAGGTCATGGAGGACAGTCCGCATGTGATGCTGGCGGGGAAGGGCGCCGAGCAGTTCGCCAGCGAAAAGGGGCTCGAACTTGTCCCCAACAGCTGGTTCGACACGCCCGAGCGGCTCGAGGCGCTCAAGAAGGTCAAGACCGGCAAGGTCACCGCGCTCGACGTCGATATCAAATTCGGCACGGTCGGCGCGGTGGCGCTCGACACCCACGGCAACCTCGCGGCTGGAACCTCGACCGGCGGGATGACCGGCAAGCGCTGGGGCCGCATCGGCGACGCGCCGATCATCGGCGCGGGAACCTATGCCGAGAACGGCGTCTGCGCGGTCTCGGCGACCGGATGGGGGGAGTATTTCATCCGTGTCGGCGTCGCCCGCACGCTCTGCGCGCGCATGGCGATGAAGGGCGAAAGCGCGCAGGCGGCCGCCGACGCCACCTTGGCCGATGTCGCCAGGCTGGGCGGCGATGGCGGGGTGATCGTGGTCGGCGCCAACGGCGATGCGGTGTTCGGCATCGAGGCGAGCGGCATGTACCGCGGCCGCGCGACCAGCGCCGGGGTGAACCAGGTCGCGATCTACAAGGACGAGTAGGGTTCGCGGCCGAAGCTTGCAGATTGCCTTCGCCCCCGCTCAACCTCTAGGGGTCTGCTCATGCGAAGTTCGGCCAATCGGCGCTACTTGTAATTCGAAGCGGGGGGACATCTATGTTGAGGTTAGCAATTTGCCTGGCGTTGGTCGGATCGATGGCGAGCGCGCAGACAGGTCCCGTTCCCGACGCCGCGGCGAGCGACCCGGTCGCGCAGGGCTGGATGCAAGGCGAACCACCCCCAGCGGACAAGATCATCCGATTCGACGACGGCAGTGCGTTCAAATACCCGCAGTGGCGCTGGAGCCTGTCGCATTGGCGCGAGCTGGCGCCGACCACCGACATCGCGCGCGGCGCGGGCCCGGTCAGCAAGCTCCCGCGCGCAGAGCGCAAGGACATCGACGCGATCAGCTTCATGCCGATCGGTGGCACGCAGCCGATGACTTGGGAGCAATCGCTCGCCGCCAATTACACCGACGGTATCGTCGTGCTGCACAAGGGGCGGATCGTTTACGAACGCTATTTCGGCGCGCTGAAACCCGAGCGCCCGCACATGGCGTTCTCGGTCACCAAATCGTTCTTCGGGACAATCGCCGCGACCTTGATCGAGGAAGGCAAGCTCGACGCCAATGCACGGGTCGACCGCTATATCCCCGAGCTCAAGGATAGCGGCTTCGCCGATGCGACCGTTCAGCAAGTCCTCGACATGACGACCGCGCTCAAGTTTTCGGAAGTGTATGGCGATCCCAATTCACAGTTCATGGATCATGCGCGGGCCGCCGGTTTCATGCCGCGCCCGGCGGACTACAAGGGCGCAAGCGGTACCTACGCCTATCTCGCCACCATCGCCAAACAGGGCGAGCACGGCGAGCGCTTCACCTACCGTTCGATCAACACGGACGTCGTCGGCTGGCTGATCGCGCGCGTTACCGGCAAGCCGCCTCAGGAGGTGCTGCGCGAGCGCATCTGGGACAAGATCGGCGCGGAAGGCGACGCCTATATGCTGATCGATCCAGCTGGCACGGTGTTCGCGGCGGGCGGGTTCAATCCGCGCCTCCGCGATCTCGCGCGCTTCGGCGAGACGATGCGGCTTGGCGGCAAGTTCAACGGCCAGCAGATCGTCCCCGCCGCAGTCGTCGCCAGAATCGCCAAGGGCGGCGACCCCGAGCGCTTCGCCAAAACGACTTACACGACGCTGCCGGGTGGCAGCTACGCCAACCAGTGGTGGTTCACGCACAACGAGCACGCCGCCTACACCGCACGCGGTATCCACGGCCAGGCGATCTACATCGATCCAAAGGCCGAAATGGTCATCGCCCGCTTCGCCTCGCACCATATCGCCGGGAACGTCGGCATCGATCCGACCTCGCTGCCGGCATATCACGCGCTGGCGAAACATCTCATGGCGAAACGGCGTTGAGCGCCTGCGCCATCGCCGTATCAAGCCCGGCGAGCCACTACCCCCGCTTCCTCGCCCGCCTGTAACTTCCAAGCAGGCGCAGTTCGCTGACCTGGAAGTCCAGCTCCTCCAGCGCCGCGTCCACGCGCGGATCGCCGGGCGCGCCTTCGATGTCGCAATAGAACCGCGTCGCCGCGAAGCTCGCGCCCTGCTGGTAGCTTTCGAGCTTGGTCATGTTGACCCCATTGGTGGCGAAGCAGCCGAGCGCCTTGTAGAGCGCGGCGGGGACGTTGCGGACCTCGAAGATGAAGGTCGTCATCGCGTCCTGCCCGGCCAAGGAGGCGGGGTCGAGCGGCTCCTTGGCCAGCACCACGAAGCGGGTGGTGTTGTCGTGCGCGTCCTCGACCTCGCGCTCGACGATCTGGAGGCCGTAGAGTTCGGCGGCGAGCGGCGGGGCGATCGCCGCCATCGCCGGGTCGCCGCGCTCGGCCACCAGCGCCGCGGCGCCCGCAGTGTCGGCATAGCTGAGGCCCGCGATCCCCCGCTGGCCGAGGAAATGGCGCGATTGGGCGAGCGCGTGCGGATGGCTCCATGCCCCCTCGAACGGTCCCGCCCCGAGCCCC